>NZ_BIMH01000002.1 GCF_004000985.1 Paenibacillus validus NBRC 15382 | reverse complement strand
AAGCTCACCCTGGGTGAGCTTTTTCTATGAAAGTGACTTCAGCAAGCAGTGGGGATTAGCCAAGCGGTAAGGCAACGGACTTTGACTCCGTCATGCCTAGGTTCGAATCCTAGATCCCCAGCCATTGCCATGTGCCCTTAGCTTAGCCGGATAGAGCGTTTGACTACGAATCAAAAGGTCGGGAGTTCGAATCTCTCAGGGCACGCCATTCATCTTCACCGAGTTACAAAGTGTGCTGAGATTTAGATTCGAACGTTAGAGTTCGTCGGAGCTGCGCTTCGAAAGCGCAGTCGGCTAAAAGCCGCATCTCTCAGGGCACGCCATTCATCTTTACCGAGTTACAAAGTGTGCTCCAACAGGCCATTTTATCTCGGGACGTAGCTCAGCTTGGTAGAGCACCTGGTTTGGGACCAGGGGGTCGCATGTTCGAATCGTGTCGTCCCGACCATATGCGTATGTAGTTCAATGGAAGAATTCCAGCCTTCTGAGCTGGCGGAATGGGTTCGATTCCCGTCAAACGCTTATCGATCCGTAGAGATCAGTGTACGAAGAGTGAAAAACGAAAGCCCTTCATCATCCGGGCTTTCGTTTTTTGTTTATGCCGGGGAGAGAGCCGGGATCCTATTAGAAGGAGATGCTATAATAGTCTCGTAAGTGTCCTAACCATGTGATGCGGCATTTGATTTAGTTGAAAGGGTTTGTCGGATATGAAAGCAAGTGACGATTTTTTTACCCGAAACATCAAACAAAACGGAGTTTCTTTAAATAACGTCCAGAAGCAGGCAGTTCTTCAAACGGAGGGAGCCTTGCTTCTTCTGGCCTCTCCGGGATCCGGGAAAACGACCACGGTCATCATGCGGATCGGCTACCTCATTGAAGAGAAGGGAGTTGTCCCGTCCCGCATTAAGGCGATTACATTCAGCCGCGCGTCAGCGGCGGATATGAAAGAGCGGTTTAAACGTTTTTTCCCTGATCTTCCGCCGGTTGATTTTTCTACGATTCACAGCATGGCCTTCGAGGTCGTTCGGGAGCATTTCCGTAAAACGAGGACGGCCTATCAAATCATTGAAGGCGACATCAGCTTGGAAGAACTGGGCGATTTGGATTCCGATAGTCCGCCTTTACATAAGAAGTTTATTTTACGGCATTTGTATAAAACGATCGCCCGCGAAAACATCACCGATGATCAAATGGACGAGCTCACCACCTACATTAGCTTCATCAAGAACAAAATGATTCCTGAAGACGAATGGTCGAACGTTCCATGTAATGTGAAGGAAGCGGGGCGAATCCTGTGGGAATATGAGACTTATAAACGGTTAGGCTCGAGCAAGCTGCTGATTGATTACGACGATATGCTGACCATCGCGAACGAGGTGTTGGAGAGGGATCGGGAGCTGCTGCGCAAATATCAGCAAAGGTACGATTATGTGCTGACCGATGAAAGTCAGGACACGTCGATGGTACAGCACGCCATTGTCGAGAAGCTGGTAAGGGAACATGGCAATCTGTGTGTCGTAGCCGACGATGATCAATCCATTTACAGCTGGAGAGGCGCGGAGCCTGCCTATTTGCTTAACTTCAGGCAAGTGTACCCGAATGCCGTTACGCTCTTCATGGAGCAAAACTACAGGTCATCGCAACATATTGTGAAAGCGGCCAACCAATTCATAAAACGAAACAAAAATCGGTACGATAAGAACATGTTTACTCACAACTCATCGCATAAGCCGATCCGAATCAGGAGCTTTGCCGATTACCCTTATCAGACGAAATACTTGGTCCAGGAAATCCAAAAGGTTGAAAGTCTTCGCGATGTGGCGGTGCTGTATCGAAATCATTCCTCTTCCATTCCTTTGATGAACGAATTTGACCGCGCGGGGATTCCCTTTTATATGAAGGATGCTGACATTCGTTTTTTCTCTCATTGGGTCGTGAAAGACATCTTGAACTTCATGCGAATGACCTTTACGGACAAGCGCGTTGATATTATGGAAGAAATTCATACCAAGCTTAACGGGTATATTACCAAGCAGCAGATGGCGGTACTGAAGGGAATCGACAATAACGAATCCGTCTTTGATAATTTGCTGAACTACGTCCCGCTGCAAGATTATCAGCGTAAACAGGTGCAGGAAGTCAAAGAAACCTTGCAACAGATGAAAGGCATGCCGCCGCTTGAGGCAATCCGGGTAATTCGAAACCGGCTTGGCTACGAGAAAGCCATCGACAAGATGTGTGAAAGGCTGGGATTCAGCAAGGAATACTTGACCGGTATTCTGAACACGCTGGAAGCGATCGCGGATACGCTCGAAACGATGGAAGATTTTGCGAAGCGGCTGAAGCACTTGGCGTCTCTGATGAAAAGCTCAAAGTCCAATAAGGACCACAATGCGGTGACCTTCTCCACCCTTCACAGTGCAAAAGGTCTGGAGTTCGAGCGGGTATATATGATCGATCTGATCGACGGCATCCTGCCCGCTTCCGCGGACATGGAGAAAAAGGCCGGAGGGAATCAGGCCCTCTTGGAGGAAGCCGTCCGTTTATTCTACGTCGGCATGACCCGGGCGAAAAGGGAACTGGAGCTGCTTACGTATCAAAAAAGGGATGGCGAAAAAGTAAAAGAATCTCCGTTTGTTGCGGACGTTCGCAGCATCGTCACGCCCGACAAGCCGCTGCCCAAACAGGAAGCGTCCGTCCAGGCAAATACGGTAAAGCCCGCGGTTCCCTTCAACCCGAATGCGATAACGAGCGCGGCTCAACTGAAAATAGGGCTGACGGTTCAGCACCGGTCTTGGGGGCGGGGGGAAATCGTCCAGCTGTCGGGGGAACGAATGGACATTCGCTTTCAGGCCGAGGTTAAGAAGCTTTCGGTTAAAGCTTGCTTGGAAATGGGGCTCCTGGAGCCGGGATGAATCTTTACAATCTCTTCGCATGCGGATGACATTCCGGAAACAATGCGCTGGTAAAGTAAAAATAGAAATGTGAGTTCCTTATACGAACCGAATAGACAAGGGTAGGAGACAAGGAGAAAACCCTTCATTGCAGCAATTGGATGAGTCGTCAAGTAAAGACTCTCCGGTTTCGTTTGCTGGATGAAGGGTTTTTTTGTGCTTTCCGAAACTGTGTGCGGGAGGGGTGGTAAGGCCGCCGCGCTTTGATGAACAAGCAGTCTGACCAAGGATGAAAGGGATGAGGGAAATGAACAGGTATAGGAAGTTATTCCATATGTGGATCATCGTCGCTTTATTAAGCGGCATGCTCCAGCTTAGCGTGCTGCCAGAGCAAGCTCAAGCGGCAGACGCGGGAAGAAAAACGCTCGACGTGAACAAAACGCGGCATGCTCCTGTCATTGACGGCAAGCTCGATGAATCCATCTGGAGCATCAATGAGCGTTTGGACAGACGGATAGGGGAAGGGGGGTTCCAGGAATCCCGCTTTGGCCTACTGTGGGATAACCGTTATTTATATATCGGCGTGAAGTCCGATGACGCGAATTTGATTCATAATGGCTCCGGGTATTGGTTCGAGCAGGATGGCGTGAACATTTTTCTGGATCCGACACAGCATCAGTCTGCGCCGTTTGCCGAGGGCGACATGCAGATCGGCTTGATGTATCAGCCGGGAACGACGACGCCGAAGCTGCAATTCGGGGCTGCGCTGAGCAATCACAGCGGCAAGGATGAGAAGAAGATATTAAGGGCGATTCAAACGACAGCTTCCGGCTGGTCGCTTGAAGTGGCGGTTCCTTGGGACATGCTTCATTTTGACCCTATGCTGAACAAGCGGCTCGGTTTGGAGATCGGCACAACCGACCGGTACGGCGACGATACAAGCCAGCAGCGGACAAGCTATTGGAGCGCCTATAACTCCAGCTCGTTCTGGAACGATACGAGCGGCTACGGTGTCGTGACGCTTGTAGACGGCAGCCCGGTTTCGGGGGATGTGAATCCTGTTCTTCTTCAGGAACATTTCGACGGCTATGCGGCAGGCAGCCTTCCTCCCGGCTGGATCTCGGATGTGAACAGCGGCAGCAGCCCGTTTACAGTTGTGCAGGATACCTACGGTAACGGAAGAATGCTATTTGACGGGAAGGCGTCGGGGAAGCAGGCCCGGGTCATCGCGCCCATTCAATGGGACAATTATGAGATTGAAGCGGATATGAGATTCGAAGGCGTGGTGAATGCCCAAAGATGGGCGGCGCTCATGTTCCGTGTGCCTTCTAACGGCAAGGTCCCTTACGATCAAATGGCTGTCCGGCAGAACGGCACTTATGAAATGGCTTATCGGAAACCGGATGGAAACTGGTTTTCACCGACGCCGATTTCCGGCATGTGGAAGCCGCTGACGTTAAATGAGGACTACACCTTGAAAGTCCGGGTATTCGGGAACAACGTCAAGGAATATATAAAAGCGAAAACCGATGCCGACTTTACGCTTTTGACGGACCAAACGTTAGGGTCAGATGTGCTCTTGGAAAAAGGCAAAATCGGATTTCAAGCGGACCAAAGCAAGGTTTCGTTCGACAACTTGAAAGTGACCCGAATTACGGCCGACAACCTGTATATGACGCTGCCGCCTACGATGGAGGCTCTGTCTGGCGCGGTTAATGTGACGGCCAGTGTATATTACTCCGACGGTATTACCGAAGCGGTGCCTTCCGGGATGCTCAAGTTGTATACATCGGATGAGAGTGTCATCAAAATCGTAAACAATCAAATCAATCCGCTCAAACCGGGTAAAGCGAAAGTGACGGCGATCTACGCCGATGCCGAATGGTCGCAGGAAATAACGGTAACGCCTTCTGCAGTCGGGGCCAAAGTAGTATCGCTTCAGCACGAGAGCGGTTATGTGCTGTCAGCCGCTGCGGGTCAACCGATCGAGCTCGACTCGATAACGCTGCGTGCGGACTACAGCGATTTTACATCGGGGCTGATGAAGGGAAGCGAAGTAAACTGGACTTCCGTCGATCCCGCTGTCGTGATTCATAGCGGCACAATGAAGGTACAACAAAAAGGCGTGTACACCGTAACCGCGGAAAAAGATGGTGTCCAAGTGTCCATACGGGTCGTAGCCAAGAATGCCGGCGACAGCGATTATGTGCTCTATGAAGAAAATTTTGACGCGCTTGCGAACGGAACGCTGCCGCAAGGCTGGACAAGAAAACAAGGGACAACTGCCGGCGCGGCGGCCGTGAATAACGGCGCATTTGAAATCGATGCAAGCGCGGCTCCCGACAACCCTTCGAGAGTACTGCTTCCCGATTATTTAGGGGCCTTCGGCAATTACAAGATCGAAGCCGACATTACGCATCTGGCGGCCAATAACACAGCGAGATGGAATTCCATCATGTACAGAATTCAGAACGATAATTACCCGTATTACCAGATGGCGGTCAGGCAGGATGCGACGGCGGCCAACGGCGTCGAATTTGCGGAGCGGACGCCTGCCAATGGTTGGAACGTCATGGAAAAAGGATCGTACACAGAAGCTATCAATCCGAATAAGCTGTACCATTACACGATACTAGCCTATGGAAACCGGGTGCAGGAATGGATCGGCAGCCAGCTTGTTATCGATACCGACCGGGCAACCAGCTATGCGAAGGGAAGAATCGGACTTCAAGCCGACGGAAGTAAAATGAAAGTGGACAATATCCGGGTCACCCTGCTGCAAACTCCGCTTCCGGCTATCGTGGATCCGTCGGACCGGTTCGTTCAGGTGACGGAGCCGGATACGAAAATCGCGATGGCGCCTACGGTAGTGGCGGAGATCACAAGTCTGGAGAACTTGGCCGGCTTCACCGGTCCTACCTTGCCGGCAACGGTCATTCTGCATGTGAACGGCGACCTGAAGGTGACCAATCCGACGGGCGAGAAGGAAATCGGCAGTCTCGATTCGGTTCTCGGCACGATTGGAACGAGGATGATTCCTGCCTTTTACGTGAAGGATGAGCTCTCCGTTGAGCGGTTGACGGAGTATTTAAAGAGCATCGGACTTGAAGACGCCTTTGTTGTTTCGAATAACGGAGATTTGATCAAAAAAGCGAGAACCGCTTATCCGATCATTCGCGGTATCGTCGATTTTACATCGGAGACGAATGGGTCCGAAGATCGATTGATCGATATCCGCAGACAAACGACGGCCAGCTTGGCCAAGATCGCGCTTCTGCCGCAGAGCGCCGCAACGCCTGACAATGTGAACTACCTTCAACAGCGGATGGTCTCGATCTGGACCAAGGAAACGGCGAATGCGGCTGACGAGAGCATCGCGATGCATCGTCTGATTACGGCCGGAGTGAACGGGATTGTCACCGACTCGCCGGATAAGGCGTTCGACGCTTTCAAGGTATATACCCATGACTTGACGCTGATCCGCAAGCCGTATATGATCGGCCATCGCGGATTGCCGACCAAAGCTCCCGAGAATACGATAGAAAGCAACCTTCTGGCGATTCAGGCGGGCGCTGATTTTATCGAGAACGACATGTATCTTTCCAAAGACGGGCATTTGGTTATCGTACACGATACCGATTTGACCCGCACGACGAACGGATCCGGGAATGCGGAAAATTACACGCTTGCGGAATTGAAGGCGCTCAATGCCAACAAGCCGATGCCGGCGGGCTACCCTGACGTGAAGATTCCGACCCTGGAGGAGCAGATCGATCTGGCCAAAGCGCACGGGAGAATGATTATGGCCGAGATCAAGACAAGCACCCCTAACGCTGTCGGCACCTACGTCCGGGTAATTAGGGAACAGGATGCCGAGGCGCTGATCGATACGATGTCTTTTCATGCCAGTCAACTGAAATTGATGGCTCAGCTGATGCCGGAGATGCCGCTGGGTTTACTGGTCAGTGCCGGTACGGTCAAGCAAGCCGATACGCAAAAATCTTTGCGCGATGCGCTCATGCTTGTCCAGCCGCTGAATGCTACTTTTAATACGGGCTATGACAGGGAGCTGAACAAAAACTTCCTGGAGGCCGCGAAGCACCGGGGGTTGATCGTATCCCCATGGACCTACAATAACAAAAATGATTTCATCAACATCTTTAAAAGCGGCGTCTATGGCATTACGACCGACTATGCGGACTGGGCCTCAGACTGGGCGGCTGCGCTCAAACCGGTGAATGACAAGTTCGTCCTGCAGCAGAACGAAACCATTCCGTTATCGTCCTATATCGTAACCTTTAAGGGTGAACAAAAGGATGTTCAGCCTGACATCGTATTGTTGGACGGACTGGATACGGTAGAAGCGAACGGCAGCATGCTTACAGCGAAGAAGCCCGGCAGAGCGCATGCCTTGCTTCGCTACTCGTTTGTTATCGACGACAACAATAAGTACGACCTCTATACGCAGCCGGTTCTCATTCATGTGGAGTCCCATAATGCCGATCTGGCAGGGTTAGAGGTGAGCGCGGGCACCTTAACGCCGGCATTTGCTCCGGATACGACAGCGTATCAATGGACGATTGGCCGCAGCGTAAGCACAATCCGGGTAACGCCAACGGCCGCCGATGCCTGGGCGACGTTGAAAGTGAATGGTGTCCCGACCGTAAGCGGCGCGGTATACGAGGCGGCGCTCAAGTATGGAACGAACCGGATTGCGATTCAAGTGACGGCGGACGACAACACGACGACCAAAGAGTATGTGCTGAGCGTACTCCGGCCCCAGCCTGACGACGAATCGAGCGGCGGAACTTCGTCGCCTGCTCCGTCTGCCGGCGCTCCATCAACCGGCGATGGCATTCGTGTCAAAGAAGAAGACGGCAGAAAAATCGCACAAACTACAGTCGACGACGCGGCGATTCGAGCCGCCGTGAACGGAGCCGACCAAGGCAGCATTACGCTGCAGGCCGTGGAAGAAGGCGAAGACATCGATCAAGCGATGATTTCGTTAACTCCGTCAGCGCTTCAAGTCCTTCAGTCGCAGCAAGCGGGCAGCACCGTCGTGTTCAAGACGAATCTGGGTGCATGGCAGCTTCCACTGGAGCAAATCGATGTCAGGGCATGGGCGACCAGGCTGGAAGTATCGCCGGACAAGCTCCATGTAACCGTCCAGATGACCAAGGATGACAAGGCTAAATCGGCTGCCGAAGCGAACGGCTTGCAGGTGCTCGCCTCCATCGAATTCAAGTTAACGGCGGCGGCGGAGAATGGAAGCAGCAGTGAAATCTCAAGCTTTAGCCGGTATGTGCCCAGAACGATGAAGCTGAACGGGCCGGTGAATGAACAGACGCTGGCAGCTGTGCGGGTTGAAACCGATGCGAACGGAAACACCGTGTATCAGCCGGTTCCGTTTGCTCTTGCGGATGGCGAAGCGGCTCTGTACAGCAGGTCCAACAGCACCTATATGCTTCTGGACCGCCGTGTAACCTTTAGCGATTTGAGCGGGCATTGGGCTAAACAGGATGTAGAGAGAATGGCCGCCAAATGGATTGTTCAAGGTGTCGATGACGACAAATTCGCGCCGGACCGGGAAGTCACGCGCGCCGAATTTGCCGCGCTGCTCGTGAGATCGCTGGGGCTGGCCGCCGCAGCTCCGGCAGGCGCAACGTTCAAGGACGTCAAGCCGGGGGACTGGTTCGCGAGCGCGGTAAATACCGCGACCGCTAACGGGCTCGTCACCGGTTACGAAGACGATACCTTCCGCCCCTACGGCTATATCTCGAGGCAGGAAATGGCCGTCATGATTTACCGGACCATGCAGTTTGCCGGTTATCGCGCAGCAGATCCGGCCGCCGGCAACGCCTCTTTCTCCGATGAATCGGTGATTGCTGCTTGGGCGAGGGAAGCGACGGCCAAACTGGCGGGCCTGCAAATGGTGAACGGCGTGTCAGCGAATCGTTTCGCGCCGGAAAGCACGGGAACGAGAGCGGAAAGCGCGGTGCTGCTGAGCAGAATGCTTCGTTCCATCGATTTCTCCAACTAACGTAAGGCAGATAGCTGTCCCCACCACGTTTGGATATGGTGGGGACTTTTGAATATTAACACTCCGCAAACAATCGAAGGGTATAGTGGTAGTAAGCAAGCCTTGGAGGTGCACACGCATGAGCAATTATCCGATCATCGCTTCGGTTACGAAAGAGGAGCAAATTTCGAAAGTGCTGGAAAGCAGCGTCACGCGCGTGAATTTAATGGCAGGACATATCGGCAATCTGGAATCGATTATTCAACACATTCATGAAACAGGGAAACAGGTTTACGTCCATTTGGAGATGGTTTCGGGTTTGGGCAGGGATGCGCATACCGTCGAATATTTGGCAGCGAAGTTCAAGGTGGACGGCATCGTAACGACGAAGTCGAACGCGGTCGCTGCGGCCAGGCAGGCGGGAATCAGAAGCATTCAGCGCATCTTTGCCATTGACACTGCGGCCGTTCAAACGGCTGTTCGAATGATTGCGGGATCACATCCGGATGAGGTCGAGCTTATGCCCGGGTTAATGCCGAGGGTCATTCGCGAGCTGAAGAACACGATCAAGCAGCCGCTGATTGTCGGGGGATTGATCCGTTACGAGGAGGAAATCAGGGCTGCGCTGGAAAGCGGCGCAGATTTTATTTCCAGCGGTGATCCGTCCATGTGGAAGCACCCATTTGCACGCTGAAATTTACAAAACCTATGAACGGATTTTATCGTCCCTTGACAAAACTGCCTTATACTAAGTTTATATCGAACATATTTGCTGGTTACGATGGGTTGAGAACAGGAGAAAACCCTTGTTCAGTAAAATGTAAAAAAAAGCCGGGGCATCTGTGCGATGTGTCCGATGACGCTTATTTTACATTTTCGGACAAGGGTTATTTTTATTGGAAAGAGGTAGAGCGGTGACAGAACAGGGGACGCATCAGAAGAACGGGTTCCAGCCTTGCACAGGGGATGGCGCCAAGGAAGAAGGGCGGGTAAAGAAGCGCCCCGCCGGTTTGAATCAATTCGAAGGTTATTTGTTCGATCTGGACGGCACTGTGTATGCCGGCAATTCGATACTGCCGGGCGTGCTGCCTACGCTGAACAGGCTTCGCGAACAGGAGAAATCGCTGCTGTTCGTGACGAATACGACGATTCGCACCATCGAAGAGGTGCAGCAGCGGCTTGAACAGCTCGGGGTCGCATGCAGCGAGGATGAAATTATGACGGCGCTCAGCGTGGCCGGACTGTATTTCGGGGAGCATGAGCCGGGCGCCAAGGTGTTCATGATCGGCGAGCGGGCCATGAAGCTGGAGCTGGAACGGTACGGCGTGGAGACGACCGAAGACGCGCTGAGCGCAACGCATGTGCTGGTCGGATTGGACAGGCAGTTTACGTATGACAAGCTGACTCAAGGCATGAATGCCCTTCGCAATGGGGCGCTGCTCCTTGCAGCCAACCCGGACCCGTTCTGCCCGATCGACGACGGAGCGATTCCGGATACGTGGTCGCTGGTGAAGGCGCTGGAGACGGCGAGCTTACGAGAGACGTTCAAAGTGATCGGCAAGCCATCCGCCTATTACGCGGAAAAGGCGTTCGAGAAGCTGTCTGTCGACCCCGGACGGTGTCTGATGGTCGGAGACCGGATCGAAACCGACATCCGCTTCGGCAACGCGAGCGGCATGTATACGGCGCTTGTGCTGACAGGAGCCGATTCGCGCAAAGACATCATGCTGACGGGCGTCGAGCCGGATTACGTACTCGCTTCGTTAAGTGAAATTATCGGTGAACAGCGGCTATATACCGGAAGAAGCGGTACCAGCTAATACGCTGCATCAAGGGATTGTCCGAGCTGGATCATACCGGCAGTAACCTTCATTAGGCGAAGGATCTACATAAAACAGAAATTTAGGGAGGAATTTATCTATGAAAAAAGTATTGCTATCCGTGCTTGCGACAACATTCGTCCTGTCGGCTTGCGGCCAAGGAACAGCCGACAAGCCTGCAGCACAGAACGGGAACGCAAGCTCAAGTCCGGCCGAAACGGCCAAAGCCGCCGATAAGCCGGTAGACGTGCAGTTTTATTTTCCGGTAGCCGTCGGCGGTCCGATCACGAAGCTGATCGATAAATTGGCCGACGATTTCCATAAGGAAAATCCGAACATTACCGTGAAGCCGGTCTACGGCGGCAGCTACCAGGATACGATGACGAAAGTCGCGACGGCTGTGCAGGGCGGTAATTCGCCGGATATCGCGGTCCTCTTGTCTACCGACTTATACAGCCTGCTCTCGATGAATGCGATCGAAGACTTGACGCCGCGGTTTTCCAAAGATTATTTTAACGGCTTCTATGAAGCGTTCATGGGCAACACCAAGTCCGGCGATACCGTATGGAGCGTTCCGTTCCAGCGCAGTACGATCGTGATGTACTACAACAAGGATCTGTTTAAGAAAGCGGGACTCGATCCGGACAAGGCGCCTGCCAACTGGAACGAGCTGAAGGAAGCCGCCAGCAAGCTGACGGTCAAAGACGCATCCGGTAAAGTGACGCAGTGGGGCATTGAAATTCCAAGCACCGGCTATCAATACTGGATGCTGCAGGCGATGTCGCTGCAAACAGGCACGAACATCATGTCGAACGACGGCAAGAAGGTCTATTTCAATAAACCGGAAGTGCAGGAAGCGCTGCAGTTCTACACGGACCTCGGACGCAAGGATAAAGTCATGCCTGAAGGCACATTGGAATGGGCGACCGTACCGTCCGATTTTATCAGCGGCAAAACCGCGATGATGTTCCATACGACAGGCAATCTAACGAAAGTGAAGACGGATGCGAAATTCAATTTCGGCGTAGCTTTCCTGCCGGCTAATAAGCAATACGGGTCTCCGACAGGAGGCGGCAATCTGTACGTGTTCAAAAACATTCCGGAAGAGCGCAAGGCAGCAGCGGTGAAATTTATCGAGTTTCTGACGAAACCGGAGCGGGTAGCCCAATGGTCGATCGATACGGGGTATGTCGGAACGACGAAGGCTTCCTATGAAACCGATTTGCTGAAAAATTACGTGAAAGATTTCCCGCAGGCGGCT
This sequence comes from Paenibacillus validus NBRC 15382, assembly GCF_004000985.1. Lineage (GTDB taxonomy): Bacteria > Bacillota > Bacilli > Paenibacillales > NBRC-103111 > Paenibacillus_G > Paenibacillus_G validus. The sequence goes on along the minus strand of NZ_BIMH01000002.1, from coordinate 220,745 downwards.
GTGGCGAGAGATCAGCTGCAGTATGCGGACAGCGAACTGTCGACGTACCAAAACGGGCAAGTGACCAAGCTGTTTAACGACAATATTCAGGCTGTGCTGCTCGGTAAAATGACGCCTAAAGAAGCGCTCGATAAATCCCAGCAGCAGGCTGACGAAATTCTGAAAAGCTTCCAGAAGTAGCAGTCAATCACAGCCGAAACGGACGGGATTATCACGGCATAGGTGCCGTAGTAATCCCGTCCGTTAGGCAGTCGCGAACAAGCAGGACGTAGAAAAAGGGGGATTCGAATGATACAATGCGCGCCGGGCGCCAAACGAAAAATCAACTGGAGAGAGAACGGCTTCGCTTACGCGCTGCTTCTTCCTTCGCTTGTGTTTCTGGCTTTGTTTACCTTCTATCCGACGATTAAATCGGTGTATGTAAGCTTCTACAGCTCGAATTTGTCCGAAAGGAAGTTCGTCGGCTTCGACCAATATGTACAGGTGTTTCAGGATGATGTGTTTATGAAGGCGCTCGCCAACAATTTACTGCTCGTTCTTGGCACCGTGCCGGTAAGTATTTTGCTGGCGCTCTATCTGGCGGTTTGGATCAACAATAAGCTGAAGGGGACAAGTCTGCTGCGCGCGGCGTTTTTTTATCCGACCTTTATACCGATGATTGCGATCGCCAACATCTGGCTGTTTATCTATACGCCCGACTACGGATTGTTGGATAAATTTATCGGTGTCTTCGGCTTGACGGGGTACAATTGGCTGGGCGATCCGGATTGGGTCATGCTGTCGATGATCGTCATGATCATCTGGAAGGAAGCGGGGTTTTTCATGATCTTTTATTTGGCAGGACTGCAGAACTTGCCGAGGGAAGTGTACGAAGCTGCGGAAATGGAAGGCGCGAGTCCCTTCCAGGCTTTTCGCAAGATCACCTTTCCGCTCTTGATGCCGACAACGCTGTTCGTCATGGTGATTGCCACAACGAACTCCTTTAAATTGGTCGACCACTTATACATCATGACAAAGGGAGGCCCCAATAACGCGAGCAATTTGCTGCTGTACCATATTTATGAGACGGCGTTCAGCTTTTGGGATATGGGCAAGGCGTCCGTGCTGACTGTCGTGCTTCTCGTTATTTTGCTTGTTATTTCCGTTTTCAATTACGCCTATCTGGACAAACGGATCCATTACTAGGAAGAAGAAAGGAGTTCTTCTATGGTGGCACGAGCGATCAACCGTTCCATTATCGTATTGTTGGGGATGGCCTTTCTGGTTCCGCTGGTTTGGACCGTTGTCACATCGTTTACTCCCTCAAGCGAAGTCATCACAAGAATCAATCCGTTCGCGATAGAACATCCGACGTTTGCCAATTATATATCGGCATGGACGACCATTCCGTTTCTTCGGTACTACTCGAACACGATTTTGATCGTTACCGGCATTTTGGCGGTGCAGCTGATTACGGTTACGCTGGCTGCTTACGCGTTTGCACGGTTGCGTTTTATCGGACAGGGCGTCGTCTTTATTCTCTTCTTGACGCAGATCATGATTCCGCCGGACATTCTGATTTTCCCGAATTATTCAACGATGAAAGAGCTCGGCTTGATTGATAACAAGCTGGCAATTATGCTGCCTTATTGGGCTTCCTCGTTCGGCGTGTTTCTGCTGCGGCAGACGTTCAAGCAAATTCCGCTTGATTTGGACGATGCGTCTAAGGCGGACGGAGCCAAATGGTGGCAAACGCTGTGGCATGTATATTTGCCCTCGGCGAAACCGACTTATATCGCATTCGGGCTCATCTCGGTCAGTACGCACTGGAGCAATTTCATGTGGCCGCTTATCGTAACCGACTCGGTGGAAACCCGGCCGCTGACCGTCGGCATCGCCATATTCGCCCAATCGTTCGAGACGGGAGCCCAGTGGGGAACCGTAACGGCGGCGACGCTGCTGGTTATCCTGCCGCTGCTGCTCGTATTTTTCGTCTTCCAGCGTCAGTTTGTCGAGAGCTTCATGCATTCCGGATTAAAGTAAAAGAACGAAACATGAGAAGAGGGATGGAAGGATGATCGGGATGAATTGGAATCGTAACACGCCATGGGTATTTGCCCATAGGGGGGCGTCAGGGGAAGCGCCGGAAAATACGCTCGCTTCATTCCGGCAGGCGATCCTGCAGCAATGCGATGTCATCGAGCTGGATATTCATTTGACAAGCGACGGGCATGTCGTCGTCTGTCACGATGAAACGCTCGACCGTACGACGGACCGGAGCGGAGCGATTGCAGAGCTGACGCTGGAGGAAATCCGCCGGGCGGATGCCGGTTCCTGGTTTGACCCGGCTTTTGCAGGCGAACGAATTCCGCTGCTGCAGGAAGTGCTGGAGCTGGTGCCGGCTGAGATCGGCTTAAATATAGAGCTGAAGATGAGCTGCGGCGGAAGATTGGAAGAGGCGGCGATCAAGCTTCTCCGCGAGAACGGACGGCTCGATTCCGTGCTGTTCTCCTCCTACGATCACAAGCTGCTGCACCGGATCAAGCAGCAGGCGCCTGAAGCGCGCATCAGTCTCGTTTACGACTTCAAGCCGCTTCATCCGCTCTCGCTTATCCGTGATTTCGAGCTGGATGTGTTCGCCGTGTCGCTGTATCACGGGATGGTGGAACAGGAAGACGTCGAGGCCATTCGCAAGCATGGCAAGCATGTCATCGTGTGGACGGTCAATCAGGAGCCTGCGATGCGCCGGATGCTGGATTGCGGGGTTTCCGGCATCATCACCGATCACCCTGCCCTGTTGAAAAGTTAGGAGCATGGATAAGCACGAAAGTAGCTAGTGCCTGGTAACAGCGTAAACTTGCGCATGTTGCTCAGGCGCCGGCTTTTTTTTATTTTTCAAAGTCCGCGGTAGTTAAAAGTGATGGTCTAATGCCGCCCCTTATGGTAAATTAATTACAATTTATATCTTCCCAAAAAAAAGGAGGATTGTCGGATGACCAACCCGAGAATCGACAACGGGTATTCGGAACATCAAGCTCGGAAGCCCGTCGGTCAAACGTCGTCGGTCGGCTTCCAGGTGGGGGTTCGAAGAACGCTGCCGCTGCCCCAAGAGCAGGCATGGCGCTTGCTTACGTCGCCGGAGGGCTTATCCTGGTGGCTGGGCGGGCTGTCCGCCTTGCAGCTGGAACCCGGGCAGCGTTTCTTCTCCAAAGAAGGCACGTCCGGCGAGCTGCGGATCGTAAAGCCGCTCGAACAGCTCCGGTTGTCGTGGCAGCGAGCAGGTTGGGAGCAAGCTTCGACTTTGCAAATTCGTTTACTGGCTGCGGCCGGCGGCAGGACGACGATCAGCTTTCATCAAGAAAAGCTGAAGGATGCGAATGTGCGGGAACAGATGAAGCTGTATTGGGAAGAGGTGCTGGCAAGGCTTACGGAGAAGGCTAAGGCGAAGTAAATCACGAGCGGTGAGCTTTGTGAATCACGAGGATGGTCGACCTTCGACTCGATCGGGTATGCTGAAATCCGGCTCGCCTAAACCTAGTAAACAATTTCGGAGGTACGACAACATGACCGTTGGGAACGGAGCCGGGGCTGAAAAACGCCGACTGAGTCAACTTTACTTTTTGTACTACGCCGCTGTCGGCATCTACATGCCGTACTTGGCGCTATATTTGCAGCAATCGGGCATGAACGGGGTGGCGATCGGCAGCACCATGGGGCTGCTGCCCGTCATTGGGGTCATCTCTCCGCTGTTTTGGGGGTGGCTGTCGGACCGATGGGGGAAAACCGTCGCCGTGATGGCCATTCTTCTGGGCGGAGCGGCCTTCTCGCTGATTCTCTTTATGAGCATGCGGCAGCTTCTGCTGACCGTGGCCGTTTTAGTGCTGATTACGCTGTTCATTAACGCCTATCCGTCCCTGTTGGACGGGATGACGCTATCTTACCTGCAAACCGCCTCCGGGCAGTACGGCCGGCTCCGGGTGTGGGGCTCGGTCGGTTACGGCGTCGGCGGGATGATCGCCACCGCCGTACTGTGGCGGCTGCCGATGGGAAGCTTGTTCCTGACTGCGGCGTTGATTTTGCTGCTCGGGATAGCCGTAACCTTGAGGCTGAAGACCGCCTCACCGTCTTCCGCCGACAGAACCGGCCGAGCTCAAGGCCCCCGAGGACTGGGTTCGGCACCGTTCGTCTTGTTTCTGCTGATGGCGTTTCTGCTGCAGGTGGCAAACAGCTTCTACGGCTCGTTCTTCGGCATTTACATTCACGACGTCGGGGGAACGCAAAGCGCGATCGGCATCGCCAACGTCATCAGCTCGGTCTGCGAGCTTCCGTTCTTTTATTACGCCTCCACGGTCGTTGCGCGCTTCGGCGCCTTAAGGACGCTATCCGCAGCCGGGCTGCTGTATGCCCTGCGGTGGGGCTTGCTCGGGGCGTTCCCCGGGATGGCGACGGCTTACAGTACGCAGCTGCTGCACGGCTGCACCTTCTGCTTGTATTTCGCTGCGGCCATGGATTACATCGCGCGCTCGATACCGGAGCGTTCCCGAACGACCGGCATTGCCGTCTTCACAGCCGTCATCGCCTTGGCGGGTATTCTCGGCAACGTGATGAACGGCTTTTTGTATGATTACCAGGGCTTGCTGTCGATGCCCTATGCGTCGTCCTTGTTCGCTGTGCTCGCCGGGAGCGGCTTCATCGGGCTGGAACGGCACGAGGCGCGTTTACGGGCTCGAGGCTCCTTATCGTGACTGTGTTTGGATAGACCGGCAGCGGGAGCGTACGGCTGCGCGCTGCCGTGTGCCCGGTATTGTCCGCTTCCAAACGATGGGGAGTATGGGCGCAGGAATGCCGGATGGCCCCCGGGCCGAGGCTGGAAAGCCTGATTGTCCGTATTCCAACCGGGGCGGGGGGTTAGCCCGCCTGCGCACTGCTCCTGCTGACCGTTGGTGCGGACGTTATCCGGTAGGGAGGAAGGCGTCCGCAACTGATTTCCATCCGGAAGGCGGAAAAAAAGGATTGTCGAAAGCAAATAAATGTAGTAATATCAGATTAAGCGCTTAACCCGGATGGGAACGGCGCTTGAGCCAATAGAGGTGAAGCGCTTAACCCAATAAAAAAGTTTCATGTAGAAGGGAGTTTCACGATTTATGAGCACGATTCGTCTTACGATGGCACAAGCCTTGCTCCGGTTTTTGGATGCCCAGTACGTTTCGATGGACGGGGTTGAAACGAAGTTCGTGCAAGGCGTGATGGGAATCTTCGGTCACGGCAACGTAACAGGGCTCGGTGAAGCGCTCGAACGCAGCGCCGGCGCCTTAACGTATGTACAAGGCAAAAACGAACAAGGCATGGTTCATGCTGCAACCGCTTTCGCGAAGCAGCGCAACCGCCGCCAAATTTACGCCTGCACGTCATCGATCGGCCCCGGGGCTTTAAACATGGTCACGGCGGCGGCTACTGCCACGGTCAACCGCATCCCGGTGCTGCTGCTGCCCGGCGATAATTTCGCGACCCGCCAGCCGGACCCGGTTCTGCAGCAGCTGGAGGTGGCCGGCGATTATACCGTCTCGGCGAACGATCCGTTCAAGCCGGTCAGCAAATATTGGGACCGGATTACACGTCCCGAGCAGCTGCTGACGGCCGGGCCGAACGCGATGCGCGTGTTGACCGACCCGGCCGAGACAGGCGCGGTGACGCTTGCCCTGCCGCAGGATGTACAGGCGGAAGCTTACGATTACCCGCTGTCGTTCTTCGCAAAGCGGGTGCATTATATCGACCGGCGGCCGCCGGCTCCGGATGCGGTGAAGCGTGCGGCGGAGCTGGTGCGCGGCAAGCGCAAGCCGCTGCTGATCGCCGGCGGCGGCGTGCTGTACGCGTCCGCGACGGCGGAGCTGGCGGCATTCGCCGAGGCGTTCGGCATTCCGGTAGCCGAGACGCAGGCGGGCAAAAGTTCGCTGCCGTGGAATCATCCGCTGAACGTCGGAGCGATCGGCGTAACCGGCACGCTGGCCGCCAACCGCCTGGCGCAGGAGGCGGATCTCATTATCGGCGTCGGCACGCGGTATTCCGATTTTACGACGTCGTCGAAATCGGCGTTCAGGAACCCGGACGTGCAGTTCGTCAACGTGAACGTCAGCGGCTTCGATTCGGCGAAGCTGAACGGGGTCGCGTTGACCGCCGATGCGAAGGAAGCGCTCCGCGCGCTGCACGAAGCGCTGGCGGCGTCGGCCTACCGCAGCGGTTACGCCGAAGGGGACATTGCGGCGCAGAAGGCGCAATGGGACGGGGAGGTCGACCGCTTGTACGCGGCGGAGCACGAAGCGGGCTTGGCGCAAACCCGGGCGCTCGGCGTGATCAACGAGACGATCGAGCCGACCTCGGTCATCGTATGCGCGGCAGGGAGCTTGCCCGGCGATCTGCACCGGCTGTGGCGGCCGGTTGAGCCGAAGACCTATCACATGGAATACGGCTTCTCCTGCATGGGCTACGAGATTGCCGGTGCATTCGGCGCGGCGCTCGCCGAGCCGGACCGTGAGGTGTACGCTATCGTGGGCGACGGCAGCTACCTGATGCTGCACTCCGAGCTCGTCACCAGTCTGCAGGAAGGACGCAAAATCACGGTGCTGCTGTTCGATAACCACGGTTTCCAGTGTATCCATAACTTGCAGCGGGGCCACGGCAGCGACGGCTTCGGCAATGAATTCCGCTACCGCTCGAACGAAACGGGCCGGCTGACGGGCGGCTACCTGCCGATCGACTTTACGGCGCATGCGCGCAGCTTGGGGGCGAAGGCTTACAAGGCGACGACGCCGGAAGAGCTGAAGGACGCACTGCTGCGGGCAAAAGGTGAAACCGTCACGACGCTGATCGAAATTCCCGTCGTACCGGGCACGAACACGGACGGGTATGAGTCGTGGTGGAACGTCGGCGTGCCGGAAGTGTCCGTCAGCGACAAGGTGAAGCAAGCAAGCGAACGCATGAATGCGCGTATTCAAGCGGTTAAACTCATATAACGGAAAAGGGGGAGTCCGGGCATGCCGAATCCTGAGCAACAGCAAAAGCCAGTGCTGCCTTTTAAGCTGGGCATTCATCCGATCAACTGGGTCGGCGAGGACGTGAAAGAGCACGGCGCGGATACGACATATGAACAAATTTTGGACGAAATCGCGGCGCTTGGTTTAACCGGGACGGAGATGGGGCGCAAATATCCGACCGATCCGGAGGTATTAAAGGCGGAGCTGTCCCGACGGGGCATCAGGCTCGTATCGCAGTGGAAGTCGGTGCTGTTCTCCGACCCGTCCTACCGCGAGAGCGAGCTGCAAGCGTACCGGAAACACGTCGAGTTTCTGAAAGAAATGGGCAGTCAAGTCATCAGCACGTGCGAGATCGGAGGATCGCTGCATTTCGATCCGCGCCGTACGCCGAACGAGAAGGAAGTGCTTCGGCTGGACGAGGCCGGCTGGCAGAGCCTTGCGGAAGGGTTGAACGCCGCCGGTGCCATCGCCAGGGAGTATGGCCTTAAGCTGACGTATCATCATCATGGCGGAACCGTGGTGGAGCAGCCGGAAGAGATCGACCGGCTGATGGAGCTGACCGATCCGGAGCTCGTGTACTTGCTGTTCGATACCGGCCACGCCTACTACGGCGGGGCGGACCCGCTGGAGGTGCTGCGCAAGTATTACGACCGGATCGCATACATTCACCTGAAGGATATCCGGCAGGAGGTGCTCGATCAGGCAAGGGCCGAGCAGGCGGATTTCGTCACCTGTATCCGCAAGGGCGTATTTACCGTTCCGGGCGACGGCTGCCTTGATTTTACCCCGATCTTCCGGGAACTGCTGTCCCGCGGGTACGACGGCTGGGCGATGCTCGAAGGCGAGCAGGACCCCGTCGTGCATCCGGCTTACGAATATGCGAAGAAGGCGATCGCGCATATCGAATCTCTTATTTCCAAGGAAAGAAGGTAGCGAAGCGATGACCTATGTCACATTTCCGGCGGAGAAGCCGCTGGACTTTGTCGCCATCGGGCGGCTCTGCATCGACTTAAATGCGAACGAAATTAACCGTCCGATGGAAGAGACGATGACGTTCACGAAATACGTCGGCGGTTCGCCGGCCAACATTACGATCGGGATGGCGCGGTTCGGGCTCCGCACGGCATTTATCGGGAAGATCGCAGATGATCAAATGGGCCGCTTCATCGCCGATTACTTGCAGCGCAACCGGATCGAGACGTCGAACGTCGTCACGGACCGGACCGGGGCGGTGACGGGGCTTGCTTTTACGGAGATTAAAAGCCCGACCGACTGCAGCATCCTGATGTACCGCGATAACGTGGCCGACCTCAAGCTGACGCCGGACGAGGTGAGCGAAGAGCTGATCGCCCGGTCGAAGGTGCTGCTGATCTCGGGGACGGCGCTCGCCCAGAGCCCGTCGCGGGAAGCGGTGTTCCAGGCGCTGCATTATGCCAAGAAACACGGCGCGGTCATCGTCTTCGACCTGGACTATCGGCCTTACACGTGGACTTCGCCGGAAGAAACGGCCGTCTACTATAACCTCGCCGCCGAGAAATGCGACATCCTGCTCGGCACGCGCGAGGAGTTCGATATGATGGAGCGGTTCGATGCGAATCCGGAGCACAGCGACGCCGTGACGGCGGGCAAATGGTTTGATTACTCGGCCAAAATCGTCATCATCAAACACGGCAAGGAAGGCTCCATCGCCTATACGCAGGATGGTGTCGGCCATCGGGCACAAAGCTATCCGGCTCGCGTCGTCAAAACCTTCGGGGCGGGCGACTCGTACGCGGCCGGGTTCCTGTACGGCGTCATGCAGGGCTGGACGCTCGAGAAGAGCATGGCCTTCGGCAGTGCGTCAGCCTGCATCGTGATCTCCAGCCACAGCTGCTCCGACGCCATGCCGACAGCCGAGCAGGTGCACGACTATATCGAACGCTGCAACCGCGGTGAAGTGACGGCTTCTTAAGCTTCTGATAACGAACGGCAACCTAACGAGCGAAAGGGGATTTTTTTTCCATGACCATTACGTTAAAAAACTGGATCGGCGGCGTCTGGGTCGAATCCGCATCCGCCAAAACTGAGCCCGTCTATAATCCGGCTACCGAAGAGGTGCTTGCTTACGTACCGCTTTCCACGAAAGAAGACGTGGACCGCGCCGTACAAAATTCGAAGGAAGCGTTCGCTGTATGGAGCCGAACGCCGGTTCCGCGCCGCGCCCGCATTTTGTTCAAGTACCAGCAGCTGCTGGTCGATCATTGGGAAGAGCTGGCGCAGCTTGTGACGAAGGAGAACGGCAAAAGCTATACGGAAGCGTACGGCGAAGTGCTGCGGGGCATCGAGTGCGTGGAGTTCGCGGCAGGCGCCCCGAACCTGATGATGGGCAAGCAGCTTCCCGATATCGCGTCCAATCTGGAGTCGGGCATGTACCGGTATCCGGTAGGCGTCGTCGCGGGGATTACTCCCTTCAACTTCCCGATGATGGTGCCGTGCTGGATGTTCCCGCTCGCGATCGCCTGCGGCAACACGTTCGTGCTGAAGCCGTCGGAGCGCACGCCGCTGCTGGCTAACCGGCTCGCGGAGCTGTTCCAGGAAGCCGGACTTCCGGAAGGCGTGCTCAACATCGTACATGGCGCGCATGACGTCGTAAACGGGGTCCTCGAGCACCCGGACGTTCGCGCGGTATCCTTCGTCGGCTCCCAGCCGGTCGCAGAGTATGTGTACAAAACCGCATCCGCTCACGGCAAACGCGTTCAGGCGCTGGCAGGCGCCAAAAACCACTCGATCGTCATGCCGGACGCCGATCTCGATCTGACGGTGAAAGAGATCATCAACGCGTCGTTCGGCTCCGCGGGCGAGCGCTGCATGGCGTGCTCCGTCGTTGTCGCGGTCGGCGAGATCGGCGATACGCTGGTGAACCGGCTTGTCGAAGCGGCTAATGCCATCACCATCGGCAACGGCCTGGACGAAGGCGTGTTCCTGGGGCCGGTCATTCGCGGACCGCACAAGCAGCGGACGATCGGATATATCGAGACCGGCGTGAACGAAGGCGCGCTGCTGGTTCGCGACGGCCGTCAGGACGCCGCTTGTCACACAGAGGGCTACTTCGTCGGACCGACGATTTTCGATCAGGTGTCGGACGAGATGAAAATATGGCAGGATGAGATCTTCGCACCGGTGTTGTCGGTCGTGCGCGTCGCTACGTTGGATGAAGCGATTGAGCTGGCCAACCGTTCGGACTTTGCCAACGGGGCCTGCCTGTTCACGAAGAACGGCAGCCATGTTCGCCAGTTCCGCGAAACGATCGATGCGGGGATGCTCGGCGTCAACCTCGGCGTTCCTGCCCCGATGGCGTTCTTCCCGTTCTCCGGTTGGAAAAAGTCGTTCTACGGCGATTTGCACGCCAACGGCACCGACGGCGTGGAATTTTATACCCGTAAGAAAATGTTGACGGCCCGCTGGTAAGTCCAGTGACCTTAGCCCGCATGAAGGAGAGAACATTATGGCACTCGTCTCGATGAAGCAGATGCTGCTTGGCGCCTTGGAAGGCGGCTATGCGGTCGGGCAGTTTAATTTAAATAACCTGGAGTTTACGCAAGCGATTTTGCAGGCCGCCCAGGAGGAGCGGGCGCCGGTCATCCTGGGCGTCAGCGAGGCGTACATCCCTTACATGGGGGGCCTCCCCTGCATTGTGGGGATGGTCAAGTCGCTGATTGACCATTACGGGGTCACCGTACCTGTCGCGCTGCATCTGGACCACGGCTCGACGTACGAGCTGTGCCTGCGTGCGCTGCATGCCGGATTCACGTCGGTCATGATCGATGCGTCACACCATTCGCTCGAGCATAACATCGACGTGACGCAGCGCGTCACGCAGGCGGCGCATGCGCTGGGAGCTACGGTGGAAGCGGAGCTCGGCCGGATTACCGGACGCGAGGACGACCTGGTCGTCGACGAGGCGGAAGGCATGTACGCCGTGCCGGACGAGTGCGCGCGCCTTGTACGCGAGACGGGCATCGACTGTCTCGCCCCGGCGCTCGGCTCGGTGCACGGCCCGTACCGCGGACAGCCGAAGCTCGGCTTCGAGCGGATGGGCGTCATCCAGCGCATGACGGGGGTGCCGCTCGTGCTGCACGGCGGAAGCGGGCTGCCGGATGAGGAAATCCGGCAGGCGATCTCGCTCGGCACGTGCAAGATCAACGTCAATACCGACAATCAAATGGCGTGTACGGCGGCGATCCGGGCCTTTCTGAATGAACGACCCGATGCGTATGATCCGCGAAACTATTTGATTCCGGCGCGGGAGGCGATCAAATCTTCCGTTATCGCCAAGATGCGTTTATTCGGCAGTTCAGGGCAAGCAGGTAAGCAGGCTAAGCAGGTTAATTGAGAGGAGACCTATCGTGAACAAGATCAGAATCGGAATTATCGGCGCAGGCCGAATCGGCAAAATTCATGCCGACAATTTGCTAAGGCTGCCGCAAGCGGAAATTGCGGCTGTCAGCGATCTATTCGCCGGCCCGGAATTGGAAGCATGGGCGGCGGATCGCGGCATCGCGCGCGTGACGAAAGACAGCGGCGACATTATTGCCGACCCGCAGATCGATGCAATCTTCATCTGCTCGACGACCGATACGCATGTGCCTTTAATCAAGCAGGCGGCGCAGGCGGGCAAGCACATCTTTTGCGAGAAGCCGGTCAGCATGGATATTCATCAAACGGTGGAGGCGCTGGAGGCGGTCCGGCAAGCGGGCGTGAAGCTGCAAATCGGCTTTAACCGCCGCTTCGACCATAACTTCAAACGCGTGCGCGAGCACGTGCAGGGCGGTACGATCGGCGACCCGCATATTGTGAAAATTACGTCCCGCGATCCGAATCCGCCGCATCCCGATTACATTAAAGTATCCGGCGGCATTTTCATGGATATGATGATCCACGACTTCGACATGGCCCGCTACGTATCCGGCAGCGAGGTGGAGGAAGTGTATGCGCAGGGCAACGTGCTGATCAACCCGGTGATCGGCGAGCTTGGCGACCTCGACACCGCGATTGTGACGCTGCGCTTTGCGAACGGTGCGCTCGGCGTCATCGACAACAGCCGCCAGGCTGTGTACGGCTATGATCAACGGGTGGAAGTTTTCGGCTCGAAGGGCAGCGTTGCGGTATCCAACGACCATCCGAATACGGCGGAAATCAGCACGGCGGAAGGGATTGTCCGCGACAAGCCGCTGCACTTCTTCCTCGAGCGCTACAACGCGGCTTATATCGAAGAGACGCAGCTGTTTATCGAGAGCTTGACGAACGGCAGCCCGCTGATCGTGGACGGGAATGACGGCTTGCAGGCGGAGCTGATCGCACTCTCGGCCAAGCTGTCCTACAAGCTGGGGCGTCCGGTGAAGACGGCCGAGGCGATCGGGCTCCTGGAATCGGAGCAATTGAAGGAAACGGTTTAAGGAAACGGTTTAACGAAAGAAAGGAGAGGCGAACATGTCGAAGCTGATCGTAAAACCGGAACAGACGCCGGATCGGGAAGGCGTGGTACTGAACATCACCCCGGAGTCGGCGCAGTGGGACTATGTCGGCTTTCAGGTGGTGCGTTTGGCGGAAGGCCAGACGCTCCGCCGGGAAACCGGCAGCATGGAAGTGTGCCTGGTGCTGCTGAGCGGCATCGCAGACGTTGCAACGGCGCATGAAGCATGGCCGGGTATCGGTCGGAGAATGAGCGTGTTTGAGAAAACGCCGCCGTATTCGGTTTACGTGCCGAACGACGACCGCTACGAGGTGACTGCGCGGACGGCGGTCGAGCTGGCCGTCTGCGAGGCGCCGGGCCGGGGCGGGCACGCCGCCCGTTTAATCGCGCCGGAGCAAGTCGGTGTGGAAATGCGCGGGTACGGGTCCATCGAGCGGCAGGTTCATAATATTTTGCCAGAGCAGGAGCCGGCGGACAGTCTCTTGGTGGTGGAAGTGTTCACTCCGAGCGGACACTGGTCCAGCTACCCGCCGCATAAGCACGACCGGGATGCGCTGCCGGACGAATCGCTGCTGGAGGAGACTTATTATTTCCGCGTACAGCCCGAGCAAGGCTTTGCGGTTCAGCGGGTGTACACGGACGACCGTTCGCTTGACGAGACGCTCATCGTCCAGGACGGGCAAGCGGTGCTCGTGCCGAAAGGTTACCATCCGGTATCCGCTCCTCCGGGCTACGAGGTGTATTACTTGAACGTCATGGCCGGACCGACGCGAGTGTGGAAATTTCATAACGACCCCGACCACGCTTGGATCATGACGAAGCCCCGTACCTAGACGGGCACGCAAAGCGGTTGCATGTTGTTCTCCTTCTGCGCATAATAGAAGGAAATCCGACAAGCGGGGAATCCACATGAAAGCAACCATATACGACGTCGCGCGCGAAGCCGGCGTGTCGATAGCGGCCGTATCGCAAGTCATCAACGGCAAGGGCAAGATCAGCGAGGAACGGCGGGCTGAAATTATGCGCGTGATGGAGCGGCTGAACTACCAGCCGAGTGTCATTGCCGCCGCCCTGACGGGCAAAAAGACCTACACCCTCGGGCTGCTCGTGCCCGATATTTCCAACCCGTTCTTCGCCGAGATTGCGCGGGCGGTCGAGGATCAAGGACACAGTCTCGGCTACAGCCTTGTTATTTGCAGCACGGACAACAAGGATGAGCGCGTGGAACGTTATTTATCGCTGCTGCAGCAAAAAAGCGTTGACGGCATGATCATCGGAACCGGGATGGACAACAAGGAAATGCTGAAGCCGCTGCTTGAGAATTCGATCCCGATCGCGATGATCGCCCGGGAAATGCCCGGTCACGACGTGCAGACGGTGATCACGGACGACTTCGCCGGCGGCCGTCTTGCCGCGGAGCATCTGCTGGGGCTCGGCCATACCCGGCTGGCCGTGCTTGCCGAGCAGCTCAAGGTAAGCAGCAGCCGGGAGCGGATTCGCGGCTTCCGGCAGCGGCTGGCGGAGGCCGGCATCGATTTGCCGGACGATCGGGTGCTTGCAAGCGGCGACGCCCTGGTCAAGGACGGCAAGCGCAAAGCGACGGAGCTGCTGCAGCGGGCGGAACGTCCGACGGCGATTTTTTGCTGCAACGATCTGCTTGCAATCGGTGCGCTGCAGGCGGCGAAGGAGCTCGGGCTGCTCGTGCCGGAGCAGCTGTCCATTGTCGGCTTCGACAATACGATATTGGCGACGGTCACAGAGCCTCCGCTGACAACGGTTTCCCAGCCGACCGAGGAGATGGGCAAGCTGGCCGTCGATTTGCTGCTCAGCCAGCTGAAGAAGGAAGAGGGCGGCTCAAGGCGAACGGTGCTGCAGCCTGAGCTCGTGACCCGGCGATCGACGGCCGCGCCTTCGAACGAATAACGGGCGCGCGGGTTATCGCGCGAGCAGGTACGGAATCGGACAATACCGCAGGTCGTGGTTCCGCTATTGCGCTAGTGTGCCGCCCGAGCGCCCGCTTGCGCAATCGACTTGCTGCCCGCTCCATTGGCGGCCGCAGCGTATATAACCAAGAAGGGTTGGGGATGCTCCCCAACCCTTCTTGGTTTATTCGATTACATGCGCCGCTCCACGCTCCCGTTGCCCGTCGTTCACTCCAGGTGAGTTGCAAGGTGCTACTGCCAATGTGTTACAATGAAAACAGTGGAACAGAATGTAACAGAGTATGGATCGGATAGGTGGGGGAGCGAGCATGAGTGACGGGCTTCAAGGTTTTCTAACGAAACACGAGCAAATTATGGATCATATCGAAAATTTGTCAGCGGGCACCCGCATTTCCGTACGGAAAATCGCCCAAATGCTTGAAGTGAGTGAAGGCACGGCCTACCGTGCTATCAAGGAAGCGGAAAATTTGGGGCTCGTCACGACGAAAGAGCGAATCGGGACGATCCGTGTCGATAAGAAGGAGCGGCAGCATTTTGATAAATTAACGTTCGCGGAGGTCGTCAACATCGTGGACGGAGAGGTGCTCGGGGGCGCCGCCGGGCTGCATAAGCCGCTGAACAAATTCGTTATCGGCGCCATGCAGCTTGAAGCGATGAAGCGTTATATCGAGCCGGACAATCTGCTGATCGTGGGCAACCGGAGCCAGGCCCAGCTGTATGCGCTCGGGCAAGGGGCGGGCGTTCTCGTGACGGGCGGCTTTCATGCGGATGAAGAGGCCCGGAAGCTGGCGGACGAGCTGGAGCTGCCGATCATATCGAGCAGCTATGATACGTTTACGGTGGCGACTATGATTAACCGCGCCATTTACGATCGTCTGATCAAGAAAAAAATTCTTCTCGTCCAGGACATCATCCGTACGGACAGCCCGGTGTACTCGCTGCGCGTCACAGATACGGTCAACGATATGCAGAAGCTGGTCGACGAACACGGGCACACGCGGTTTCCCGTCGTGGATGAGTTTAACCGCCCGGTCGGCATTATTACGACGAAGGATGTGCTGCGTGCGCAGCCGGAGCAGAAGGTTCACGCCTACATGACGAAAAATCCGCTGACCATCAGCGCCAATACTTCCGTCGCCTCGGTGAGCCATACGATGATTTGGGAAGGCATCGAATTGATTCCGGTGATCGATCATAACCGCAAGATGATCGGCGTGATCAGCCGTAAGGACGTGCTGAAAGCGATGCAGTATATCCAAACCCAGCCGCAGAACGGCGAGACGATCGAAGATCTCATCTGGTCCGGATTCGAGAAGGTTCGTCAGCCCGACGGCAGGCCCTGCTTCCGCGGCACCGTCACCGCCCGCATGACCAACTATGCGGGGATGGTGTCGGAAGGCGTATTAACGACACTGATGAATCAGGCGGCGTTGCGGACGGTACGCGACCAGAACCGGGGCAACTTGATTCTGGACAGTTCCTCGAACTATTTCCTGCTGCCGATTCCGATCGACAGCACCATTGAAATTTTCCCGATGATCATTGAGTTCAGCCGCAGGTTTTGTAAGATCGAGGTAGAGATTTATCACGAGGGCAAGCGAATGGCCAAGTCGATGTTCACAGCGCGTTTGATGGACCAGGTATAGGCTGAAGACCGGGGTCTGCGAAGAGGAATGGGGGAGCGGGGATGCGGTATTACGGGATCGTCATCGCGGCGATAGGCATCGATCAGGCGACGAAACTCTGGGTGCGCTTCCATATGCACTTGGGCGAAACCTTGGTCATCTGGCAGGAAGTGCTTCACTTTACGTATTATCGCAACAGCGGAGCGGCAGGAAGCACCTTCCAGGGCTATGGCCGTTATTTTATTATTCCGGCCGTGCTGTTCGTTCTTTACATGGCTTATGCCCGCAAGCAGGGGCAGCTCAAGAACGGTATGGCCGAGGCGGGAGCCGCGCTTCTCGTCGGCGGCGCGATCGGCAACGCGATCGACCGGGCGGTGTTCGGATGGGTGACCGATTTTGTGGATAACGGCCGCGGGATATTAAACTTGGCCGATATCGCAATTCAAGTCGGCGTCCTGCTGCTCTTGGCCGATGCCGTGCGGGATTTCATTGTGAGTCGCCGAGGACGTAAGAGCAATCCTCTAACGTAAGGCTCGTCATCCGATGAAGGCTGGACGATACCCGGCCATGATGGGCGGGCGAGGCGCAGCGCAAGGAAAGATTGGCATAATGCTGAAAGTGGAGGGAATTCTAAGGGAAAACCGGCAAAGCGCAGGTGAATCTCTTGAACGTTACCGCTGTTCCCTTTCAAGCTAAAGCAAACATGCTCTTATACGCGGCGATTCTGTTTCTGGTGGAATTCGTGCGCGGCGCTTTTCTCATTTCCTTCCTGCCTGCATACGGCGTTCATCGGCTGGGCTTGTCGACGGCCGGCGTCGGCATTGCGGTGTCCGTACACTATGTCACGGATACGCTGATCAAATGCGGCGCCGGGTATTTGCTCGACCGCTTCTCGCTTCGGCTGATCGCCCCGATCGGGCTTGCATGCTCGCTCGCCGGTCTCCTCATGATGCTGGCCGCCCCTGCGTTATGGCTGCTGGCTCTCGCCGCGGCCCTGTTCGGCGTCGGCATATCGCCGGTATGGCTCGGCGGTTTAAGCCGGGTCGATTCGAAGCGGCGGGCGTCGCACATGGGCGTCATCTATACGTGCTGGCTGGCGGGACTCGGTTCAGGCCCCGTCGCGATCAATTTCCTGCTTGACCGCAGCTATACGGCCGCGTATTGGCTGATGATCGGCTTGTGGGGCGCCGCGCTCGTCTTGTCGCTTTGGCTCGGCGCCGCCGGTCAAGACCAGGTAACCGGGCAGCTTTCGCTCCGGCGGCAGCTTTCCTTGTTGGGGGAGCGGCTGCGCGCGATGAAGGCGCTGCTGCCCGGGATGATGATGCAGACGACCGCAGCAAGCATGCTCGTTCCCGTCATGCCCGGGTTTGCCGCATCGAACCTCGGTCTGAGCTACTCGCAGTATTCGTTGGTGCTCATTGCCGGAGGCGGCCTGACGATGCTGGGCTTAATTCCGATGGGGAAGCTATCCGACCGTTTCGGGAAACGCTGGTTTATCGTGCTCGGCTATTCCGCCTTTGCCCTGGCGCTTTTCGGATTGACTTTAACCCGCTCCCTCGGCATGGCCTTGCTGGTCGCTTCGGTGCTGGGGATTTCGTATGCAGCGGTGCTCCCCGCCTGGAACGCGGTGCTTGCCCAATACGTGCCGAAGGAGCAAAAAGGGCTGGGCTGGGGGCTTTTCTCCAGCGTGGAAGGCATCGGGGTCATGATCGGTCCGGTCCTGGGCGGATGGATCGCCGACCGGTTCAGCCCCGCCATGAGCGTGCTGACCAGCGCCGGTATACTCGGCCTGCTCGCCCTGTATTATTTGTTCGTGCTGTTTGGCGCGCTGAAGCTGAAGATAGAGGCTTGAAGGCGTCCGTCCGTCAAATAGCGGAACGGCAGTCGTTCACTCGTTTCGAAGCCTTGGCGACAACCGCTGGATCCGCCCCTCCATGTCCGCGCGCTGTACCTTCCCCATCGCCCCCGTGGAGGCATCACGGCCGGCCGACCGCGTCCCACCGCAGCCCGTCGAGGCCACCGCACCCACCCCCTGCACCCTTTTCGCTTATTTTAGATGATAATTCTGCCCGGTGTCCTCAGCTCCGCAAACTAAACGCCATTTTGAAATTAATTCAACAAAGCACATCGGAAAAGAGGCGTTGAAATACACGGCCTCTTCGCAGCATAAGCTGATTTTATAGGATATATTTAGAGAAGTGATAGGAAACCCGGCGAAAGTTTATTCCAAATCGAAATAAAGTGGAGTATAATAGAGTCAACAACACGATGAGCCATCGTTGTAAGGGGGCGGGCTATATGACAACGGGTCGACTTCGCCTATTAGGGCAATTATTTTATACGTTTCTGCGAATGGGTCCCGTCACGTTCGGCGGCGGTTATGCGATGATTCCCGTTATCGAGCGGGAGGTGACGGTCAAGCGCCGATGGATCGAAGAGCATGAGATGTCCGAGGTGCTATCCGTATCCGGATCGGCCCCGGGGGGCATCGGCGTGAACGCTGCGGCGTTCATCGGTTACCGGCTGGCCGGAATGCCGGGAGCGGCATCCGCTATCGTAGGCATCACGCTGCCGACGTTTATCATTGCGATACTGCTAAGCGCCGGGTACGCCGTCTTCGGCGGGTATGCGAAGATCGAAGCGGCGCTGCAGGGCATTCATGCTGCCGTGTTCGGTCTCATTCTTGTTGCCGCCTACAGAATGGGCCGCAACGCCGTTTACGACATGACGACGTTTCTATCCGCGGCCTGTACCGTCATGCTGCTGATTTCCGCATCGATCCATCCTTTATTTCTGATCGCTTCGGGCATTTGGGCAGGCATCTCTTTCGTTATCGTGAAACAAAAGCTGGGCATGGTCGTTCGTCTGAACAAAGACGCGGATACCGGGGCGGAAGCGGATGGAAGCTCTGCGCCTAAAGTACCGGCTTACGCCGATTATTACATTGCCGACGGCATCTGAATGTGAGGTGAAGCGCCATGCTATGGAGCTTATTTGTTTCGTTTTTCAAAATCGGCCTCATGTCGTTCGGCGGCGGTTATGCGATGGTTCCGATCATTCAGCATGAGGTTGAAGCGAACGGCTGGCTGAGCGCCGCTGCGTTCGCCGAAACGGTCTCCCTGGCCGGCATGGCGCCGGGACCGATGGCAACGAATTGCGCTACGCTGGTCGGCTTGAAGACGGCGGGCCTCCCCGGCGCAATCGCGTCTACGGGGGGCATGGTGCTGCCTTCGCTGCTCGTGGTCGTGACGATTGCGGCGTTCTTTTTCAAATTCCATCGGCATGCGTGGGTGCGGGCGTCCTTCTACGGGCTCCGTCCCGTCGTCACGGGCTTGATTCTGTACGCTGCGCTGCGGTTCGGGGTGGTCGAAGCGGTCAGCCCGCTGTGGAGCTGGCACACCTTCGGCTCGATCCTTATTGCGGGCGGCGTGATTGTCGGCATCTTGAAGTACAAGATGCATCCCGCGGCCATTCTGGTCTTGTCGGGCTTGGTCGGCATAGCGTTCTTCAGCTAGACCCCGCTGACCGCCGCCTGCCTCCGCCGCCACGTTGAAAAGAAGCGGCGTCTCCATTATGATCAGGGTATCGGATGGAGCATAAAGGAGGGAGGGCCATGACCAAAATTCTCGTTGTCGACGACGATCCCCATATTCGAAGGCTGATCAAGGCCACCTTGCAGGGCGAAGGCTTCACGCTGCTGGAGGCGGAGAACGGCCGTCAAGCGCTGGACGCCTTGGCGCGCACAACCGTCGATTTGGTCGTGATGGATATTATGATGCCGCACATGGACGGCTGGGAGCTATGCCAGGAAATTCGGGCGTATGATGCCGATTTGCCGCTGCTGATGGTCACGGCAAAGGCCGAGTCCGCCGACAAAGTGAAAGGCTTTCGGCTTGGAACGGACGATTACTTGACCAAGCCTTTCGATCCGATGGAGCTTATGATGCGGGTCAAAGCGCTGCTGAAGCGGTATCGGATCAGCACGTCGCCGGTCATTCGTCTGGGCGGACTGGAGATGAACCGCAACAGCTACGAGGTCCTGTGCCTGGGAGAGCGGATGGAGCTCCCGCCCAAAGAGTTCGAGCTGCTGTTCAAGCTCGTTTCTTACCCGAACCAAATATTTACGCGTAACCAATTGATCGAACAAATATGGGGCATTGATTACGAAGGAGACGACCGGACGGTCGACGTTCATATCAAGCGGCTGCGGGAGCGCCTGCCGGAAGCGGGGACGGGCCTCAGCATCAAGACGATTCGCGGGCTGGGGTACAAGCTGGAGGTGCGGCCGTGATCCGGTCGCTGTACTTGCGCGTGGTGCTGACGTTCTTGCTGGCGGTCACGTTCGGGCTGATCGTGGCCTTTTTTGCGACGACGTATGTGTATCGGGATCGGATCGAACTGGGGATCGAAGAGGAAATGGTCAATACGGCGCAGGATATTGCCGAAACTTATCGGCTTATGGGGACTTCCGCCGCGGATAAGTATATGGGTGAGCGCCATTGGGTGAAGGCGTACTCGATCACGATCGTCGATGACGAAGGCGGGCGAAAAACGTACGGGGCTCGCCGGGACGGGGAGACGATCCCGGACGAAGCCGTCCGGTCGGTGCTGAACGGCGGTATTTATCGCGGCGACGGTCCGCCCTTTCACCGGACGATCGGGTATCCGCTGCAAACCGGCACGTCCAGGCATGCGGTTTTCGTCCAGGCAGCGCGGACCGAGCAATTGAACGATTTGAGGAAAATTGTGCTGACGTCGCTCCTGATCGAGCTCGGGGTCGGCAGCTTGTTTATATTAATTGCCGCGCGCTATTTGGTTCAGCCGCTCAAGCTGATGACGGTGGCGACCCGGCGTATTGCGAAAGGAAACTTTAACATCCGTTTAAACTGGGGCAAAAGAAAGGACGAGCTCGGCGAGCTGGCCCGCAGCTTCAGCGATATGGCCGAGGAGCTGAAGCAGCTTGAGCAGATGCGACGGGACTTTGTCTCCAACGTTTCGCACGAAATCCAGTCCCCGCTGACGTCGATTTCCGGCTTTTCCAAGCTTATCCGCGATCCGGGCATGCCCGCCAACGAACGAAACCAGTATTTGGATATTATCGAGACGGAGTCGTTGCGCCTTTCCCGGCTTAGCGAAAATTTGCTGAAGCTCGCGTCCCTCGAGTCGGAGCACCACCCGTTTCACCCGGTCACGTTCGATTTGGACGAGCAGCTGCGGCGGGTCGTCGTGGCGCTGGAGCCGCAATGGTCGGCGAAGGAGCTGGAGCTCGAGCTGGAACTGCCGCGGGTCAAAATTACCGGGGACCCCGATCAGCTGAACCAGGTGTGGATCAACTTATTCGGCAACGCCGTTAAATTTACGCCCCGGGAAGGGCGGGTTTCCATCAGGCTCGAGGCGTTAACCGATCGCGTGAAGGTCGTGATAGCGGATACGGGCATAGGGATTAAGGAAGAAGATCTGGAGCCTATTTTCACACGGTTCTATAAAGCGGACCGCGCCCGGCAGCGCGAGCTTGGCGGCAGCGGGCTGGGGCTGTCGATCGTGCGTAAAATCGTCGAGCTTCACCAAGGCTCGGTCGAAGTCCAAAGCCAGCCGGGACAGGGCGCCACATTTATCGTCACGTTGCCGAGCGTGCCCGCAGCTTCCAAAAGCATGTAAACTGCCGGTTTGAACCGGACCAAGGACGGTTGTCTGAAGCGAAGCGTTTGGCTCGCCTCGGGCAAACGTCTTTTTTGCGTTTCTGATTGTACCTCCGTTCATACTGCGTTCATATTCGCTTCGTATAGTAGGCAGGACGCCAATTTACAGGAAACGTTCAGGTTAAGGAATGAGGGGAGTGCAGGAATGAATCGAATCACGCAATTTTCTATGAAAAACGTTTCCGCTTTGTTTATCATCATGCTTCTCTTATTCGGCAGCGGGATCTATGCGTCCGGCGAGCTGAAAAAGGAAAACATGCCGGATATCTCGTTCCCCGTCGTTGTGGTGACGACGCAATATGCGGGCGCGCCGAAGGACGTCATGGATGAAATCACGGATCCGATCGAGGAAAAGCTCGCGGGTGTCGAGGACATCGACTCGATGAGCTCGACGTCGAGCGACAACAACTCCATGATTATCATCATGTTTAAGCAGGACGTCGATATCGACAAGAAGAAGCAGGACATCGAAAGCTTACTTACGGAAGTGCGGCTGCCGGCTTCGGCGAGCACGCCCAAGGCTTCCACCTTTGGAGCCTCTTCCATGGCATCCAATTACTTAGTCGTATACGCAGACAACGGAATGAGTCAGACGGAGCTCGACAAGGTGTACCGGGATACGATCGAGCCGGGGCTGGAAAGCATCAAAGGGCTCGACCATATGGACGTCATCGGGGCTCGCGATACGAGCTTGGATATCGAGCTCGATGCCGGTGCGCTTGCGGCCTTCGGCCTGTCGCCTTCGCAAGTCAGCAATGCGATCAGCGCCGCCGTAACGAAAAGTCCGATCGGCAGCGTCAAGCTGAACGGCAACGACAAGATGGCGCGCGTGACCGGCGACATCGACACCTTGTATGCGCTGGAGCAGCTCGAAATCGTGACCGGCAAGGGAGATATCGTCAAGCTGTCGCAAGTGGCGAAAGTCAAGGCGATTACCGAGTCCGACTTCAAAGGACGGTTGGACGGCAAGCCGGCGATTGGGCTCATCTTGTACAAGGCAGGCAGCGCCAACGCGGTCGATTTCTCGGACGACATCCACAACCAGCTCGAAAGCTGGCATCAGACGCTGCCGAATGTCGTGTTCAAGAGCACCTACGACAGCGCGGATCAGATCAGGGACTCGATCAACGGCATGCTGAAGGAAGGCATCGTCGGGGCTCTGCTTGCCTCGCTGATGATTCTCGTGTTTTTGCGCAACGTGCGTATGACCTTGATCGTGCTGGTGTCCATTCCTCTATCGATCCTGATCACGCTGCTGCTGATGTGGCAGTTCGATTTGACCTTAAACACGATGACGCTGGGCGGGATGTTTATCGCCGTCGGACGGGTCGTAGACGATGCGATCGTCGTCATCGAGAACATTTACGCCTCGCTGGAGAAGGCGCAGGCCCGGAACGAATCCGTCATTGCGCTTGCCACGAAGCAGGTTTCGATGGCTATTACGTCCTCAACGCTCGCCACCGTCGGCGTATTTGCGCCGATGGGGATGGTAAGCGGAATTGTGGGCGCCGTTTTCCGGCCTTTCGCCATCACGCTGGCCTGCGCGCTCCTGGCCTCGTTAGTAGTCGCCGTAACCGTCATTCCGATGCTGGCGAAAATATTGGTGCTGCGCGGCGCGAGAAACGTGAAGGCGCATGACGAAACGAAGCCAAGCCGTTTCACCTCGTTCTATGAGAACGTGCTGAAGTGGACGCTTATGAACCGGATCAAGACGCTGCTCATCTCCGGTCTGCTGTTTGTCGTTACGCTGGCCGCTACGATTCCGATGCTGAACGTGTCGTTCCTGCCCAGTAGCGAGGCCTCGAGAACGATGTACTTCTCTCTGAAGTTTCCGTATGAGACGTCCTTCGAGGCGACCGACGAGAAAACCAGAGAGCTGGAGAACATGCTGATGGAAACGAAGGACAGCCGCGGAGAACCCGTCTTCAAATTCGTCGAGGGACTTGTCGGATACAGCGGCAACGACGATGAACGGACCCCGTACGCTTCCCAAATTTATTTGGAAGTGAACGAGAATGTTGATCCGGACAAGGTGAAGGAGCAGGTGAAAGCCTTCATTGTCTCCGAGCTGCCGCAAGGCTCCGAGGTTGAGCCGCGTTCACTCGGCAACGACTTCGGCGGAACGACCACGGACTTCTCGTATTCGCTCAAGGGCGAAGATCAGGACCAACTGGTGAAAGCAGCCGCGCTGGTCAAGGAAAAGCTCCATACGTTCCCTGAATTGAGCGAAATCGAAGACAACCTGAGCGATGCGAAAACCGAGGTCGAAATCGCAGTCGATCAGAAAAAGGCGAGAGCTTACGGTCTGACGGCCGCAAGTGTGCGCGATACCGCCCGCGCTTGGATTCAGAAGCAAAGCATTGGCGACCTCAAGCTGGATAACGAGACGTACACGACGACCGTATCGCTCGATAAATCCGACAAAGATACGCTTGAGAAGCTCGGCAACCTCCCGCTGACCGGGGTTAACGGAACCACCGTCTATTTGAAGGAAATCGCCAAAGTCAGCGAGATTCAATCGGCGGCGGCGCTCACACGCGAAGATCAGCAGCAGCTCGTGAAGGTGACGGCCAAAATTAATGCCGACAACAAAAACGGCGTCAGCCAACAAGTGACCACGGCGCTGAACGCGCTTGAGCTGCCTGACGGGGTATCCCGCGAAGTAAAAGGAGTTTCGGCCGACATTAACGAAAGCTTCTCGCAGCTGTTTATGGCCATGGGTGTAGCCGTTTGCGTCGTGTACCTGATCATGGTGCTCGCCTTCGGGAACGCAGGTGCGCCGTTCGCGATCCTGTTCTCGCTGCCGCTTGCGGCGATCGGCGGCCTGCTCGGACTTGTGCTGACGGGCGAAGCGCTGAACGTTACGTCGATGATCGGCTTTATGATGCTGATCGGAATTGTGGTCACGAACGCGATCGTGCTGATCGACCGGGCGCAGCAATTGCGCGAGGAAGGGTATACGGTGCGGCAGGCGCTGCTTGAAGCGGGGAAAGTTCGCTTGCGTCCGATCATCATGACGGCGGGTGCGACGATTATGGCCTTGATCCCGCTGGCGCTCGGCTTGTCCGGCGAAGGGGCTTTGATCGGCAAGGGGCTTGGCGTCGTCGTGATTGGGGGCTTAACGACTTCGACGATTTTGACGCTGGTCGTCGTGCCGGTTGTGTATGAAATGATCGAAGGGCTCAAGAACCGGGTATCGCGCAGGTTCAACCGTACGAAGAAGGTCCAGGAGCCTCCGGCGAAAGCGCTCGAGATGTAGAGTCAGGCATCGATCGAACAGAAATAGAGATAGAGAAGGTTGAGGAGGCCAAGAGATGAGAAAGGTTAGTGCGGACAACAATAGAGCGTTGAAAAGTCGCTCCGTCGGCGTACTGGTCGTTGCAGCGGCGATTGCCGTTACGGCGGTCGGCTGCTCCGTTCCGGGGCAAGGAGCGGGTGCGGCGGAAGCGCAGCTCCAGGTACGGGCGGTCCGAACGGAGGCGGTCGTGAAACGCGACATCGGACAACCTGTCGAGCAAGTCGCAGACGTTGTGGCGCTGAACGTGTTGGATATCCTGCCGAAGGCAAGCGGCGAGGTGCTGGAAGTGCTGCGCAAGCGCGGCGAGTTCGTGGAGAAGGGCGATGTGCTGTTTCGGATCGACAGCCGCGATGCGGAGTCGGCGAAGCGGAAGAGCGAGCTGGCGCTCAGCAGCGCGCTGGAATCGCTGCAGAAGGCGAAGGACGACCGGGTCAACAACCGCAAGGATTTGGCCGATGCGGTGACGCGGGCGGAAGTGGCGCTGAACAATGCGGAGCAGGATTACAATAAAATGCGCAACGATTTCGACGCCGGGAAAGTGACGCAGCACCAGGTTGATCAGTCCAAGCAGCAGGTGGATAACGCGCGGATGAGCTTGGAGTCGGCACGGAGCAAGCTGGCGGCGAACGACAATTCCAATACGATCGCTTCGATCGAGACGCAGGCGGAATCGGCGCGTATTTCCCTGGAAGACGCGACGCGGAATTTGGACAATTACAGCGTGAAGGCGCCGGCGAGCGGGCTCCTGACCGATTTTAACGTCGTGGCGGGACAGACGGTTTCGATGAATGGGGGCAAGGTCGGCCAAGTGCAGCAGATCGATCCGGTCAAAATCAAAACCGAGCTGTCGGAAACGAATTACCAGCTGGTGAAAAACAAGCAGCAGCTTACGTATTACAGCCCGGACGCTCCGGACAAAAAAGGGACCGCCGCCATCAGCTACCTGGCGCCGGTCATGAGCGCCCAGAACAAGACGTTCACGCTGGAACTCGAGGTGCCGAACGCAGACGGCGCGCTCCAGCCAGGCGCCCGCGTCATGGTTCAGCTGACATCGGATGCCGAGCAGCAAGTCGTTGCCGTTCCGACCTTAAGCATCGTGCGCGAAGAGTCCGCGACGTACGTATTTGTACAGCAAGGCGATCAATACCAGAAGCGCCAGGTCAAGCTCGGCCGCATTAACGGCTCCTATCAAGAGGTGCTGGAAGGCGTGAAAGAAGGCGATCAGCTGGTCGTCACAGGACAACACACGTTGAAGGACGGACAACAGGCAGACACTTCCAAATCATAAAGCGAGGAGAGAAATCTAGCATGAGAAAAAGAACCCCTTGGAAAACCGGCATAACCGCCGCGGCGCTTGCCGCGATCCTGGTGCAAGCCAGCGTTCCCGCGCTGGCCGCAGACGCGCAGACTTCCGTCGTATCCGCTCCTTCCGTTAATTACGGCTTGACGAGCGACATCCGCGCCGCATTGAAAGGCGTCTCCGTCGAATCGACGGCGCAAGGCTTGCAGCTGGCGGCCGTCGTCCGGCTATATAATGGCGGAACCGTCCAAAACCGTGTGCCCGAGCATGAGCTTCGCGTACGTCAAGCGGACGGCTTGACGTATACGCTAAAGCCCAGCGCCACGAACAAAACGGCGCTGCAGCCGAAGGAGATCGGCGAGCTCGTCTATATGGCTACCGTCGACAGCAAGGCCGAGTTCAAGCCTGCCGACCTGTCTTTGGTGAATGTGAACGAATACACGTATCCGAAGCAGGAAACGACGCTGCTGACGCTGCCGGCCGCAGACCAGGTATGGTACGGGGCGGGCTCGGAGAACGGGCGGCAGCGCGAATCGCTCGCCTGGGGGACAACCTTCCGCATCCCCGGTTTAAACTCGGAGCTGGTGTATACGCCGGTCGGCTTGTCCAAGCAAAGCACGGCCCAGGGGACCGCAGATGTCGTCACTTTGCTGGTTGAGAACCCGGGCGTCGGCAAAGAGACGGTGCCGAGCTTCCGTATCGACGGCCGCGCGGCCGCAAAGACGTATACGGGCGCTTTCACGGACAAGCAGCCCGTCGTTGTGGAAGCCGGCGCGAAGGCGTACGTACATATCGCGATTCCGTACGAGAACGGCTCCGCACTGACGGAATTGTTCGTCATGACGACGGATACGTTTACGCAAGCGGGTAACCCGGCGACGCAGGTTGCCATCGATACAGGGCGGCTGAAGCTGGCATTGCCGGACGGCGGGCAGGCTGACCGTCTTCCTGACGCTTATACGCTCGGAACCCCGATTGCCTTCGATCCGCTGACGAAGGTCGTCGATGCGCAAACGGAAGTATCGCTGATGGAGCTGCATTTGCACGAAAATCCCGACGAAGGCTACCAGACGGTTGTCGGCAAGTTCAAGATTACGAACAAGGGCAGTATACCGGCGGCGCTGCCGGCGTTCCAGACGCAGCTCGTGAGCGGCACGGGCGCAACTTATGCCGGATCGAGGCAATCCAATGTTGCGGAGACGCTTAATCCGGGTCTGAGCTACGTGATCAGCTACTCGTTTAACGTGCCGCAGTCGGAGAAAGGTGACGCACTGACGCTGAAGCTGCTCGATGCGCAAACCGCTTCGCCGTACGTAAGCACAGCGGCTTCGTTAGCGACGTCGGTACAGCAGGAGACGACCGAAGAGCGTCTCGACCTGTATCCGTTCGACGTTAGGCTGAACTACTACACGATCTCCGCCGCGACGACAGGCGCGCAGACGATTGCGTACACGTATAAAGTGCTGCTTGATCTCGATATCGCGCAAGCGGAGGACGTGGTCGCCGACGCCAATTCTTCGAAGCTGCGGTTTGAGGTCGTCGATACGCTGGGTCGCATTCTGGGCTCTACGGACGGCGTGTTCACGGGCACGAACAAGCTGGTAAGCGGCAGACAAACCTTGACGTTCGCCAACATCAAGAGCGAGCAGCTTGAGTTCCCGGTAACCGTGAACGTGTACGAAGTCATCCAAACGCCGGGCGGCGAAGCGAAACGTCTGCTCAAGACGCTGCGTTAAGCTGCGCATAGGATGAAACGGACGGACGAAAGCCACGGCCGTTGGCATACCGCCTGAGGCAGTGGCCGGAAGAGCGTGCGTTTGGCAATTCTCGACATGAAATGCTATACTCTAGACAAATTTATGTCACCCGAGTTGAAGGGAAGGAGTTGACCATTGTCATGAGGGGAAAGGCCAAATATACTGCAGGGGTCTCATTGATTGTTATGTTCATCGGCTTTGTAGCCACGATTCCGTGGGATTCGATTGCCTGGGTGCGGTTCATACAGAGCGGATTCGAAGCGGGCCTGGTTGGAGGACTGGCTGATTGGTTCGCCGTCACGGCATTGTTCCGGCATCCGCTCGGTATCCCGATTCCGCATACGGCGCTGCTTCCGAAAAATCGCCAGCGTGTGACGCAGGCGCTGATTTCCATCGTAGAGAACGAGCTGCTCAGCAAGGAGAGCTTGACCCGGAAGCTGGAATCGCTGCAGATCGGCCGTCGGCTGCTCGAGCTGATCGAGCGGAAGCTCGGCACGACGGAAGCGAAAGCGGCGCTGATCCGCTTGATCGAGACGGTGCTGGAGCAAATTCCGTGGGACGAAGCGGCTCGTTTGGCGGATCGGGAAATCAGGCGGCAGGCCGGCTCGTTGAATGTGCCGGAGCTGCTGCAAACCGGCGTAAGCTATGCCATCGAGCGGCAATACGACGAGAAAGCGGTGAATGGGCTGCTTGATGTCGTATACGATCTGGTCAGCCGG
Organism: Paenibacillus validus NBRC 15382; assembly: GCF_004000985.1. Classification (GTDB taxonomy): domain Bacteria; phylum Bacillota; class Bacilli; order Paenibacillales; family NBRC-103111; genus Paenibacillus_G; species Paenibacillus_G validus. The sequence continues at coordinate 191,942 of NZ_BIMH01000002.1, read as the reverse complement.
ACGGACACGCGAGACCGGCTGGGCGCGCTTGCCGTGAACGCCGTTTCGCAGATGAACACGGGAGGCTTTATGTCGTTCGCGATGAACGCATTCGCGGGGTTTGTCAGCGAGGAGAAGCTGGGAGGGATCATTCAGGAACAGCTGCTGCGGGAAATCGTCCGGTTGAAGAACGGGCAGGATTCGAACCGCCGGTGGATCATGGGCGAGCTGCGCGCCTATGCCCAGTCGTTCGGTAAGAGCGAGGAGCAGCGCGAAGCGCTTGAGGCGTGGAAGACCGAGCTGCTCGGCAGCCTGGATTTAACCGATAAGGCGGCGCAGGCGCTCGGCGATATCCGCGGACGTCTCGCAGTTTTTATCCGCGAAGAACGGTTTGCGGACGAATACTTGATTCCGTATTTAATCCGTGCGATCCACAACCTTAAAGCGGATTCGGACAGCATGCAGACCATGGAGCAATTCATCCGCTCGGGACTGACTCAGTGGATCGGCGAAAATCACCACCAAATCGGGAAGCTGATCAAGGAGAACGTCGACCGCTTCGATAACGCGACCCTGATCGAAATGATGGAAGACAAGATCGGACAAGATTTGCAGTGGATTCGCGTGAACGGGGCGATTTGCGGGTTCTTCATCGGGCTTATTTTGGCGGCCATTCAAGAGTTCGTCTAAAGCTGCGGCGAGCCTGGGGCTGTTAACGCCGGTGCCGCTTGCATGTCCGCTCCGTGCGTCCGACCGCCCGGCAATAATGTCAACCTCGCTGATAAAGACCATGTATTCCAACTAACACCGCCGCCGCGATCGCCTCGCTTGCCGTACCGGTATTCGTTTACCGCCGTCATACCCGAGGCCGCGGCGGCTTTTCCGTTTCCGCTTCATCGGAGGAGGGCTGGCGGATAGTTTGAATACCATATGGGGGTATGGTATTATTGGCTTGAGGTGAACGATGATGAAAACCAAACCACGTATGATTTTTATCGCGGCGGCTCTCGTGACCGTTTTGCTTCTTGCGGGCTGCGGGACTGGAGGCAAGCAGACGGCGGCTGATCACGGCGGACAAGCGGAGCCGACAACCGGCGGCGGGCACGCAGGGCACGATAGCCATGCGAGCGGCGGCAGCTCAGAGAGCTCCGCTGCGTTGCAGGCAGAATGGAAGCTGTCGAAGGAAAAGCCCGCGGCAGGCGAGACGGCGCAGGTTACGGTACAAATTCGTGATGCGGACGGCAAGCCCGTCGAGAAGTTCGATGTCAACCATGAGAAGCTCATGCATCTGATCGTCGTCAGCAAGGACTTGTCTCACTTTGCACATCTGCATCCGGATTACAGGCAGAACGGTTTGTTCCAAGCGGACGTCCCATTTCCTACGGACGGCGAATACAAGCTGATCGCGGACTTTATTCCGGCGGGAGGGACTGCACGGACCGAGACCCATTGGGTTGCCGCAGGCAGCGGAGCGGGATCGCCGTCGGCGCTGCAGCCTGATGCGAGCCTGGTCAAGACCGTGGACGGCAAGGAAGTGGCGCTGACCTTCGACAAGCTGAAGGCCGGGCAAGAGACGACGATGACGTTTACGATCAAGGACGCCCAGTCCAAGGCTCCGATTACGAACTTGCAGCCGTACCTTGGCGCTGTCGGTCACGTTGTCGTCATTAGCGGCGACGCGGAGCAGTACCTTCACAATCATCCGCTGGATGAAAGTGCGAAGGGGCCGAATGCGGCTTTCGCTACGACGTTCCCGAAGGCGGGTTTGTATAAAATTTGGGGCCAGTTCCAGCACGAAGGGCGCGTATTCACGGTGCCGTTCACGATAAACGTACCGTAAGCAGAGCGAGCTTGATCGGTTTGCGCCGTTTTCTGCTATAATGGAAATCAAGCGGAAGCTTGTACTGTGCGGAAAAGGGCGGTGATACCCGTGATAAACAAGCTGCAGGACCAGTGCGATGAGACATGCGAGGGAACATTGCAGATCGCCGAGCTGAAGCAGCAGCTCATCTCCGAATCGACGGCGGCGGGGCTGGCGGATATTTTCAAGGCGCTGGGGGACCCGACCCGGGTCAAAATCATTCATACGCTGCTGCAGCAGGAACTCTGCGTCCATGATTTGACGCTAGTGCTGGAGATGGGGCAATCGGCTGTCTCCCATCAGCTCAGGTATTTGCGCAATTTGCGAATTGTCAAGCGCCGCAAGGTCGGCAAGACGGTGTTTTATTCGCTCGACGACGAGCATATCGAACAAATTTTTGTCCAGATGCTGCAGCACATGAAGCACGAGTAAGCCCGCCGAAGGCGGGCTCTTCTTTTTTACGGCCTGGCCGCATATGCTGGTAGAAGCATAGGCCGTCCGCGGCCGGGAAAGGGGGAACCCCGGTGCTGTTGAGGCGCAGATGGAGAAGCGGTCCCTCGGGCAAGAGCAAGCTGCGGCGTCATATCGCAATCGTTAGTGTCGTGCTGCTCCTGCTCATGATTCAATTTTATATGTACATCGATCGAAGCCTGGTGCCTCCGCTCGTGCATTTGGCTACGGTGCGCATGAAGCAGGTGGCTACCGAATCGATTAATGCAGCCATATCGGACCGCATCGCGCAAAATACGAACTTCGAGAAACTAATCGATTGGAAGACGGACCGGAACGGTAAAATTACAGGTTTTATGCTGAACTACGCCGAGCATATGAGAATATCAGCGGACACGATTCAAATCGTACAGAAGCGGTTGGACGAAATCGGGGAGCTGCCGGATCACATTCCGCTCGGGCAGGCGATGAAAAGCCCGATTCTCGCTTCCTTCGGGCCGGAAATTCCGATTAGACTCGTACCGGCGGCTGCGGCGAAGGTAGACTTGAACACCCGCTACCAGAACGCCGGGATCAACATGATCTTAGTGGAAGTGTACATTAAAGTCCGCGTGGAGGTAACCGTCATCATCCCGTTCGATTCGCAAACGGAGGTGGTGGAGACGGAGCTGCCGGTCTCGTATTCGCTTGTCGTCGGCGATGTGCCGACGTATTATTTCGACGGCAAAGGCAACCCGCTCGGACAGACCAACCCGATGCCGCCCGGCGTCGCGTTGCCGGAGCTGAACATGCAGCCGGGCAAGGGGATGCCATCGAAGGAAGAGGCCGCGGCGGAGGGATAACCGTCCGGAGAAGAGCGAGTGAAGGGGCTGTGCGCAAAACCGGTTTTGGAATTTCGAAGTCCCATGCCAAAGAACCTTCATCTCCACGTTGACCGTGGTTATGAAGATTCTTTGCTTTGTCTTGTCCGGCCCGGGTTCGGTTGCAGTCTTTCGATTCTTTACGACGGAACGGCTTACTTCTTGCGGCGCAGACGCTCTTCGCGTTCCCACTTCCGCAAATAGGGATACGGGTCGAACGACCAGTCCGTCAGTCCGTTATCCCGATACAACCCGTAGTGCAGATGGGGAGGGAATTTTCCGGAGGTGCCGGGCTTGCCGTAGCCGGAGCTGCCGACCCAGCCAATGACTTGTCCGGGTTTCACGACTTCCCCTTCCTTCACTTCTTTTTTGTTAAACCCGGACAAATGGGCGAAGTAATGATATACATTATTTAAATCACGAATACCGATCCGCCAGCCGCCGTACGGATTCCAGCCCATCACTTCGACGATGCCGTAGGTGGCGCTTCGCACAGGTACGCCGTAACCCGCGAACAAATCGGTCCCTTCGTGGATCCTGTACCCGCCCCAGCCGCGGCTCGCTCCCCAGGTGCTGCGGTACGCATAATCGCTGCTGAGCGGTATGACGAAGTAATGTTCGTGCAGGTCCAACGTATCGAATTTGGCGTAAATCCGGGCAAATTGCTGGATCCGCTGTACACTGCGCGAGTTCTGATAATAATCCCACAAGCCGATGCGCAGGTCTTCATCCGAGCTGCCGCGCTTTAGTAAGAAGGTTGCCATGGCATGCAGCCGGTCCAGATCGTTCGAACGGTCGGCGAGGTTATCCCCGGAACCGTCTTTGCCCATGCCTCCGAACAAGATAATGCTCTGCGGGTTCCGGTCTTCGTGATCGGGATTCAGCATGCCGCCCCACTGCAAATCCGTAAAATAAATCGCGACCGTTCCGTCCGGGGCCGGTCTTTTTTTGGCAAGATTGATCGTTCGTTCGTATTGATCCACAGCAGCCAGGTAATACCAGGGGATTCCAGTCAACGCGCTTGTTTTGTCAAAAAGGTCTTTTCGCTCTGCAAATACGGCCTTCATATTCGCCCCAGCTTTGTTTTTGGCTGTATTGGTAGCCGGAGGAGCCGCTGCATGCGCAGATGAGCCCGGATCGAAATTCCATACCGCAGTTGCGAGTAAGGTGCTGCACATCCACATTGAGAAGTTCCGCGTTAAAGATGCTGCCATTAAAATAGCTACCTCCTAATCACGTACGGTGAAGCTCTACGCTCGCTTCAATAACGTTAGCTTGTGCCGCGGATTGTCTTTTTATCCCGCAATAAGTTTGATATGATGCTATGGGAGGGATGCGCATATGTCTTTTAATCACCGGGACGAGCATGTGGACGACGGGATGCTGCTGCTGCAGGCGAATTTGGACGATATGAACCCGGAGTGGTGCTCCTACATTACCGACTTGCTGCTGGAAGCGGGAGCTAACGACGTTTACTGGATTCCGATTATTATGAAAAAGGGACGTCCCGGCGTGATGCTGAACGTTTTCGTGGATGAATGCAAAACTGGAGACATGGAAGCCATTATTTTCGCCGAGACGACGACGCTCGGGCTTCGATATATGCGGGCCAGCTGTCATAGGCTCGGCCGCGAGTTTATCGCCGTGGATACGCGGTGGGGGACGGTGCAGGTGAAGGCCGGCTTTCATCAGGGTAAGATGGTGCAGTTCGCCCCAGAATTCAAGGAGTGCGAGCAGGCGGCGAGGAAGCATCAGGTGCCGCTAAAGCAGGTGTATGACGAGGTGCGCCGTTTGTTTCTGGAAACGTACGGAGAATAAGCTTGAAGCTTTTCCCATAAGTTAGGGGATAGCGAATCCGCTCTCGGTTCCCTGACGGGAACGAAGGAGGAAGTGGAACAAAAACGAACAGGCTGAGGCAGCCTGTTCGTTTTTGTTTTAGGCGCGGACGCCTTGCCCCTTATCTTTCCCGCAATCGGCCGGATCAGACTTCAGAGCCTTGGCCCACTAATGCTGGTGAGAATTCAGGCGCTGCGTGGAATCTCCGTTCACCCCATTGCCCGCCCGGGCTGCGCCAAGAACAGAGCCGCTCTCGTGCAATTTTTGAGGGGGGTCTTGGGGATGGTCCCGGTGCAGGTGCATGCGCACCTGTTCTTGATGATGCTCGTGATGGTGATGATGATCATGCTCGTGCTCGTGTTTGGCGTTGTGTCCGTCATGATCATGCTGATGATGCTCATGATGATGGTGATGATCGTCATGACTATGGCGGTGATGCCCGTGGTCATGATCATGCTGATGGTGGTGCTCGTGATGATGGTGGTTATGCCCGTGCTCGTGATGGATCTCATCGTGGTGCACGCGCCACTTGTTCAGGTAAGGGTCCGCTTGTCCGACGACCGCACGCAGTACGTTCGGCTGATTCGGCAAGTCGCGGGTGCCCGCGCCGTAACCGATCGATTCCACGATCATCGGCGGAAGTCCTTTGGCGAATTCGTCCACCACTCCGGCGATAATACCGGCGCCGGTCGGCGTCGTCATTTCGAGCGAATAGGCGGTCGGCGCGATCGGCAGCCCGCGCATCATTTCGAGAGTGGCGGGAGCGGGCACGGGATAAATGCCGTGATCGCAATGGACCGTGCCAGAGCCAAGCGGAACGGCGGAAGACAATATTTTCTCGATGCCGAGCGAGTCGACAGCCAGCGCTACGCCAACAACATCGGCGATGGAATCGATGGCGCCCACTTCGTGAAAATGCACGCGATCGATCGGAATATCGTGAATTTTGGCCTCGGCGATGGCGATTTTCTCGAAGATGGCAAGGCTCAGCTTGACCGTTCGCTCCGAAAACCCGGCTTGTTCGATGATGCTTACGATTTCAGAATAATGGCGATGATGCTTGGGAGGCGTATGCGGATCGAGCAGCACGTCCAGCTTTAGTGCGGAGATGCCGCGTTTGTTCACCCGCTTCCATTCAAGCGTAAATGGCTCCACTTGAATTTTGCGCAATTCTTCTTCAATATAATGGCGATCCGCCCCGGCGTCGACCAAGGCTCCTAACGTCATATCGCCGCTGATGCCGGAGAAGCAGTCCAAGTATAAAATTTTCATCGGTCATCCCTCTTTGTCTGGTTCTTTATGATCAAGGCTGCGTTGTAACCGGCGCCAAATCCGTTGTCGATATTCACGACCGAGATGCCGGGCGCGCAGGCGTTCAGCATGGAAAGCAGAGCGGCCACGCCTTGGAAGCTGGCGCCGTAGCCGATGCTTGTCGGCACGGCGATGACCGGCACGGCGACAAGACCGCCGAGCACGCTGGCCAGCGCGCCTTCCATCCCGGCGACGACGACGACAGCGTCGGCCCCTCGAATAAGCGGGAGCCGGCGGAATAGCCGGTGAATGCCGGCAACCCCGACATCGTAGACGCGCTCCACGCGGGTGCCGAAGCATTCGGCGGTCACGGCAGCTTCTTCGGCGACAGGCACGTCGCTCGTTCCTGCGCAGACAACCGCGATGTAAGGCGCCGTGCCGGAAGCGTCCGGCGTTTGTCCGCCGCGCAGCCACGTTAAGGCGCGCGCTTCGGCGCGGTAGACCGCGCCCGGGAACCGCTCCAGCACGGCGGCTGCTTTGTCTGCGCTAACGCGGGTGGCGAGCACCCGATCGCTATGCGCGGACAGCCGCTCCATAATGGCTGCAATCTGCTCCGCGGACTTGCCTTCACCGTAAATGACCTCGGGAAACCCCGTCCGTTCAGCCCGGTGCAAATCAAGCTGCGCGTAGCCTAGCGTATCGTCGATACCGGGAACTCCCGGCGCTTGCCCCAAGACCGCTTCGCGCGCGTCCGTCTGTCGGCCGGCATGCGCTGCTGCGCCCGCCGGCCGCTCCGCCGAAGGCTGCTCGCGTTCTTCCTCTAGCAGCCGTTTCGCTTCCGCGACGTCCAGATCGCCGGACTGAACCAGCTTCAATATATGATCCATGTTCATCATACGAACAAATCCTCCCCGGGAAACACTCATCTTAGTGTAGCATATTTCGAAATCGAACGAAATTCGCGGGATGGATTGTTGCGCCATTCATGATATAATAACTTCAATAAACATTATTAGTAATGTTCGGATTCCAGCAGAGGAAAGTAGGGATAACGATGGCGACACCGTCGATTGAGCGAAAACCGGAATGGTTAAAAATTAAATTAGCCAACGGCGATTCTTATAAAGAACTGAAAAATATGATGCGCACCAAAACGCTCCACACCGTATGCGAAGAAGCTAAATGTCCAAATATTCACGAATGCTGGGCGAACCGGACGGCGACGTTTATGATCCTGGGGGACATTTGTACGCGGGCTTGCCGATTTTGCGCCGTCAAAACAGGCTTGCCGACCGAGCTGGACTTGCAGGAGCCGGAACGGGTAGCCGAGGCTGCCGAGCAAATGGGCCTTCGCCACGTCGTAGTGACATCCGTTGCAAGAGACGACTTGAAGGACGGCGGAGCCTCCATCTTCGCCGCAACGATTCGAGCGCTGCGCGCGCGTCTGCCGTTATCCGGCGTCGAAGTGCTGATCCCGGATTTTCAGGGGGATGAGGAAGCGCTGCGGACGGTACTTGAAGCGAAACCGAACATTTTGAATCATAACGTGGAGACGGTGGAGCGGTTGTCCGATAAAGTAAGAGCGAAGGCAAAATACGGCCGCTCGCTCGAGCTGCTGGAACGGTCGAAGCGAATCGCGCCGGACATCCCGACCAAGTCGAGCATTATGCTGGGCGTCGGTGAAACGTGGGACGAGATCCTGCGGACGATGGACGATTTGCGCGCCATCAACTGCGACATCATGACCATCGGCCAATATTTGCAGCCGAGCCCGCAGCATTTGCCCGTGACGACCTATTACACGCCCGAGCAATTCGCCGAGTTGAAGGCGGAAGGCATGAAGCGCGGATTCAGCCATGTGGAGTCCGGCCCGCTTGTACGCAGTTCATATCACGCCCATGATCAGGTCAAATCAGCCCAGCAGTCGTAACCTTAAGGAGGCACGCTCCGTGATCCAAATTTCCAACAAAACCTATGAAGTGTTCGTCGATCATAAGAACGGCTGGCGTCCCGAGGCGTTCCGCGAGCGGTATAGCGAAGTGCTGGACCGGTACGATTACATTGTCGGGGACTGGGGATACAGCCAGCTTCGGCTGCGTGGTTTTTTCAAAGACAACCATCCGAAAGCGACGAAGGACACGGTCATCTCCACGATTGAAGATTACTTAAACGAATATTGCAACTTTGGCTGCGCTTATTTCATCCTTGAGAAAACCGGAACCCGGGAAATCCCTCCGTCGGAGCAAGGCGGCGATGAAGAAGGGGCGGCGCAAGAGGAAGGGGAACCGGCACAGGACGCCGGCGAGCAGCAGTCTGTTCCGGCCGGGCAGGAGCGCAGGGAGCAAGCGCCGACGCGGCATAACACGCACGCTGCCCGCGCCGAGACGAAGCAGGAGCATGCGCGTTCGTCCTCTCCAGGCGGCGGCCGCAATCACGGCCGAGGACAGCAGCAGGAATCGTCCGGCAAGCAAGGCGGTTCGCATCAAGGAACTTCTAAGCCGCAAAGCGGTTCTCATTTCCGCGGGAAAGACGGCAAGCCGGGGGCGTCGAAAGGCCCGAACGCGCAAGGCTCGCCGCGCAATGACCGTAACGATCGACCTGATCGCAGCGACCGTCAGGACCGCAACGAGCAAGGGGGACGTGCGCAAGGCGGCAACAACCAGGGCCAGGGTCAAGGTAACCAGGGTCAAGGTAACCAGGGTCAAGGTAACAAGTCGAACCGCAATCACGGCCATCACAGCCAGAAGCCGAAGCCGGAATCGTCCCGCGTGTAGGCTGAAAATCATGCAAGAAGCCCCGCCAATCGGCGGGGCTTCTTGCATGATTTAGATCATGTCGTATCCGATAAACGCCTCACGAACGCGGCTCCAGAACGGGAACGGGCGGAAGCGGGCGAACTTTACTTTTTTTCCGGCGGCTACCATGCTTCGGATCGACACAATATCATTGCGCTGCATGTATACATGATCGAGCGAGAGCACAATATTTTGCCGGGGGCGGGGATAAATGTCGCAATGGTGATGCTTCGGCAGCAGGATCGGCGAGCCGAGCGTCCGGAAGACACGGTTGTTGATGGAGGCGATTTCCGCGATCTGAATCGTGTCGAGCGACGGATGGATGATGGCGCCCCCGAGACTTTTATTGTAAGCGGTGCTGCCCGACGGAGTCGAGATGCAGATGCCGTCGCCGCGGAACGTTTCGAGCAGCTCGTCGTTGATGTGCAGCTCGGCCACCAAGGTGGCATCGACGCCCTTCAACGTAAATTCGTTCAGCGCCAGCTCGGTCTCAATGCCCTGCTGTGTCGTGATTTGAATTTCCACCAGCGGGTATTTGACCACCCTCAAATCGTTCTGCCGGGCGCTTTCTCCCATCAACTGCGCAAGCAGTTCGACCTCGTCCGGCTTCCAATCGGCGAAAAATCCGAGACGCCCCGTATGTATACCGACAAACGCGATATGATCGAGCTGTTCTTTGTACCGATGGAAGGCGTGAAGCAGCGTGCCGTCTCCGCCGATCGAGAGGACGATATCCGGATTCGTTTCCTCGTGAACCAATCCGTTCCGCTGTATGAGATCGTGGAACGTATTCATCAATTGGATCGAGACTTCGTCGCCGCGGTGAACCACATTGTATTTCAACTGGTTGTCCTCCTCAAGGCTTTCGTTAGAAAGCCACTTCGTAAGCATAAGCAAGGCTTTCGTTAGAAAGCCACTTCGTAAGCATAAGCAAGGCTTTCGTCATAAAGCCGCATCGTAAGCATAGCTCCATCCATCATAATCAATCTTGTCAAATAATACAATGCCGCCCCCGTCAAAAGGGGCGGCATGCCGGGAACGGCCCGGCGCTGCAGCCACTCCTTTTAAACCGATTCGCCGCACTTCGGGCAATAACGATAGCTGGCTTCGATTTTATCGCCGCAATACGGGCAGAAGCTTTTGCCTCCGCTGTCTGCGCTTCGATCCGCTGATTCATTTCCCCTTGACGCCCGTGGGGGGCGTCCCGCGAACCGATCCAGCGGATCGGGCTCGCGGTCGGCATCGACGATGTCAAAAGTCGACATGCGATTGCGGCCGGTCGCGTTCTTGAAGTGGTAGACGGCTTGCACGATGCCGAATCCGATAAAGACGAACCCGAACAGCGGAAAGACGATACCGACAAGCGGAAACGGCGCATCGCGAGTGATCGAGAACGCCATAATCGTCCAGAATATACCGAAGATAACGGCAAACAAGCTGCCGGCTGCTCCCATCGCGGAAGGGCCGCGTCCCGGTTTTATGCTTTTCATCGTATCGCCCCAATCGCTGGAAATCGTATCCTTCGGTTTTACATACGGATGTTGCCGCCGCAAAGTTGCAATCCTGACAGAAACGCGCAGCAAGAAGAAGCCGCCCCGGGATAACAGGACGGCTTCCTATCGGCTAATACGCTTTGACCAAGGGCAGCTCGAAGCGGTGGGTGAAATTGGCGCTTACCGGATGAACGCGTACGGAAAAGTGCGAGCCGTGGCGGAGATGCGACGGAATGACCGCACGGTAAACGATCGTGTTCTCGTTAAGATGACGGGTCGGCTCCATGACGACGACGACCTGCCGCCAGCCATCGGGCTGTTCTTCGTAATAGACGAGCTCTACGGCCGTGTCGCGGTACCACATCGGCCCGAAGTGCACCGTGGCGGTGGCTTCCTTTGTCGGCGCCATGCCCGGGACGGGCTGCCTGCCGGTCGTAAGGCCGTCGTTAACCTCGAGCACGCGGACGTGCTGCCAATTGCTCCGCACAAACTTCTTATAGTCGGCGACCTTTGTCGCCTCCTCGTAATGGTTGCTTACGAAACGCTGCGTCCGCACAAGCGAGGGAACATAGGTGCCGTTCGTATAATCCATCACCATCCGGTCCGTATTGTAGACCGGCGACAAGGTGCGGATCGAATGCTTCATCCGATCAACCCACGGGGACGGGAACTCGCCCTGACTGTAATAAAGCGGCACGATTTCATGCTCCAGGACGTGGTACAACGACTGTGTATTTTCCCGATCTTGCGTCTCCGGGTCCGACTTGTCATTGGAATGGATGCTCCAGCCGTTGGCGCCGTCGTAACCTTCCTCCCACCAGCCGTCCAGCACGCTGAAATTGAGAACGCCGTTCATCGCTGCCTTCTGGCCGCTGGTACCGCTGGCTTCGTACGGGCGGCGCGGGTTGTTCAACCAGACGTCGACGCCCTGGACAAGGACGCGGGCGAGGTTGATATCGTAATTTTCCAGGATGACGATTTTGCCGCGGAATCGATCCATCTGCGACACTTGATAAATGTCCCGGATCATGTCCTGTCCGGGCTGATCGGCCGGATGCGCCTTCCCGGCGAATATGAACTGCAAGGGGCGCTCGGGATTGTTGACGAGCCGGTCCAACCGGTTCAAATCGTTAAACAGGAGACGGGCCCGTTTATAGGTCGCAAACCGGCGCGCGAACCCGACGGTCAGCGCTTGCTCGGACAAATAGCCGTCCACTTCCGCAAGCTTATCGGCGGGTAGGCTGCTGCGTCTGCGCTGTTCGCGAAGGTTGTCGCGCGCCAGCCCGATCAGCCTCTTCTTCAACCCGCTGTGAATGTTCCAGAGCGACTCGCTGGGCACGATCTGCAGCGAGCTCCACATGTCCGGGTCGGTCTGATGCTGCTGCCAGCCGCCGGGTAAAAAGCGGTTAAACAGCGCCTTCAGCTCCGGAGCCAGCCACGTGTTCAGATGCACGCCATTCGTAATGTGCCCGATCGGCACTTCATTCACATCAATGTCCCCGTGGAACTCCCGGAACATCTCGCGGGACACATGCCCGTGCAGCTTGCTGACGCCATTGCGCAGCGCAGCGGTGTTCATCGCAAGATGCGTCATATTGAAAGCCTGCTTGCGCTCGTCGAATCCGAGACGGGTGAAATCGTGCCGGAAGCCCGGATAGTCCGCAAACAGCTTGCTGAAATAGTAGTCGAACATCGGAAGCGGGAACGCGTCGTGTCCGGCCGGCACCGGCGTATGCGTAGTGAAGACGGTGCCGGCGCGAACGACCTCAAGCGCCACGTGGAAGGGCAGCCCCTGATCCAACTGTTCCCGCAGCCGTTCGAAAGAGAGGAACGCCGCATGGCCTTCATTGATATGATACGCCCCGGTCGGGATTCCAAGCGCCCGCAGTGCCCGGATGCCGCCTACGCCAAGGAGCACCTCCTGCGCGATCCGGATATCCTGGTTACCGCCGTACAGCTGTCCGGTCAGCTCGCGGTCCCAGGGACTGTTATCTGGCAGATCGGCGTCGAGCAAATAGACAGGTATGCGGCCCACCTGGACTTGCCAAACCTTTAGACGCACCGTACGGTCCGCCACCGGTACCGTGATGTACAGCTCCTCGGGAGCCGTTTCAGTCGCAGCGTCCGGGGATGACGACGGCTCCTCGCATTCCTGCGAGGACTCGGAATCGAGCGCATACGCCGGGCCGATCGGCAGCTTCATGAAGTCGTAGACGACGTTCTCGGCTTGTTGTCCGCCCCGGTTATCGATTTTTTGATTGAAATAACCTTTCTTATACAACAGGCCGATGCCGACGAGCGGCACACCCAAATCGCTTGCCGATTTGCAATGATCCCCGGCAAGCACGCCGAGCCCCCCGGAGTAGATCGGCAGCAATTCGTGAAAGCCGAATTCCGCCGAGAAGTAAGCGACCGCTTGATGAACGTGCTGCGGGTATTGCCGCTCGAACCAGGTCTGCCTCTCCATATAGGCGTCGTACTGCTGGATAACCGCCTGGTAGCGCCTTAGGAAATCGCCATTCCCGGCGAGCCGTTCCAGCTTTTCGTTCGGAGCCTCGATGAGCAGACGCACAGGGTTGTGCTGACACTGGTCCCACAAGGTCGCATCGATCTCGGCAAACAGCGACTTGGCGCTGTCGTTCCAGCTGTACCACAGGTTGTGAGCAAGCTCGGATAATCGGACAAGGGCCGCAGGCAGCGGGATTTGACGTGCACGGAACAACGTATGCATCAGGTCACCTCAATCTAAATTTTGGATATACCGTATGAACTTAAGTTCGAATCCGCTTCATACATCTTCGGGCGAAGAGGAAGCAGGCGGACAGCAGCAGCATGATGACAAGGGAAACCGTAAAAGCCGTCAGCGCCGCCGGCAGCGTATGCCGGAACCAGGTCGCGAGCGGCTGCGTCACGTCTACGGTGGAGTAAGCGGATGGCTCGAACGTCGCGGGAACGGCGGCCAGCGGCTCCCAGAGGAGCAGGACCAGGGCGGCCGCCAGCAAGCCGTGCACGAACCGCGCGAATAAGAACGGCGTGTAGCGAAACGGCGTGCGGTGAAGCACGCTGACGATTTGCGCATGAACGGACAGCCCTGCCCACGAGAGCACCCAGGCCGCAATCGCCGCTTTGTACATGGGCGGAATGCCGATTGCGCTGCCGGCCTCTTTGGCTCCTAGCGTCACCTCGAAAAATCCGTTCACGACGGCTTCTGCCAAGACGGAGGGAATGCCTGCGCCCTGCAGCACGGTTTGCACCCCCGTATAAATGAACGACATCACGCCTGCGGACGCCAGTACTTCCATGACGACGGAGAAAAACACGACCAAGCCTCCGATGACGAACGATAATTGGAGACCCGAGGATAAAGCTTGCGTCAGCATGACGCCAAGCGTTCGTCCGTCCTGCAATCTAGCCGTGTGCATCGCCCGAAACGATTGCTTCCATATACCTATCCGACTGACCTTGGGGGCTTTTGCCTCCCGGATCTGAACGCCATGACCCGCCCTCGGCTTGCCATGAAACCGCATCATCAAACCGACGAGAACGGCTGAGCCGTAATGGGCGGCGGCGAGCAGCCCGGCAAGCGACGGGCTGTGAAAGAAGCCGACCGATACGGCGCCGATCAGAAAGATCGGATCCGACGACGTCGTAAACGCGACAAGCCGTTCGCCTTCCTCGCGGGTAACGATACGCTGATCCCACAGCTGGCTCGTCAGCCGGGCGCCGATCGGATACCCGGAGGCAAAACCCATCGCCATCACGAAGCCCCCGATCCCGGGCACGCGAAATAGCGGCCGCATCATCGGATCGAGCAGCGTCCCGAAGAAATGCACAATGCCGATGCCGAGCATCATCTCGGAGATGACGAAGAACGGAAACAGTGCGGGAAAGAGCACATCCCACCAGATGGCAATGCCCTTGATGGACGCCCGAAAAGACGGTTCCGGAAAGATCAGCATCATACAGGCTAACAGGACGGCGGCGAGTGCGGCGAGCTGCAGGCCGGGATTTGTTTTGCGCAAAAAAGTCACTTCCTCTCCAAAGAGCCTGTCATTCTGGTATATGATGAGCTTCCCGGAGACATGCTCCTGAATGGAAGATATAGGCATGCAAAAATTAAAGAGAGTGCTTTCAAAAATGCTGTTTGTTTATTTTTTTTATGGTACAATGGTACTAATATGAGAATGGGAGTGATCCTTATGATGGGCGTTATTGCTGGAATTCTCGTATGTGCATTTGTATATGTCATCAGGGAGACCTTAATGACCTCTGGTGAAGAAGACGCCTAAGTTGAAACGGCCGTTGCTGTGTTTACCGGTCAACGCGCCGAGTGGGATAGGATTCGAATGACGATGCTAAAGCGCATGCATTAGCATCTTTTTTTGTTGACTGACATCGCGCCCCCTTTGTAAGACATGGCCGGTGCCGCCGATTATCTTAGGGTTAAGGAGCTGATTGCTTTGACGCATGAACGAGAATCGATGACGATATATGAAGCGATGGGCGGGGTGGAAGGCATTCGCCGAATCGTCGAAGCCTTCTATCCAAAGGTTCAGGCCCACCCGCTGATCGGCCCGTTATTTCCTGACAATATTAGGCCGGTGATGGAGAGGCAAACTTTATTTTTAAGTCAATTTTTCGGTGGACCGCCGCTGTATTCGGAACAATACGGCCATCCGATGATGCGCGCCCGCCACCTCCCTTTCCCCATTACCGAAGAGCGAGCGGAAGCGTGGCTCGGCTGCATGGCGTTAGCGCTTGAAGAAACCGGCATGGAGCCGCAGCTGCGGCGCGCCGTGCTGGAACGGCTGAAGGGGCCTGCCTATCATTTTGTGAACAGCTGAATGTCATATGCCGATTA
The DNA here is from genome assembly GCF_004000985.1 of Paenibacillus validus NBRC 15382. Classification (GTDB taxonomy): domain Bacteria; phylum Bacillota; class Bacilli; order Paenibacillales; family NBRC-103111; genus Paenibacillus_G; species Paenibacillus_G validus. Next base: position 176,556 of record NZ_BIMH01000002.1, on the reverse strand, counting down.
AAGGAAGTGTATGAAATGATGGAGCCTCTATTCCAAGCAAAAGTCCAATGCCCCCAGTGCGATGCGGAATTCAGAACGTCTCGGGTAAGGCCGAGCTTCAAGAAGTCGATCAAGTCCGACACGGACTTTTGCCTGCATTATAAAGATCTGAATCCCGATTATTACGTCGTGCGGATTTGTCCGTTTTGCGGCTTCGCCGGCACCGAAAATTCGAAGGAGCACCTCACGCTTCAGCAGAAGAACGCTTTTAAGGAGAAGATCGGCGCCAAGTGGTCGTACAAAGACTGCGGCGGCGAACGTCAATGGGATGATGCATTATATGCTTTTAAGCTGGCGCTCGTATGCGCGCAGGCGGTGAATGAAAAAGGGCGGGTCACCGCCTCATTGCTCCACCATATTGCCTGGTTGTATCGGCATCAGGGAAACGAGGAGCAGGAGAAACGGTTCCTTCAATACGCGCTTGAGGAGTATATCCGGACGTTTGAGACGGAAGCTTCCGAGATGAACAACGCCAGGCTCATGTATTTAATCGGAGAGCTGCATCGGCGCTTGAAAAATTTCAATCAAGCGGTCAAGTGGTTCGCACGCGTCGTGAACGACAAACAGATTATGGATGCCGGCATGATTCGGGCTTGCCGGGAGCAGTGGCAGGCCGTACGGGAGGAAATGCAGGAGCAAAAGCTTCAGCTGGAAGAAGATGTCCAAGAATTATAGACTCCGTATGTAAGCTGCACTAACAAACAAACGCTTAAAGGGAATTCGCTGCCGGGCCGGGGAGGCGGGAAACGAATTTGCTTTAAGCGTTTTGTTATGCCATTTGCAGGAATTAGCGCCCGCTTGTCTGCTGTTATGTCGATTTCGAGCGGTCGCCGCGGCGAAGCGGCCGGCTCGCCAGCAAATAGTCCGAATCGGCATCGACGAGTGTCAGCCGATTGCGGCAGCAGGGGAATACGAGCAGCTTCTTGACGCGGTCTTGAAGCTCCTGCATGTCCCTCGCTTTAAGCGGCAGCAGGACGTTCTCCGCTTGGCAGAACGGGCAGTTTTGCACGTAGATGTCCTGACCGAACCGGTCGTAAGGCCATGTATTTTCGAAAGGTATCATCGTTTTCGGTTACTCCGATTTCGGCTTTTCTTGAGCTTCGGCGGCGGTGCCGGTTTTGCTATCCGCTTCCGCAGATTTGGCCAGCTCGGCCAGCTTTTGCAGCAAAATATGCTGCGGCATATGCATCAGGTGCTCCAGCGGCACGTTCAACTGTTTGGCCAGCTTTTGTGCCGTTTCCGGAGAAATTTGCAGCGGTCTCATCTTCCGAAATCAACTCCCATTCGTACATCTATAGTCTCCATTTAAACATATCCAGGACCTGCATTCAACAAGAAACCATCCCGGAAGGGCGGGGGCCTGCGCCTCTTGACGCACCCGTCCGAACAATAGAGCTCCATTTGGGCTGGACGTCAAATTATGGTTTAATGGAAAAAGAAGTATATCCCTTATTGGAAGGTGCGGTGTTCACTCATGCAAAGTCCTTTGCCTCAAACCTGGGATTTGGAGCGTTTTTTTGCCGGAGGCAGTCAATCGGAGGCGTTTGCCCGCTTTCTGCGTCAGCTGGAGACGAATATCGCGGCGCTGCGTACCGCGCTGAAGGAGCTGCGCGTGCCGAACACGGCCGAGGAAGCGACGGCGCTGCTGCCGACGCTTGCGCTGCTGCAGAAAGCGGCGCTCGCATTGCGCGAAGCGGACTCGTTCACGGCCTGCTTGGCCGCCGCTAACCAGAACGATAAGACGGCCGTCATGCTGGCAGGTAAAGTGAAGGCGATTGGGGCGGAGTACGCCACCGCGCAAACGCATTTCGACGACCTGCTGACGCGTATAGGGGAGGAGGCCTGGCAGGCATTGCTGGCGCATCCGGAAACGGCGGAAATCCGTTACCCGCTCGTAGAGCGCAAGCTGCTTGCGGCCGACAAGCTGCCGCCGGAGCAGGAGGCGCTTGTCAACGATTTGGCCGTTGACGGGTATCACGGCTGGGGCGAGTCGTATAACACGACCGTCAGCAAGTTCCGCGTTCCGTATGAGGAGAACGGCGAAGTGCTTCAGCTGTCGGCCGGTCAGGCGGCCAACCGGATGCACAGCCCCGACCGGAAGGTGCGGCAGAAGCTGTTCCGTTCATGGGAGGAGCAGTGGGCCGAGCATGCGGATTATTGCGCCGACGCGCTGAACCATTTGGGCGGGTTCCGGCTGAAGCTGTACGAGCGCCGAGGCTGGAAGGACATTCACAAGGAGCCGCTTGCGATCAACCGGATGACGAAGGAAACGCTCGATGCGATGTGGGGCGTCATCGAGGGCGGTAAAGATATCTTCGTCCGTTATCTGGAGCGGAAAGCGAAGCTGCTCGGCATTCCGAAGCTGAGCTGGTACGATGTCGACGCGCCAGTCGGCGAAGGCAGCCTGGAGTTCAGCTATGATGAAGGCGCCCAGCTGATCGTCGAGCAGTTCCGCCGCTTCAGCCCGCGGATGGCTGATTTTGCGGAGAGGGCGTTCGAGAACCGCTGGATCGAAGCGGAGGATCGTCCCGGCAAGCGGCCGGGCGGGTTTTGTACGTCGTTCCCGATCGCCGAAGAAACCCGGATCTTCATGACTTACGCCGGCACGGCCTCCAATGTGGCGACGCTGGCGCATGAGCTGGGCCACGGGTACCACCAGCACGTCATGAACGATTTGCCGGCGCTTGCACAGGAGTACGCGATGAACGTGGCCGAGACGGCCTCGACGTTCGCGGAGATGGTCGTCGCCGATGCGGCGGTGAAGGCCGCGTCAAGCGAGGCTGAGCGGATTACGTTGCTGGAGGATAAAATACAGCGTTCCGTCGCGTTCTATATGAACATCCATGCGCGATTTATATTCGAGACGAATTTCTACGAGGAGCGGCGCCGGGGGCTGGTCGGGATCGAGCGCTTGAACGAGCTGATGACGGCGGCGCAGAAGCAGGCGTTTTGTGAGGCACTCGAGGAATATCATCCTCATTTTTGGGCGTCGAAGCTGCATTTTTACATCACCGAGGTACCGTTCTACAATTTCCCGTATACGTTCGGTTATATGTTCAGCACCGGCTTGTACGCCGAGGCGCTCCGCCGGGGAGCTGCGTTCGAGGACCAGTATGTGGCGCTCCTGCGCGATACCGGCCGGATGACCGTGGAAGAGCTGGCGCGTAAACATTTGGGCGTCGACCTGACGAAGCCGGACTTCTGGCAGCAGGCGCTGGATCTGTCGGTCGCCGACGTGCATGAATTTCTGCGCTTGACGGAATAAGACCGTTCGACCGTTCGGTGTACAAGGAAAGAGGCTGACCCTGCGGCAGATGATAATCTGCGGGGGTCAGCCTCTTTCACATGGCCGTTTCTTATGTACTAGAGCTTGAAGATGCTCATCGTGAGCTGCAGCTGCGTCACCAGCCGTGTCATTTCTTCCGACTGGGCCACGATGGCTTGCACGGCGCCGATCTGATCCTTCATGGAGGCGGACACTTGCTCCGTCCCGGCGGCGGATTGCTCCGTGATTGCCGATATGTTCTCCATCGTCGCCGAGATTTGTTGGGCGCCGGCCAGCATCTGCTCGCTTTCGCGCGCGAACTTTGAAATTTGCTCGCTGATGAAGGATACGCTGCTTACGATTTCTCCGAATACCGTTTCCGTCTCGGAAATCAGCTGGGTTTGCTCTTGCACGATCTTTTCGTTTTGCGCCATGGACGAGAGCGCTTCCTGGATGCCTTGCTCAATGCTGCGCACCAAGCCGAACACCTCTTGGGTCGAGGTCGTCGACTCTTCGGCAAGCTTCCGGACTTCTTGGGCGACGACGGCGAAGCCTCTGCCATGCTCGCCTGCCCGTGCCGCTTCAATAGAGGCGTTCAAGGACAGCAGGTTCGTCTGCTCGGCGATTTCCGAAATGGACGCGGTGATGGTGGAAATTCCTTTCGTCAGCTCGGCCAGCGAGTTGATCGTGTTCGAGACGTTGGCGGTCGCTTCGACGTTCTTGCGGACGCCGTCGCTTTGCGTTTCGACGGATTGCAGACCTTTATTGACCAGCTCCAGCATTTGGCCGGAGCGCGCATTCATTTCCCGCGTCGATTCCGTGTAGCTGGTTACTTTATGCTCGATGTCCTTCGTGGCGGCAGAAACCTCACTGATTTCCTCGGAAATTTGATTGGCCCCGGCTGCAAGCTCGTTGGCTGCGATCGCGGCTTCTTCGAGCACCGCTTTCATTTTCTCATTCTTGTAAAAGATGTCCCGGCTGGAATCCGACACGTGTTTCGACGCTTTACCGGTATCCTTCAAAATTTCGCGCAGCTTCTCCGTCATCCGGTTGAACGAATTCGCCAGCTCGCCCAGCGCATCGTTCGATTGAATGTGAATTTTCGACGTGAAGTCGCCCTTGGAGATGCTAATCGCGGCGCGGGAAATATCGCTGATCGGTTCTGTAAGCGTTCTTTCCAGGAATCGGATAAAAGGAAAACTTAACCCGGCCAGCAGAAATAGTAAAATAAGCCCCCAGAGCATACTTGACGAGGATTGAAAAATGAAAAACAGCATAGCGATGGAGTAAACGGCAACGATGGCGTAGCACCCAAGCTGGAGCTTGTTCTTAAACGATAAGCCTGAAAATCTGTTCATACCCGAACGACCCCTTCAATCTGTTCTGGGATCAACGACTCATACAAGGCGATTAATCCTACGGGCAATTATACCACTGCTTGTAAGTTTTGGTCTATAGGGTTGGAAGAAAGGGGTTTCGATAGGCCTACATGCATAGCGAAAAAAGTGAATTTTTGTTGATATTTTGATTTTATTGTCCTATAATAGGGCTACATCAGGATATACATAATATTCCATTAATTCAAAAAGAAGGGATGATGCTTTTGATTTTGGAGAAGGTTTCGTTAGCGCGGCAGTTGGACCTGGTGTTTCGGGAATTAAAGGAAGAGCTTGCGCATTTGACGTCGGGCACCGTATTCGTGCAAATTCGCAACAACATGGTAGGAAAGTTCGGGGTCAGGCACTTTCCCTTGGAAAGTAGAGGAAGCGAACTCAAGAAAGCGGACCGGGGACTGACCGAAAGCCACCAGCACTCCTTTCGTCAGACAGCCCTTGAGTCGTTAAAGCTGAAAAAATGGTCGCACGGCGAAATCCAGTTCGAGTTCGCGATGCGGCAAAACTTGTTATGCACAAGCGTCACGTTCGAATCGAATTATAATATGGCGAATCTTGTCAATCCCGACAAAAACGGCAATACCGATTGATCAGCACTTATACCTCATTTATAGTAGGATGGGCCTTTGGCGTTGATGCCGGAGGCTTATTTCACTTTTACGGATTCCATCCTGCGCTTAGACGGGAGCGGTGGAAATCGTTTATAATAAACAATACCGGCCTCGGATAATCGGGGCGGCCGCACATGGAAAAGCGGTTCCGCGAGGGAACCGCCCCGTTAAGTATTCGAGGTACTGCATTATCGAGTGAACTTGCCGGCCAACTGCTGCTCGGCGATTTGAACCAGACGACGTGTGATGTGGCCACCAATAGCCCCGGTGTCGCGAGTAGCCATGAAACCATAGTACCCGTCTTGAGGAATTTGGATGCCCAGCTCTTGAGCAACTTCATACTTCAGTTGGTCCAAAGCTTGGGAAGCTTGAGGTACGACCAAAGCGTTGCTGCTGCGGGATTGTCCTGCGCCCATCGATATCACCTCCGTTCTTGAAGGTAGTATGTACCAAAGCAATAATTATACTCTTTGAAAAAAATTGGTAAATGTGTCCACCGGGTGAAAAGGAGAACCGCCATGGCATTTTCATTAACTTACCGCAACTGGTCGTTTGACGCCGGCCTGCAGATCGTTCACGCCGACGTCCGGCTCGACATCGACGGTGAAACCGTGATCGATGAGCCTTTATGTCTGGACGTCGGACTGCCGGCCCTGCTCTTGAGCGCTTTGGAGAACGTGGAACCGGACCGCTGGGCCGGGGTGGACGCGTGGACGAAGGTTCCGTTCTTTATTTGCGGCTGCGGCGATCCGGAATGCCGGGCGTTCTCGTTCGTCGTCATCCACCGAAGCGAGCGGGAGCTGGAATTGACGGAAGTGGAGGAGCGGCAAGGCGGAGCCCCGCGCCGGGTAGCGTCTTATACGGTGGATAAGGCGGAGTACGTTCGGCAGGTACGGGATATCGCCGAAACGTTCCTGAGCTTCGTGGAGCCGCTCGACTACCGCCCTTTGTACAAAGACACCGTCCCCACGGTTCGCCGATTGTTGGATGAGTTGTCTTTGAAATATTCGACATAGTCGTTTATAACCCGTCCGCGACGGTAAGGTCCGGCATCCAGCGGCGCATATGGGCGGCCACTTCTTTAAAGACGCGGGGCGCGTCCTTTAATTCCTCTTCCGTCACGGAGGCCAGCGGAACGACACGATAACCGCGCCACCGCTTGAAGCGGATGTAAGTGGGCAGGAATGTGACGTTCTCGACGACGATGCGGCTGCCTATCGAACCGGCCTCTGGCCCCGGCCCCGGTACCTTTTGGAGGTCCGCGCTCAAGATGCCGCCGATTCGCGTATGCGGGTCGGATTGCTTCTGAGCGGCGATAAAATTGCCGAGCGAGTAGACGACCAGGCTTCGTCCGCCGTTACGGCCGTTGTCGATCCACTCGAGCGGCTGCAGCACATGCGGATGATGGCCGAGGATCAAGTCCGCGCCGGACACGGCGGCCAGTTTGGCCAGGCGCTTCTGCTCGTCGTTCGGCAGCCGCTGATATTCGACGCCGAAGTGCAGGCTGACGACGACGGCATCGGCCAGCCGCTTCGCTTCGCGAATTTCGGCGGTCAGGACGCCCGGCTCCAGCCGGTGCACGAGATGGGATTTGCCCGGCGGTGAAGGAATGCCGTTGGTGCCGTAGGTGTATGATAGAAACGCCAGCTTCAAGCCGTTCCGTTTCACGAGCCGCATACGCCGCCGATCGTTGACGCTCTCGCTCGCTCCCGCGTACTCGACCTGCAAGTCCCGCCAGTGCCCGATCGCTTGCAGCACAGCCTTCTCGCCGCGATCGAGCGTATGGTTGTTGGCCATCGTAACGACATCGACGCCGGCATCCCGGAGAGCGTCGGCTGTCTCGAACGGGCTGTTGAACGTCGGGTAATCGGACAAGCCGATGCCGATCCCGCCGGTGATGCTCTCTTGATTGGCGACAGTCACGTCCGCCGCCGCGAGCGCAGGACGAACTTTCTCGAACATCGGCCGAAAGTCGAAGCCGCTCTTTGTGCGGGCGTCGTCATAAATGGAGCGGTGAATCAAGACATCGCCGATGGCGGCGATCGACGCTTTCTGCTCCGGCTGCGGGCAGGGAGGGCCGGAGCGCAGCCGGGGTACTTCGTACGCCGCTCTTGGAACGGCTTGCCGGACGGCAGTCGGGTGAACGTCGGGGCTGGCGGCGGAACCGCTTAACGATGCAAGCAAGATGACCGCCGCTATAGCGCCGGACAGACAACGTGTCACGCAGGATTCGCCTCCCTTGTCATAACTTCACCGGTACCCTTACTATTCACTGGAATGAATGCGATTATGAAGCGTGGAAAATGTTTGAAAACCGAAACCTTTTAACCGCGCCGTTCGTTAAAAATGACAAAGCCTCCGATCGACGGAAAGCGAGGAGATGTTAGTGATGGAAGCGCGCAAGGTATATGTTCGCGACAACTTTTTGTCCAGAGGGGAAACGGACATCACGGATGAACGGGAGCGGAAAATCGGCACGCTCGACCTGCACGGCATGTTTCAATCCGGCGTAACGGTCCAGAGTTTCTCAGATGGGTTAACGTCGTATAGCGGAAAATTCCGGGCTTTCTCCAATACGTGGCTCGTGTTTAACGGAGGGGACCAAGAAATCGGCACGTTAAAAGCGAAGTTCACGTTTTTTACCAAACGGTATGTATATGATAGCGATACGCACGGGACGTTCTATATCGAATCCCCCGCCTTCTCGCGGGAATATACGGTGAAGACGGAGAGGGAGCAGCTGGCCGCCGAATTCCGCCGCGTGGACGGGATGTTCGGGGCCGGGGCGTTCGAGCTGACCAACGACTCGACGCTGCCGATGGAAGAACTGATTGTTGTCGTCATGGGCGTTCATGCGATTCAAAAAAGGCAAAGCGCCGCCTCCACATAAGACAGCGAAGGAAAAAGGCTCCGGCAACGCTTAACGCGCTGCCGGAGCCTTTTGGCTTGCTGCAGAAGTTCAGGCGGGTGACCCTCCATTAAGCGCCGAAATTCATGTTCGGGTAAACGTAGGGTGTCTTCGCCGGTTCGGCTTTGGCTACCTTCTCGACCTTCAGCACCATGATCTCGACGTCGTTGAATTTCGTCTTCTCCAGGGTGCCGGTGACCGTGACCCAGGTGTCTGCGGCGAATGTTTTGGCGCGGTCGTACTCGGCAAGCACGCCGAACGGTGCGGCATCCGCGGAGCAGCATTGAATGGAAAAGCGCCCGATGACAAACTGGTTGTCTTTCATATCCTCTTGCCGGTAGACGAAACCGGTCAGCTGCATTTTTTTGCCGATGAAGGCATCCAGGTAAAGGTCCACCGAGGTGAGCGTCTCGATAAACCATTCTTCCTGGACGGTAATCTGATCGGAAGCGTACAGCTTCTTCGCGAAATCGGCGTACTGCTTCGTGAACTTATCCGATGGAAACAACGCATCGAGAGAACCGGAGGCTCCTTTGGCCGGCGGTTGCGCCGGCGGCGGATTGTCCGCGCCTGGCGCGGCTGCGTTGGAGGACGAGAGACCTGCCTCCGGAGGCTCGCTTTCTTTCTTCACGGCGCTGGCGCTGCTGAGGTTCATGCCTTTCTTCGCGGCCAAGCTGCTGCCCAGCGACGTATCCGGAAGCAAGAACCCGAGCAGCAGCGGCAGGAGGAAGAGGCCGTATACAACCGTGTTCTTGAGAATGGAGCGCGACGGCGTATGATCGTGCCCGCAGTCGCAATCCGGCTCATGCGTACTGCGGAACGTGCGTACCGCCTGATAGCCTTGGTACACAGCCACGGCGTAGAGCGCCAGGGAGGACCATTTGACGTAATCCACCATGCGGGGCGCGATGTAGAGCAAAATTCGATCGCTGTGCACGAGATATGCGATATAACCGGCAAAGCCGAATAAGATGAGCGCTTTAATGGTATGGTGAAAGCTGAGCAGACGTGGACTCATAATAGGACACCTCACTGGAAAAAGATACGTTCGAACAGCAGCGAGCCGATTAACGTCACGATTACGAGCAGCCCGGTCAGCAGAAGCACGAACTTGGCGCGGAAGGCGGACAGAAGCATGAGCGTGCTTTTCATATCGAGCATCGGTCCGAAGACAAGAAAGGTCAACAGCGACCCTGCCGAGAACGTCGTGGCGAACGACGAGGCGACGAAGGCGTCGGACGTCGAGCAGAGCGACAGCACATAGGCAAAGCCCATCATGAACAGATGCGAGCTAACCGTTCCTTCCCCGATCGAAACCAGGCTTTCCCGGGACATGAACGTTTGAATCAGGGCTGTCAGCATGGCGCCGAAAATCAAATATTTGCCCATGTCGAAAAATTCGTCCGATGCGTGCCCAAGCACGCCGGACAAGCGGCCTCGCCATCCGGGACCGTGAGCATGCGTATGGCTGTGATCATGCGTATGGCCGTGATCATGCCCATGCGCTGTATGATGATGATGCGTATGCCCATATTCGTGCCCGTGTTCATGCGCGTGATTGTGCGTGTGCACAGGCGCGGCACCGTATTTCAAGCCGGCCCGCAGCGGATTGGTGCGGACGAAACGGTACACGAGCAGCCCGATCGTGGCGGCGACGAGAAAAGCGAGCGCCATGCGCGAGTAGGCGATTTCGGGACGCGTACGGAACGCCATGAAGGTGGAGGCGTATACGACCGGATTAATAATCGGACCGGCGAGGATGAAGACGACGGCCGTATATACGGGCATGCCCTTGAGAATCAGGCGGCGTATGACCGGGATCATCCCGCATTCGCACAGCGGAAAGACGATGCCGAGCGCGCAGGCGAACAGAACGCCGAGCACCGGATTTTTGGGCACCCATTTGCGGATCGTTTGCTCGGAAACGAACATTTGCAGCAGGGCGGAAACCAGGACGCCGAGGAGGACGAACGGCAGCGCCTCGAGCACGATGCTGATGAACAGCGTCTTAAAGTTTTGAAGCTCCTCCGAGCTGATCCACGACAAGTCGGGCGGCTGTTTTTGCCTGAAAATAAGGATGAACATGATGATGCATAAAACGGCGAGAACGTTAGTGGCCAGTCGTTGAATAGTCGTTTGCAAAGCACGGTCTCTCCTTCTTTTTCGTAATTATTATTATAGCGTATGCACTGCGGAATGAATATAGGACAAGTTTTTGGTCAAAAAGTGATCTTGACATGCCGCATGCCGTTCGGTACAATGACGTCTAATAAGCGATGACGGGAATAAGTAGGCGGCAGGCACGCTTTGCAGAGAGCCGGTGGCAGGTGCGAACCGGCAGGCGGCGGTCGTTCGAATGGATCCTCGAGCTGAACGGTGGAACAGGCGTCAAACCCGGGCCCGGGCTTAGGAGTCGGGCGCTGCATTATACCGTTACGGTCACTCCCCGTTACAGGAGATCAAGGCTCTTGTCGATCGCCGATTCGCGGCTGATGCGGCAACGGGCGAATTAGGGTGGCACCACGGTCTCTCGTCCCTTGCGGCGGGAGGCCTTTTTGTTTTGCAGTCGGACCGGAAGAAGAGAAGTTTCCATGATCAAGGAGGAAGAAGAACATGTCCAAATTACGAGTGCTGTCGGGGATGCAGCCCAGCGGGCAGTTGACGCTGGGCAACTATATCGGAGCCTTGAAAAATTATGTGAAGCTGCAGATCACCCATGATTGCTACTTTATGGTGGTCGATCTGCATGCAATTACGGTTCCGCAGGAACCGGCGGCGTTGAAAGAGCAGTCGGAGTCGGTCGCGGCGCTGTATTTGGCGGCTGGCATCGATCCGAAAGCGGCAACGGTCTTCCTGCAATCGACGGTGTCCGCTCATGCGGAGCTTGGATGGTTGATGACGACGCTCACCTATATGGGCGAGCTGGAGCGGATGACGCAATTTAAAGACAAGTCGGCCGGCAAAGAATCCGTCGGTGCGGGCTTGTTCACGTATCCTTCGTTGATGGCGGCCGACATTCTGTTGTACAATGCCGATCTCGTGCCGGTGGGCGACGATCAGAAGCAGCATCTGGAGCTGACGCGCGACCTGGCGCAGCGGTTCAACGGCAAGTTTGGCGAGACGTTCAAAATTCCGCAGGGCTACATCCCGGAAGTCGGGGCGCGTGTCATGTCGCTTGACGATGCCTCCAAGAAGATGAGCAAGAGCAATCCGAATGCCGGCAGCTACATCGCGCTGCTCGATGCGCCGGACGTTGTACGCAAGAAAATTAGCCGGGCGGTAACGGACTCGGGGCGCGAAGTGAAATTCGATCCGGCGAACAAGCCGGAGGTGAGCAACCTGATCAGCATTTACACACAGGTGGCTGATAAAACGATTGCCGAAGTCGAGGCGCTTTACGAAGGACAAGGCTACGGGCCGTTTAAAAAAGACCTGGCCGAGGCTGTCGTGACGGTGCTGGAGCCGCTGCAGCAGCGCTATCGCGAGATCCGGGAATCCGGCGAGCTGCACCGCATCCTGGCCGAAGGGAAGGAGCGGGCCGCCGAGCAGGCGGAACGGATGCTGAAGGAAGTCAAAACGAAGATGGGCTTTGTCGTTCTTTGAAACGACAAAAGAGCTTGTCCGACGGTGTGATCGTTCACCCGGAGGACAAGCTCTTTTTTATGTATCGATCCGTCAGCGTTCTTCTTGCTGCCGGCCTTCGCGCCGTCTCCGCTGTCTGGCCTTCACGATAAAGCCGGATCCTATAAAGAATAGGGCGATTATGCCGGTCAATACGGCCATCCATGGTCGGCCTGCAGCGATAAAGTAGCTGACCGTTGTCAGCAGCGCGGTCCCGACAAGGGCATAAATCAGCGCAAGAGTTTTGTTCATAAGGGTTCAAATCCGCCTTTGCTCCATAAAATTTGAAACTCGAAAGGTTTTTTCATAAAGGTGCGTATAGTTTCTTACAGCGGGCACATAATAAGTTTGCAAGCTTGCAAATACATCAAAGACATCATTCAATTGAAAGGAGTGCTGAACATGGGTGCAGGTCAATCCCGCAGCAGCAACGCTCTGGTCGTACCACAAGCTTCACAGGCATTGGATCAATTAAAGTATGAGGTAGCTCAAGAATTGGGCATCCAAATCCCGCAAGACGGCTACTACGGTTACATGGCATCTCGCGACACCGGTGCGATCGGCGGTCACATCACTCGTCGCTTGGTCCAAATCGCCGAGCAAGCAATCGCGGGTCAAACTCGCTAATTGCAGACGGCATTCTTAGCATCAGCGTAGTATCGACATAAGCTCAGGGAGCCAATCTCCTTGGGCTTTTTCATCATATATGGCGAACAAGTCCGCTGAAAGAAGCGGAGCATGAGCCTGAAGGGTGGCGCATGTCCGCTGGCGTGTTAAGGCCCGGTTAATTCATGTCGACGCGCAGCTTCTTCTCCAGCCGGGTATCGTTCACCCAGCCGACATAAGAATCGAGCGTTTCAAACGATTTGTCCATCCGCAGCACCGCTACGAAAGGATACTGCTTGCGATGCCGGTAGCGCACATCGGCCCAGCGTACCTCGTAGCCCCAGCCGTGCTCCTTGACGTCGGCGCAGGCAAACGAGGTAAAGTAAAGGAAGGAGGCGATATTCGGATGCGCTTTGGAAGCTTCCACCGCCGGATGGCAATCGCATTTGACGTGATCGACCCACTTGATCCGGCCGTTGCGATATTCGCCCAGGCTGAACGTCGTGTCGTTCTTTTGTTTCACGACCTGCCAATGATACAGATGGACGGTAGGGATTAACGTGTACTTGTCGCCGGGCGCGTACTCGGGATCCTGACGGTACAAGGTGGACTCCAGCCGGTGATGATGCCACGAGCGCCACGCGTAATAAACGGCTATCAATCCGTATAACAACGGGAAAGCGACCGCCGGGTCCACCAACCTCATCGACCAGAGGAAGATGGCGACCACATGCGCCAAAAAGATAAACGGATCGAAAATATGAATGATATTCCATGACACCCATCGCTCCGAGAAGGGACGAAGCGCTTGCGTTCCGTACGTATTGAACAAGTCGGTAAATACGTGGAATGCAACGGCGATGAACACCCACATCGTGACATGCAGCATAGGCAATCCGTCGAAGAAAAGCCAGAGCGCGCCGGAGATGGCTGCCGTCCAAAGGAAAAGCGCAGGCAGCGAATGGGAGATCCCGCGATGATTTTTAATGTAAACGGCATTGTTCTTCAAACGAAGCAGCGTATCCGCATCGGGCGCTTGCGAGCCCGCGACGGTTCCGATCAAGACCGCCGTCGCAACGACGGGATCTGCGGCTACGACAGGATCAATATAAGCGAGCCCTGCCAGTCCTAGCCCGATGACGAGATGGGTACCGGTGTCCATGGACTTACCTCCTGAAAAGCGTATTTCTTCCATAATGTGATTTGCAGTCCATTACTAGTAGTGTATCATTTTCTTGAACAAAATAAAGGTGGCGAGGGTGAAAAAAGTGTGTATCGTTTTTGTCGAGTATCGGATTGAAAAAGAGTACCGTACTTCTTATTTAACGTGGGCGGCCGTTTTGAAACAACAGTTCGAACAAATGGACGTTTATGAGGGGGCTGAACAGCCCGGTTTGTTCGTTGAAATTTGGAACGGGTTGAGCGATGAAGCTTACGCGGCTATGAAAGCGGCCCGGACCGGAACGATAACGCCGGGCCTGCCCGATGAGACGGAAGAAGGTCGCTTGTGGCGCCACATAGACCCTTGGATCGCCGGCGGCCGCGGGAAAGTCCATATATGGAAGTTCACGAGGATCACCCCTTAGGACGAAACCTTTCGTTTGCTCGAAGCTTATGATCCAGCTATATTCAAGCGATTCGAAAACGGTATAGGTATTTATTTGGCAGTCGTGCCGGCGAAAATAAAGAAACAGCGGAATCCCCCCAAATAGGGGATCCGCTGTTTCCGGCTTAACCATGTATGTTTTTTTAAAGAGTCAGCTTTATCGGCCGGTCGGGACTCCTCCGAACGGATACGTGTAATTAAGTTCTTCGTCGAAGGTGATGTAGTCGAGGTTAACCATGAGGAGCAGGTACCGCATGCCTGTGGTCGGGTCGCTGATGATGATGTGGTCGCGGCCGGCGGCTTCCAGGCGACCCTTGAACACTTTTGCGTTCCATTCGGAGTTATTCTCGAACGTCATATAGATGGTGGCTACCTTGCCAAGGTTTAATCGCAGAATGTTCTCGATGAACGATTGCTCGAGCGGGAGCAAGCCGGGCGCTGCCTGGGACTGCGGGGACATGCCCGGCAGGGTCGAACCGCTTGGGATGGTCGCGCCCATGGGTGCAATCGGTTGAGTCGGGCCCGGGCCCGGCGAATACATCGGGTAGCCGTAAGCATTGGTGTTCGGGCGGTAAGCTTGATTGTACATAATTTTCGAAAAACCTCCTTTGGGGTTAACGCCTGATTGGTGCATTGAACGCCTGGGCACATGCTGCCTGCAGGGGGGGAAGAAACCGTGCTTCTGCTAGCGTCCGGTGTTCGGTTGGTTGCGCCGGGCCGGACTGGCGCCGGGTGGAACTGACATACCAAAGAGAATGACTTGCCGGATCATAACGCTCGCCGCTGGTCGCTCGCTGCATCTAGGCTTTCGCACATAATTTATACTATGTGATAGGCGGATGTTTGTTGACGGGTGGGGGTTGTATTTTTTTGTAAACGGCAAAAACCGTAAAGCCTGTGGCTTTACGGTTCTCAGAGCAGTCGGTTAGAAATCGAAATTGTCTGGATCCGGTCCGAATCGGCGGTCTTGATTCAATCCGTCCAAACGGGTCATATCTTCGTCGGTAAGGGCGAAGTCGAAAAGATCGGCATTCTCCTGAATCCGGTGTTTCGTAACGGATTTCGGGATGGTGACAATGCCGTGCTGGAGATCCCAGCGAAGGATGATTTGCGCCGGCGATTTTCCATACTTGCCGGCAAGCTCGGTCAGCAGCGGCAGGTCGAGGTTGCCCTGCATCAACGGGCTCCAGGCCTCCAGTTGAATACGCTGCTTTTGGCAAAAACGGCGAAGCTCCAACTGCTGCAGCAGCGGGTGGAATTCAACCTGATTGACGGCCGGCACAACTCCGCTGTCGTCGATGAGGTCCTGCAGGTGATGGACTTGGAAGTTGCTGACGCCGATCGCGCGTACATAGCCTTCGTCGCGCAGCTTGATCAGCGCTTTCCAGGTTTCTTTGTATTTGCCTTTGACCGGCCAATGTATCAAATATAAATCGATGGTTTCAAGCTGTAATTTGCGCCGGCTTTCCTCGAAGGCGCGCAGCGTCGATTCGAAGCCTTGATCCGCGTTCCATACTTTGGTCGTGACGAACAATTGTTCCCTCGGGATGCCTGAGGCTTGCAGAGCTTGGCCGACTCCGGCTTCGTTGCCGTAAGAGGCTGCCGTGTCAATAGAGCGGTATCCCGCTGCAAGCGCGTCGGTGACGGCTTGAACGACCTCATCCCCATCCTTCGTTTTCCATACGCCCAGGCCGAGCCAAGGCATGGTTACCCCGTTGTTAAGCGTGGTGGCGTCATGGATTTGCTTCAAGGTTGTCATCGTGAATCGCTCCCTCTATATGGATATTTTTGGGTTATGTAATCCATTTTTATGATAACACAAGAGACGGGGAACGCCAAAGCGAGCCTGTTTTTGCTTACAGGCTCGGGGCGGATGGCTCCCTTCGTTATACAACCAGGTGTTTGCGCACCATCTCTTCGCTTAATTGCGAAGGATCGCCTTCGGCCACAATGACGCCTTTATCGAGAACGTAATAATAATCGGCGATGCTTGTCGCGAACGTTAGACTCTGTTCGACCAGCAGCACGGACGTATTCCCGATTTTCTTGATCGCTTCGATGGCGCGCTCGATATCCTGAACGATAGAGGGCTGGATGCCTTCCATCGGTTCGTCGAGCAGCAGCAGCCTCGGCTCGGCAGCAAGGGCGCGGGCGATCGCAAGCTGCTGCTGTTGGCCGCCGCTCAAATCACCGCCCTTCCGGTGAAGCATTTCCCGGAGAATGGGAAAATTCTCGAAGACGGAATCGGGAATGCCGGCTTTGCGCAGCTTGGAAGGCGCGGCTTCCAGGCCAAGCAGCAAATTTTCTTCAATCGTCAGCTGGGGGAAAATGTCCCGGCCCTGCGGGACGTAGCCGATGCCGGCCTTGGCGCGCAGATCGGGTGAAAATCGCGTTATGTCTTGGCCTGCATAGGAAATGCTGCCGCTTCGCGGCTTGATCAGGCCCATGATCGTTTTCATCGTCGTTGTTTTGCCGACGCCGTTACGGCCCATCAAACATACGACTTGGCCGGGTTTTACCTGCAGCGTGACTTGCCGCAGAATCATGCTCTCCCCGTATCCGGCTTCCAACGCTTGCAGGCGCAGCCCGGCATTTACGCCGCTATCCTTCGTCATGTCGTTCCGTCCTCCTCCCTAAGTAAACCTCGGCGACTTTATCGTCGTTCTGAATCTCCTCCATCGTGCCTTCCCGCAAAGTGGCGCCCTCATGCATAACCGTTACGATTTGGGCGAACTGACGCACGAATTCCATGTCGTGCTCGACGACAACGACTGTCTGGCTTCGGCTGATCCGCTGCAGCAGCTCGCCGGTTTTCCCGGTCTCGCTGTCTGTCATGCCGGCGGCCGGTTCATCGAGCAGCAGCAGCTCCGGCTCCTGACTCAGCAGCATGCCGATTTCAAGCCACTGCTTCTCCCCATGCGAGAGCGAGCCGGCCGCCGCCGTCTCCTTATGCGCGAGTCCGACCATCTCTAAATAATGCCGGATGCGGGCCCGCTGCTGGGGGGGCGACGAAGTGAACAGAGCGCCGAAGATACCGCGCTTTTGTTTGACAGCGAGCAGCATGTTTTCGTAAACGGATAGGGTGGAGAAGATGGAGGGAGCTTGGAATTTGCGTCCGATGCCCAGCTGTGCGATTTGATGCTCCTGGTGGCGAGCCAGGTCGATCTTGTCCTTGAACTTAACGCTGCCCTTCGACGGCTTCACCTTGCCGCAGAGCACGTCGAGAAGGGTCGTCTTGCCGGCGCCGTTCGGACCGATCAAAAAGCGCAGTTCCCCCGGAGCGAGCAGCAGATTCAGTCCGCGAATCGCTTTAAAGCCGCTGAAGCTGACTTCCAGGTTTTCGATGCGAATGAGGGGGGAGGCTGCTTCTGTACGCGGTGACGTTAGAGGGTGGATCATGGGTGAGGCCTCCTTCTTATCAGGTGTTGTTGGGCTCAGTGCCTGCCGTTGCGGCGAGCGATGCGCTGCTTCGCGGGGAAGCGGGTGACGATGTGGTCTTCTTCCGGCGCTTCAACAGATCGTGGATCGACCCGACAATGCCCTTCGGCAAAAACATCGTCACAACAATGAACATCGCGCCGATCAGAATCGGCCACCAGTCCGGATACGCTTCGCTGAACGTTGTTTTGGCGCTGTTCGTCAGGATGGTGCCGATTATGGCACCGAAGATGGTGGCCCGGCCGCCGACGGCGACCCACAGCACCATTTCAATAGAAGGGACGATGCCCATCTGTGCAGGAGAGATGATGCCTTCATGCAGCACGAACATGACGCCGGCCAGCCCGGCGAGCGCGGCGGACACGCAATAGATGAATACTTTATAAGCGACGGGGTTGTAGCCGAGGAACCGTACCCGGTTCTCTGAGTCGCGAATGGCGATTAAGATGTTGCCGAGCTTGCCGGACGTTAGCCACAGGCAAAAGCAAATGACGAGCCCGACGAGCACGACCGTCACGTAATAAAATAGGGTTTTGGTCGCAGGATCGCCCACGGGCATTCCGAGAAACGTGCTGAAGCTCGTCAAGCCGTTCGACCCTCCGGTATACCCCTGCTGGCCGACGAATAAGGTGACGGTGATGATGACGAGCGCTTGCGACAGGATGGAGAAAAAGGAGCCCCGGATGCGATTGCGGAACGTGAGATAACCGAGGAAGAGGGCGACCAGCGTAGGCACGGCTATGGCCAGCAGCAGGGCCGCTCCGGCGGAATGAAAGGGCGCCCAAAACCAGGGCAGCTTCTCCACGCCGCTCCATGACATGAAGTCCGGCAGCCCGCCATCGGAGGCGACGAGCTTCAGGTGCATCGCCATGCAGTAGGCGCCCAGCCCGAAGTAAACGCCATGGCCGAGACTCAGGATTCCGGTATAGCCCCAGATCAGATCGAGCCCCATGGCCAGGATGGCGAATGCCAGAAATTTGCCCAACAGACCGAGCCTGAATTCGGACAACGCCATAGGGGCCAAGCATAAAAGAGCGATTAAAATCACGGTGGCAATCGCTTTGGTTTGGGTACTGCCTAACGTCAGTTTCATGCGTCATACACTCCTTCTGCGGTTTAATCCAGCGCACGCGACTTCATCGTGACGAGCCCGGCCGGCTTCCATTGCAGGAACGCGATAATCAGGGTAAACACGATGACTTTGCCGAGCGTGGCGCTCGTCGAGTATTCGAAGGCGGTGTTCAGGACACCGATGCCGAGCGCGCCGACGACCGTGCCGACGATTTTGCCGATGCCTCCGAGCACGACGACCATGAACGCGTCTACAATATAATAGGTGCCGATCGAAGGGCCGATCGGACCGAGCAGCGTCAAGGCGCAGCCGGCGATGCCGGCGAGTCCCGAACCGAGCCCAAAGCCGAGCGCATCCACGCGTTTGGTGGAAATGCCGACGCACGCGGCCATCGAACGGTTCTGCATGACGGCCTGCATGTTGCGTCCGTTACGGGTGTGGTACAAGAACCAATAAAGGCCGATGATGCACAGGGCGGCTAAGGCAATAATGAACAGCCGCTTGTAAGGCAGGATGAGCTCGGCCGTGACGGTCCAGCCGCCTTCGAGCCAGCTTGGCGCTTTGACGGCGACGTTAGGCGCTCCGAAGATCGAGCGTGCAAGCTGCTGCAGTACAAGACTGACGCCCCAAG
Source organism: Paenibacillus validus NBRC 15382 (assembly GCF_004000985.1). Taxonomy (GTDB): domain Bacteria; phylum Bacillota; class Bacilli; order Paenibacillales; family NBRC-103111; genus Paenibacillus_G; species Paenibacillus_G validus. Next base: position 157,365 of record NZ_BIMH01000002.1, on the reverse strand, counting down.
TGGCGAGCAGGCTGTCGAGCGGGCGGCCGTAGAGGAAACGGATCAGCGTTTTTTCCAGTATCCAACCGATCAGGCCCGCCGCGAGGAACGAGACGGCGAGCGAGACGGCAAAATAATAGCCGAATGCCGAGGCGGGCACATATTTTTGAAACGCCAGCTGGATCATGTAGGCCATATAGGCGCCGATCATCAGGAACTCGCCGTGCGCCATGTTGATCACATTCATCAGACCGAACGTAATGGCCAGCCCGAGTGCGATGAGCAGCAAAATCGAGCTGAGGGAAATGCCGTTAAACAACTGAAGCAGCAAAATGCTCATGGCAGGTTCGCCTCCTTGTTTGGGAGTCAAGCTGTAAAGGTGAGGTTGAAGGAAAGGGACCGCCCGAAGGCAGTCCCGCGTCCAGAAATACGTTCAGTTCTACGATGTGCAGCGTGATTATTTCTTGGTCACTTCCGCGCCCCAAGGATACGTGGTGAGGAACGGATCCGGCTTCACCGGCTGGCCCGAGTTCCAAACTTCTTTAAATTGGCCGTCGGCTTGCACCTGGCCGATCCGTACCGTTTTGAATACGTGCTGATTGTCGCCGTCAATTTTCACTTTGCCGCCCGGTGCGTTGAATTCGAGGCCCTTGGCAGCTTCTTTCACCTTGTCAACCTCGAAGGAACCGGCTTTCTTAACGGCCTCCGCCCACAGGTATACGCCGAAGTATCCGGCTTCGATCGGGTCGTCGGTTACGCGGTCCTGGCCATATTTCGCTTTGTAGGCTTTAACGAATTTTCGGTTCTCCGGCGTATCGGTCGTTTGGTAATAGTTCCATGCTGCGTAATGCCCTTCGAGCACGGAGGCGCCGATACCGCGGATTTCTTCTTCCGCCACGCTGACGGACAAGGTCGTCAGGTCGCTTGCGCTGATGCCGGCATCCTTCAATTGTTTGAAGAAGGCGACGTTGCTGTCTCCGTTCAACGTGTTGAAGACGATGTCCGGCTTTTCCTTCTTGATTTTGCTGATGATCGTGTTGTAGTCGGTATGGCCGAGCGGCGTGTATTCCTCGGCGATCAGGGTGCCGCCTTCGGCTTTCAGCTGCTCTTTAATAATCTTGTTTGCCGTGCGCGGGAAGACATAGTCGGAGCCGAGGAGGAAAAATGTTTTGCCTTTATTCTGCAAGAGCCATGTGACGGCCGGTACAATTTGTTGGTTCGTCGTAGCGCCGGTGTAGAAGATGTTCGGAGATGCTTCCAGACCTTCGTACTGGACCGGGTAGAAGAACAGGCCTTTGTTCTGTTCGACGACGGGGAGAACCGCTTTCCGGCTCGACGACGTCCACCCGCCGAAGATCACTGCTGCTTTGTCTTTTTGAAGCAGCTTTTTCGTCTTCTCTGCAAAAGTCGGCCAGTCAGACGCGCCGTCTTCAACGATCGGCTTGATTTGTTTGCCGAGCACACCGCCGGCTTTATTGATTTCCTCGATGGCGAGCAAAGTCGCATCTCGAACGGATACTTCGCTGATGGACATGGTGCCGGTCAACGAGTGCAGCACGCCGACGGGCACGGTGCCGGCGTCCCCGTCTTTCGGGGCTTCGGTCATGGTCGCTGTTGGGGTTTCGGAGCCCGAGGTGGCGGCCGGCGTTGTCTGGCTTGCGCATCCGGCAAGCAGCGCCGTCCATGCAAGCGCTCCTGCCATAAGTACGGTTAAGCTTTGTCTTTGGTTTTGTCTTTGTTTTTGGTTTCTCAATTCATCCACTCCCCTATTATTTGGAAATTGGTGATCACACGATTATCATAGTGACATCCGGAAATTATGTCAATATATATTACATCAAAAAAATAATCGACTAAATTCACTTTGTATCTGACCTGATACTGACGTTATTATTAGGATTTTCGGTTAAAATTAGAGATAACCTCCTTTTTCAGCTCTTTTTATGTTATATTAAATGACATAAATTGTTTACAAACGTAATAAGCGCGAATATAATAAAACCTAATCTCATCCTCATTATTCGTGTTTTGGAGGTGCACCGATGTTTTTGACGGAAAGGGAGAAAGAAAAACTGCTCATCACGGTCGCTGCGGATTTGGCACGGCGGCGTCTGGAACGGGGCGTTAAGCTGAATTATCCCGAGAGCGTAGCTTTGATTACGTCCGAGCTGATGGAGGGGGCCCGGAGCGGTATGTCGGTGGCGGCCTTGATGCAGTTCGGAACAACGGTATTAAAGGCGGAACAAGTGATGGAGGGCGTGCCCGACATGATTCATGAAGTGCAGGTGGAGGCGACGTTCCCGGACGGAACGAAGCTGGTGACCGTGCACCAGCCGATCAAATTTTAAAGGCGTAATACGTTCATCGAAACGGAGGGGGAGATTCCAATGATACCTGGCGAATTTCGGGTTCGTGAGGGCAGCCTGGCGATCAATGCCGGGAAAGCGGAAGCTGTGATCACCGTCGTCAATATCGGCGACCGACCGATTCAGGTCGGCTCGCATTATCATTTTTTCGAAGTAAACCGGGGGCTTCGCTTCGATCGGGAGAAAGCTTACGGCATGCGGTTGAACATTCCGGCCGGTACCGCCGTCCGTTTTGAACCGGGCGAAGAGAAGGAGATCGTGCTCGTCGAGCTAGGGGGCGAACGACTTTCGTTCGGTTTAAACGGATTGTCCGCCGGCAGCGTGCGCCGCGGAAAGCTGCCGGAACCGGTGCGCATCCGGTTGGCCGAATGGGAGGATGGCATCTAGATGGCGTCGATAGACCGTAAAGCGTATGCGCTCATGTTCGGACCGACTGTGGGGGATGCGATCCGACTCGCGGATACCGACCTGTGGGCGGAGATAGAGAAGGACTTCACTGTATACGGCGAAGAGTGTAAATTCGGCGGCGGCAAAGTGATTCGCGACGGGATGGGGCAATCAAGCCGGCACACCCGGGATCAGGGCGTACTCGATACGCTCATTACGAACGCGGTCGTGATCGATTACACCGGCATTTACAAAGCGGATATCGGCGTGAAGGACGGCCTCATCGTCGGGATCGGCAAGGCGGGCAATCCCGACGTCATGGACGGCGTCGATCCGAATATGATTGTCGGCGCATCGACCGAGGTGATTGCGGGCGAAGGGAAAATCATTACCGCCGGCGGGATCGATACGCACATTCATTATATATGTCCGCAGCAGATCGAAACGGCGCTGGCTTCAGGGGTGACGACGATGATCGGCGGCGGCACCGGTCCCGCGGCGGGCACGAACGCGACCACTTGTACGCCGGGCGCTTGGCACATTCATCGGATGCTGGAAGCGGCGGAGGCGTTCCCGATGAATCTCGGCTTTACCGGCAAAGGGAACGCCTCGTTCCCCGAACCGCTGGCCGAACAGGTTGAAGCGGGAGCGATCGGATTGAAGCTTCATGAGGACTGGGGGACGACGCCTGCGGCGATTGACGCTTGCTTAGGCGTTGCCGACCGTTACGATGTACAGGTCGCCATTCATACGGATACGCTGAATGAGTCGGGCTTCGTGGAAGACACGATACGGGCGATCGGCGGCCGGACGATTCATACGTACCATACGGAAGGAGCGGGCGGCGGGCATGCGCCCGACATCATCCGGATCGCGTCGGAGCTGAACGTGCTGCCGTCCTCGACGAATCCGACCCGGCCCTATACCGTGAACACGGTAGAGGAGCACTTGGATATGCTGATGGTTTGCCATCATCTGGATAGCCGCATACCGGAAGACGTGGCCTTCGCCGACTCGCGCATCCGGCCGGAAACGATCGCCGCAGAGGACATTCTGCACGACCTGGGCGTGTTTAGCATGCTCAGCTCGGATTCGCAAGCGATGGGGCGCGTAGGCGAAGTGATCATCCGTACGTGGCAAACGGCGGATAAGATGAAAAAGCAGCGCGGTTACTTGCCTGCGCCGGAAGAGGATGCGGCGGTCACGCAAGCCCACGATAATTTCCGGATCAAGCGGTATGTGGCCAAATATACGATCAACCCGGCAATCACCCACGGCATTTCGCATCTCGTCGGCTCGGTGGAGGTCGGCAAAGTGGCCGATCTCGTCGTTTGGTCGCCGGCCTTCTTCGGGGTGAAGCCCGACCTGGTCGTGAAAAGCGGCTTGATCGCCTACGCCCAGATGGGCGACCCGAACGCCTCCATTCCGACGCCGCAGCCGGTGTTCGGACGGCCGATGTTCGGCGCGTTCGGCATGGCGCTGAAGCACAGCATCACGTTCGTATCGCAAGCCGCTTTCGATGCCGGTGTACACAAGAAGCTCGGGCTTAACAAGCGGGTGGAGCCGGTCAAGGGCTGCCGGACTGTTAAGAAGAAGGATATGATTCATAATGATCAGACGCCTTCGATTGAGGTGGACCCGGAAACGTACGAAGTGAAGGTGGACGGGGCGTCGATCACGTGCGAACCGGCGAGCGTGCTGCCGATGGCGCAGCGTTACTTCTTATTTTAAGGAGGCTGTACAAGGATGAATTCGGGCGGAGGATATTCCTGGCTGGCCTACTCGCAGCTGCTCGATTCAGCGCTGCCGATCGGAGGCTTCTCCCATTCCTTCGGACTCGAAACGCTCGTTCAGGAAGGCCGGGTGATGACTCCGGGCCACCTGCGTGAATTTATTGAAGCGATGCTGTACTGTAGCTGGTCCGCTGTCGACGCGCTTGCCGTCAAGGCGGTTTACGAATGGTCGCCGGCGTCAAGGTGGGACGATTTGTGGAGCTTGGACCGGATGCAGCATATGCAGCGGCCGGCGCTGGAGACGAGGGAAGGCACGGTCAAAATGGGCCGCAGGCTGTTTCAGCTGGCGCGGTCGATGTACCCGGACCTTGAGTGGGAGCCGCTTGCCACCGCAATACGGGACGCCCGATGTCCCGGCACGCATCCGCTGATCCACGGCTGGATCGCGCGGCAGCTTGGCGTACCGCTGACTATGGCGGCGGAGGGGTACTTGTACCAATGCGCCCTCACGGCAGTGAACAGCGGCCTCCGGCTCATGTCGCTCGGCCAAACCGAAGGGCAAAAGCTGCTCGCCTCGCTGATGCCGGCGATCGCCGGGTCATGGAGGCAAGCGTCGATATTAGACCCGTTGGAGGATGGTTACAGCAGCGTGCCACTAATCGAGATTGCCATGATGCGTCATGAAGGTTTATATTCACGATTGTTTATGTCATAAAACATTATCGTAAATAGAATTTAATCCTATCAATAATGAAGGAGGAATGGTGCGAAATGTGTCAAGGAGGAGCTCATCACCACCATCAATGGGAGGCGCCGAATATTGAAGGAGACCGTCCGATGCGAATCGGCATCGGAGGCCCTGTAGGTTCCGGTAAAACGGCGCTTGTCGAAAGACTCGCCCGCAAGCTGAACGATAAATACAGCGTTGCGGTCATTACCAACGATATTTATACGAAAGAGGATGCGCGTATTCTGATTCATTCGGGAGCACTGCCTCCGGAGCGTATTATCGGCGTAGAGACGGGCGGCTGCCCGCATACGGCGATCCGCGAAGACGCCTCGATGAACTTCGAAGCGATTGAGGAGCTTGAGCGCCGTTTCCAGGAGCTTGACATCATCTTTATCGAAAGCGGAGGCGATAATCTGGCGGCGGCGTTCAGTCCGGAATTGGTGGATCGCTTCATCTATATTATCGACGTGGCGCAGGGCGAGAAGATTCCGCGCAAGGGCGGTCCCGGCATTATGCGCTCCGACATGCTGATTATCAACAAAATCGACTTGGCTCCGCACGTCGGCGCGTCCCTGCAGGTCATGGAGGAGGATACGATCCGCATGCGCGGCGACAAGCCGTTCGTTTTCTCGAACTTGTTCAACGGTCAGGGACTCGACGATATCGTGGCATGGATCGAACACGAATACAGCCATGTCTAAAGTCAGCGGCACGATTTCCGCGGATATTGTCTGTGCGAACGGAAGCACGCAGCTTCGGCGGCACGCGCAGACGTATCCGTTGAAAATCGCCAAAACGTTCCCGTTCCCGGGCAACCAGCTCGGCATTTATGTTATGGACGCTTCACCGGGCATCATGGCCGGGGATTGCTACGAGCTGGAATGGCGAATCGGGGAAACCGCCGATGTGCTGATCACGAACCAGTCGTATACGAAGGTGCATCCGCCCCGTGACGGTGAGAACGCCGTAAGCGAACAGCGGCAGCGTCTGCACCTCGGCAAGGACGCTTACGTCGAATATATGCCGGAACCGCTCATGTTGTATCGGGACGCGACGCTGATCAGTGACACCGCGGTTGAGATGGAGCGGGGCTCGACCTTGATGCTTAGCGAGCTCACTTGCCCCGGCCGGACGCATCGCGGCGAACGTTTCCATTATGAGAAGCTTCGCAGCCGGTTCACCGTCGCCTATGACGGGGAAATGATTTACCAAGCGAAGCAGCAAATCGTCCCGAAGGAGGGGAGGGTCGGCGTTATTCCGCGATGGCACAGCTTTACGCATCTCGGCATGTTTTATTTGTTCTCGGAGCGGGCGGATGCGGCCGTTGTGGAGGAGCTGCGGCAGCATTTATCGGAATTCGCCGCCAAATTCCCCGAGCTGTATGTCGGCGTCAGTTTGACGTACCGCTACGGCTTGGCCGTCTTCGTCTTAGGTCGGCGCGTGTTCGAGCTGCAGCAGCTGCTGCATGCGGCCTGGCTGTTTGTGCGGCAGCGGCTGTTCGACCGTCAGGCATTTGTCATTCCAAAATGACTTTCTTCTATAAAATAGATCAGGTCTAGAATGAATCGGGTAATAAGCCATAAGTGAATTTGGCAAGCGCCGCAGCCCGCGGTCGCTTGTTTTTTTTGCGCATTCGACAATATTTTGAACACCGTGCCCGGTTTGTTGTCAAACGACCCTTAGGTTGCTATTATAAAGGGGACATGTAAAAGCGTGGACAAATCGCAACAACGCTTGTTCGATTTTTCACACAAGGAGGTTCACAAATTGAAAGAGCAGGCAAGCCTGGAGCTTCATGTCGAAACGGCCGCAGCGGCAGAATCGACGGCAAGTGCACCGGTAAGTTGGAAAGACTTCTATCAACTGATCAAACCCGGTCTTATTTTCTCCAACTCACTTACAGCCTTGGGTGGATTTTGGGTAGCGTCCGGCTGGCAAATTGATTGGTTGAAGCTGATTTATATGCTGCTAGGAACCGCGCTCGTGATGGCATCGGGCACGGTATTGAATAACTACTTGGACCGCGATCTGGACGCGAAGATGGAGCGTACGAAGAAGCGCGCCTTGGCGAGCGGACGCATTTCCCCGCAGGTGGTGCTCGGGTATGGCATCGTGCTCGGCGTGGCCGGTTTGGCGGTGTTATGGTTTTTGGTCGGCAGTCCGTTATCGACGCTGCTTGGGCTGATCGGATTGTTCCTGTACGTGTGGGTGTATACCGCCTGGTTTAAACGGACTTCCGTATGGAGCACGTTCGTCGGCAGCTTCTCCGGCGCGGTGCCTCCGATCATCGGCTACTGCGCGGTGCAGCAGCAGTTTGACATGGGGGCGCTTATCCTATTCGGTATCTTGTTCCTGTGGCAGCCGCCTCACTTCTGGGCGCTCGGCATCCGCCGCATGGAGGAGTACCGTGCGGCAGGCTTTCCGCTGCTGCCGGTCGTTCAAGGCATTTACCCGACCAAGATGGCCATGATCCGTTACATTGTGCTGCTTGTGCCGGTTTCGCTGCTGCTGTACGTGTTCGACTATGTCGGTGAATTGTACTTTTACGCGGCGGTGCTGATGGGGCTGTACTGGGCATTCCTCAGCTTGAAAGGCTTTAAAGCCAAAGACGATATGCAATGGGCCAAAAAGATGTTTATCTTCTCCGTCAACTACTTGATGTTTTTATTCATCATCATGATGATCAGCACGACGTCGACGACGTTGCTGCCGTAATCATATACTTTCGAACGATCCCACGCCTCGCTTACGGGCTGGGATTGTTTTATGAAGAGAGGGGCTTACAGATGCCGAAGAATTCATTTAAGATTGTCGTGATTGTGCTGCTGCTCGGCTTGATTGGAACGTTCAGTTACATGCTGTTGAAAGGTCCGGAGGAGCAGACGATGGACGTCTTGCGCAAAGCGCCCGACTTCAAACTGCAAAATCTGGACGGCAAAGAGGTCACCTTAGCCGATACGGCGGGGAAAGCGAAGCTTGTATATTTCTTCTTCTCCACGTGTCCAGACGTATGCCCGCCGTCGACGTATACGCTGTCGAAAATTCAGGACAGTCTTAAGGAGAAAGGCGTATTCGGAACGAAAACGGCATTACTGTCGATCACTTTCGATCCGACGAAAGATACGCCGGAACGGCTGAAAGAATTCGCCGACCGTTATCATCCGGATTATAACGGCTGGTATTTCCTGCGCGGCGAAGAGAAAGCGACTGTGGAACTGGCCGAGAAGTTCGGCGTTATGGTAGCCAAAGATCCGAAAGCAGATACCTGGACCCACAGCAACTTGTTCCTGCTCGTAGACGGCAAAGGCGATCTGCGAACGTACTATACGGCCGCTGACGAGAACTTGGACGTGGAGAAAGTGGCAGCTGATTTGATTAAAATCAGCAAAGAAAAATAGCTTGCTTCGGAGGCTCGCGCCAGCATGAACGTTTTTACGCATATTTTATTGAATAACGTTATTCCTTTAACGATTATGATTGTGCTGGGGATTTGGTTGTATCGAGCTTTCCGACTGGATATTAAGACATTGTCCAAGCTGAACTTTTATTTATTTTCTCCGGCTATCGTCTTCAAAATGTTATATGAATCGCAACTTTCGTTAGCGCTAATCGGGCAAACGCTGCTGTTTTTCTCTCTATTCTTCGCCGCCATGTACATGCTGATCGAAATCGTCATCCGCGTGCGGAGATATGAAGGCGGCATGGTACCGGCGATGCGGAACAGCGTCATCTTTTACAACAGCGCCAACTATGCGATTCCGCTCAACCAGCTCGTGTTTGTCGGCGATGCGTTCACGCTGTCGGTTCAAATCATTATCATGATGATGCAGAGTCTTATTCCGAACACGTACGGCATTTATTCGGTGAGCAGTGCGACCAATAAGAACGATAGCAAGGCGACGATGCGCACGATCCTGACGATGCCCGTCATCTATGTGATTCCGGTTGCCTTCCTGCTGCGCGGACTGGAGGTGCCGATTCCGGACCCGGTATATACGCCGATCAACTATATCTCTAACGCGTTCATCGCAACCGCCCTGCTCACGCTAGGCGTACAGCTGGGCAGCATGAAATGGAAGCTGAATTTCTCGGACGTCATGCTGTCCAATGTGCTTCGGCTGTGCATCGGTCCGGCGGTCGGATTTGCTATCGTCAAGCTGCTCGGCATCGACGGCGTCATGGCGCAAGCGCTTGTGCTTTCCTGTGCGGTGCCAACTTCGTTAAGCAGTGTGCTGCTTGCGGTAGAGTACGATAATGAACCGGAATTTTCGTCCCAGGTTGTTTTTTCTTCGACGATCTTCAGTATTTTTACCGTCACGCTTGTCATTTATTTAATGAAATTCATCGCATAAACGGACTTAAAACTTCTCAAAGGTCGGGAGCACGGGCGGATATAAGATATATTCCTCGAGCCCGGCCTTTTCTAACTGTTGAATTAAATATTCGTCCGGCGTACCTTCGACGCCTGCGTAGCCGCGGCGGGTATAAATTTGTTCGGCGTCCGGGAACGTATCCCGCAGGATACCTCTTATTTTCTTGCCGGAAGAGTCGTTATCGGTGAATATATAGACGTCCCGGGTGCCGACCGATTTCTTTAGCTCCTCCAGGCGGTCGGTATTTAAAGAACCGAAGGTACACACGATCAGAATATCGTCCGTTAGCAGCCGTTTCAGACGGCTCTTGTCGTTTTTTCCTTCGACAATAATGGCAATCGGCATACTCGTTCCTCGCATTCCGTCTTATTTTATGTACGCTTTAGATGTAGTATATCCCCTATTACTGTCCGATCCAACCTGTTCCTGTACATATTTCCCAGGAAATTGTCGAAGGCCCAGCGGGCGATGAGGCGGCAGGGAAGCGCATGACGACACGGGCCGTTTGGCTTTTATGAAGTTTGTCGATGCACAAATACGTGTTGTTAAACGATGAATAAATAACAGCCCCGGCCGCTTCCGTTATGGAAGCGCCGGGGCTGTTCGTACGTACAAGATCGATTCTTATTCGTTAATGAAGTTCGCCTTCACAAGCAGGCGCTTCAGCATGGCGGCCGACTGCGCACGGGTCGCATCCTGGCGAGCGCCGAGCGTATCGCTCGTCATGCCGTCGATGATCCCGGCGTGAATGGCGACGGCCAGTTCATGCTGCGCCCAGACGATGGTGCCGGAGTCCTTGAACTTCGCGAGCAGCGCCGCTTGTTCGGTCGGCGTTACATCCGGCTTCGCTTTCGCATAGGCCAGAGCGCGGACGACCATGGCGGCCAGTTCTTCGCGGTTAATCGTGGCATTCGGACGGAATGTGCCGTCTTCGTAGCCGTCGATCAGCTTCGCGGCTGCTGCGGTTCCGACGACGCCGGCGAACCAATCGCTTGCGGCCACGTCCTGGAACGATCCGGCGCTGCCGGACGGCTCAAGACCGAGCGCACGGACGACCAAAGCCGCAAATTCGGCGCGGGTGATACTGCGCTCCGGTTGGAAAGACGTATCGGTTACGCCGTCCACGACGAGCTTGTTTGCAAGCAGTTCCACGTAAGGCTGCGCCCAGTGCCCGCTGATGTCGGCGAAGCTCTTGTCGAGCTGAATGACGGCGTACAAGCTGCTGCCGTTACGCTTCAGCGTCGCCTGCTTATCTGTGAATAGCGTAGGAACGAAGCTCAGCTTCCCGGTGGCCGGGTTGTACAGAACTCCGGTCGCCCTGGAGAGATTCTCGCTTCCGCTTAACGGGAGCACACGGCTGAGGTAATGACTGCCGAAATCCGGAGCTGCGGTTTTGCCGTCTTTGCCGACGCCGACGATGTTGAAGTCGACCGGCTGGGCAAGCACCGAGCCGCCCAACTGCTTCGCTGCGGCGTCCACCGCGCTGCTGGTTGCCGTATCGGCCTTGGCAATCGTAATTTTCACCGTCAGCTCGCTGACGGTGACTGCAACCTTCGCGGCCAGGTCGCTTAGCTTCAAGACGTGCAGCGGAATGTTATACGTGCCGTTCGCATTCGTCACCTTCAACAGCTTGTCAGTATCGGAAGCGAAGCTCTCTAACGCTTTGGCCGGAATGGAGACGCTGTCTCCGCTCAAGTTCAGCGTAACGGTGTCGTACTTTTCGAACGAGCTCTTCAAGGTATCGGCATTGACGCTTCCGTCGGCGCCGACTTGAATCGATTCAGAGCCGGTGGAAGGAGAACCGCCTCCGCCTCCGCCTGCGCAGCAGCCACCGCCGCCTCCGGAGTTGCCCGGATCTGTCGTCAAGTATACGGATTGATAGACGGAATCCGCCACGTTAAAGCCGGTTCCTTTCGGTCCGTATACTTGGACGTAATCGAAGGTGCTTACGTTATTGAGGGTAAATCCATAGTTGTACACGCCGTCGTACACGGTGTATGTAGCGGTCGTAACGCCCAAGTAGTTTCCGCTCGGATCATAGAAATAAACGGACGGCGTTACGGAGGAGCTGTACACATCGGAATATACGGTTCCGGTGACCGTGCCGTTCTTATAAGTCAAATCCTTAAAACCAGTACCCGCGTAGGCCAAAACCGGCAATACAAACGATAACATCATCATAAGAACGGTAAAGTGTGCCGTCTTCTGTAGAACAGAAGGCTTCATTCGCGATTCACTCCTTTCTGCTTGATCTGGTAATCGAACGGGGTCTGTGCGATATTCATGATGAGATGGGTCGGACAAAACTAGTCACCTCCTTCGTTTAAGAAATTCCACCAGAAGAGTTCGGCACGAACATCCAATTTATGTCCGTACTGCCAAATCATGTTTCATCTTCGTCGGGTAGTCCTATGGAGATTACCCAAGCTTGTCTGGTCTGAAACACGGTGGTTTCTCCTTAACGGAGGCCATTTACATAAGGTTGCGGGATTTACCCTAATTTGTACTTTTGGCCTATCCGTTTGCGACCATCTTCTCATGTGACAAAAAAAGCCGCCCGGAACCGGGCGAAAGACCGGTTCATGGACGGCGAGGCTTGCGGCCGCGGCTCAAGATGTGCGGGACGGTGTCAGAATCGCCCGGAACGGAACCATCGATAAGGCGATCATCAGGAACGCGAATGCGATAAAATAAGGAGACATGATGTCGCGTACATGTCCCGAGACGATCGGGCCGATAAAGGCCCCTACCGAATACGATATCGATAAAAACGAGAACGTGCGTCCGTACCGGCTGGCACTTGTGACCCCGGCAAGAAAAGAAGCGATTGCGGGGAAAATAACGCCTTTCGCCATCCCGATCAGGAACAGCGAAACCGACATCGGAAGCGGCCAATGCACCGACATGCCGAAGAAAGTGAACGCGAGCGCCAAGCTCCCGAACGATACGCGCCAGACCGGCGATACCCGGTTTAAGAATAACAAGCTGAGCGTCACTAGCGATCCTAAGCTGACCAAGGAGAAAAATATGCCGGAGGTCATAATCGAGCTGTGCGTCTCTTTCATCAGCGGCAGCTCGAAGAACAGAATGCCCTGGGAGCAGGAGAGAGCCAGCGGGATGCAGAAAAACAGCCATGGAATCGTACCCGATCCGGCGGCGGTCTCAAGCTCTGAAGCGTCATTCGAAGACGTTGTATGGTGCGCGTCCGACGCTTTTGAGGGCTCCGCGAACGCGGCCATCCTGGGAGCCGGGCTTTCTTTGACGAAGATAGAGGCCAGTACGCCCGTGGTGATTAAGCCCCATCCCAAATAAACGAACGACTGTTCGAAGCCGAAGCGGGCCACCAAATAAGCGCCGGCCGCCGGGCTCATGACGGACGCCAGCGTATGCACCATTCCGTTGCCGGACATCAATTTGCCTTGGTGGACGCGGTCCTTGGCGATTTTCGCCAGCATGGATAAACAAGCCGGAGACAGAAAGGCAAGGACGAACCCGCTGAACGAGCGGATAATCAGAAGCTGCCACGGGTCGGTGACCCGGGATTGAATCAAGAGAAGCACTCCTGCTACAATCAGGCTGAAGAGAATAAATTTTTTGCTGCCGAAGCGATCGACGCCGTATCCGGCGATCAAGTTGCCCGGAAGATGCGTAATGGAATAGACGCCGAGAATGAGGCCGATGAACGAAGGGGCGGCGCCCAAGGACACGGCGAACGGCGACAAAATCGGATACTGCGCGTGCAGATCGAAAATCGCGACGAACATAAACAAATAAAGCCATATAGCGGTTTTCATCCTATCACCCCGAGGTTCTCTAATCCCGCAACGGTTACAGCGGGTACTGCCGATGTTCGTTGCCGGCTTATTCATACAAGCTCTTTATACGTTTACGCTGGGCTCGGCCAAGTTAGTACAACAGTTGGAAAACTCCTCAATAATTGAACGGGTTAACGATTAGCCCGATTAACGGTTTGCAACCCTAACAGAAAGGGGCGACGGCCAAATGGAAGGTTTCATGTGGGTGCTGCTGATCGCCGTGCTGGTCGTTTCGGCGCTTCGGTTGAAAAGAACGCGCAAGGGCACCGGGCACAAGGATCGTTCTGACGAGATCCGGCGAAAGCTCGCCGAGCTGCGAAAAAAAAGAGATGAAGAGTAGAGACCAGCTGTTGTATGATGGGGAAAGCGGCTAGTTTAGCCGCACATGGGATTGAAGGAGGGGGAGAGCGGATGGACTTTATCATGAATTTTTTACAGGACCGGTGGTACGTCATCGTGGGTGCGCTCGTCGTCCTGTTCATCGTCGTCAACCTGGTGAAGACGGTGATGAAATGGATTCTCGTGCTGGCTGTGTTAGCGGGGCTGTTCTACTACGGGGCGAATTATAAAGATCAACTGCTTGAATTCGGCACGACGGTGGGGGCGCAAGCGGCAGCGGAAGTGAAGGCCCAGTTGGCCCGAACGTTCAGCGAAGAAATCAAAGAGGCCAAGTACGCGGCGAATCCCGACGGATCGTTCACGGTTACGACGAAAAGCATCAAGCTCGAAGGCAAAGCCGGCGAGGGCGATGTGAAGGTGACGTTTATGAACCAGACCTTCACGGTCAAAATGGATGATGTTATCAAAGGCTTGATTGACCAAGCGAAAAAGAACGCGGGTTTGTAATGGAGGGAGCCGCGCTTGACATCAACCGGGCCGGGTAGGAAGGAGGAGGAGGTATGGGCGATACGGACTTGCTAAGGACGGCGATGTCGCTCAACGCCGTCACGCTGCTTATTGCTGCAGTATTTTTCTTTTCCGTCATACAAGGATTGTTTCGCGGCGCTTCCTCTTCGGCCAAGCATTTGGCGCTGATGGTGACGGAGGGCGCCGTTACACTTGTCAGCTTGTTCCTCGCGTGGATGCTGACGAACGGGATGTCGCCGAAAGTACAGGCTTGGCTCGTCGGCTTGAATATTACCATTCCGTCCGAGGAGCTCGGTTTTTGGGAGCAGTTCTATTATACCGTCGTGACGGGGCTGCGGGATTTCTCGCTGCTGCGGAACAGTGTGCTCTTCGTGGTCGGCTACGGTCTGATCAAACAGCTCGTCTACCGGCTGATCGATCCCGTTGTGGACGGCTGGCTGTCCGCTCGCGGCGACCGTTTGCCGCGATCCGGGGAAAACGGAGGCGCGCCGACGGTATTCAGCAGCCTGCTGGGCGGCGGTATCGGCGGGGTGACGGGGCTCGGCCGGGGCCTTGTCCTGGTTGCCGCTCTGTTCATTTTCACGACGCTGTTTCCGCAAACGCCTGTGGCGGGTTACATTCAAGCGTCCTCGTTATACCAGAAAGGCGCCAAGGAAGTCATTCAGCCGGTAACCGGCGATTTTCTGGCCAATCAGCTGCCTGTTTTTACCCGTGCGGTAGAGCAGGAGTTCAGCAACATTTTACAGCGCAAATACGAGGTGCTCGACGCCCGGATCGCGCCGGATATCGCGCAGGCGGCCCGGCAGGTGACAGCCAAGGCGAAAACCGACGAGGAGAAGGCGAAGCTGCTCTACCGCTGGGTCGGCACGCGGGTCTCGTACGACTGGGACAAAGTCAAGCTTTACGAGGAACAGCGCATCTGGAAGGAGCAGACGCCCGAGGATACATTCACTACGAGAAAAGGCGTCTGCATCGACTTCTCCAGGCTGTATGCCGTCATGGCCCGTTCCGTCGGGCTCGATGTGAAGGTTGTGACCGGACTCGGCTACGACGGCCGGGGCGGTTACGGACCGCATGCCTGGAACGAGGTATACTTGTCCGAGAAGAAAGCTTGGGTGCCACTCGATTCCACATGGGTCGCCAGCGGCGGCAATTGGTTCAATCCGCCGAACTTCAACGATACGCATATTAAGGAGGCGTAACGTCTCCGTTTCCTGGCCGAAGGATCGCGAACAGCGGTCTTCCGGCTTTTTTATGGTTTTTTTGGCCGGCGATCCATGGCAAGAAGCTTTTCTTCTCCGGTTCGGTTTGTGGTAAACTGGTAACAACGATCGATTGAAAAAAGGTGGTAAAGACGTGCTGAACAAACCGTTAACGGCCTATAAAGCCGTATTTTTTGATGTAGGCGATACGCTGCTGACAATACCGGCGGCGAGCGCGATCCTGCACCGGCACTTGGCTTCCCGTTCGCTGCATCGCGGGGAAGAGCAAGTCGGTGAACTTTTTACCGAGGCGTTTCGTCTATTGTATTATGGAAAGCCTTCGGACGCGTTCGAAGCTTGTTCGCCCGAATCCGACCGTTTGTTCTGGATGAAGGTGTACCACTATATTTTGCAGAAGCTCGGCGTGGAGGAAGAGAAATGGACGGAGGAGCAAATCCATGCCTGCTGTCATGAACTGTATGACCTGTTTACGTCGCCGGAACATTATGCGCTGTTCGAGGACGTCATCGAGACGATGGCGGAGCTGCAGCGAAGAGGGCTGCGCCTCGGCATCATTTCGAATTTTGCCCCGACGCTGAAGTCAATTTTGGCGGATAAAGGGATTTTGGATTTCTTCGAGCCGGTCATCGTCTCGACGGAAGTCGGGCTGGAGAAGCCGGACCCGGCGATTTTCCGGCTCGCGTTGGAGCGTGCGGGGCTTGAAGCCGCAGATGTGCTGTATGTCGGCGACCATGACCGGAACGATATTTGGGCGCCGGCGCAAGCGGGCATCGATGCGGTGAAGATCAAGCGTTACGACTACCATACGGGCGAAGGCATTCATTCGCTGCGACAATTGCTTGTGTCTTAACGAAAGGAGCAGCTTTACCTCATGAAAAAACCGATCGGCATGGAAGACCCGACGAAGCAGGAGGCCAGCAAGCGCCGGAATTTTACGCTTCGGATCAATGTGTTCTTTTTCTTTACGTTTTTCTTGTTCTCTGTCCTGATCGTGCGGCTGGCGATGCTCCAATTCGTCGAAGGCAAGGAACTGCTGGCAGAGAAGAACGATATCAACAATGCGAACACGCCGATTCCGCCGATCCGCGGCAATATTTTCGACCGGCAAAGCGCGCCGCTCGCCTCGACGACGTCGTCGCAATCGCTCTATTTCCGCGTCGAGCAGAAGCAGCCGAAGGAGGAAGTCGTCGCGCTGGCTAAGCGGCTGGCCGACATCTTTGCCACGCACGGCCGCCCGACCGCTGCCCCCTTATCGGCCGCCGACATCATCAAGGAGATGGACGTCGGTTACGACCTGGAGATGAAGGAGACGGAGACGAAGCCGAGCTACTTCTCGGTGCCGCGGCGGATCAAGGCGGATTTGACGCAGGCCGAGATGGCCTTCATCCTGGAGCACCGCGACGAGCTGAAATGGCTGGAAATCACCGAGGAGAGCATCCGCAGCTATGACCCGGTCAAGCCGGTGGCGGTGCAGCTGGTTGGCTATATGCGTCCGTTCTCCCAGGCGCGGGAGCCGAAGTACGGGATCGAATTCTATAAAGACAAAACCAATACCAAGGGTTACATGGATACCGAATATGTCGGCTATGACGGGATTGAGCTGATGTATCAGGAAGAGCTTCGCGGCAAGAACGGCGTCAAGTCGTACCCGGTCAACGCCGCCCACAAAATCATCGGTCAAGTCGAAATTACGAAGCCGCAGAAGGGCAACAATCTGTATTTGACGATCGATAAAAATGTGCAGAGCATCACGGAAACGGCCATCATGGATCACCTTGCTTATTTAAAAAGCCCGGCGGTTCGCAACGATCCGTATATCGGCAGAGGCAAGAACGCGGTGGCCGGGTATGCCGTCGCCATCGAGGTGGAAACCGGGAAGGTCGTTACGATGGCCAGCATGCCGGACTATAACCCGGGCGTATGGGCGGGCGGAATTCCGAAATCGGAGTACGACCGGATCCAGTCGTTCATCAATAACGGCACGATTACGACCGCTTACCCGGATTATCCGGCCGAGGAGATCAAGTATCATCCAACCTCCATCGTGTATATGGGTTCCGTCGTGAAGCCGCTCTCGGTGTTGATCGGATTGAAGGAAGGCTTGTTCGGGGTCAACACGATCTATCAAGACACAGGGACGTTCTATTACGGGAAAGACAACAACGCGAAGCTGTCCAACTCCGACACCCGGGCTTGGGGACCGATTAATGCGACGAAAGCGATCCAGTACTCGTCCAATACGTTCATGTCGGCGATGATCGGCAACGAGCTGTACGGCCGGAAACGGGAGAAGGCGGTCGATATTTGGGATTCGTATTTGGCGAAGTTCGGGCTCGGTGTATTGACCGGAAGCGGTCTGCCGAAGGAATCGCCGGGGATCAGCGAATACAAAACGAATACGAAAGAGTCGATCCAGCAGCGCATGGTGTTCGCTTCCTGGGGCCAGAACGAGAAGTACACGACGCTCCAGCTTGCGCAGTATGCGACGACATTGGCGACAAGGGGCGAAAGACTGAAGCCGCTGCTCGTCGATCGGATCGAGACTTACGACGGAGAACCGTTACAGCAGTTTAACGAGAAAGTGGTGCTCGACAAGACGGATTTCTCGAAGGAATATTGGGATGCTGTATTTAAAGGAATGAAAGAAGTGAAAGTGAACGGCTTCGACGACTTCCCGTACACCCTCGCCCGCAAAACGGGAACGTCGACGCAGAAGGTCGCCGGCAACAAAGACGTCGACAACGCGGTGTTTATCGCGTTCGCGCCATTGGAGAAGCCGAAGCTCGCCGTTGCGGTCGTCGTGCCGGAAGGCGGGTACGGCGCTTACGGCGCCGCTCCGATCGCGCGCAAAATTTTCGATGCGTACGATTACTATTACGGGCTCGACGGCGTTCCGAAGAAGTCGGCAGGCACGAACGGCGCCGCAGGCGCAGTGACGCCGACTCCGGCGCCATAGTTACATTTACCCATAGCGGAACTATGAAGCGTTATTCCCTCTTTTTAGCCGCCCAGTCGCGGTTGGAGTGGAAATAGCGAACCGTAGTTCCGCTATTTTTGTTGAGCCAGCGCCGACAGGACCGACAGACGAAATAGTAAATTAAAGTTCCGCTATTTACATAATTACAGGGGTTGGTCCGCGGGTATGCGGCAGGCTGGGTGATTTCATTAAAATAAATGTTGCACTAAGGAAACATTATTGTATATAATAAAAATATAGTCTGGTGGGAAAGAAAAGTTGTCGAGACCAACAAATGAGGTCTAAGACAACTTTAGGCACCATATAGATCAAGACATAATACCATGAAAAGAGTAGGAGTGAGTTACTTTGAAAACGGACCATACAATGCTTAACAGCAAGGGGCTGCCGTCTTCATTGAAGCGGTTCATCATGACGATCATCTTTCTGGGGATCGCGGCCATGGCCGCAGCATGCGGAAACACGGCAAGTCCGACAAATTCGGCGGGCAACGAAGTCATCAAAGTGACGGCGACGATTGGCATGATCAGCGATATCGTGAAGCAGGTCGGCGGCGAGCACGTAGAGGTGACCGGATTGATGAAACCCGGCGTCGATCCTCACTTGTACAAAGCGTCCCAAGGCGACATTCGCAAGCTGGAGGACGCCCAGATCATTTTCTACAACGGGTTGCATCTGGAAGGCAAAATGACGGAAATCTTCGAGAACATGGAGAAGCAAAAAACGACGGTAGCTGTGACCAAAAACATTCCGGAATCAAGTTTGCACCTGGTGGACGACGGCTCCGGCTCGCATGACCCGCACGTTTGGTTCGACGTCAAGCTGTGGATCAGCGCAACTGAGACGGTGCAAACCGAGCTGGCGAAGTTCGACCCGGCGCATGCGGATGACTATAAGAAAAATGCGGACGCTTATATCGCCCAGTTAAAGGAGCTCGATGAGTACGCAGCGAAGCAAATCGCTTCCATCCCGGAAGGACAGCGGGTGCTCGTGACGGCGCATGACGCCTTCGGCTATTTCGGCAAAGCATACGGAATTAAAGTGATGGGCTTGCAGGGCATCAGCACCGCGTCCGAATACGGCTCCAAGGATGTCAGCGACCTGCGCGATTTCCTCGTGACGAATAAGATCAAAGCGGTGTTCGTCGAATCGAGCGTGCCGAAGAAATCGATCGAGGCGGTCATTCAGGGCGCGGCGAAGCAAGGGCATGACGTGAAGATCGGCGGGGAGCTGTTCTCCGACGCGATGGGTGAGGAAGGAACGCCGGAAGGCACGTACCTCGGCATGGTGCGGCACAATGTGGATACCATCGTTAAGGCGTTGAAATAATCTTTGGGCTGCTTGGTTAAAGATGAAGCAGGAATTGGGAGAAGGAGTGAGATTCCATGGTTAAACAAGAGATTGTATCCCCCTTATCGGTGCAAGGGCTGACCGTTGCCTATCAGAAGAAGCCGGTGCTGCGAGACGTCACGTTCACGGTGCCCGAAGGCAAGCTCATCGGCATTATCGGGCCGAACGGCGCGGGCAAATCGACCTTGATCAAGGCTGCGCTGGGCTTGATTCCGCGTGTGACAGGCGAGGTGACGATTTTCGGCAAGCCGTATGAGCAGCAGCGCAAGGCTATCGGGTATGTGCCTCAACGGGAGTCGGTAGACTGGGACTTCCCGACGAGCGCGCTCGACGTTGTCATGATGGGCCGTTACGGCCATCTGGGCTGGTTCAAGCGGCCGGGCGCCAGAGAACGGGAGATGGCGATGGATTGTCTGGAGAAGGTCGGCATGGCCGATTTCGCCGGCCGTCAAATCAGTCAGCTGTCGGGCGGACAGCAGCAGCGCATCTTCCTTGCCCGGGCGCTTGCACAGGATGCGCGGCTGTATTTCATGGATGAACCGTTCGTCGGGGTCGATGCGGCGACGGAGAAAGCGATCATTACACTGTTGAACGAGTTGAAAAAGCAGGGCAAAACAGTGCTGGTCGTTCACCACGACCTGGCAACGGTGAAGGAATATTTCGACTGGATTATGCTGCTTAACGTCGAGCTCATGGGCATCGGGCCGACGGATGATTGGTTTACGAAAGACAACTTACAAAAGACGTACGGCGGACGACTCGCGCTGCTTCACAGCGATGAAGACGCCGTGATCGTCAGCTCGAGGTGATCGCGATGTTCGCGTATTTATTCGATATGCTGCGCGATCCGAACGCGCAGTGGATTCTGCTCGGCAGCATGCTGCTCGGCTTGAGCAGCGGAGTGCTCGGCAGCTTCGCCTACTTGCGCAAGCAAAGCCTGATGGGCGACGCGCTGGCGCACGCCGCACTGCCGGGCGTCTGCATCGCCTTCATGCTGACCGGCTCGAAGTCCATCTTCTTCTTCCTGATCGGCGCCGCGGCGGCAGGGCTCATCGCGACGTTCGGGATCGGTTACGTGACGAGGCATTCCCGGATTAAACAGGATTCGGCGCTGGGCATCGTGCTGTCGGTATTTTTTGGCGTCGGGATCGTGCTCTTAACGAAAATTCAACACGGCGGGAGCGGCAATCAGAGCGGGCTCGACAAGTTTTTGTTCGGGCAGGCGGCTTCGATGGTGCTCTCCGATGTTATTACGATGGCGGTAGTCGCCTTAATCCTCGTCATCCTATGCGGGCTGCTCTTCAAAGAATTCAAGCTGCTCAGCTTCGACCCGGGGTTTGCCAAAGGGATCGGTTTGCCGGTCGCGGCGCTCGACCAGTTTATGATGTTCCTGATCGTCGTCGCCGTCGTTGTCGGCATTCAAGCGGTCGGCGTCGTGCTCATGTCGGCGCTGTTGATCACTCCGGCCGTCTCGGCCCGCTACTGGACCGAGAAGCTCGGCGTGATGGTCGTCCTGTCCGGCATCTTCGGCGCAATCAGCGGCTTTGTCGGCACGCTCGTCAGCGGCCTCGGCAGCAACCTGCCGACCGGTCCGCTCAGCGTGCTCGCGGCCACGGCGCTCTTCATCGTTTCCGTGCTGTTCGCGCCTAAGAGAGGGCTCGCGGCCAAGGTGCTGGAACGGCTGGCGGTGAAGCGCACCGTTCTGCGCGACATGCAGCGCCAAGTGCAAGTTCAGAGTGTACGGCAGCCGGCGCACGGCACAGGGGAGGAGGGGGGACTATGAACGACTTCTGGATTATACTGACAGCCTCGCTCGTTGCTTGTTCGTGCAGTCTGCTCGGCTGTTTTCTCGTCCTGCGGCGGATGGCGATGATCGGCGACGCGATCAGCCACTCCGTGCTGCCGGGGATCGTCATCGCCTTCTTAATCAGCGGCTCGCGCGACTCCTTCTTCATGATGCTGGGCGCTTCGGTGATCGGTCTGCTGACCGTTTTCCTGATTCAATGGTTCAACCAGAGCGGCGTCCAGTCCGATGCGTCCATCGGCGTCGTATTCACAGCGTTGTTCGCTTTGGGGGTTCTGCTCGTCAGCGTGTTCACCCGCCAAGTTGACCTGGACCTTGACTGCGTCTTGTACGGGGAGATCATTCAAGTGCCGTGGGAGACCATTCAGGCGTTCGGTATCGATATCGGACCGAAGGCGGTCTGGGCGCTCGGCCTCGTGCTGACGGTCAGCTTGCTCGTGATCGGATTGTTCTATAAGCAATTTAAAATTTGCGCGTTCGACCCGGCCATGGCGGCAGCGGTAGGCATTCCCGTCGCGCTGTTCCACTACTTGCTGATGGGGCTGGTCTCCGTTACGACGGTTGCCTCGTTCGAGAGCGTCGGGGCGATCCTCGTCGTCGGCATGCTGGTCGTCCCGGCGGCGACGGCGTACCTGTTGACTGAGAAACTCAGCCTCATGATCGTGTACAGCATGATCGTCGGCGTGCTTAGCGCGGTGCTCGGCTACGGGATGGCAACGCTGCTCGACGCTTCGATCGCGGGCTGCATGATTACGGTTGCCGGCGTCTTGTTCGTCGCGGCGTTCCTGCTGTCCCCGTCGCACGGTATCGTCTGGCGCAAGCTGAAACAGCGCACCCCGTCGAAACGGCTTGCCGCGTAAGCGAAGCGCAGATGGCAAAGAAAAAGCATCCTGAACCGGACCTTGGAAGGAAGGCGTACACCCGCCGCCCAAGGTTCGGATCGGATGTTTTTTTTGTGGGCGCATCGGAGGGCCCGAAGCTGCCGCCAGGGGACAACCGATTTCCAGATAACCGCGAAACTATGCTATACTGTTATATCGGACATTTTTTTCGCGGATTGTGATACGCGGTAAGAGGAGGACTTTAGACGAATGTGCGGAATTACCGGCGTTATGTATTTTGAAGACCGTGAGCCGTCTCCCGAATTATTGAAGAGCATGACGGATTGCATCGTGCATCGGGGACCGGACGATATTGGATTTTGGAGCGATAACCGGATCGGATTGGGCTTTCGCCGCTTGTCGATCATCGATTTGAAGGAAGGGCATCAACCGCTCGCCAACGAAGACGATACCGTTTGGATCGCATTTAACGGCGAGATTTATAATTATAAGTATTTGCGGGATTCGCTGCAGAGCAAGGGGCATCAGTTCAAGACGCATACGGATACGGAAGTCATCGTCCATCTTTATGAGGAATACGGCGAAGCCTGCGTGGAGAAGCTGCGCGGGATGTTCGGTTTTGTCATTTGGGACCGGCGTAAAAGGCTGCTGTTCGGGGCGCGCGACCATTTCGGCATCAAACCGTTTTATTACTATCACGACGGCTCGCGGTTTTTGTTCGGCTCGGAAATCAAGAGCTTGCTGGCTGCCGGCGTGGAGCGTTCGATTCATCGCGAGAGCCTGCTGAACTACTTGACGTTCCAATATGTGCCGGAGCCGGATACGATGTTTGACGGCATCCGCAAGCTGCCGCCGGGCCACACCGTAACGGTGACCTACGACGGGCAAATGTCGATCCGCCAGTACTGGGATCCGATGCTCGCGCCGGAGGAACGCTCGTTCGAGGACTGTGTGGAGCAAATCCGCTCGACGCTTCAGGATTCGGTCATCCATCATATGCAGAGCGACGTGGAGCGGGGCTGTTTCTTGTCCAGCGGCATCGATTCGACGGCCATCGCGACGCTGATGCGTTCGATCGAGCCGATCCGCACGTTCTCCGTCGGTTTTGAGGGTGCCAACAACGAAACGGTGATCGCCCGTCAGACGGCGAATGCGATCGATACGGAGCATTACGATAAAATCATTACGGAAGCCGATTATTTCGCGACACTGCCCAAAGCGGTGTGGCATCAGGACGAGCCGGTTGCCGATCCTTCGGCGATTGCGCTGTATCACGTGGCTCAGCTTGCGCGCGAGCATGTGACCGTCGTGCTGTCGGGTGAAGGCGCTGACGAGCTGTTCGGCGGTTACCGGATCTATAACGAGCCGAACTCGCTGGCCCCGATCGAACGGCTGCCGCATGGCGTGAAACGGATGCTGCACGCGTTGGCGCGGGTGCTGCCGGAGGGCTTCAAGGGCCGCAACTACTTGCTGCGCGGGACAACGCCGCTCGAGCAGCGTTTCCTCGGCAACGCGAAAATTTTCACCGAGGAGATGAAGGCCGACATCGTTCGCACCGATCGCGAGCTGCTGCGCTCTTACCGCAATCCGCTTGAGGTAGCGAAAGTATTTTATGACAGAAGCAAGCATCTTGATCCGGTGTCGCGGATGCAGTACATCGACATGAACCTGTGGCTGCCGGGCGATATTCTGATGAAGGCGGACAAAATGACGATGGCCCACTCGCTCGAGCTGCGCGTACCGTTCCTGGACGTGGAGCTGTATGAGGTGGCGCGCCGTATACCCGCCAAGTACCGGATTGCGCAGGGGACGACGAAATACGTGTTCCGTAAGGCGATGGAGGGGATCATCCCCGACTTTATTTTGAACCGGCCGAAGCTCGGGTTTCCGGTGCCGATGCGCGATTGGATGAAGGGTCCGCGGGGGCAGCAAATCGTGGAGCAGATCGAGGGCAGCGGCATTGAAGAGTACATTCGTCTGGACACCGTGCGTTCCATGCTGAACGCGCACCGCAGCGGACAAGGGGACTACGCCCGCCGCATTTGGACGATCTACATGTTCGCGCTTTGGCATACGACATATATAAACGAACAGAAGCAGCCTTCGCTCGCTTATGCGCTGTAAGGAAGGACGATCTGGGATAAAGGAGAGGTACGAATGAGTCGATACCGGATGATTGCACTCGACATGGACGGCACCATGCTGACGGAGGAGAAGACGATTTCAGCCGAAACCCGCGCGGCCATACTCGCGGCCGAAGATGCGGGAATCAAGGTGGTGTTCGCGACCGGACGCGGGATCCAGAATGCGCTGCCGTACGCGGTGGAGCTCGGCTTGACCTCTCCGCTCGTCACCGTCAACGGAGGCGAGGTCTGGAAGGCGCCGGGCGAGCTGCTCGAGCGGCACCCGATGCAGGCGGATGAAGTGCGCCGCATGCACCAGCTGGCGATTCAGTACGATCCCTGGTACTGGGCGTACAGCGTCGGCGATGTGTTTAATAAGGAGACGTGGGACGGGGTCGGCGATATCGATGCGCGGACGTGGCTGAAGTTCGGCTATTATACGGAGAATCTCGAGGTGCTGGGTACGATCCGGCAGCAGCTGGAATCGTGGGACCTGTTCGAGATCACCAATTCGCACCCGTGCAATATCGAGATGAACCCGAAGGGCGTCAATAAAGCGAGCGGCCTGCGCCGGTTGTGCGAGCTTTACGGCTTCGACATGTCGCAGGTGATTGCGATGGGCGACAGCTTGAACGACGTGTCGATGATCCGCGAAGCGGGTCTTGGCGTCGCTATGGGCAATGCGCAGGACGAAGTGAAGAAGCTCGCCGACACCGTCACGCTTACGAACGAGGAGCACGGAGTCGCACGCATCATCCGCGAATATGCATTGGGCGGTAACGCCGGCATTTAAGCGGGCGTCGCCGGGCTTTACAAGAAAGCGTAGCGAAAGGAGTGAGGCTGCATGGTGCTGGCAGCTTGGTCGATTATCGTCCTCTTGTTCGTCATCGGCATGGCCGGCGCGGTGTACCCGATACTGCCGGGGGCGCTGGCCATCTACGGAGCGTTCTTCGTATACGGGTTTATGCTCGGCTTCGAACCGTTCGGCTTCTGGTTCTGGCTGATCCAGACGTCCATCGTGGCCGTGCTCATGATTGCCGATTATCTCGTGAACGCGCTTGGCGTCAAGAAGTTCGGCGGCAACCGCGCCTCTGTGATCGGCAGCACGATCGGCCTGATTGCAGGACCGTTCGTCATTCCGGGAGTCGGGCTCATTGTAGGACCGTTTCTCGGGGCCGTCCTCGGCGAGCTGATCGTCGGCACCCCTTGGAAGCAGGCGCTGCGTGCCGGAGTCGGGGCGTTGGTCGGCTTTTTCTCCAGCCTGGTAGTCAAATTCGGCTTTCAGCTGCTGATGATCGCGCTGTTCGTCGTTTGGGTCGTGCGCTATGCGTAAGTACGGCCAGAACCGGGGCCATAGCGCCGTTGTTCACCGTCGTTCCGTTATTGAAATAAGGCACTTTGGAAGAAGACCGCCGGAGCTTGGTTCGGGCGGTTTTTCTTCGGTTGATAAGGGAGAAGGGAAACGCCTGTGTCTAAAGTCGGAAAAGATTCGCTAGTCAAAGGTACGCTTATATTAACGTTAGCCGCATTGGTGGCGCGGGCGCTCGGCGTCGTGCAGCGCATTCCGCTCGTTTACCTGCTCGGCGATATCGGCATGGCGGCATACGGAATCGCCTTCAATTTGTACTCCGTGCTGCTCGTTGTGGCAACGGCCGGTATTCCGAGCGCGCTGAGCAAAATGATCTCCGAGCGCACCTCGCTCGGACGCCACGAGGAGGCCAACCGGATTTACAAGGCGGCCTTGCTGTTCGCCCTGGCGGCGGGCGTCGTGATGACCGTACTGATGTATGCCGCCGCGCCTTACTTCGCGGAAAGCATCGTCAACCCGCAGGCGGCGCTGCCGATTCGCGCGATTGCGCCGGCGCTGCTGCTGTTCCCGCTGATTGCCATCATGCGCGGTTATTTTCAAGGCCGCCGGATGATGATGCCGAACGGCATTTCGCAAATTATCGAACAAATATTCCGCGTCGCCACCTCGGTGGCGCTGGCGTATTTGCTGCTCGGCCACAGCCTGGACGCCGCTGTCGCCGGCGCTTCGTTCGGCGGCGTGATGGGCAGTATCGCGGCGGCGGCCGTGATGCTGTATTACGCGCTCCGGCTGAAGCGCAGCGACCGCAGCGAGCGAATGGCCGTTGTGCCGGCCGCTCAGGCGGCAGCGGAATCGGGCGCGAACGCGGCGGCGGCCGCCTCGGCGTCAGCGCCGCTTGCGTTCCGCGCGATCTACGGCCAGCTGTTCAAGCTGTCGGTACCGATCGTCATCTTCTCGATGACGGTGACGCTCATCTATACGATCGATTCTTCGATCGTGACGCTGCTGTTGAAGGACCGGTTCGGGGAGGAGCCGGCCCGTGAAATACTCGGGATCTTAACCGGACGGGCCCAGTCGCTTGCCGGCATCCCGATCATTCTGGCCGTCGCGCTCAGCCAATCGATCGTCCCGATCATCTCGGCGGCTTACTCGCAGAAGGACATGAAGCAGGTGTCCGAGCAGACGGCCAAGGTGCTTCAGCTTTCGCTGCTCTCCGGCCTGCCGATGGTGCTGCTGATCGCGCTTGCCGCCCGCCCGCTGAACGGCTTCATATTCGGCAATGTGACGGGATCGGAGATCGTGGAGACGTATGCCGGTCCGGTCATTGCCATGCTGACGGTAACCGCCATCTTCCAAATTGTCATGCAGACGTCCGGCGCGGTACTGATGGGCATGGGGCGGATGAGGACGCTTGTGCTCGCGGTGATCGTCGGCATCGCCGCCAAACTCGCCGTCAGCTTTGCGCTTGCGCCGCTTTTCGGCATCTACGGCATTATCGCGGCGACGGCGCTTTGCTTTATCATCATGACGGCGATCATTGTCCGCGTGCTTCGCCAGAACGTGAGCTTCCGCATCTTCGGCGGAAAGCGCTGGATCGGGCTGATCGGCTCAACGGCGCTAATCGCAGTCATCGGCATCCTGCTCGATCAAGCGTGCCGCCTCTACGTGACACCGTTCGCCTCGGTTCGGCTCAACGATATGGTGCAGTCGATCGTCATCTGCGCGATCGTCGGCGCAGCCTATCCGCTGCTGCTGTTTGCGACGCGCGTCCTGAGGCTGCAAGATTTGCAGCAGGCGCCAGGTCCGCTGCGCAAGCTGGCGGGTCCGCTGCTGTCGCGGTTAGACCGGTCGAAGAAGCGGCAAGGCGGCTCGTAAAGCCTGAGTAAAACCTGAGTAAAACCGCTAAGCTAGAACGGCATATACCCCAATCCACGCCTGCTCGAAAGAGGGTGAAGGATTGGGGTATTGGTGTTGGGCGAACGGTGCCCAGCCTGCGCGCCGCTTCTCAAACAAGCAAGTCCCCCGCGAGCACGGTCATCTCGATCTTCTTCAACCCGAAGCCGTTTGCCTGCGTCATCTCGAACGAGAACGGCGCCGGGATGCTGCTTAAATAACCGAGCACGGCGATATCCGTGAACCAGTCTCCGGGCTCCGTGGGGGCGATCGGCCGGTCCGGCCACGCCTCCGCGAGACCCGGACTGTACAGGGGCGCGGCTCCTGGCTTTAGCCGCAGGCCGTCCAGCTTCTCCTGCAGCTGTCCGCGCTTCACCGGCGGACCGTGCCGCACCGACGCGAACAGCTGCGGCCAATAATCCGCGCGCGACCCTGTGTGCCGCCGCTCGCAGGCAAAGCGCACGGCCCCCTCGTGCACGGCCGGAATGCCGAACAAGATCGCGTACAGCGATTTGCCCACCTCGATACGCTCCCGCAAGCTGCTGAAGCTTTCCAGGATCAGGCCGGCCAACCGGCAATCGGCTGCATACCGGTACGGGAACACAACCTGGTTCAGCTGCAGCAGCGACTGTGCCTGGAAGAAGAACGTATCGACCACTTGCTGCAGGAACGAAGCGTTGCGCACGACCCGCTCCTCGATATGCTGCTGCTCGTTGATAATGAGTCCGACCGTCAAGAGAGCGGACTCCCGCCGTTCCCAGAAATGCTCCCACAACGGGCGCATGAAGCGCGATACCCCGAAGGCGGGGAGCAGGTGAAACAGCGGCCTGCGATGCCTTAGGCTGGCCTCATATAGCAGCAGCTGCGGATAAGCGTCGCGAAAAATAAGCGCGTTCGCCCGTTCCAGGAATCGGAACACCCACTCCCGCTGATCTTCGCTTAACAGGTAGGGGAGAAACTCGCCGCGAAGATCGGTCATGCTCCAGCCTCCGTTGCGCGACACCATATGCGCGAGGAATGCCCAGTGCAGCTCCGGGTGCTCGCGGTACATCCTCAGGTAGGCGGTCGTCCGCGTCAAGTTGTTCCGGTTATGCGCATCGCGCTCCGCGGCCAGGCGCGCCGTCAGCTGCCGCTCCCACGGGCTGACGGCGGCTTCGTCCCAGGCCTCGGCCGAGGCGGCCCCGTCCTTGCCCGCAAGCGACAGCTTCCAGGCATAGCGCCGCTTCAAAGCGTCGAGCGAAGGCCGGTTCAGCTCGATCCGGTGGGCGGCCGCGAGCAGCGGCTCCTCGTGCTGCACGCTGTGCGCCTTGCCTTTGAACCAATGCCAAAGCTCATGAGGCAGATCGGCCAGCTTATGCAGCAGATCGGTTCCGCTCCAGCGGTATTTATCACGATTCATCCCGTTCCTCCTTTCCTGTCGATGGGAAATTGTTACAATTTGTATATTTTCGCAGGCGAGTGCAACGTTTCCAAATAAAAAGCGTATAAAATGTAGCACGGCCCCGAACTTATTTACATATTTCAGGAGGTAAGAATGAAGAAGAAACATTGGAGCGCCAAACTAAGTCTCATGCTGATCGCCCTTGTGATCGTACTGGCCGGTTGTCAACCGGTAGGCTCGGTCGACGTCAGCAAAGTCATGTCCAACCTGTTTACCGTTAAATCTTCGGAAGGCGCATCAAGTGTAACCTTGGAGCTGACAGCGGATCCCGCCGCATCCATAACGCCGGAAGAGAAGCGCGCGATCGAGCTGTTGAACGGCTTCAAGGTAGAAGTTACCGAGATGAAGCAGCAAAGCCCGACCGAGCTTTCCGCGAAAGGCTCGCTCGCTTACGCGAACGTGAAAATTCCGTTTCACCTGGTCTTATCCGACATGATCTATACGATTCAAATCGAAGGCGCGAAGAAGCCGATCGTCATTGGCAACAGCGCCGCAATAGGCGCAGGTTCCGCTCTTCCGACGACGCCGGAACTGCAGAAGCAGATCGAGCAGCTCGGTCAGAAGGCCGTAGAGGCGATGCCGAAGTTCAGCTCGTTCTTCACGAGCAACTTCCCGAACCCGAAGACGATCTCCGCGGAGGCAGCGAACGTAACCGTGAACGGAGAAGCGCTGCAGCTGCAGAAGCTTCACGTTGAGTTGAAGGGCAGCGAGCTGGTCGGGCTGATCAAGGGTTTCCTGACCAATGTTCTGAAAGATGAGGAAGGCCTTAAGCAATTTATCGCCGCGCTGTATGATGTATATGCGCCGTTCTTGAAGGAAATGGTCAAAGCCGGCAGTGCGAACGCCGAAGGCGACACAGGCGCGCTCGATTCGATCATGCCTTTCCTGGAGAATAAAACATTAGCTGTCGAATTCATCTATACGTTCCTGAAAAGCAATTTGGAACAAGTCGTAGCGAGCTTTGATCAATCGCTGAACAGCTTGCCTAAGAACGAAGACGGCATGTCGATACAGGACTTGCTGAACGACAACCAATCGTTGACGATGGATCTGTATGTAGACGCGGAGAACGTAACCCGCAAGTCGACAAGCGTATTGCTGCTCACGCTGCCGGATTCGGCCAAGCATGGACTCAAGTCGATTAAAGTGACCTCCAGCGGCGAAGTATGGAACGTCAACAAACCGGTGACGATCGATCCTATCGATACAACCGGCGGAGTCGTGGAGTGGATGAACAAATCCGGACGCCTGACCTCGAGCAAGCTCGTCGCCTCGCTCGATCCGAAGTCGGACCTCTACAAGCTGTTGAAGGACGAACTGAACATCACGAAGAAAGAAGTAAATCTGACCGTCTCTTCCGAAGACAGCATCATTCCAGGCCTGACGCCGTTCAACGATCAAGGGACCGTGATGGTTCCGGCGCGCTTCGTCGCCGAGCAGCTCGACGCCGACGTCGAATGGGATGCGGCCAAGCAGCAAGTCACGATCACTGACCCGCTTAGCGGCAACGTAACCGTTCTGACGATCAACAGCACGCAGGCAAGCGTGAACGGACAGTTGCAAACGCTGGAGAAAGCCGCAGTTATCGTCGACGGCTCAACGTACATTCCGGTGCGTTTCGTTGCGGAGAGCATGAACGCTAAGGTTGGCTGGACGCAAGAAACGCAAACGGTCGGCATCGTCCGCGAATAACGAGCTTTACCCGTTACATTTTCCCAATATGGGGACCAACATGCATAAGCCCCCGAACGTTATCCGCCAAGGATCGTTCGGGGGCTTTGCCGCATGCGCGGGGGCAAGCGCTTTATTCGGTTGTCGGGTTGTCGTCTGCGCTGGAGGCCGGCTCTTTCGGAGCTGAGGCGGGCGGGCGCGGCGATAGGTGTCTTCCGGCTCGGGAAGCCGCGTCCCGCAGCAAATATTCGATGTGGCTGTTTACGCTGCGGAATTCGTCCGCGGCCCATCGCTCAAGCACCTCGTATAACTTCGGATCCAGCCGCAGAGGGAAATTTTTCTTCGCGGCCATAACGGACTGCGCCTTCTAGTACAAGCTTCCCGTATTGATGACGGGATTGGCGGAACGATCGGATACGATGGCGACGAGCAGGTTGTTGATCATCGCGGCTTTGCGTTCCTCGTCGAGCTCGATGACGCCCTCTCGCTGAAGCTGGGAGATAGCGAGCTGCACCATGCCGACCGCGCCTTCCACAATCTTCGAGCGGGCGGCGATAATAGCGGCCGCTTGCTGGCGCTGCAGCATCGCGCTGGCGATTTCGGTAGAGTACGCCAGATGCGTCAGACGCGCCTCCATCACTTCCACGCCGGCAACGGACAGCCGTTCCTGCAGCTCGCGGGCCAGTTCCGCAGCGACTTCGTCGGAATTGCCCCGCAGCGAGTAGCCGCCGTCTTCGAACGTGTCGTACGGATATTTGTTAGCCACGTGACGGAGCGCCGTCTCGCTTTGAATTTCCACGAACTGCTCATAATTGTCGACGTCGAATGACGCTTTCGCCGAATCGACGACGCGGAAGACGACGACGGCGGCGATTTCGATCGGGTTGCCTTCGATATCGTTGACTTTCAGCTTGGCGCTGTTGAAGTTGCGAACCCGCAAGGACACTTTCTTCCGAACGGAGAACGGGATGGTCATCCAGATGCCGCTTCGGCGAATCGTACCGGAGTAGCTGCCGAAGAAGGTGACGACCATCGCTTGATTCGGCTGGACGATCGTCAAGGACGAAAGCAGCGCGATGGAGAACAGAGCAAGCACAATGGCGAGAGCCGGCCATTCTTTATCGATGAGCAGCAGCGTGCCGATCACATCGACGGCAACGAGCCCAAGCAAACCGACGAATCCGTTAATCACCCAAGGTTTTTTTTCCTGCATGAACAAACACTCCTTTTCGTCATTCATTTAAATATTGTTTTGATACTGTTATGATATCACTTTTAGGAATTAATGTAAATCCCTGAATAATGGATACTCTTTTCTCGTCCAGAAAGGCACCCCGGCTCATTGACAGACGCCTTGTCGAATGCTATAAGTGGGGTAAGTTCCATTTCTGATATTAAGAATAGGCGGTGTTTCCTATGGAGAAAGTGACGACTGAACAGCGATTTCAAGAAATCATCGGCGGTTCCAAACCGACCGTTGCCGTTTTTAAAGCCACATGGTGCAAGGACTGCCATTTCATCGAACCATTCATGCCGGAAGTTGAAGAAGCTTACGCCGACCGGCTGCAATTTATCCACGTGGACCGCGATGAGATGCCGGACTTGTGCAGCGAGCTGAATATTTTAGGCATTCCGAGCTTTATCGCTTTCAGGAACGGCCAGGAGCTGATCCGCTTTGTGAGCAAGCTGCGCAAAACGCGGGAAGAAATCGAACAGTTTCTGGATCGCGCGGTTGAAGTTGCGAATACGCTCGCTCCCTAACCGACGGATGGAGAATGCCCGGGACGGATCGCTTCCGCCTGGGCTTTTCTTCTTTCATCGCTTTGTAACAATTCCGCGTGGAATTGCCCCCTGATTATCGTTATAATGTTAATGAAACGTTCGTCGGTGTCCGATTATGTCGAGAAATAACGAACAAGAAGCGGGTGAAAGCGGATGAAGATGGAGCGAAGAATGAAGGCTTTATCATTGGCCAGTATGCTCGGCATGTTCTTGATTCTGGTCATGGGCGCGTTAGTGACCAAGACGGAATCCGGGCGAGGCTGCGGAGACGATTGGCCGTTATGCAACGGCAAATTCGTTCCGGCCTATACAATCGAATCTTTTATTGAATACAGTCACCGGTTTGTTGTCGGCGTCGTCGGGATCATTTTGCTCGCGACAACGATTCTTGTGTTTTTATACAGCAAGCGCAAGGACGCCAAGTGGTATGTCGGCGGCGCGATGTTCTTCACGCTGCTGCAGGCGGTTCTTGGAGCGCTTGCCGTCTTGTGGCCGCAATCGTCGGCCGTGCTCGCGCTGCATTTCGGATTTTCGCTGATGTCTTTCGCGTTTACGCTGCTCTTGTATTTGGTCTTTACCAAATACGGCGAAGCGATGCACCGCGGAGACGGTACGCGTCTAAGCCGGGGCGTCCGGATGTCGGTCTGGTTCGTGCTGATTTACAGCTATGTGGTCGTTTATTTGGGCGCATTCGTCCGCCATACGGAGTCGGTCGGCGGTTGTATCGGCTGGCCGCTCTGCAACGGTCAGGTGATCCCGGAATTTACCGGATCGACGGGCATCGTATTTGCTCACCGGGTGGCGGCGGCGGTGCTCGGTCTCGTCATCTTGGCGCTGTTCCTGTTCGTCCGTTCTCAAGCACAGCCGGACAGCAGCGTTTACCAAGCGGCCAAGCTGTCGCTGATCTTCGTCACGCTGCAAATTGCAAGCGGCGCGTTCGTCACGCTGTCGATCGGGTACGAAATTTACTTGCTGGCCAGCTTGCTGCATGCCGTGCTGATCTCCTGTTTATTCGGAATCCTCTGTTACTTCGGCATTACTTCCCTCCATACGGAGGAGCACAACGTTCAGGCTTACGCAGCTCCAAGGCTGCCGTAAGCCTTCTTCTTCATCTACATACTTAGAAAGTGAAGGGAGCAAGGCACACGCATGCGATTTTCCAACCTGCGCGCTTTTTTGGAGGCGCTTCGCCAAGAGAATCAACTGAAGGTGATTTCGGCACCGGTCGACCCGAATCTGGAGCTCGCGGAAATTCACCGCCGCGTCATTGAAGAGGAAGGGCCCGCCCTGCTGTTCACGCATGTAAAAGGAGCCTCCTTTCCCGTCGTTACAAACTTGTTCGGGACGAGCCGCCGCGTTGATCTCGCGTTCGGTCCGCGTCCGGAGCAGTTGATGAAGCAAATTGTCGGCGCGATGGATACGCTGCTGCCGCCGACGCCGAAGGCGCTGTGGGAGCAGCGTCAGCTTATTCTCGATTTGCTCAAAATCGGCACCAAAGGCGTCGGCCGGGAGGCTGCGCCGATCCTGCAGCATTGCCGCACCGAAGCGCCTCTTGCCGGCTTGCCGGTTCTGACGTCATGGCAGGAGGACGGCGGTCCGTTCGTGACGCTGCCGCTTGTATACACGGAGCATCCGGTTACGAAGCACCATAACCTCGGCATGTACCGGATGCAGGTGTACGATCCGCAGACGACGGGCATGCACTGGCAAATCCATAAAGGCGGAGGCTTCCATTACCATGAAGCCGAGCTGCGTAACGAACCGCTGCCGGTTACGGTGTTCCTGGGCGGCCCGCCGGCCTTGATCGCCTCGGCGATCGCGCCCGTGCCCGAGCATCTGCCGGAGCTGCTGCTCACTTCGCTGATGCTCGGCCAGAAGCTGCCGCTTGTGGACAATCCGCGGGGCGGACACCGGCTGATCGCTGAGGCCGAGTTCGCCATCGTCGGCAAGGTGGCGCCCCATGTGCGCCGGCCGGAAGGTCCGTTCGGCGATCACTTCGGCTATTACTCGCTTGTGCACGATTTCCCGGTCTTCGATGTGAGCCATGTATGGCACCGCAAGGACGCCATCTACCCGGCTACGATCGTCGGCAAGCCGCGGCAGGAAGACTATTACCTCGGCGAATATTTGCAGCGCCTGCTGGCGCCGGCGTTCCCGATGGCGATGCCCGGCGTGAAGGAACTGTGGGCGTACGCGGAAACCGGCGTGCATCCGCTGGCTGCCGCCATCGTGCGCGAAAGCTACAGCCGCGAGGCGCTGGCGACGGCGTTCCGCATCTTCGGGGAAGGCCAGCTGACGCTGACCAAGTTCCTGATCGTGACCAATCAGCACGTCGATCTAAGCAACTTCCCGCAGCTGCTGGAAACGGTGCTGGAACGATTCGATCCGGCCACGGATCTGTTCATCTTCAATCACACGGCGCACGATACGCTTGATTATACCGGCGACCGGCTCAATCACGGCAGCAAAGCGGTGCTGCTCGGCGTCGGCGAGCCGAAGCGCAAGCTGCCCGCCGTCTACGAAAGCGGGCAGCTGCCGGGCATTCACAGCGCGGTTCCATACTGCCGCGGCTGTTTAGTCGTCGCCGGCGCTTCGTTCGCGGACGACCCCGAGCTGGCCGCCCGCCTCGTTCGCGACGCCGGCGAGCAGCTGCGCGATTGGCCGCTCGTCGTGCTCGTCGACGACACGGCGATCGCCTCCGGGCAAACGCCATTCCTGTGGACGGTGTTTACCCGGTTCAATCCGGCGGCGGATATGTATGCCGACGCCGAGCTGAGACGGCACCATATCGGGTACCGGGTGCCGATCGTCATCGACGCCCGGATGAAGCCGGGCTATCCGGACGAGCTGTTCCCGCGCGAAGATATCGTTGAATTGGTTGACTCGCGGTGGAACGAATATTTTGCTTAAGCCAAATCAACGACGAGGCCGGGAGAGATCCCGGCCTCGTCGTTTTTCAATTCGGCTCGCTGCTTTAATCCGTTCCATCAAGCCCGTTCGATGGTTTTCAGCCTAATCATGGGGTATAATAATAGTTATATCTTACGCGATGATGGAGATAAAACCATGTTGAGAGCTTTATTCGGCGAACCGCCGCGCAAGGACGAAGGGCTTCTGCTGGAAGCCAATCAAGCCATACGCAACTATTTGCAAGTCCTCTCGCGCATCCCCGGTGACCGGCAGACACCGCATGAGCGGCGCTTCGTCATCTGGAGCGAAAACTT
Organism: Paenibacillus validus NBRC 15382; assembly: GCF_004000985.1. Classification (GTDB taxonomy): domain Bacteria; phylum Bacillota; class Bacilli; order Paenibacillales; family NBRC-103111; genus Paenibacillus_G; species Paenibacillus_G validus. Next base: position 121,476 of record NZ_BIMH01000002.1, on the reverse strand, counting down.
CCTGCGTGCGCTGGACGAGCTGGAGCAGAGCGAGTATGCCGCGATTCTGTACGGAAGCCGGGTCAATTCGGATTACGTCGATCAGATGCAGCCCGGGGAGACGGACGAGTACCATCGTCATCTGTACTATTACCGCAACGCGCTGATCCGCCTGTTTGCCATTCTCGATAAACTCGGACATTTTCTGAACGAACGATTTGTACTGCAGACCGAGCGCGTCAAATCCCGTTTTTCCTATTTTACCGTACTCCGCAATATGCATCAGAACGGGCTGCACACGGATTTGGAGCAGCAGTTGTATGAGCTAAAGATAAAGTATAAAGAACCGGTCGACCGTCTGCGCAACAAGCGCAACATGGAGATTCATACGATTAACGCCGATCTGCTCGACGATTTGATGAAAGCGGAGGAGAGCAGACGCGGAGAACGGCTGCGTCCCGAGACGGAAGAGATCAAAGCCAATCTTGACGATCTGCGCGAAGGCTGCGAAATGGCCATGAAAGCCGTAACGACCGCATTCCGTTACATTGCCAGGCATCCGGCCGCGACTGCAGCGCCAAAGTCTGCGCCTACTTCCAGAGCGGGCGGACGGCGCGCCGGGCGTTGAAATCGCATCCCGCCATCCACTATACTTGAGGAAGAACTGGAAGCGGGGAGGAACGGAGCATGCAGCCTATGCGGAAAACCGCACTCATTACCGGAAGCGCCAAGGGACTTGGCAAGATGACCGCGCTTCTGCTTGCTGAGCAAGGCGTCGACCTGCTCGTCAACTACGTCAACAGTGCGCAGGAAGCCGAGGAGCTGTGCGCGCGAATTCGCAGCCTGGGCGTAGAAGGTTACGCCGTTCAAGGGGACGTAGCAAAGCCTGCGGACCGGGAACGTCTTGTCTCGGAAGCCGTCAACCGCTTCGGCAAAATTGACATTCTGATCAACAACGCCGGTCCGTTCATTCGCGAGCGCCGCTTGTTTCGGGATTACGACGCATCGGAGATCGAAGGATTGATGCAGGGGAATTTGCTCGGCGTCATGCATCTGGACCATCTGGTTCTGCCGATGATGCGGCAGCGTCAATGGGGGCGCATCATCCACTTCGGCTTCGGTCACGCCTCGGAGGCGCGAGGCTGGCCGCACCGAGCCGTATACGCCGCTGCCAAGGTAGGCCTCGTCTCGTTCACGAAGACGATCGCCGTCGAAGAAGCGGCCAGCGGCATTACGGTCAATATGATATGCCCGGGGGATATTCGCGGCGCGAACAAGGAGCGGACGATCGACGAAGTGGAGCATCTGCATGACGACGAATCGCCTAGGGGGCGTCCGGGAACCGGAGAAGACATCGCCCGCGTAATCGCCTTCTTGTGCGAGGAACGGTCGGACTTCTTAACCGGCAACATTATCGACGTCTCTGGGGGGCTTGATCCGATACGAGCGATCGTCGGCAGCGGCGCGAAGACGAAAGCGAGCGCAGAGGCGGGTACGAACGCCTGAAAGGCAAGAAAGGGCCGACCCCCGGAGGGTCGACCCTTTCTTGCTTGGCAAGTGCAATTAGAACACCTGTATAACCTCTTGCACGCCTTCCACTTCTTCAAGCAGCGCGCGCTCGATGCCGGCTTTCAACGTAATCGTCGAGCTCGGGCAGCTTCCGCATGCACCCATCAATCTTAGCTTAACGATGCCATCTTCCACGTCTACGAGTTCCACGTCACCGCCGTCGCGCTGCAGGAATGGACGAAGTTTATCTAAAACTTCAAGCACTTCGTCATACATAGTGCTTTGCTGCGTACTCTCACTCATTTGCATCATCTCCCTTCTATCCTTTATTATATTACAATCGTTTGAAAATTAAAATGGCTATAAGGTGGGGAAGCGTCCATGAGACCGATCATAGAATTTTGCACAAACAATATGCATCACGGCACAGATAAGCTGATGAAGGCGCTGGAAAGCAACCCCGAGTACGACGTGATCGAGTATGGCTGTCTGGGGAATTGCGGCGAGTGTTACTTGTTCCCGTTCGCCCTGGTGAACGGCGAGATCGTCGCAGCCGAGACGGCCGAAGGATTAGACGAAGCGATTCAAGCGAAAATAAAAGAGATCGAAGCGATGTTCGATCTCTTAGGGGAATAAAACTATCCGAAATGGCGCTTGGACATCCAGAGCACGCCGCTTTTAATCGCCCGCGGCATCATGCCGAGCATGACGGTGCGTTTGCCCATCATACCGAAGCCGGCCTTCTTGCCGAGCGACCCGAGAACTCCCTTGAGCTTGATTTTACCGAGCCGGGGAGTTTCGTTTTTCCATACCGCTTGTAATACTTCGGCAACCTGCTCGCCTTGGGCTTCGGCGGCCTGACCGCTCGGGGAGAAGGGGAGCGACGCACAATCGCCGACGATGTAAATCTCTTGATAGTCGGGCAGTTGATGGTATTCGTTAATGATTAGCCGTCCTTGCGCATCTTTAGGCAGATCTAACTGTTGCACAATCGGGCTCGGTTGAATGCCCGCCGTCCATATGGTGATGTCCGTTTGGATGATCTCATCGCCGTTATACAAGAGGCCGCCCTCCAGACGGGAGAGCGAGACGTGCGAGCGCAGCTCGATGTCATGCTCCAGCATCCACTCGCTTACGTAGCGCTGCACCTTCTGCGGGAACGGAGACAGGACGCTTGCGCCGCGGTCCAGAATGCGGATGTTCAGATCGGGCCTGCTTTCCCGGAGCTCGGCCGCCATCTCCACGCCGCTGAGGCCGCCTCCGACGATCGTGACTTGACCGTAGGGGGCAGTGTCGTTGGCGCCTTGATACGTTTTTCGGGTGGCGGACAACGTCTGGATGCTGTTCGAGAACTCTTTCGCGCCGGTAATGTTGTGGTACTTATCGACGCAGCCGAGCGCGATGACAAGCCAGTCGTACGAGAGCGGATCGTCATTCTCGAAGTGCACGAGCTTCGACTCCGGATCGACGGACGTCACTTCCCCGTACTTCAAAATCAGCCGCGGATCGACCGGAAACTGGACGCGTATGTCTTTATCGGACACGGTTCCCGCCGCAAGCGCGTAGTATTCGGTTTTCAACCCTTGATACGGCATGCGGTCGATCAGGATCATGACCGTATCAGACGGCAAATCCCCCTCGAGCAATGTTTTGGCGACGGTCAAACCGCCGTATCCTCCGCCTAAAATGACAAGTTTTTTCATAACAACGGCAAACCCTTTCTCACATGCATTTTATTCGTAAACCTTGATCTCGTTGTAGAACGTGTCGCGTTCAACCGCAATTCGTCCCGCTCCTTGGATCAAGTAAACCAGCTCGTCCCGGGTCAATCCTTCAGGGGAAGTGGCTCCCGCCGAATGGCTGATCCGTTCTTGAATGATCGTGCCGTGCGCATCGGACGCCCCGAAGGCGAAGGCGATTTGCGTCAGCTGTGTGCCGAGATTGATAAAATAAGCTTTCACATGCTGAATGTTGTCCAGCATCAAACGGCTGATGGCGATCGTTCGCAAGTTATCGTAAGCGGAGACGCGGCGTTTCAAACCCGCATCGACGTTGGCCGGCTGCACGGAGTTAGGGATGAATACCATGAACCCGCCCGTTTCGTCCTGAAGCTCGCGTAAATACATCAAGTGGCGGATGCGTTCCTCGAACGTTTCGATGGAACCGAACAGCATCGTCGCGTGCGTTTTCAACCCGAGCTTATGCGCAGTCCGGTGCACTTCGAGCCACTGATCGGTAGAAGCCTTGTCGACGAGGTGCATCTTCTTGCGGTAGCGTTCGGACAAAATTTCCGCTCCGCCGCCCGGCATCGTGCCCAGCCCGGCGTCGATCAGCGTTTGCAGCACCTCTTTATAGCTTAGTCCGCTTAGACGGGAGAAAAACTCGATTTCCGCCGCCGTATGCGCTTTGATCGTGACGTCCGGGTAACGCTGCTTGAGACCCCGGATGCAGTCTACATAGTATTGGAAAGGTACGTTCGGGTTATGCCCGCCCGTAATGTGAAACTCGCGCATGCCGGGATGGTAATGCTTGTCGATATAGGCGAACATTTCTTCAGGCGTTAACGTATAGGCGCCCGGCTGGCCTTCGTCTCTCCGAAAATGACAGAATGCACAGTGCTCTTCGCATACGTTCGTAAAATAGAGACTCATGTTATCGACAAAATACACTTTCTTGCCGTTCTTGCGCAGGTTCACTTTGCCCGCCAATTGTCCGATCGTTAACAAATCGTCGGATTCGTAGAGGAACACGCCGTCCTCTAACGTCAGGCGCTCGCCGTGCTCTACTTTCTCAGCAATTTCGGCCATGCGCAATTCGGGGTTGCTGATTGCGGATTTCAATCGAATCCACCTCCGTAAACTGGATAGGCGCCCTTGGCCGTAGGCTCAAGGGCGCATGCTGATCACACATCATATATAAGATATCCTTATAACACAAATAAGGTTGAACAATACACCCTATTATAAACCTCCTGTTCGGGCTGGGCAATACATGGTTTCGACAAAAATGTTTCAGCAAACCAAGGTTGAATATTTCCATGGGAGTAAATGTCACGATTACCATAAAATTTTATTTCAGTAAAGTGGAAAAACCTAAAATTTGGTATTTCAATTAGCCGCCAAATCTAGTATACTTTAGCATTGTCGGATTTCTTACTAAAACGATTTTTCTAAGAGGGGACGGTGCGATGATGCTGATTTCTGTTTCACAAGAGCAGTACCTGGCGCTTTCCCGGGAAATCGAGAGCGTTCGCGAACGGATGGTTCAATTGGGCGGTGAGCTCGGTTTGATGCATCCCGAGGTTCATCTGTGCAGCCAACAATTGGACGTGCTGTTGTTACGTTATTACGAAATTGATAAAATAAGAAGAAGCGGCGGGCAGGGAACAAAATCCCTTGAGGTGTCGGCTTCAAAAGAGTATACTTTATGTTAGAACCGATTTAATCGTAAGGGAGGCTGAATTCATATGATTACAATCAGCGAAACAGCTAGCGATAAAATTAAAGAAATGCTCGCGGCGGAGGAGTCGTCCAACTTGTTCCTGCGCATTGGCGTAAAATCCGGAGGCTGCAGCGGCTTTTCCTATGGAATGGGCTTTGACGATAACCAGAAGGAAGACGATAAAGTGATGGACATCCACGGATTGAAGGTGGTTGTCGACGCAGAAAGCTCCAAGTATTTGTACGGTGTCGAGATCGACTTCCAGGATGCCGGCATGGGCGGCGGCTTCACCATCAACAACCCGAATGCGGTAGCGACGTGCGGGTGCGGCTCCAGCTTCCGTACGAAAGAGGAAGATGCGGTACTGGCACAGCCTTGCGAGGATTAATCGCGGGAGCGGTGCGGGTTCTGATTCTGATCAATAGTTGATTACGGGTTGCGGATTGCATACCTCCTGACGTTAGTTCTACGGAACATACGTCAGGAGGTTTTTCGTTATGTCCACGCTCCAGATTCTCTCAATATGATTTCTTCGGAAATAACGTTGGGAGTTTTTTTATTTTGGCGATTAACGCTGCGGTAGATAACGAAGAAGGTGAATAACTACGGTGGCCGAATCTGCTTATCCACATGTGGATAAGCAGATTCGGCGCGTTATCAAGCCACTTATCCACGTCATCCACAACAGGGAAGGTTACTTCCATTTACCGCACAGATTTCCGATTTTACCATGAACATTAGCCTTACGTAAACTTAAAAAAACCAATCCAATTTCGGTGCTTGTACATTCGTATTCTATCGATTCGCCGATACCACTATCTAATAATTAAATATAATATAGTATTCTCTCATATTCAGGAGGTGATAGTATGTCGAAGATCACTACGAAACCGTTTGTTGTTCCCCGGATTACGGCTAGTGGACTGCCTATCGATAGTCTTGTTATTAATCTAAGAAACCTGGAAGATCATGCGATGAGAGTTTGTGCTACGGTTAATCGATATTTCCCGTACATGGAAACCGAAGGGGAGGTTCTTTACAAAGAAGAGGTCTTGCTGAGTCCGCATAGTGGTACAACTCATCTGGTCTACGGGTTCCATGCATCTGACAACCTTAGAGTTGTTGTGGAAGGGGATGTAAAGGATCCTGAGGGAGCAGGCACTGGAGTTGAAGTTTGGCTTGTGATCGGAAACAATGGCGTACCTTTTGAACCTAGCAGCTTATATCGGCATAGCGATTTTATTGAACTATACGATTGACATTCGTGGTTCATAAAAAAGAAGCCTTTCGGTAAAAGTCCCGAAAGGTTTCTTAACGCCCGCGTCAGCTCATTTCGCTTGCGGAGGGTCGGTATTCATATTCGTGTAATTGAGCAGTACGGTCAAATAACCGAGAACAACGTACAGCAGGGTCAGCATCCAGTCGAAATGATACAGGAACGGATACAAAATAAACCAAACGCCGCACAGCAAGCTGATCCAATTCGGCCATGAAGACCAACCGGTTCTGCCGCGGGCGAGCAGCGAGGAAACCGCTTGAAGCAGCCCGAACAGCACGCCGGCAAGGACGGCGCCGGACGTATCGGTAAAGCTTGCCCACCAAGGTGCTGTGAGCCAGAGGACGCCGATCATCGCCGTGAATCCGTTGCGAAAGGCCATCGCGTTCACCACCCCGATCCGTAATAAGAGCCGGCTGGAAAGCTAGCTCTTATTACATGATATGCAAGCGGTTACATGATAGTTCGGATTAATGGCGCATGGGGTCAACACTTTGTTAGCGGGAGACGAGCACCCGAATACCTTGAATGACGTTGTAGATCGTAACGGCTGCATACAGAACGCCGCAAAGTACTAGCGCGATAATAAAACCGCTGAAGGTCGGCAGCGTAAAGACGGCGATCAACAAAAACAATAAAGAGGCGAAAGGCAAAATATGCGAGACGAACGCTGCTTTCGCATGATGCTTCACTTCCGGGTCATCGGTAATGAAGTAAATAACGATCGGGATAATGAACCCCGCGAAGAAAATGCTGAAATAGCATAAGGCCGAAATGAGTTTACGCGTTTCCAAGAGAACAGCCCCTTCCATCCGTAAAAGCTATTACGCAATACGCAGAACCGTAAATACGGTTTCGAGTCAAATGGGAAATTAAACCAAAGTTGATAAAATTTTTTTATTGCATGCACGTCCGGTTTCATTGTGTATAACTTTGTCCACATGACCCGGCGCAGTATTATCCATTTTTCTACAGTTATTAACAAGATGCACACAGGTTGTGCACATATTGATGTGGATAACGGAACGCTTGTTCTAATTTTTGAACCGTGTTACTATAATTTTACTTTAAAGAATCAAGGTGATTGAGATGAAATTGATCAGTAATGAAATATTGGTGGATTCATACTTCAAAGCGCTCGATCTAAAATTGGAAAAAGAATTTGTCGAACTGCTGCTGGAAGAAATACATCGTCGCGAACTTAACCTGGATTATTACCGGGAAGGGGACGCGCAGGTTTCATGACCTGAACTTTCTTTCTCTCCCCTATCGGATAGTAGCCCTCATACTCCAAAAAAACCCCTCCTTCGCCGCTAAAGCGTAAGCAGGGGTTATTTGTCACTACCGAGAACAATTGCCCTGAAAAACCGGCATTACCTCTTCATATTCGAGCTGTGCCCCGGGGACAGCTTCGCGGTCGGGTCGATGTACACCTTCGCGTTATTGATCGCAGTCGGCGCTTCGCCGAAGCCTACGGCAATAAGCTTCAGCTTGCCTGGGTATGTGGTGATGTCGCCCGCGGCGAAAATGCCCGGTATGCTCGTTTCCATACGGGAGTCGACGACGATCGAGCCGTTGTCGATTTCCAGTCCCCATTCGGCAATCGGTCCGAGGGAGGAAACGAATCCGAAATTGACGATAACCGCGTCAACGTCGATGACAGTTTCCACACCGCTCTTGATATCGGCCAGCGTAACTTGGGTAATCGTATCTTCGCCGTGAAGCGCCTTAATTTCTGTCGGCGTTACGACGTTGACTTTCGAATTCATCAGGTTTTCAACGCTGTGCTCGTGAGCGCGGAACTTATCGCGACGGTGAATAAGCGTTACCTGCTCGGCGATCGGTTCCAGCATGAGCGCCCAGTCCACGGCGGAATCGCCTCCGCCGCTGATCAAGACTTTTTGGCCTTTGAAGCGGTTAAGGTCGCTGACAAAGTAGTGCAAGTTTTTCTTCTCGTATTTAACGGCCTCGGGCAATTCCAGTCTGCGCGGCTCGAACGCTCCGACGCCTCCTGTAATGATAACGGATTTGGACTGATGTACGCCTTTGTCGGTCGTAACTTCAAACAAACGCTCGTCTTTCTTTTCCACGGATAGCACTTTCTCTTCCAGGCAAATTTGGATGTCGGAGAAATGCTTCATCTGCTCGTCCAGATTGTTGACGAGCTCCTGAGCCGTTACTTTCGGAAAGCCGGCCACATCGTAGATGTATTTTTCCGGGTAAAGCGCGGCGAGCTGTCCGCCGAGCTGCGGCATACTCTCGATTAATTTGACGGATGCTTGGCGCATGCCGCCGTAGAACGAAGCGAACATGCCTGCCGGACCGCCGCCGACGATAATAATGTCAACAATTCCGCTACTCATTACAATAAGCACCTCCGGTACGATATGTATCCATTCTATTATAAACGTACGCTCTTTCCATGAAAATATGAAAGCATAGCGTATTTAGATTAAATTAATTAATGGTATTCATAACCTTTCCGTATAATTTCAATTCCGGCGGGAAAAAACGAGAGAGGAAACAATCGGGGGAATCCCTTTCTTAAGATGGCGAAAAAGGGGCGATTTTAATCAAAATAATACTTGCTATTTCAAGCGTATCATTATATCATTTCTTTTGAATTGGTTAAATTTGTTGTTGCATAAACACTTGAAACGCTTATATTTTGACTAACTGATGCCAAAAATAAAATTAAAATCACATTCCGGCATAGATTGTGTAATTTTTCACAAAGAATTTTGGTCAAACTTATAAAGAAATATAGAAAATACGCGAGGATGGAAGGGATAGAGCCATGAGTCGAATTCCAAGGATTGTCATTTTGGGTGCAGGTTACGGCGGTATTGTGACGGCGATCCGGCTGCAGAAGGAACTCAACTATAACGAGGCGGACGTAACGCTGGTAAATAAGCATGATTACCATTACATTACCACGCATCTGCACATGCCGGCTGCCGGCACGGATAATCCGGAAAATGCACGTGTCAGCATCTTAAAGTTGATCGACGAGTTCAAAATCGATTTTGTGAAATCGACAGTCGTTCAAATTCGCCCGCAAGAGAAGAAAGTTATTCTCGAAGAAGGCACGTTGTCCTACGACTACCTGGTTATCGGTCTCGGTGGGGAGCCGGAAACGTTCGGCATTCCCGGCTTGAAGGAATACGCGATGAACATCCGCTCGATCAACAGCGTTCGTTTCATTCGCGAGCATATCGAATATCAGTTCGCCAAATTCAAGCGCGAGCCTTCCCGTACGGATTACTTGACATTCGTCGTCGGCGGAGCAGGCTTCACAGGCATTGAATTCGTCGGCGAGCTGGCCGATCGCATTCCGGAGCTCTGTAAGGAGTTTGACATCGATCCGTCTCTCGTGAACATTTATAATATTGAAGCGGCTCCAACAGCTTTGCCGGGCTTCGACCCGGAACTGGTCGAGTATGCGATGAACGTTCTGAAGAACAAAGGCGTTACGTTCAAAATTGCCACGGCGATTAAAGAATGCACACCGGAAGGCGTCGTTCTGGCGACCGGCGAAGAGATCAAATCGGCCACCATCATCTGGACCGGCGGTATCCGCGGCAACCACATGCTGGAGGAAGCCGGTTTCGAAACGATGCGCGGCCGCATCAAAGTAGACGACACGCTTCGCATCCCGGGCCATGAGAACATCTACGTGCTCGGCGATTGCTCGATCGTGATGAGTCCGGAAGGCCGTCCTTATCCGCCGACCGCGCAAATTTCGATGCAGCAGGCGGAAGTGTGCGCGCACAATCTTGTTGCGCAAATTCGCAATTCCGAGCTGCAGAAGTTCGAGTACAAGCCGAAAGGCACCGTGGCCTCGCTCGGCCGCGGCGAAGCGATCGGCATCGTCGGCTCGCGCAAAATTAAAGGCGGTGTCGCGGCCGTGATGAAGAAGGTTATCGATCTTCGCTACCTGTACATTATCGGTGGCATCCCGCTCGTCTTGAAGAAAGGCCGTTTCTAAACGATGCGTCACTGCAGTGTGCAGGTTCGCGGGCTGCTGACCCGCGAGGAGCTCGACCGGTACAACGCCTTGATCGATGTCGGCCATTATCTGGAGACGCAAGACCGCTATGATCTGGTGGCGACGGTTCAGAAGGAGATCGACATTCTGATCCTGCCGGCCATTGAACGGTTGAAGGAGAAGTCTCGTCAACGCGACCGCGATACCGAGGAGTATTTGCGTCGCAAAGCGCTGGAGCAGGAACTCGCGAAGCTTGCCGAGGAAGACGACGACTAGAAGCCAAAAAAACCTTGCCTGACACGGCTGCTGCAGCCGTATGGGCAAGGTTTTTTTGCGTAACCCGGGAAAGCAGCTCAAGCTCCGGGCGGCGAACCCGCGGCGGCGGCGCCTGGGGCCCGGAGCTTCGCCAAGGGGCGCCGGCTTATAACTTCAGCATGGCGGAAGTCTTATCCGTATCGAGCAGGTTGCCGATGTAGAAGTCGCCGAAGTCGCCAAAGCGGGCGCTCGTTTCGTCAAAGCGCATTTCGGTGACGATCTTCTTGAACTGCAGCGCATCGTCGGCGAACAACGTGACGCCCCATTCCCAATCGTCGAGGCCGATGGAGCCGCCGATAATTTGTTTGACTTTGCCGGCGTACGTGCGGCCGATCGTGCCGTGGCCGCGCATGAAGGAACGGCGCTCTTCGGTGCTGAGCATGTACCAGTTATCGTTGCCTTCACGGCGCTTGTTCATCGGATAGAAGCAGATGTGCTTCGCTTTCGGCAGGATGGGCTTCAAGCGGGCGACGATGTCCGGATCCTGCATCGGATCCGTACCCGGTTTGGCCATGTAACCGCCGAGTTCGACGACCGATACGTAGGAATAGGTCGGAATGGTCACTTGAGCGAACATCGATTTGTTAAACTCGTTCTCGAGCTCGTTCAGCTCTTCCAGCGTTTCGCGCAGGTGCATGAAGACGAAGTCGGCTTTCTGCCCGACGATGGAGTAGAACGCTGTGCTTCCGAGCTTCTGATCCTCGGTGCTCTGATATTGCTTCAGCAAGGACAACAGCTCGTCCTCGGCGCGGTTTCTTTCTTGCGCGGTCAAGCTTTTCCAGACGTTCCAATCGATGGCGCGGAAGTCATGCAGGCAGTACCAGCCTTCCAACGTATGTACGGCTTCACTCATGGATCTCTCTCTCCTCATGATATTGATTTTCACTTCGATTCTTTTGCTTGTTTCATTGTAGCTAAAGATGCGGGAAAGGGCAAATGCACCAAGGCTGGGGGCTAAACGGTGACAAAGTGTTCACATTCCCGGGACGAGGGCGCCCTTTACCGTCCTGCGCTTTTGATTATAATAGAAAGTAGACGAAGGTATGAGAAGAAGGAGTTGTCTGCATTGCTGCAATTGATTATCGCTACCGTGCTGCTGTTCGTGCTGTTCTTCGGAATCGGGTTTATTCTCAACATGCTGCTGAAGACGACTTGGTTTCCCATTTACGGATATATCGTACTTGTGATCGGTCTTGTGTTGTATTGGGGTTGGGGGACAGGCTCGCTTTCGCAAAATATCGCCGAGTATACGTTTGTCGATTATATCTCGGCATTAGGCGGATTGGCGGGCGCCATCCTGAGCGGTTCGACGATCAAGTCGCTGCGTCAGAAAGGCTTCAAGATGTTCTGAGGAAACGGAGGAAGGCTCCCGGTACGCCGGCGAAGCCTTCTTTTTCTTCTACACCGTTGTCGATTGCTGTGGTAAAATGAAGATTAAGACTTTAGCAACACGGATGGAGTTTTGTATGCATGCGAATTACGAATATGCTTCACTTTTCCGAGTATCACCGGTTTGTCGTTAACCGCGACTTTGCCTTAAGCAGTCTCGATTACAAGGTGCTGACCTCGATGTACCAGCCGATGGTCGGCGCTTTTGCCCTTAGCGTTTATTATACATTGTATCACCAGCTGCCTGCCGATCAAGTGGGCTTCTCGCCGATCGAGCAGCAGCGGAAGCTGTTTCTGACGATGGAGATCGAGGGCGGAGAGCGCGGGCGTAAATGGTTTATCGAGCAAACCTCCAAGCTGGAGGCGGTCGGTCTGCTTCGCACGTCACGCCGCTTTGCGGCCGCTTCGGAGGACTATTTGTACGAGTATCAGCTGTTCGAACCGCTGACGCCGGGGGAGTTTTTCAAAAACCACCATCTCACGCTGCTGCTTCGCGATAAAGTCGGAAAGTATGCCGTTTTTGCGCTGCGGGACGAATTTATGCTGCCCGAAGCGGACGAGCTGAAGCAGGCGAACGCCGAAAATTTATCGGTACCGTTCTACGAGCTGTTCCGGCTAAACACGCAGGTCGTCGATCAGGAGCTGGAGCAGGCTTTCTTCGAATCGGCCGCAGCCACGACTGACCAGACGAAGCCGGAAGTGACGTACAAAGGGTTCACGTATGCGGAAATCATCATGCATTTTCCGAGGGAGTCGTTCAACCGGGAATATGTCGAGCGGTTGAAATACGAGCCCGAGCAGATGGCGACGATCAATTTCGTAGCGAAAAAGTACAGCCTCTACCTAACCGACATCTGCCGGCTGCTGGACGAGGACGGCGTATTCGACGAAGCGGGCACGCTCGCGCTCGAGCTGCTGCAGCATAAAGCGAACCAAGTATTCCGTCAAGATAAGAAACGAACGGAAGATAGGGTAAGGTGGATGGCCAAGCTGCCCGGCAAGGCCGATGCGGAAGGCGAAGAGAAGGTGGAAGGGGCCGTTTCGAAGGATAAGCCGGTCGAGATGGAATTTTACCTGGACGTGCCGGATTTGTTTCAAGGAGAGTGCAACCAGCATCAGTATAATTACATTTTGCGGAACGAGCCGTACATGTTTTTGCTGGAGAAAATTTTTTCTAAAGGCACGGTGCCGGACGGGCTGCTCGATACGCTGGCGAAGGTCGAGCTGAATTACGGTTTGCATGAAGAAGTGATCAACGTCCTTATTCATTATATTTATGTCACCAAACGTTCCTGGTCGAAAAAATATATGGAAGCGATCGTCACCGACATGCTGGGGAAACAGGTCGGATCGTTCGAGCAAGCCGTTCGTTACGTGCGCGAGCAGATGGCGTACAGCGAGAAAAAAACGGCTCAGGGCACGCAGGGCGCCTATCGCGGAGGCAGCGGAGGTACGGCCAAGTCCGGCCGTGGCGGCGCAAGGCAGAAGCCGCTCATTCCGATCGTGCCGGATTCGGCCCCGAGCAAGCCGCGTTCGGATGAGGAGCGGGAGGCGCTGCGCCGGAAAGCGCAGCAGCTGGACGGACAAAGGTAGCGGCTGCCGGGGACTGAGTGAGAGAACCGGAGAAGAGAAACAGGTACTTCATGGGGGAGGTGCTTCGCGTTGGAATCGCTAGGGGAGCTGCTGCGCGGCTCGCAGGGCCGGCAGCTGTTGAAGCAAGCGGAAGAGAAGCTGCGCGAGGTTGCGGCCGATCCGCTGATCGTGAAGCTGCGGAGCAAGTATCCGCAGCTCGATAACCAGACGATCAAGCTGAATTTAAACAAGCTGCATCAATATGTGAAGGAATACAATAATTGTACGAATTGTCCGGGGCTTGACCGCTGCCCGAACGATCTCGAAGGCCATTACACGATGCTCCAGGTGGAGCCGGGGGATGACTGGACGCGCGTCTACGATCATAAGGTGGCGTGCAAGAAGTTTTTGGCGAAGTCGATGCAGGATGCGGTTCGCAGCCGGATCCGAAGCTTTTATGTGGATGAACGCGCGCTTTCCCAAGGGTATTCGTCGCTGGAGATTCTGGACAAGGATCCGCAGCGGGAGGAAGCGGTCGGGCAAGTGATGGATTATATTTTGAACGTGCGTACGAAAGGGCTGCCGCAGACGGGCTTGTACTTGGCCGGCCATTTCGGCACCGGGAAGACGTTCCTGATGTGTTACATGCTCTACGAGCTGGCGAAGGACGGCTATACCGGCGCAATTGTGTATATGCCGGATTTTGCCGAGGATTTGAAGTCGATGTTCCAGGACCCGCTGAAGCTGAAGGAAACGATCGACATCCTGAAAGAAACCGACCTGCTCGTGTTCGACGACATCGGCGCGGAGAATTTAAATCCGTGGCTGCGCGATCATGTGATGGGTGCGATTCTGAACTACCGGATGAACCGGAAGCCGACGTTCTTCACGTCGAATCACGATCTGGACGCGCTGGAGAAGCATTTCAGCTTTACGAGCAAGGACGGGGACGAGGAGTATAAGGGCCGGCGCATTATGGACCGGATTCGGCCTTTCGTCGATGTGGTGATGGTGAACGGGTATAACAAGCGGGGATCGAAATAAAGGAATAGGCAGGGAGTACGGGGCGCGGCAAGGACCGCACGCACAAACCCTTGTGCACGAGCCGCGCACAGACCGCGGACGGGCCTCGCGCACAAAAAAATACCTGCCTGCCTCATCCGGCAGCAGGTATCGCCTTACCCAATCGTTACTTCGCAACCAGCGTGATGACTGTGGCTACGATCGCGATTAAAAACAAAACGCCGAAGAAAACCCCGAAGCCCAACGCGACATCGATCAAGTCATTGCGCTCTTCTTCATATACGTGCAATTCCGGATGTTTCGGATCGTTACTCATTTCAGTTCCTCCTTGTCGCTTCGTGCGGCCCGAAGAAGGGCTCTTCAGGAACGTCCGATCGCACACCGCGAGACTTATCGTAATTATATAGGCTTAGTATACCCAACTTCGCAGATGATTGTAAAGGATGCGAAAGTGACAATTATGCAAACTTTGGTTCGGTTGAAAAGTGAAAGCAATGTGGTATACTTTACATGTTGACATTATCCGCGAAAGGAGAATTCCCATCATGGCTATTGTAAATGTGACTGATCAATCCTTCACCGGTGAAGTGGAAGGATCCGGTACGGTTCTCGTAGATTTCTGGGCTCCCTGGTGCGGTCCTTGCAAAATGATCGCTCCGGTCCTGGAAGAGCTGGATAAAGAACTCGGCGACAACGTGAAGATCGCGAAGGTGAACGTGGACGACAATCCGGAATCCGCTTCGCGCTTTGGCGTTATGAGTATCCCGACCTTGATCGTCTTCAAAGACGGTCAACCGGTGGACAAGGTCGTCGGCTTCCAATCGAAAGACGCGTTGAAGAACGTATTGGGCCGCCATCAATAATTTGGCAGTCTGACGATGACGTGAGAAAAAGCTCTTTTTCTGCTATGCTGAAAAAGAGCTTTTTTTGTTGCCTGCGAAAGGAGAGAAGGGCATGTCGGACACGCATGGGGAATGGAATCCGCAGGACCGGAAGAAGACGCTGGAAGCGATCAAAACGAAGCTTTCGCTCGTTCCGGAGCTGCCGGGCTGTTACTTGATGAAGAACCGCGAAGGCACGATCATTTATGTCGGCAAAGCGAAAATATTGCGCAACCGGCTGAGGACTTATTTTACGGGCAGTCATACGGCGAAGACGCAGCTGCTGGTGAGCGAAATCGTCGATTTCGAATATATCGTGACCGCCAGCAACATGGAAGCGCTCATCCTGGAGTGCAATCTGATCAAGAAGTACGTCCCGAGGTACAATGTACTCCTGAAGGACGATAAATCTTTTCCCTATATAAAAATTACGCACGAGCGGCATCCGAAGCTCGAAGTGACGCGGCGGGTGCATAAGGACAAGGCGAAATATTTCGGCCCGTATCCGAATGCGTACGCCGCTCAGGAAACGAAGAAGCTGCTGGACCGGTTGTACCCGCTGCGCAAGTGCAATACGCTGCCGGATAAGGTATGCCTGTACTACCACTTGGGCCAGTGTATCGCACCCTGTGAGTTCGAGGTCGAGCAGGAGACGTACGATAAGATGGTCGGGGAGATCGCGCGCTTTTTGAACGGCGGCCACGACGAGATCAAGGAGGACCTGAAGCGCAAAATGCAGGAAGCGGCCGAGGAGCTGAACTTCGAACGGGCCAAGGAGCTGCGGGATCAAATTGTGCACATCGACGCCGTCATGGAGAAGCAGAAGATTACGACGAACGATAAGATGGACCGCGACGTATTCGGTTTTGCCGTCGACAAAGGGTGGATGTGTGTCCAGATTCTATATATGCGCCAAGGGAAGCTTATCGAGCGGCATGCGACGATGTTCCCTTACTATGGCGAAGCGTATGACGATTTCACCTCGTTCGTGACCCAGTATTACAGCGATAACCCGGCGCTGCCGAAGGAAATTTTCCTGCCGCCGAATCCGGCGGAGGAACGTCCGGCCGCTGTGGAGACGCCTGCGGCGGGCGCAGATGCGGAGCAGGGAACGCCTGTGCCGGAGGAGACGGCCGCGGCCGAGACGAAATCCGACGTCAAGGATGCGCTCGAAAGCTGGCTGAAGGTGCGGGTGCATATGCCCCGCCGCGGCTTGAAGAAGAACATGGTTGAGATGGCGAGCGACAACGCGCGCGTGGCGCTTGAAGAGAAGTTTAAGCTGATCGAACGGGATGCCGAGCGGACGATCAAGGCCGTTGAAAATTTGGGCCAATACCTCGGTACGGGCACGATCCATCGCATCGAAGCGTTCGACAACTCGAACATCCAGGGAAGCGACCCGGTGTCGGCGATGGTCGTGTTCACGGACGGCAAGCCGGACCGCAAGGAATACCGCAAGTACAAAATCAAGACGGTGCAGGGACCGGACGATTACGAGACGATGCGTGAGGTCGTCAGACGCCGCTACGAGCGTGTGTTGAAGGAAGGACTGAAGATGCCCGACCTGATCGTCATCGACGGCGGCAGGGGCCATCTGGCGGCTGCAGTGGACGTGCTCGAGAACGAGCTCGGTTTGCATTTGCCGGTATGCGGTCTGGTCAAAGACGCCAAGCACAAGACGGCCCAGCTGTTAATGGGCGATCCGCCCGAAGTGGTGCCATTGCCGCGCGACAGTCAGGAATTTTATTTGCTGCAGCGCATCCAGGACGAGGTGCATCGCTTCGCCATCACGTTCCACCGCGAGACGCGCGCCAAGTCGATGACCGTATCGACGCTCGATTCGATCACGGGCATCGGCGAGAAGCGGCGCAAGGCGCTCTTGAAGCACTTCGGCTCGTTGAAAAAAATAAAAGAGGCTCAAGTCGAAGACTTCAAGCCTCTCGGTATCGGGGAAAAGCTGGCGCAGCACATTCTCGCTTCCTTGAACCGCCCCGCCGAAGGAGCCGAAGCCGGGCCCGGCGCAAGCGATAGCGCCGACCCGATTACGGATGGCGCAGCGGCGGATTCGACGGGGATCGAGGCCTGAAGCGCCCGTGCAGCCTGTGCAGCAGCCAACCGACGACAGCCGGCGCGAAGAAGTACGCGAGGCCGACGGCGGCTTGCCTGTCGTCGCCGCTGTACATCAGCGAGAAGCCCATCAGGATGCTGTCCATCGCCGCGTGGGCGAACAGGGCGGTCAGGAAGCCGTACCGCAAGTACGCGTAACCGAACACGATGCCGATGACCGACACCTCTACAAGCCGGGTGTACACCGGGTATACCGGGTACTGGGTGTGACTCATCGCCCAGATAACGCTAGGCACAAGCACCGCCACGAAAGGACGGCGTGTCAGCTTCAGCATAAGCGACACGCCGAGCACCCGGTAGACGGCTTCCTCGGAGATGGCTGCAGACCAGGCCAGCAGCGGAAACCATTCGGGGTGCAGCATATTGTACACCGAATCGGTCGGGTCGTTCACGGCCCAGACGTCGAACAGCTCGGTGGCGGCGAAGAACAACGCCTGCTGGATGCCGAGAATGAACAGGGCGATCACATATCCGCTGCTCATCGCCTGCTTCACTTGCCCGCCGAAGTCCGCATCACGCCATACGGCCCACGGGCGTTCGCCCCGGTCAAGCGTCAGCCGGCTTCCGGCAACCAAGGCGAAGTAAGAGGACAACGCCATCAGCGCCACATAGATGTTGCTGATCCACAAGTACAACACCGCATCCGGCTCCGAAGGACCGCTGCCGTGCATCGTACGGAAGGCGGGCATCAGATTGTAGTTATTGCTCACATAGATCGCCAGGAACACGATCGACAGCAGCGCGCCGCGCGCGAAGTCGATCTGTTTGCGCTGCCGTACGACGAGGATCAAGGCGGCGAGCGCCATCAGCAGCGATGCGAACAAGCTGATCCGCGTCATCAGAGCGGACCGCTCGTCCTGCATCTGCTGCCAGAGCGTGAAGCTTTCCGGCGGCGGGAATGCCGGGCGGAACGACACCGCTTGCCCGTTCGCCGTCTGCACGTGCAGCTCCAGCGGGGCTTCGCCGATCCGCTCCGTCTTGCTGACGAATACGAATTCGCCGGGCGGGCGTTTGTCCGCAGCGCTGCCAGCCAGTGTGAACGCAGCCGGATCGAAGCCCATATCGCGGACGGCGCTTACGGCGATCGCGGACGCATCCGTTTCCGCCGCCGGCCGCGCTTCGGTTTTGGCCGTCGGCGCTTTCGAAGCGCTATAGCTGATCACCTGACGGTTGTTGAAGTTGACCCCGATGTAATAGGTGGCTTGCCCATCGCGGATTTCCACTTCGTAATAATCGATTGGATAACGCTTCTCGAACCGCTTTCGATACTCTTCCTCCAAGCCTTCCTTCTGGATGTACCCGCTGCGAACCGTGTTCGATTGAAACAACGTATCCGCCGTGCGGCCGGGCGAGAGCCCGAATTTGTGATCGGCGAAGGCGATCGCGAGTTCGGCCGCTTCCGCTTTACTAATGGCAGGCGCCGCCTGCGCTTCCCCGTCAAGATCGTTGTGGTCCTGAAACAGCGGGGCGAGATAAGATAGCCCGAAGTACAGCAGAAGACCGATGACCGCCAGCCATAAGGGGGGACGAGAACCTTTGTTGGGCATGATACACTCCTTATCCGGTAAATCGTAACAGCTTATCTTAATCGTATTCTCCGTTATGGCCATCCATGCTAATAGGGTAATCTCATGATATCACGAGAAAGCGCCGGAAAAAACAAGCAAGGAGAAGACTTCACCGTTTGAGAGCGCTGTCATGTATCGTAATGTT
The DNA here is from genome assembly GCF_004000985.1 of Paenibacillus validus NBRC 15382. GTDB lineage: Bacteria > Bacillota > Bacilli > Paenibacillales > NBRC-103111 > Paenibacillus_G > Paenibacillus_G validus. The sequence continues at coordinate 102,263 of NZ_BIMH01000002.1, read as the reverse complement.
CCGAAAATCCTTCCTTTTCCGCCAAATAGAGCTTTGTACTTCGTTCCAAAGAACCTTATAATTCATATCAATTGAATAAGAAGCCGAATTTCTTCAAGAAAACGGGGGAACCATGAATCATAGGGGTGAATTCCGTGCAGGGCCGGGTAACGGGCCGCATGGATAGGGGGCCTGTATACCCGAATCCGTCAGCTAACCTCGTAGGCTTGTGTTACAGGAACCTTAGATGGCACTGGGTTTCCCGTGTCTTTTTTTTGTTGTTCATAAAAAGTTGAGAAGGTGCAGGTTCAGGATGAAATCCAAATCGAAAAAAATCGAGCTTACCCCGCCGCAAATTTTGGTCATCGGGTTTGCCTTGATCATACTGGCGGGCGCCGGCTTGTTAACGCTCCCGGTGTCAGCGGCGTCCGGGGTGCCGACGCCTTTCCTGGACGCTTTGTTCACGGCGACCTCGGCGACCTGTGTGACTGGTCTGGTCGTAGTCGATACAGGCACTCATTGGTCTTTATTCGGCAAGATTGTCATTATTTCGTTGATTCAGGTCGGCGGTCTCGGGTTCATGACCATGGCCACCCTGTTCGCCTTCGCCTTGAAGAAGCGGCTTTCGCTGAAAGAACGGCTCATTCTTCAAGAAGCGATGAATCAGGGCAGCATGGAAGGCATCGTGCGCTTAATCCGTAAAGTTCTGGTGTACTCGTTGACGATCGAGTTCACAGCGGCTGTCATCTTCGCCATCCGGTGGTCGTTCGATTTAGGTCCGGTGCGTGCGCTGGGGTATGGGGTGTTTCATGCGATCTCGTTCTTTAACAACGCCGGGTTCGATCTGTTCGGTCCGATTACCGGCCGGTTCTCCGGCATTACGGCTTACGCGGACGATTATGTGATCAATATCGTCTCCATGGCGTTGATTATATTAGGAGGGATCGGGTTTGTCGTCCTGTCCGACTTGATGGAGTACAAGCAGCGCCGCCGGCTGTCGCTCCATTCCAAGGTCGTGTTGAGCGCGAGCGGCATTCTGATCCTGGTCGGGGCCATCGTCATCTTCATCTTTGAATTTACGAATCCGAAGACGCTCGCCACGCTTAACTGGAACGGTAAAATACTGGCTTCGTTCTTTCAATCGGTCTCCCCTCGAACGGCCGGCGCGAACAGCATCGACATCGCGGGCATGAGGCAGGCGTCGCAGTTTTTCATTATTGTTCTCATGTTCATCGGGGCGTCCCCGGGATCGACGGGCGGCGGGATCAAGACGACGACGTTCACGACGCTGATCGGGGCGATTATCGCGATGATCCGGGGGAAAGAGGATATCGTGCTGTTCCATAACCGGCTCGGCAAAGACCGGATTCTTAAAGCGATTACGTTAACCATGCTCGCCTTGTTCTGGGTCATCTTCGTCACCATGCTGCTGTCCACGACGGAAGATCACAATTTCCTGATGATTTTGTTCGAAGCGACGTCGGCTTTCGGCACGGTCGGACTGACGATGGGGCTCACGCCCGATTTGACCACGTTCGGCAAGTTGATGATCGCCCTTACGATGTTTATCGGCCGGCTCGGTCCGTTGACGCTCGCGTATGCGCTCGGTCCGAAGGCAGAGAAAGAGCTGTTCAGATACCCGGAAGGGAAAATTACGATTGGATAGGGAGAGGCATTCGATGAAACGCAGTCAGTACGCGGTAATCGGACTCGGCCGTTTCGGCTCGAGTCTGGCAAAGGAGCTCATACAGCTCGGTTATGAAGTAATGGGGATCGATATGGACGAGGAAGCGGTAGAAGAAATGAGCGAAGAGCTCACGCACGTCGTCGTTGCGGATTCGACGGACGAAGATGTCATTCGTTCGCTTGGGATCCGGAATTTTGATTGCGTGATCGTAGCGATCGGCAACGATATTCAAGCCAGCATCCTGACGACGATCCTCTTGAAGGATATCGGGGTGAAGATGGTTGTGGCCAAGGCGTTGTCCGAGCTGCACGGGAAGGTGCTGCATAAGATCGGCGTCGACCGGGTCATTTTCCCGGAACGGGATATGGGCATTCGCGTCGCGCATCAGCTGGTTTCCCCGAATCTGCTCGATTATATCGAGCTGTCGAAGGAGTACACGATCGCCGAGCTGGCCGTTCCGAAGTGTTTGGACGGTCTGTCGTTGAAGGAGCTTGATACCCGGGCTCGTTATGGCTGCAGCGTCGTCGCTATCAATAAGAAGCATGGCGACGTGATCATCGCGCCGACGGCTACCGATACCGTAGACGAGAAGGACGTCATGGTCATCATTGGCACGAACGAACAGATCGAGCATTTCGAGAACGCCTTGGTTCGTTAAGGCTTTGTTAGACGATCGACCGTTGGGTTTATATAGGAAGGAGCCGCGGAGAGTTGGAGAATGCCGTACTTATCGAGCATGTCATCTTTTTAATCGTTTCCGTCTTATTTCTGGGCATGATTTTCGGAAAAGCGGCGAATTGGCTGAAACTGCCGGACGTCGCTCTCTTTTTGGCCGCAGGCATGATCGTCGGTCAAGGGCTGCACCTGATTCACGAGCCGAGCAGCACGTTCACGAATCAATTCATCTTAACTGTCGGTTCCGCGCTCATCTTATTCGACGGGGGGCGCAACATCCGGCTGTCGGGCCTTCGCCAGGTATGGGTCACCCTTACCTTGCTAAGCGTGCCGGGCGTGCTGATTACGTGCGCGGTCGTCGCTTTTGCCGCCCATTACCTGCTGGGGATCCCGTTCATGTATGCGGTGCTGCTTGGGGCGATTATTTCGTCGACCGACCCGGCGACGCTGATCCCCGTCTTCAAGCAAGTGAAGATCCGGAGCAAAGTACGGGAAACGGTGGAAAGCGAATCCGCCTTCAACGACGCAACCGGCTCGATCCTCACCTTCTCGGTGCTCGGCGCGATTACGGGCGGACAGGCGATATCGCTCTCCTCAAGCGTACTCGAGTTTCTGCAAACGGCGCTCGGCGGCATCGCGGTCGGCATCGGTGTCGGGTTCGGGCTGGCGTTCATCACGGCGCACCTGAGGCTCGGATGGCTGCGCGATTACACCACGATCGCTCTCGTCGTTACCGCGCTTGGGGCCTACTGGCTGGGCGACGCGCTGCATGTGAGCGGATTTATGGCGACGTTCACGGCCGGACTGATTTGGGGGAACAGCGATTTGTTCAAGCTCCACATGGACGACAAGCTGCAGGAAATGGGCCATTTTACCGAAAATATGACGGTGCTGATGCGCATGCTTATTTTCATTCTGCTCGGAAGCCAGGTAAACTTCGGCATGATCTTCGAACACTTGTGGCCGAGCCTCGGTGTCATTGCGGTATTCATGCTGATCGCAAGGCCGCTTACCGTGCTGGCCTCCGCGCTTCCGGACCGGAAGGCCAAGTGGGAGCGGAACGAGATTGTATTTATGTTCTGGGTGCGGGAGACGGGCGTCATTCCCGCCGCGCTGTCGGGTATGGTAGCCGGGATGGGCATCGCGCATGCGGACATCATCTCGTCCGTTACGTTCCTGGCGGTGCTGCTCACGATCCTGCTCCAGGCGAGCACGACGGCTTATGCCGCGCGCAAGCTGGGGCTCGAGGAGAAGTGAGCCTGGAGGGTCAACGGTAATGCTTCACCGCCAGGTCGATAAACCGCCGGATCGGCGCTTCGAGAGCGGCTTCCTCCGTATATAGGAGCGAAGTCGTTCTTTTCGTTTGCTCCAGCTCGGGGACGAAACGAACGGTCAGCTCATTGTTGCCGACCAGCGGATGGCGCAGGTACGATTCCGGGAGCAGCGTGGCTGTCTGGCACGTCGCGACGAGGCGGACGATCGCTTCGAACGAATCGATCTCCATCTTCACATCCGGATGGACGCCGCAGCGATGGAACATTTCGTCCATCAGTACGCGATACCATGTCCCGCGGGAGAATAAGATCATCGGCAGCTCGTGCAAATCGTGAACGGTCAAGCCGGCGTGATCGGCATAAGGGTGTGCGGCGGGGAGCACCAGACAGAGATGATCGTCGAACAGCGGGACGCTGACGAGGCCGGGGTCGTCGATTTGCGAGGCGACAAGACCGATGTCGACTTTTTTCTCCTTGACGAGCGGGACGACCTCGTGCGTTTTGCCGGTGACGGCTTTAATATCGGTATGCGGATGCTCGCGTGTATAAATGGTGATCAAATCGGGCAAGGTGGATTGCAGGGTGGTCAGACTGGCGCCGATGACGATGCTGGCCGGTTTCGTCGCGGAACGGAACGCGCGCAGCGAATCGTGCAGCTTCCGCTCCAGACGCTGCTGATCGAGCGCATATTCGTAACAGACCTCGCCGGCGCGCGTCAGCTCGAGCCGCTTGCCTTTACGGCGGAACAGCTCGACGCCAAGCTCCTGCTCCAGCTTCATGATTTTGCGCGAAAGGGCGGGCTGCGAGATGTTCAGCAATTGCGACGCTTTATTCAAGCTTTGCTGCTGCACGACCGTGACGAACATGTCGAATTGTTCCATAGTTATTCCTTTCTATATGCACTGTAGTTATAAGAGATTATAAGAAATCGGCACTTCCATTATAAGCGAAATAAGAGTAGGATGTATATGTCACGGATTGTTCACAATAATTACCGTGAACCGTATACAAGACTGTCGATTCATGGAAAATAGTTGTATCGTTTTGTGTTGACGCTCTCAGGCGTCGGGAGTACAATGGGTAATGGTTTTCACGAAGGCCGTGGCAAGCCTAATTTTAGGGGGGAACGAAGGGTAATGTTCAAGAACTCGTACTTTTCACGAAAGCTCCATTCCTTACTGGGGGTTATTCCGGTCGGGTTTTTCCTGATCGAACACCTGCTGACGAACTACTCGGCAGCGAAGGGCGGACCCGAGAGCTTTCTTGAGCACGTCGAATGGCTGCACAGTTTGCCGCTCGTATTGGCGCTCGAAATTTTCGGCATTTGGATTCCGCTGGCGTATCACGCGATTTACGGTTTGTATGTCGCCTACACGGCGCGAAATAACGTAAATAACTACGGCTATTTCCGCAACGTGATGTTCTTCTTGCAGCGCGTGACCGGTGTGGTTACGTTCCTGTTCGTGGCGTGGCACTTTTTCCAAACCCGTTTTCAAATTGCGATCGGCAGCGTCGAGCAAATGGAGATCGGCTCGCATATGCACCAAATCGCATCGAATCCGGTTTACTTCGTATTGTATGTAATCGGCGTCATCGCCGCTGTGTTCCACTTCAGCAACGGCATGTGGTCGTTCCTGGTCAGCTGGGGCATTACGGTCGGTCCGCGCGCGCAGCGTGTGTCGACTTACGTTTGGATGGGCGTGTTCGTGGTGATGTCCGCTATGTTCATTATGTCGCTGACGGCATTCTTGGATCCAGCGTTTCAGCATGTAACGTCAGTAACGAAAGGTTAAGGGGGATCGGACAATCATGGCGAATTCGAAAGTTATCGTAGTCGGTGGGGGCCTTGCAGGCTTGATGGCCACCATTAAAGCTGCAGAAGCCGGAGTCCATGTCGACTTGTTCTCTCTGGTTCCTGTTAAACGTTCTCACTCCGTCTGTGCTCAAGGGGGCATCAACGGCGCCGTTAACACAAAAGGCGAAGGCGATTCTCCCTGGGAGCACTTTGACGACTCTGTATACGGTGGCGACTTCCTTGCCAACCAACCGCCGGTTAAAGCGATGTGCGAAGCCGCGCCGGGCATCATTCACTTAATGGACCGGATGGGCGTTATGTTTAACCGTACCCCGGAAGGCTTGCTTGACTTCCGCCGCTTCGGGGGCACGAAGCATCACCGTACGGCGTTCGCCGGCGCCACGACAGGCCAGCAGCTCTTGTACGCGCTCGACGAGCAAGTACGCCGCTGGGAAACGGCCGGCCTCGTGAAGAAATACGAGCACTGGGAATTCCTCGGCGCGATTCTGGACGACGACGGCGTATGCCGCGGTATTGCCGGACAAGATCTGCGCAGCATGGAAGTCAATACGTTCGCTGCGGATGCGGTTATTTTGGCGACGGGCGGTCCCGGGATCATTTTCGGGAAAACGACGAACTCGGTTATCAATACGGGTACGGCAGCCAGTGCCGTATATCAGCAAGGCGTATATTATGCGAACGGCGAATTCATTCAGATTCACCCGACGGCGATTCCCGGGGACGACAAGCTGCGTCTGATGAGCGAATCGGCTCGCGGTGAAGGCGGACGAGTATGGACGTACAAGGACGGGAAGCCTTGGTATTTCCTCGAAGAGAAATATCCGGCTTACGGAAACCTGGTTCCGCGCGATATCGCGACTCGCGAAATTTTCGCTGTCTGCGTCGACATGAAGCTCGGCGTCAACGGCGAGAACATGGTTTACCTCGACTTGTCGCATAAAGATCCGAAGGAGCTCGACGTCAAGCTGGGCGGTATTATCGAGATCTACGAGAAATTCATGGGAGACGATCCGCGTAAAATCCCGATGAAGATTTTCCCGGCCGTTCACTATTCGATGGGCGGTATGTGGGTCGACTACAACCAGATGACGAACATTCCGGGCTTGTTCGCCGCAGGCGAGTGCGAGTACCAGTACCACGGCGCGAACCGTCTGGGCGCGAACTCCTTGCTCTCCGCGATCTACGGCGGTATGGTGGCCGGTCCGAAAGCGATCGAGTACATCAAAGGGTTGGATAAGCATGCGGAGGACATTTCCTCGACCGTTTACGAACGTTATGCGAAGCTGCACACCGAGAAGTACGAAAGCATCCTGAAAATGAACGGTACGGAAAATGCGTACGTGCTTGGCAAAGAGCTCGGCGAATGGATGACCAACAACATGACGGTCGTTCGCTACAACAAAAACCTGGAGCAAACGATCGATAAAATCAACGAGCTGAAGCAGCGCTACAAAAACATTAACATCAACGACTCGGCTCGCTTCAACAACCCGGGCGTCGCTTATACGCGTCAATTGTGGAACATGCTGGAGCTCGCGCACGCGATGACGCTTGGCGGACTTCTTCGTAACGAGAGCCGCGGCGCGCACTACAAGCCGGAGTTCCCGGAACGTAACGACGAGGAGTTCTTGAAGACGACGAAGGCGAAATGGACGGCCGACGGCCCGCAAATCGAGTGGGAAGATGTCGACGTCTCCTTGATCGCGCCGCGTAAACGTGACTACACAACCGACAAGAAGAAGGGAGGTCATTGATCATGGCCGAAGCAACCGCGACAGCAAACAAAAAGATTAAGTTTATCGTCACCCGTCAGGACTCAGCGGAAAGCAAGCCGTATACGGAAGAGTTCGAGGTTCCATACCGTCCGAACATGAACGTGATCAGCGCTCTGATGGAGGTACAGCGGAATCCCGTGAATGCCAAAGGCGACAAAACGACGCCGGTGTGCTGGGAATCGAACTGTTTGGAAGAAGTATGCGGAGCTTGCTCCATGGTCATTAACGGAAAGCCGCGCCAAGCTTGCAGCGCGCTTGTCGACAAGCTGGAGCAGCCGATCCGGATCGCTCCGATGAGCACCTTCCCGGTCGTCCGCGACCTGGTCATCAACCGTGAGCGCATGTTCTCGGCTTTGAAGAAAGTGAAAGCATGGATTCCGATCGACGGTACGTACGATCTCGGACCGGGACCACGGATGGCGGAGTCCAAGCGTCAATGGGCCTATGAGCTGTCCAAATGTATGACTTGCGGCGTGTGCCTGGAATCCTGTCCGAATGTGAACGACAAGACGACGTTCATCGGACCGGCTGCCATTTCGCAAGTACGGTTGTTCAACGCTCACCCGACGGGCGAGATGAACGCTCACGAGCGTCTGGAAGCGCTGATGGAAGACGGCGGCATCGAAGGCTGCGGCAACTCGCAGAACTGCGTGCGCTCCTGCCCGAAAGGCATTCCGCTTACGACTTCGATCGCGGCGATGAATCTCGACACGACGAAGCATCTGTTCAAGAAATGGCTCAGCATGTAATTTCCTTACGCCGAACTTGATACAATGATGAAGGCTCCCTACCTTGCGCTTGGCGCGGTAGGGAGCCTTTTTGTGATTGAAGGACTAGCTGTGCACCAATTCTTTCGTCTGCAGCTGCAGTGGCGGCGGCACGAGCCAGCCCTTGGCTTTGTTCATGCGCAGCAGCTTGCTGCTGAGGCTGGTCTTGGTTTGATGATACTTCGTAAATAACATGCCAATATCCTCGCGAATGGCTTGACCGATGATTTGGCTGCACATGTTTAATCCGATGATCAGATCGACGCTCAATGAGGCGGATATTTCCTGATCGGTGAAACGAGCGCCTGCCGGAATGTCTTCCAGATTCGCTTTCGGCTTCTCCGGCGGCGACGGCGGGGGGGTGATGCCGTTCTTGATTAACAGTGCATCGCAGTCATCGGTTTCTTTAGCCGCGACATCGATTAATTCCTTCATGAATTCTCTTAAATCAGAATCACCGGCGTGATTACGCAGCGTATGGTAACCGGTAAAGGCCAGCTTTGTCTGCGAGCTGAATGCCCACAAAGCATAAATTTCACCATAATGCATAGGCTCGTGTTTCGGATTTCCGTCTAAGATTCCCATATCGATTCTCTTCGCATGGTGATGAAGTTCCTCGTGTAGTATGTACGGAGAGCCGACGATCTATCTTCCCTTACCGTAGGAATTATTGGCGTCTTGCGTCCTGCATATCTTCCGGTGTTTGGTGACAAAACATGAAGGCATACTCTGCAACTCATATTGTTCCTAACGGATGGAGGGAAGTTCGATGCGCAAAGGCAAAAACAAAAGCATGAATCAAACCATGCAGTCGATGGCCGATCACTCGAATCAGGCGGTGGAAAGCAAAGCTTACACCATGCCGACCTATCACAAGGACAAGCATGAGCCGAATAGACCGTCGATTTAACGATGGTCTTGTTCAGCCGTTTCGCCAGAGGGCGGAACGGTTTTTTTTCTTATCCGCTGCATTGACGCGTCCAATGGATTGGCGGTAAAATGAAAAGATTAAACGCTTAAATCGATTGTTTTTATTCTATGAAAGTTTTGAGCAGGGAGAGGGAAATGCGGCATGAGTAAAAAGCGGCAAATCACCATCGTCGATATCGCCGAAGCGGCTGGAGTATCCATTGCTACGGTTTCTAACGTGTTGAACAGGCGCAATGTGCCGATGACGCCGGAAACGATCCGTAAAGTGGAACAGACGGCGGAACAGCTCGGCTACCGCCGCAACGTTATGGCCGCCAGTCTAAGCCGGAAGAAGTCGTATGAGCTCGGCATGCTCGTGCCTGTCTTCGGCGGATATCACGGGCAGTTTGCCGAAGAAATGCAGCGTATGGCGCATGGGTACGGGTACCATTTGTCCGTTTTTTCGGCAGCGGGGTTCGATCCGGAGATAGAGAAGCGCCACCTGGATGTGCTGCTGCAGCGCCGGGTGGACGGGCTCATCTGCCACGGGCTGGCGATGTCGCAGGAAGCGACCCGCCATCTGGTGGGCGAAGGGACGCCGCTTGTTTTGTTTAATGCGTGGGGATGGCCGAACGACATCGCCGTCGGGGCCGTGAACCTCGATTTTGTCGATGGCTGTGACGAGGCTGTGAGACATCTGTATGAGCAGGGCTGCCGAACGATTGTGTATTTGGCCAAAACAAGCTTGTACGCTACCGATCTTCAACGAAGAGCGGGCTTTCGAAACGGGCTTTCGAAGCTGCCTGAACCGGTGCCGTACGACATGATCGATTCGGATGAGGTGGAGACGATCGACCAGGCGTTGGAACAAGTGGAGAGACTCTGGAATCGAGAAGCTCCGGTCGGCATTCTTGGGTTCGACGATGTGATTTCGCTGGCATTCATGTCCGCCGTACAACGGCGGGGGTACCGGGTGCCGGAGGATTTTCGGATTGCCGGCATCAATAACGATCCGGTGACGACGGTGTGCCACCCGATGCTGACGTCGCTCGATATCCCGTATGCGCTGCAGGCTGAAATGACCATGATGCTGATGCTCGAGGCGCTTGGCGATACGAGAGCGCTGAAGCAATCTCCGGCAGATGAGGCGCGGAAGCTTAAACGTATCGGCCATGAAATTCAAATTCCGCTCCGCCTGATTGCGCGGAGATCGAGCATTGCGGAAGCGCTCGAATAAAGACGCCTTGCCTCTCCGGTCACCACAGTTCGTGGGGGTCAGGTGAGGGAAGGCGTCTTGACGTCTTCTAGAAGACAGGACCGATACTCCGGGTCTGCTTCTGCTCCTTGGCCAGCATAAATTGCTTGCCGTATTCGCCGTGCGGGTGGATGCCCGCATGCTCCATCTGGATCGTCGTGTGCTCGATGCCGTACTTGTTCTTCAGCGTCTCGTTGATGGCGAGGATGATGCAGAACGGCTGGATGCTGTCGTCGATAAAGACGTGCGCCGTGAGGGAATAATGATCCGAGGACACGGCCCACAGATGCATCTCGTGCACATCTTCGACACCTTCCACGGCAGCGATGGCTGCCCGGATTTCATCCAGATCGAAGCGCTCCGGCACCGATTCCATCAGGATGAGGTACGATTCCTTAATGATTTTCGCACCGCCGGTGAAGATGATGCCGCCGATGACAATGCTGATAATCGGGTCGAACCAAGGCAATCCGGTATAATAAATGAGTACGGCAGAAACAATAACTCCAATGGAACTTAGCAAATCTCCGATAAAATGCCATAAAGCGCTTTTCACGTTCAAATTTTCCTCTTCCTTCATACTGCGGCTGAGCACCAGCGTCAGGACGAGGTTGACCGTCAGCCCGATGGAGGCAATGATCAGCATGAGCTTGAGATCGATCGGTTCCGGGTTCATAAATCGCCGTATCCCTTCGATACAGATGCCGATCGAAATGATGGCCAGCGCCAGACCGTTGAGGAACGAAGCGATAATCTCAAAACGGAGGAAGCCGAACGTATATTTGGCGTTTGGCTGTCTCGTCGCCATATAGATGGCAACCATGCTCAATCCGAGAGCGAGCACGTCTGAGATCATATGCGCGGAATCGGAGAGCAGGGCGAGCGAATTGGACAGCAGTCCGCCAATGACTTCAACGATGGTGAAGAATAAAGTTAAACTCAGCGTGATCCACAGCGTTTTCTTGGAACGGCTTTGTTTCTTCGCATGGTCGAGATGGTGATAATCGTACATCCGAATCACCCTTTCTGTAAGGTAAGTCCTTGATTGGATTATACGTCAAGGTCGAAATTTTGGCAAATACTTTAATTGATATCGATTTTCAGCCTTTTGAGACTAATTATCGGTATCAAGTTAGCGTTTTCTTTGATTTTGATAATATTTCTCGATATTATGATATTGATTCTCATTACGGCATATAACGCTTTCAATTTTGTTACATAATTGAAATATATCTGTTACGTGTTTAACATGTTATCCGTGTATTATAGATAGCAAGACCCCCTTTTTAATATATACACCCTTAGATCCGCCCCGTTGGCGGGTCTCTTTTTTTGTCTGTATGTCTAGGAGCCCTTGTCCCATAGGGGCTTTTAAGCTTTACCTTGGCAGGGAAATGATCGAATTATGCGTTTTGGCAGGAATTTGGCGGGGGATTACGGGTAATGGCAGGAGAAAGGCGGCTACCTTAGGAGTTTCTCCAAAGCAGTAGCCGCCTCAGCTTGCATATTTGGCATTAGGTGAGAGTAAGTGTCCAAGGTGATCATTATGGATGAATGACCGAGCTGTTCTTGGACTATCTTTGGATGAATGTCCAGACTCATGAGTAGGGAAGCGCACGTATGACGAAGATCATGAAAGTCTGATCACTCGCATGTTCGTCTTCTTGAGCATACGCTTTCAAACCACACTGCAATTAGCTTAGGACAAAGGAATACCATACTTGCTGCAACTAGGAAGCTCCTATCTTCATATCGTTCCCCCGTGGCCAGCTTTTCCTCTTTAATCATGAAGGAACGAATGTACTGTTCAAATTGTGGCAAGCAAGTCCTAGAGGGCGCTAAGTTTTGTTCTTCTTGCGGAGCGAAGTTGCTAGTATCAGATGAAGGGCGACCTATCGATACAACAGATGTGGAGGCTCCGCAAGTATCTATTACAAAGCTTGAAGAAGAGTCGCTTGCTCAAAATGGCTTAGCGGCTACGCGCGGCACAAAAGCTAAAATTATTCAGCGTGCATTAACGCTTTGCTTAACATCATTGTTGTGTATCTGGTCTTTAGACTATTCAAGGTTATCGGTGATGATGTTCGGAACGGCTCGTATCACGCATTCCTTCTGACCATCGTATTCGGCATAGTGTTATTTTTCAACGTAAATACGTTGTATCAAGATGCGGTGGCAACTCAGCAGTGGGCGCAAACGCGCGTCATGTCCTTCGTGAATTTCTTATGATTACGTGTTCTCGACAGCAAAGAGCTTTTATGGATGGACGATTGCACTAAATATCGTGAACATTGTATCGATTTTGCTGATTGCTCCGATAAGAAGAAGATTTAATAAGCCTCTAGCAGCAAGCGGGACAACAAGCGAGGCCAGTCAGGCATGAGCAGGAAGACTATAGTTGGTATGATCTGTGCAATTGTTTTGTTGGTCGAAGTTATTATTTACATACTGGAGACATTGCTTTCGGACAATTCTAATTCAATTCGTAAGGCCTGCGAGAAGGCGCATCAACTCGAACATCAGCAGACGAACTATAATAATGCTTGGTACACATTGTTCTTGGTGACAGCTATAATTGGGGCTGTTACAATAATGACTATTCCTAATAAGAGAATTCGGCATTAGTCTGCATGATATTCCAAAATTAAGCATTTTGACCTATAATCGAATATAGGCATAAGAGCAGGGTGCTGCCTCAGTAGGCGCACCTTTTTCATTTAATAGACTAAAATGAGAGTTGGTTGGTCGGTAGATGAAAGAATTACTCAAACACCCAATAGTAGCTGGGGCAATTACCTTTTTTATCGGAGCTGCAATAACATTCCCACTTTACCCCGTCTACAATATCGCTCGTGTAGGAATTAAAATCTGGTTCTTGACTAATGATGAGCTTCTTAACTGAGGGTTGGTATCTCTCGACCTACAGTAACAAGTACAACTTCCTGTTCCAATTTGCAAAGAATGTAATGGATACTTAGTAATGAATGAGGGCTCGTATGGGATTGAGCTTTTAACATGTGAGAATTGCGGTTTTAGAAAAACAATTGAGAGTGGGTTCCATGGATACCGAGAGAAGATTAGAAGAGAAATTGTTAGGAAAATTCGAACTTACCAATGGAAAGACAAGGAAATAGGGGGTTAAAGAACCAATGGCTAGAACTTACTACGCAGAAGGAAGACAACTCGCATATGTCTTGAGAGGCTTGTTTATTATTGGTGGGCTTACTTTGTACTTCAACATCCCAGGGTTGCATTGGGGATTCTTCTTTGGCATACTCATCGGTTCAATCATAGTTGCGGATATCATAGGAGCTATCTGGACTCGGAAAAGACGAACCGAGAAAAAGCAGAAACCCAAAACATCGATTAAGAAGGCTGCTCAGACAAACATAAGACGGACTTCAAAGGGATGTAGAACTGATGAAATCATCCTTACTAGCAGGTTGGATGACCTATCTGGAGCTGAGTTTGAGCGTCTACTTGCTCTTTACTTCCGTGATCAGGGCTACACAGTAAAAGAAGTAGGTGTAGGCGGTAATGATGGTGGAGTTGATCTTGTGATCGTTGATGGTCGCGGGGAGAAAACAGCCGTCCAAGCCAAATGCTATGCAGACCATAATCTAGTACCTGTAATGACAGTGCGTGAACTTGTGGCGGCGAAGAGGAATCATGATTGTATATTATCGTTGCTTATCACTACATCTGATCTTACACCTCCTGCCAAGAAGGAAGCAGAGCAATTCAAAGTCGATTATTGGCATGGAGCCTTAGTCGAGCAAAAGCTAAGAGCATGGGGGAAATGGCAACCGAGCAAGAAACCGCGTCCCATAGAGAAGAGAACTGAGACGGTAGCAAAGTCAGAGGTAGCAATAGCTCGGAAGGAAGCAGCGGCAACAACCTCAGTGACATGCAAGTGTGGTTCTCCTATGGTAAGAAGGAAGAGTAAGCAAGGGGAAGAGTTTCTCGGTTGTACCAAGTTTCCTGGTTGTAGACAAACAAGATCGTTATAAGGTAGAAGGGAGAAATCATTGGCAATGTCAGCTAACACTAAATGAAAGAGAGCGTAAAAATGGATTCATTAATACAACTAATAGTAGAGTTACTTCCCGATAAAGGGTCAGATTTTGTAGTGGCTGGCTTGTTGGCAATTATAGGTTTTTTTATAAAGGGATACTTGGACAAAAGGAAGAGTGAAAAGGAATCTAGGGAGTCAGCGGCAAAGAAGAATGAAGAAACGGAAAAGAAGATCAAAGAGATTATAGATGCAATGTCTCCCAAATATCTAAGTATTCCAAGGGATATAATTATGCATACCTATTCTTACAACTTCATTAACGAACATGTTGATGAAAATGGTTTTAAGGAGAGTCCATATTACAAAGATACCTTAGAAATGAAGAGACTAACCGAAATGAGAATGATGGACGATATTGAGGAAATTCTGTCCTTATCCACGAGTGGGATTGATGGTAATTATGCTGAAACGAAGAATGTGATCCAACGCAACCAGAATACGCTTAAGAATTTGAAAAACGTATTGAAAGCCAAATCTGATGATGACCTGAAAGTCAAGTTTCTTGGAGACATCAACAAACAATTATCAGATGATTATCAAAAACTAATGAATGAATACTGGAAATTGGCAAAAAAATGATTGGTCGCTTGGGCCTGGAATCATCTACGATAGTGACAGAATCTATGGTACAAGAGAAAGCTTCATTACTCAAGGCCATCTTAATGGCCTCACATGGATGAGTCTGTGAACTGCTTTGCTATAAAAAAACAGCACAAATATTATAGGAAAATCCAATTTGCCGACCACACAGTATGACTATCAGAAAGGAAATTTCGCATGAAGATAGAAATTGCTGAATCCCTAATGCTGTCCTGGTTAAGACACGCTAAGAATTGTCAGGTTGTGCAATTGAACTGGAAACCTTCTGTTAGGTCATGGGAGTTATTCAACGAAACTGAAGTCGAACAGATAATGGTGGCGACCGATCATGCCCGCCCCTCCATGTAAAGGGCTTTGTCCATCAGTCATACCTTAATCACAAGCGGCTTTACGGTTTGCTGACGTGCAGCTTGATGAAACTCCTGCGGGGATAGATCATACAAACTGCCATGAATCCGCCACTGACTCTCAAATTCATGCCTGGAGAGGCACTCTTGTTCTAAAATGGCATGAAATGCTTCGACATGCGCATTTTTATTCGGCGTTTTCGGAGGAATCCGTTCATGCTCTACACGATACTCCAGGCACGCTTCCTCAAAAGCATGGCTGATGAATTGCGGGCCGTTATCGGTACGAACCACTGGCAACTGATCTTTCCCAAAGAGTTGTCGTTTCCATAGTGCCCTCTGCAGGTCTGCGCGGCATGCTTCCCTTCGCAAGAGAGGCCCATGTGGTAGTCGATAATCGATCGGTCGTAGACGTCAATCAGGCTGAGCAAGAATAAGAAACGCTGCTGTGCTGCAATGTAGCCGTATTTGACGTCCATCTCCCAAAGCTGATTCGAAGCGCGGATCTCACGATTGTTCGCCAGCTTTCGGGGATATTGGATTCGCTTCCGGCGTTGTGGCTGCAGGATGCCCAGTTCCTGACACAGTCGGTATACTTTTTTCTTATTAACGATCAGCCCATACTGTCGTTTCAGACATAGGGTTAGTTTACGATAACCGTATGTGGCTTCTTCCCCGGAAATAAGTTCCATCAGCCATTCCTTGATCTGCTCATCGCTGACGGGATGCTGCTTATGATCCAAGGAAAAGCCGGGAATTGGTCTTCCGCCGTTATACACTCGCTCTTGCTTGAAATGCTTCTTCCGGTAATAGTACGTCGCTTCACTGACGCCGACGATTCGCAGCACCATTGCAGCTTTATACCCCCGCGCAATCCATGTGTCGGCGATCTCTATTTTGTCCGATAGGCGGGGTTCACCTTTTTTACGAGATCACGAAGAATCGCAATCTCCAAATCCTTCTCGCCCAACAGCTTTTTCAATTTATCGTTATCCTGCTCTAACGCTTGAAACTCTTTGGGTGTTGGGGTGTAGGCTGCAACTTTTTTGGATTCGGGTGATGCGTTTTTCCAACTTGTCTGTTTCGATTGACGAATCCAGCGGGATAGCATTTTCCCGTCGATTCCATGTCGTCTGGCAACTTGGCTTGCGTTGCCTGCCTCTAAGGCTTCTTGGATGAGCTGCTGTTTAAATTCTATGCTGTAACTCTTGCGCTGCATCTTTGATCCCTCCACTTTTGTTAATTCATATTGTAGTGGATAAGAAGAATAGACTCAAAGGTAATTTCGGGGCTTTAGAGATTGCTTTAGGAGTCGCATTGGGATCAGCGTTCGGGTTGCTTTTGGATAACCTTGCTCTAGGCATGGGAGTTGGGATTGCGATAGGAGCAGGAATTGGGGCGTCTATGGAAAAAAAGAAGAAGTAACGTAGAATATTTTCCCACTTGCTTGCCTCACTAACCGTTTTGGCACCTGCACGACGCGCGCGCAAACGCGCTGTTAGCGTGCGCTGTACAACAGGCAAGCTTTGCTTTATAACAAAAGGGACGGTCTCCCCAAGGTCTCAGACCTTGGGGAACCGTCCCAACTAGGTTATGCAGCTTCATTCACGATTACTTTTTTACCCTTCATCTTCAGGATAACCGGAACGGCCACCCAAAGAAGGGCGATGAGAAGGAAAATCAAGGATGCAGGTCTTGTTACAAACACGCTGTAATCGCCATTGGAGATGGTCAGAGCTCTGCGCAAATTATTTTCAATCATCGGCCCCAAGACCAGACCAAGAACGAGAGGGGCCATCGGGTAGTCTTGTTTGGTCATGAAATAACCGAATATCCCGAAACCGATCAAGACGAACAGATCGAACGTCGCAAGCTGAACCGCGTATACGCCAAAGAACGAAATAGCCACAATCATCGGGATCAAATATTTGGGCGGCGTTTCAATAATCTTGGCGAACACCTTAACGAGCGGCATATTCAAAATTAGTAGCATCAAGTTGCCGATAAACATACTGGCAATGAGTCCCCAAGCGATCGTCGGATGCTCGGAGAATAATAACGGACCCGGCTGAACGTTATACATAATAAGCGCGCCCATCAGAACCGCCGTAGTTCCCGTACCCGGAATCCCTAATGTTAGTAAGGGAATCATCGCACCGCCGGAAGCCGCGTTATTAGCCGATTCGGGTCCGGCTACGCCTTCGATGGCGCCTTTACCGAACTTTTCCGGGTTCTTGCTGATCTTTTTCTCTAAAAGATAGGAAAGAAACGAAGCTAAGGTGGCGCCTGATCCAGGCACGATGCCTTTAAAGAAGCCTAAGAACGAACCGCGGAGGATGGGGCCTACGCTATCCTTCAAATCCTGCTTGGTCGGAAAAATCCGGTTGATTCTGGCAATTTCGCCATTGTTGCTTTCTCTCTCCAGGATCGTTTTGAATACTTCCCCTAGGGCGAACACGCCCACGGCAACCGTCAAGAATTCGAACCCTTGAAAAAGCTCAGGCAGGTCGAACGTGAACCGGGCTACGCCGGATATCGTATCCATTCCGATCGTAGCGAGCAATAGTCCCAAGGTCGTCATGATCAGCGCCTTCGTGACGGATTTGCCGGCCAGACCGCTAAGAGCGGATAGCCCTAGAATCATTAAGGAAAAATGCTCGGCAGGCCCGAGCTTTAAGGCAAGATTAGAGAGCGGCTCAGCCAGGATGACCAAACCAATGAGTGAAATGATCCCGGCTACAAAAGATCCGATCGCCGAAATCGACAAAGCGGCTCCCGCTCTTCCTTGCTTGGCCATAGGATATCCGTCGAGCACAGTTGCTACGGATGAGGATTCACCTGGCGTATTGAGCAGAATCGAAGTCGTTGAACCCCCGTACATCGCCCCATAGTAAACGCCTGCCAATAAGATAATGGAGCTGGCCGCCGCTTCTTCGGGTCTCAGTCCCCCGGTCAACGAAGCGGTCACCGGAATCAGCAGGGCTACCCCGCTAATCGGACCGATGCCTGGAAGAACGCCGACCATCGTACCAATAAGAACGCCGGCAAAGGCAAACAGAATATTATGCCATTGTAACGCGATGGCAAAACCATGCATCAAAAATTGTAAAGTGTCCATTTCATTACCCCTCGTTTGAAATTACTCGAAGCCTAACCATTCGGGAAGCCCGGGCAAAGAACCGTTCATCAAGTCCACATACAAATAATAAACCCCAAATGAGAAAGCCAAAGCTATGACAAGAGAAGGTATCCATTTGCCTTTCGACATCGTTTGGAAGCCAACCAGCAGAAAAATAAACGTACAGATCACATAACCGAGCGTTTCAAGCAAGAAGGCATATAAAATGGCTGCAATTAAAATAATCGCAAAACGTTTGTAATCCAAGGATATCTTTGGCTCATCGGCATGTTTTACCTTAAAGGTTTCGTATAGCAAGCGTAAGCTTAATAGGATAAGAATCGAGCCAAGTCCCAACGGCAATGTATTCGGTCCTACGGGGCTATCCTCGGTGTTCGAGGCCATATTCAGGCTCTGGTGTACAAATCCGGTACCCAACACCAGAAAAGCGAGACTTGCATATCGGTCAAATGTTTTACTCACTCTGTCTCGAGCCTCCTGTTATATCAAGTTAAAAACAATAGAAGAATCCGCTTTCAATTTTTTGGAAAAATCTGATTAAAACGCTTCCAAGAAAATAAACTCACAGATGTTTAGGGTAATCCTCCTCACGTATGGAGTGTTTTTGAATAGGCGGTATACCAAACAACGCTAATTATGGGTCACTCGGTTGAGATGAGTCAAACAATAAATGAATCAAATTTACTTGAAAATTAGCATTTAACTCTAAATATCTTTAAATTACTACTGATTTCGATAAAATTTAAATAGTCTCAATCTGGCGAATTAGGTATACCAGTTGGCTGTGTATTGGAAAGCGGAAGAGGATCACGGGGGGATTCCCGCACAGGCTACATCTAATGTCAAAAACAAGGTGGTATACCGTTCTGCGATTTTTTTCAAAAAAATGAATATACACAAGAATTAAAGATACAGTTAGATATTAAGAGTAATATTTGTATTTCGTTGATAAAATGACGAATTATTAACTTGACTGTAAGCGATTAATCGCCCCATAATTGGCCTCAGGTGGTATACAAATACATGAGAAGGAGTGAAACGAAATGATCAGTAAAAAAGCCGTTTCCCTTGCTTTGGTTTCTTTACTTGGTGCGACACTGTTGACAGGCTGTGGCTCATCGGCAGCGACGAAGCAAGTCCAAGGCGATAAACAAAGCAGTAAACAAGCGGTTAACTTCCCTACGAAGCCGATCACGATTTTGGTTCATACGAAAGCGGGCGGTCCTACAGACGCTATGGCTCGCGAATTGGCTAAATCGGCGGAGAAATTTCTAGGTCAACAAGTGTTGATCGAAAATAAACCAGCCGGCAGCGGGGCCGAACAATTGGCCGACCTGGCTAAAGCCAAGCCGGACGGATATACGCTTGGAGCGTTAACGCCTACCCAAATCGGTATGTGGAACAGCAACTTGAAAAAACAATTTAAATTGGAATCGTTCTCGTACGTGGCAGGGGTTCAAATCGATCCTTACGTAATCGTGGTTCATGCAGACAGCCCTTACAAAACATTGAACGATCTTGTTGAAGCCATGAAGCAAAAGAAGCTCAATGTCGGAGGTTACGGCTCGATCGGCTCAGGTCACAATATCGCCTGGAACATCTTTGCCGAGAAGGCCGGTGTCAAAGCCAGCTGGGTAGCTTATGAAAGTACGGGTGAAGCGGTTACCGTACTGCTGGGTAAACACATCGATGTGGCCAATTCAAATCCCGGGCAGGTTTCCGAATATGTCAGAAGCGGCAAATTGAGAGTATTAGGGGTCATGGCAGAGAAGCGGCTCCCTGAATTCCCGGACGTTCCAACCTATAAAGAGGCCGGATATGACGTGGATACTTCCTGGGCCCAGTTCAGAGGGATCTTCGCACCTGCCGGCGTTCCGGAAGAAGTGCTTCTCAAGATTAATGACGCCTTCGCCAAAGCGATGGCGACAGAAGAATTTAAAACGTACATGAAAAATGCGCAAATGGTGGATGGGACGATGGATCATAGTCAATTCACCGAATATGTTAAAAAACAAGATACTTTAACCAAAACCTGGTTAGAGAAATTGCAATAATAGAGGGGCAGGACTGTAAGTGGAAGAAGAACTGGCTACCAAGGGAGACTGGGTGTTTGAATATATATTTGCAGCCATCAAGAGGGGCGACTTCCACTTAGAACAAATTCTCACCGAACGGGAACTGGCGGGAAGGCTGGGCGTGAGCCGAACCCCCATCCGCGAAGCTTTTCGGAGGCTGGAGAAAGAAGGCTTAATCCAGTACGAGCCTCATCGGGGAGTACGAGTGATTTCTTTCTCAGAGCAAAAGGTGAAACAGCTTTATGAGATCCGTGAGGTTCTGGAAGGACTTAGCGCCAGATTGTTGGCTCAGAATCAGAACAACGAAGTATTGCGAAATTTGAGAATATTGCTGGAGCAGGCGGAGAAGTTCGCCGCTGAAGGGAACATCGGCCTTCTGTCCAAAATCAATGCTCAATTTCATATGGAAATCGCTCTCGGGGCCGAGAACGTTTACTTGATTAACACCCTGCAGAATTTGCAGTCCCATATCAATATCGTGATGTCGCACTCTCTTTCGCAAAGCGGCAGACCCTATGAAAACCTCAGGGAGCATTGGTCGATCTTGGATGCGATTGAGAGCGGGGACCCGCAGCTGGCTGAAGTTACCGCCAAATTTCATATTCGAACCGCTTATGCCAACGCCATAAAAGAAATGAACACCATCAAAGAGCGTTCAACTATTGTAAAAAAGACGAAATAGGATAAAGAGGAGAGATTCGCTATGATTACTAGAAACCTGGTTAACAATTGCTTAAATACGAAGTACGAGGACATTCCTCAGGAAGTCATCCTGCATGCCAAAAAAAGCATCCTCAATTGGATGGGCGTTGCGATTGGAGCTGCCTACCATCCTTCGGTTGAAATGCTGATCAGCTTGAAGAACGATCTTCAATCCAGTGAACAGGTTTCGATTCTTGGAAGAAGGGAAAAGGCGGACCTGCTGTTATCCACGCTGATCAACGGAATGAGCTCGCATATTTTTGACTATGATGACACGCATCTGGATACGATCCATCACCCGAGCGGACCTGTAGCTCCGGTATGCTTTGCTTTAGCGGAGAAGTTCAACCTTTCGGGCAAACAAGTGCTGCGCGCCTTTATCCTTGGGGTTGAAGCTGAATTGCGAATCAGCAACGCCGTATGCCCGAGCCACTACGATTTGGGCTGGCATATTACAAGTACGGCCGGTGTTTTTGGAGCGGCGGTCGCCGCCGGTATTTTGCTGGAGTTGGATGAAGAGCAAATGCTGAACGCCCTGGGTCTGGCAGGGACACAAGCATTTGGTTTACGCGAAATGTTCGGCACAATGACCAAGCCTTTCCATCCGGGTAAAGCAGCTGAGAACGGACTGTTAGCCGCACTTCTGGCTCAAAAAGGCTTTACCAGCTCGAAGCAAGTGCTGGAAGCCAAGCGAGGCTTTGCCAATGTTACGGCTCCTGAGCATGATCTGGAGCAGGTAAATATCAACTGGGGAACTCAATGGGAAACCTTGAAAAACGCATTTAAGCCATACGCTTGCGGTATTGTGCTGCACCCGGCCATCGATGCGTGCATTGCACTTGGCAAGCAGGTGAGTGATCCGTCCCAGGTGAAGGAAATTGAAATTTCAGTCAATCCTTATGTGCTCGAGCTTACGGCTAAGCCTGAACCGAAAACCGGATTGGAAGGCAAGTTTAGTATTTTCCATACGGGAGCAATGGCTTTCCTTGAGGGGGATGCGAGCGAGGAGCAGTACCAGGACGCCAAGGTTTTGGACCCTAAGACGCTGGCGTTCAGAACTAAAATCAAGCCGGTAGTTAACGAGTCGTTCGAGGAAGATGAGGCTCTGGCCAAACTGACGACGGTAGACGGTAAAGTCTATGAGTACAAAGTCGAGCATGCTACGGGCAGCATTGAGAACCCGATGACGGATGAGGCTCTTTGCAATAAGTTCAGAAAAGTAGTGAAAGGAATTTTAGGAAGCGACAGTACGGAAGCCATCATTGCCAAGCTTTACGATTTGGATTCCGTAGCCAATATCAATGAAGTGATACCTTATTGCACGCCCCAAACAGCCACCGTTTAGGTTGACTAGTTGAAGCCTTGGATAACAAGGCTTCTCTTCCTTTTTACAGTTTTTTGGAAAGTAGGCAGATCCCGATGGGTATAGTATTGAATAAGAAGAATGTGTTACTGCTCTGTTCTTTTATTTTTCTTATAGGGGCCCCGATGCTGCCTATTCCGGAAGCTATGGGAGACAAAGGGTGGGTCGCTCTAGGAATCTTGATATTTTCGATTGTTCTGTGGGGTACGCAGGTGATCCCCGCACCGATCACAAGTTTTCTTGCTGTGGCGTTAACCGCTGTTTTTGGCATTTTTAGCTTTGAAGAAGCGGCGAGCGAGCTGGGCAACGAAACGATTTGGTTGATCATCTCCATGCTGATTATGGGAGCGGCTGTAGAGAAATTATCTTTGGACAAAAGGCTGACATATTCGATTTTAAGCTTGGCAGGCGGCCATGTGAAATGGACCTTATTGTGCTTATTTATCGTAGCGTTCCTGCTCACCTTCTTCATTCCTAACGCAGTAGGCCGATTGGCGCTGTTGCTTCCGATCGCTTCGGAAACGATTCATGTTATGGAGAAGCAGGGCGGCCGCAATGTGAGCACGGCCATTATGCTGGCCATAACCTTTGTCCCCTATTTCAGCACGATTGCACTGCTTACGGGGGCAAGCGGATCGATTTACGCAGCGGGTTTATTTGAATCCATGCTTGGCTTCCGCTGGAGCTACCTGCACTGGTTTATCGTGATGCTTCCGATTGTGATGATCGTGTTGGCGTTATTATGGGTTTTATTGTTAGTGCTGTTTCCCGCCAAAGTATCGGTTGTCGCAGAAGGCAGGGAATACTTCCAACAGCAGAAGAAAAAGCTGGGGGCTTTTTCCAAGCAAGAGTACCAGATGGTATTTCTGTATGTATTGCTGATTCTTTTATGGGCGACGCGGGACCTCCATCATTTATCAATTTCCTTGTCCGCCGTCTTGGTGATGATTTTATTGTTTTTGCCGGGGTTCCGGTTAATTCAATGGAAGGACGTCGTCCATAAAGTCGACTGGCAAATTCCTTTTTTGTTTGCGGCAGGGTTTACGTTGGCCAATTCGCTTGAGACAAGCGGTTTTGTCGCATGGATTTCATCCTGGTCCATGATTTATTTAGACAACCTGTCCGTGCTGTCCCTGGTTGTAGCCATGACACTGATTTTTGTGACGATCAGGTTCGGATTTACGAACTACACGGCAATGGTCGCCTCCTTGATGCCCATGGCCTTATCTTTTGCGATAAGTACGCCCTACAATCCGGTATGGCTCGGGATGATCTGTTTGGTTTCGAGCAGCATCGCCTTCATCTTTCCGACCCAATCAACAGGCAGCCTGACGACTTTCTCTATGGGGTATTACACCAGCAGGGATATGCTGGTCTCAGGCAGCATATTCACGCTGCTGATTATGGTCGTGACGATTGTTGCCGCATTCTATTACTGGCCGCATGTCGGCCTTCACATTTACAAATAACGCCGTTATCGTATAATAGGGAAGGAGAAGTGTGTCAAAAAAGGTGGGTGTGTTCAACTTGTCATCAGAAAAAGATATCAAAAGAGAGCAGGTTTTCGATTACATTTATAACGCCATACATCTTGGCGAAATTCGCCCGGGACAAACCTTGTCGGAACGGACGTTATCGATCAAGCTTGGCGTAAGCCGAACCCCCATCCGTGAAGCGTTTCGCCAGTTGGAAAATCTGGGCTTGGTGAAATCAGAGCCCCACAAGGGCGTGACCGTCACTTCCATATCCGGCGATCAATTGAAGCAGCTCTATCAGATCCGTGAGGTCCTGGAAGGGCTTGGCGCCAGAATCCTGGCTGAAAACCGGAATGAAGAGGTTCTTGCCGCATTGACGAATTTACTCAAGGAAGCGGAGCAAGCCGTACAACAAGAGGATATTTATACACTTTCCAAGATTAACACGCAATTCCACTTGGCTATAGCCTCAGGTAC
The DNA here is from genome assembly GCF_004000985.1 of Paenibacillus validus NBRC 15382. Classification (GTDB taxonomy): domain Bacteria; phylum Bacillota; class Bacilli; order Paenibacillales; family NBRC-103111; genus Paenibacillus_G; species Paenibacillus_G validus. The sequence continues at coordinate 77,873 of NZ_BIMH01000002.1, read as the reverse complement.
GAAAAACATCTATTTAGAGAACATGATGCAAACCTTGCAAATACATCTCCGTTTGCTCATGTCGACTTCTTTGTCGAGCAGCGGCAGACCGAAGGAGAACTTGAAGGAGCATTGGATGATCGTGAAGGCCATTGAAAGCGGTGACCCGGAGCTCGCGGAGACGGTGGCAAGCTTTCACATCAGAAATGCCTATAAAACGATCTTGGCGAAATTTTAACAGTAACATGGATAAAGTTACGAAAGAAGCCGGTTAGTTCGTCAACGGCTTCTTTTTTTGTATACAAAAAGTTTGAAATCAAATAAATTTACACCCTGCTAAAATAGTTGGAATATTCAGAACCCTAATCCCGAGCTAAAATGAGAGCGTAACCAAAACAATCCGTGTCAGGTCGGAAACCCCGAAGCGGTTGCCTGGCAAACAGGAGGCAAGCCAAACAACCTAAATCGATTGAGGAGGAACACGCTATGCAAAGAAACGGAAAAGTAAGACTTCCTAAAGGAAAAAAAGTCGCGGTAAACATCGGCTGTGACTTTGATGCACAATCGATCTGGATCGGTTCTTTCAATCGCACATCTCCGGCCTATATGTCCCGCGGCGAATTCGGAGCCGAAGTGGGCGCTCCAAGATTGCTTAAACTGTTTGATAAATATGGAATCAAAACGACCTGGTGCATTCCGGGCCACACCGTGGATACGTTCACCGACATTTGCAAAGAAGTGGTCGCGCGTGGCCATGAAGTGGCTCATCACGGTTATGTACATGAGAATCCGACGCCGCTTAGCTATGAGGAAGAAGAAAAAGTGATGCAGATGGGTCTTGAATCGCTTGCCAGAATAGGCGTCAAACCGCGCGGCTACCGGTCCCCTTATTGGGATTTCAGTCCGAATACGCTGGGGATTCTGGAGAAATACGGGTTTAAATATGACAGCAGCCTGATGGGTAACGATCTGCATCCCTACTGGCCGAGAACGGTTGAAGTGAACGCGGATAAAGCCAATGTGTTTCAAGCGGAGAGCAAAGTGCTGGAAATCCCCGTGTCCTGGTACCTCGACGATTTCCCTCAAATGGAGTACCTGACAGGCGGACAAGAAGGGCAAAGGCCTACGCAAGACATATTTGACCGTTGGGCCTCCATATACGATTATGCTTGCGATCAGGAAGAAGGCGCCTGCTATGTGCTGACGACGCATCCGCAAACGATCGGCCGGGCTCACACGATTCAAATGCTGGAGAAATTGATTCAATATATGGAATCACGCGGTGCCTGGTTCGCGACCCTCGGAGAAATCTACGACAACTATTACGAAGAATAAAAAAACGATGCGCCAAGTCCTCCACATATACGGGGGACTTTTCTCAAAAGAATGTAATGTCATGGAGGAATAACGATGAGAAAAGTAACGATATCCGCCTGCCAATTCCGTGTTGAACGCGCCCCGAGCTTTGATGCTTTTAAGCAGCAGGTGACTGAACTGATGGATCAGGTTCCGCCGCAGTCGGACTATGTCATTTTCCCGGAATTGTTCACAGTCGGTCTGCTGACCAGCTTTGAAGGCAGCGATGCCTATTCCGCAGCCGATCTGGTGAAGATCGACCAGTACACGGAGGATTACAAACATTTGTTCGGTAAACTGGCGAAAGACAGACAACAGGTGATCATCGCCGGCTCGCACCTGGAGCGCAGAGGCGACAAGTATTACAATATCGCCTACATTTTCAAGCCTGACGGCACGTATGTCGAGCATAAGAAAACACATATTTTCCCGGCGGAAGCGAATTGGCAAACCTCGGAGGGCGACGAATTGCAGGTGTACGACATCGGTCCGGCCAAGATTGCGCTTGCCGTGTGCTATGAGGCGGAAATTCCGGAGATTTCGCGAATTCACAGCATCAACGGAGCCGAAATTATTTTTTGTCCGTCCTACACGTTCACGGAATACGGGTTCTGGCGCGTTCGCCATTGCGCCCAAGCCCGCTGCATTGAGAACCAAGTCTATTTCGTTCACTGCCCTACCGTAGGCGAACCCGGGTCGCCGCTGCCGAACGGGTTCGGCCGGGCATCGATCTTAAGCCCGTGCGATACGGCATGGTCGCCTGACGGCGTTGTCGCTGAAGCGGAAACGAATGTAAACATGGTCGTCACCGGTGTTGTAGACCTTGACGAATTGTACGTAAACCGAAAGACCGGGGCTGCAACGACCTTCGTTGACCGTACCCGGAGAGAGAACGTATATACCCGATACGAGCCTTACAAATCCTATAACCGGAAATAAAAGAGTAGAGTTGAATCCCGATTGCCCGAGGAGCATTGCTGCTTCTCGAGCCAATCAGGGATTTTTTTATGTAAAGACGCTGGCTGTTGAACATGTTCGAACCGATTTGAATCTGATGATAGGGGGGTGTATAATTTTACGTGTGTGCTGCAGATAAGCATGTTCCCGTTCCTTCGAGAAAGCGCTTAATTTCGGCGGGCGCAGGACGACAAGATGGGGTGAACTTCTTTGTACTTTAGCATTAAATACAAATATATGATCTTATACTCCCTCTTGACGATTTTCCCCTTAATTATGCTGGAACTGCTCATTTATCAATTTTGGACAATCAAGTATTACGACAACGCCGTGGACGCGCAGACCAGAATGATTCAGCAGCTCGATCATTCCATGACGGTTATTTATGAAAAATGGGGCTCTGATACGGAGAAGCTATTCAGCGTCCAAGACGGTCTGGTGCAAGATCTTGCCGGAGGGCTTCATTTTAACGTACCCAGCGATTTGCTCATTATGAACGCTAACGGACAGATTCTGTACACTTCGAATGACCGGATTAACGGTTCCTCCTCCATTGAAAGTGAAGTTAACGCCAGGGCACCCGAAAGCGGCAATTTCACAATCAAAGAAAATAAACGGAAAATGCTTGTGATCTATCAAAAAAATCCGGTTACAGGGCTTCGTTCGATCAGTATAACGGAAGTGGCGGCTATTTATGAAAATAACGCCTACCTCAAAAAGTGGATGACGTATCTGATCCTATTGTCTACGGTGTTCAGTGTGTTTTCGATTGTCCTCATTTCCTTACACGTTGCCGCACCGATTCGTTCTTTGAGAAAACAAATCAATGCGATTGATGATGGGGAATTCAAGAACACATCGGATCAGGTTGTCATCATCAAGGACGAAATTTGGGAGATCGGCATCAGCTTTCAGAAGATTATGCTTAAATTGCAAGAGCAGATCAATCTTCAATTCCAATTGAAAATGGCGACCAACCAATCGAAATTCAAGGCGCTGCAATCTCAAATTAATCCTCATTTCCTTCACAACACGCTGGAAACGATCAATTCGCTTGCGATCATTCATGAGGTGCCGCTAATCGCCCAGATTTCCCGTTCCTTATCCAAGATGTTTCGTTACAATACGGTTCAGGATGCGGAGGATGTGCTTCTGAAGGAAGAACTGGATCACGTGGATCATTACTTGAAGGTCCAGCTGATTCGTTTTGACGGCTGGATCGAATGCGAACAGCGGATTGACCCTCAAATTCTGGAGCATCGGACGATCAAATTTATTCTTCAACCCATTGTGGAGAACTGCTTCACGCATGCTTTCAATCATGTAACGGATAAGGGGATGATCCGGATCGAAGGCACGCTTGAGCAGGATCATATCTTGATCCGTGTCAACGATAACGGCACAGGCATGCCTGAAGACAAGATTCAGAGCATGAACGAGGCCTTAAGGGCGTATGATTCCAAGCCGGAACATGCGGACGATGCCAGAGTCTCTGACAGCATCGGGGTTTATAATGTAAATTATCGTCTGAAAATTGCATATGGAGAAGCATACGGCCTTCAGTACGAGAACATCAGCCCCCGTGGATTAAGTGTGCGGATCAAGATACCGGTAAACCAATCTTGACGATACGATGAAGGAAGTGATTCATGTGCTGCAATTGTTAACAGTCGAAGATGAACCATGGATCAGCAAAGGCATTGAGAAAATGCTCCCTTGGCATCAATATGACATTCAATTGATCGGCCATGCCAAGAACGGCGAAATGGCCCTGGACCTCATGAAGCTGAATAAACCGGATATCATTATTACGGACATCAAAATGCCGGTCATGGACGGTCTCTCGATGATCGAGCGTCTTTCCGGGGATGTCGCCTTCGATTCGAAAGTGATTATTATCTCCGGCTACAACGATTTCGAATATGCGAAAAAAGCGATTAAATACGGGGTCTCCAATTTCATATTGAAGCCGATTGATCCGGAAGAGCTGAAATCGACGATCGAAAGCGTCGTCTCCCAAATTCATAAAGAGAAGCGGGAGCAGGAAAACGTCAGCTCAATCCGTTTGAAAAACTATATGTACGAACGCATCACCCACCAAGAGAAGCCTGCGGATGACGAAATCGTTTTTCCGAAAAAATATTATTGCTTTATTTTCTCCCTGACCGAAATTCCGGAAGCCGAGATGAAACAAAGCGGCTACAGCTTTTCGCTCAGGATGGGAAGACAAATCGTCTATGTGGTATTTGGGGATACACCTGAGGGATTGACTAAGCTGGCTAGGACAACCGTTACGAATTTGCATGACCGTTACGCTTGCGGAATGAGCCAGGTGCACACAAGTGACGATCTTTCCGTAGAGAAGGCTTACAAAGAAGCGATCCAGGATATGAAATATGGGAGCGGGGAAGAAAACCGGAAGCCATCTCCTACCTATTTAACCGTCGAAGACGAGAGTAGACTGCTTTCCGCTTTGAAGAAGGGAGAGAAGAAGTTATTTACGCAGCAGTTGAACGAATTATTGGACCGTGACCAGACCTTGGAAGCGCATTTGTTCATCTTGTTTCAGCTTTATGTTGAAATCTCCAAGTATTTCAGGGTGTATAACGAGTTGAACGACAACGTTTCGTGGCTGCTTGAATGGAAGACCGTCAGCGCTTGGGGGGATTTGTATCGGTGGAAAGCGACCTTCTTCAATCCGTTAATCGAATTTATCCTGAATAGATGGGACAAGCAATCTAAGGATTATGCGCTGCAGGCGAAAATTTTCGTCGAACAGCATTACGGCAATTCGTCGCTGTCGCTGGACATGGTGGCGGAGTATTTGGAATTATCCCCCTCTTACCTCAGCCTGTTGTTCAAGAACGAAACAGGAATCAATTTCACCTCTTACATCGCGAAGAAAAGAATCAAAGAAGCCCAGACGCTGCTTGCCCGAACGAAGCTGAATCTGATCGAAATCAGCAGGGCGGTCGGATTTAACGATGTGAAATACTTTATTAAGGTGTTCAAGAAGGAACTGTCATTGACGCCTATTCAATATAGAGAAATCCATAGGTGAGACAAATGATTGGAGGTCAAGATGAAACATAACTCTCGTGCCTACAGTTCTTTTGTGACGGTCATCGCATTCTTGGGTTGGAGCATCTCCGCGATGGACGCCTCTTTATTTTTCTTTGTTGCGCCGGAGATTATGGATGAGTTCGATTTTTCCTTGTCGGATTTCGGCATCATTGTAGCCGGGGGATTCCTCATTGCGATCTTGTTCAACCTGATTGTCGGCCCGCTCATGGATTATTTAGGAAGAAAAATCGTCTTTCAATGGATTTTATTGCTGATGACGATAGGAACGTTCTTAACCGGCTTATCCTGGAATTTCGAATCGTTGAGCCTGTTTCGAATTTTGGCTACCGGAAGCGCATTCGCCGAGTATGCCGTGGGAGCGACCATATTGATTGAGTCCGTATCCGCCAAAAACCGCGGTTGGATCGTCGGCTTTATGGCGGCCGGCTGGCCTGCGGGCACGGCAGTGTCCATCCTGCTTTCGTTATACATCGTTCCTTCGCTTGGGTGGCGCAGCGCCTTCTTCATTGCGGCTATCCCTGCCTTCCTGATCATCATTATTCGCATGTACATCAAGGAGCCGGGAAGATCCATGGATCTGTTCAAGTTCAGGCAAACAACCAAAACGCTCGGAACGGACTCCAGGCAATATGAAATCATTCCGACCGATTTCAAAATAAATAAGGAAGAAGCCATCAAATTCACGTATTTGCAGTTGACCAAGGGGGAGCTGTTAAAAAATACGATTTTTATATGGATCTATATGAATTTTGTGGTGATTGCTTACGGTTTGTTGATCTGGTTTGCTCCCTATTGGATGAGCCATGCCTATCAACTGAGCTGGTACGAGGCGACATGGGCCGTTGGAGCGGGCAGCCTGATCAGCATATTGGGCTTTATTTGCTGCGGATGGCTCAGCGGAATTATCGGAATCCGATATGTGAACACGCTCTTCATTATTTTATCCATCCCGCTCACCGTATGGATGACTTTCTATGCCGAAACCTACAGCACCTTTCTACCGGCCTACTTATTGTGGAGTTTCTTTGGCGCCGGGATCTGGGGAGTCATCCCGAGAATTTTCACGGAGGCCTTTCCTACAAGGGCCCGGGGTACAGGCTCTTCGATCAACTCGGCTTCCTGCTGGCTCGGGTGGGGGGTCGTCAGCTACTTTGCACCGCGCATTATCGAAGTCAACGGCTACAACAGTGCGATTGCCATTGCCGGAATCATTCTGCTGCCGTTAGCTTTGATTCCGCTCTGGATCATGAGGGAAATTCCTACTTCACGCGAGCTGGAGGACTATATATCCTGAATCATGAATGCTTATCCACAGCATATTTCATATTGACGGAAGAGGAGCAATCCTCTATAATTTACTTGTATACAACTAGTATTAAAATTCGTATACAAGCATAACCTACTCATTCATGAAGGAGGCTGGCCGATAGAAGCGGGAACGACATGACAAGGCTTTTGAAAATAACGGTTGTTATTTGAACAACCTGCAGCAGAAGGAGTGGGAACCTAACTTGCAATCCAGTAAGCAATTGGCAAAAACGTTGAAGCCGATTCATTTGTGGGCGATTACGGTTGGGATGGTCATCGCCGGGCAATATTTCGGTTGGAACTACGGCTTCAAGGAAGGAGGGATTATGGGCTTAGTGATCGCCTCGCTCCTCGTAACCGTGTTCTTTACTTGTTTCACGCTAAGCTATTCCGAATTGGCTACCTCGATTCCGGATGCCGGAGGCCCTTCGGCCTATGCCCGTCAAGCTATGGGCCCGTTAGGCGGCTATATAACCGGCATTGCCTGTTTGCTGGATTTCGTCTTTGCGCCGCCGGCGATTGCCGTATCGACAGGTGCGTATCTTCATTTTCTTATTCCGGCCGTCAATCCGATGTACGCCACGATAGGCATCTTTATTCTTTTCATTGTTATTAATTTGCAAGACATTAAAGGTGTAGCTGTGATCGAGCTTGTAGCGACCATTGCCGCTCTGATAGGACTCGCCGTGTTCTACGCGGCCGGCATTCCGCATGTGGAAACGGCGAACCTTTTTAACGAAAGCTCTTTTATCGGCGGAGGAACCGGCATTATGGCGGCGATTCCCTTTGCCATATGGTTTTTTCTTGCCGTTGAAGGGGGAGCCATGGCATCGGAGGAAATGCAAAATCCGCAAAAAAACATTCCGAAGGGATTAATATCGAGCATATTAACGTTAGCGGTCGCAACGATTCTTACGCTGATCGTAACCGCAGGATTAGGCGGGGGGATTGGAAACCCGGCCGATCATCCGCTGCCCCAAGCGCTCTCCGGGGTTTACGGGGAAGGCGCGCTCGTTGTCAAAGTAGTTGCTATCATTGGCCTGTTAGGCTTGGTTGCCAGCTTAAACGGCATCATCATAGGGTATTCCCGGCAAACCTATGCGCTGGCGAGAGCGGGTTATTTTCCGGCCTTCATGACCCGATTAAATGGTAACGGCGTGCCGGTATGGGCCTTAATCATCCCCGGGGTGATTGGAATCGTCTGCGCAGCCTCGGCTACCTATTCCGATGCCTTAATTATTTTATCTGTATTCGGCGCTGTTTTGATGTATTGCTTATGTATGATTTCGCTGTTTATTTTGCGCAGGAAGCATCCGCATTTGGACCGTCCTTACAAAGTGTCGTTTCCTTTTGTACCCGGGATCGCCTTACTGCTGGGGCTCGTGTTTTTGTTTTGCGTTATCCGTTACAGTGTGATGAAGCTGTCGCTGCCGATGTTCGGATCGGATATCCCGCTCTGGGCCGTGCTGCTGGTCATGTTTGCAGTCGCCTTTATCTACTACGGGTGGAGAGCGCGTAAACATAGGGGGCTGCTGTCGAATAAGCTGCTGGTGGGGGAGAACGCTTCCGTGAAATAAGGGATTGACGAACGGAACATGGAGCGAATATAATGTGGTTGTATACAACTTGTATATGAAAATCGCAAACCATGCTGCACAAAAAAGCACACCATGTAACAAGATCAGAACCATTCGACAAAGGAGGTCTTGACTCATGCATCATAACGGCTTATACTGCCATTGTATACAAGTCGTATGTAATCGAGGGTGTGGTTGATTATGAAAAAACGAGTTTTGCTTAAGGATACTGCCTATATAAAAATTAAAGAAAAAATTATGAGGGGAGATTTCCTGGACAGCAACTCCACCTCTGAGAATCAACTGGTCGAAGAACTGCAAATGAGCCGAACGCCGATTCGCGAGGCGCTGCACAAGCTTCAGCACGAAGGCTTGGTTAAGATCATTTCGAATCAGGGGATTGTTATCCAAGAGATGTCCGTGAAAGAAACCAACGATCTGTTTGATATGCGAAGTGCCATCGAGATCTATTCGCTGCGCAAAACGATACATTCGATCACTTCAGATGAAATCTCGCATCTCGAGCAAATTATCGAACAACAGAAACGGAGCAATGAAGAGAAAGACGTTGCTTCGTTTATTCGGCAAGACGTGGATTTCCATCAATATTTACTGGAAATCGGAAATAACAGTTTGTTTATGCAAATGATGGGCAGCATTCGCGAAAGACTGTATTTTGACGTTAACCGTTGGCGCAGGGCCTATCCGGAATCGATCACGCGTTTGATCGAAGAGCATATCCGGATTGTCGAAGCGATTAAAGCCAAAGACAGCGAGCTTGCTGTTGCCGAGCTTGAGGCGCATTTGCAAAACGGGAAAATTACGTTCATTTCATGAGGAGGAACCTAATGAAACAGGTCAATTATATGAAAGAGATGAGCTGGAAAACGTTTGTCGAGCGGAAAAAAACGACCGATCTGGTCATCATTCCTTCAGGGGCGTTTGAAGTATACGGACCGCATTTACCGCTTGGAACGGATACGTTAGTCGCGAACAAAATTGCCGGTCTCGTTGCCGAGCGGGTAAATGCGATGATCGGACCAGTGCTGGAAGCAGGGGAGTCTTCCGAACTGGAAGACTTTCCGGGCACGATAACGATCAGCTCGGAAAGCTTCAAGCAATATTTATGGGATACATTGCGCAGCCTTGAGAAATGGGGCTTTAAAGATTTCTTGTTTGTCAACACGCATTTGGGCAATGTGCCTATTATTAATCAAATCGCATTTGAATTTCAGCGAACGCCCGGCATCCGCTGTGCACAAATCGACTATTGGAGATTTATTAAGGCGCACTGCGACGGCATTATCGAATCCGGCGAGCTGGCACACGCTCACGCCAGCGAAGCGGGAACGTCGGTTATGATGCATTTATATCCCGATCTGGTCGATGTGAGCCAGTGGGTAAACGAACCTCCAAAGTTTAACGACTTTTTTCCCGACGTCATTACATACCCTCCATTCTCGGCCTTTACGAATTCGGGCACTATTGGAAACGCTACCATAGGAACGAAAGAGAAGGGCGAGGCGCTCGTCAACCGTTCCGTGGACCGCATTGTCCAGTTCCTTCAAGAAAGCTGGTATCCGGCTGAAGCCGCAGTCATTCGTTAATCTCATCACGAATTCCCGACACGGGACTTCAGGAGGTAGATAGCTTGAACCACTCTCCGAGAAAGCTTTCGCACTATGACTACGGCGCGTCGACGATGCATGCCTGCCAGTATGACAAGAGATTCTCTTACTGCACCTACATTCCTGCAAATTACGGCCAACCCCATCATGCCGCATACCGTCTAGCCGTAATCGTTCACGGTACGGGCCGAACCGCTCAACATTACAGAGATTTATTCGCAGATTTTGCGGAAGAAACGAATACGATCATTCTCGCTCCCTTGTTTCCCGCCGGAATTACCGAGCCGGGGGAGCTGGATTCCTACAAGTACGTGCATTTTGCGGGCATCCGTTTTGATCTTGCTTTGCTGTCTATGGTCGATGAAGTAGCGGGTAAATACGGGATCAACGCCGACCGCTTCCTGCTTCACGGCTTTTCCGGAGGCGGCCAGTTCGCCCATCGATTCTTTTATCTTCATGCAAACCGTTTGCTGGGTGTGTCTATCGGCGCTCCCGGGTACATCACCTACTTGGATACATCCAGACCTTGGCATGTAGGTACCGGCAATTTCGAGCAGTACTATGGCGTTCCCGTACAGCTTGAAGATATGCGGAACGTACCGGTTCAATTAATTATTGGCAGCGAAGATGTCGAAACCTGGGAAATTAATAACAAGGATGAGCCGCTCTGGATGGATGGGATCGATGCCGCCGGCTTAACCCGTCTGGAACGCATCAGAGCTTTGCGGGACAATTACGAGCGGGAAGGATTATCGGTTCAATACGATGAAGTCCCCGGAGTTCGTCATGAAGGGTTTAAACTGCTGTCTCCCGTAAAACGTTTTTTTTCAAACATTTTGACCCACCATTCGCGCTGACGAAAAATTGAAGGAGGAACAACGTATGGTTTCGCCTGACCAGGAATCATCCGGGGCCAGATCGTCCAGGACTTTTCCCTACTATTGCTTTCGGGGCAGCCACCGGCAGATCGGTCAGCAATACGGCGAGGCATGTGCCGGTCTGATCGAACGCCACCTCGAATTGGCACAGGAAAGGTTAAAAACGTGGGTTGAAGTTCCGACCCAGGAAGCCTTAATGGAAGCGGTTATGCATTATCGGACTTATGTGCAGCGTTATGCGCCGTATTTTGATGAAGAGATACAGGGGATTGCCGAAGGCGCGAATATTACGCTGGCTGAAGCCTATTTGCTGCAGCTGCGGGCCGAGATCTACCGCAATTTTCAACCCAACAATGAATGCACGACCTTCGCCGTCTCATCTCAGGCTACATCCAACGGCATCCCCTTGATCGGGCAAAATGCAGACCTTCCGCATTTTTATTCCGAAATTGGCGTGGTGGTCGAATTTGTGCCGGATGACCAGCCCGCTTGCTTAATGTTTGCACCGGCCGGTCAAGTTTCGTATATCGGGATTAACAACTTGGGCCTCGGGGTATTTGCCAACTTCCTCACTTGCGACGGATGGCGCTTCGGATTTCCGCGTTACATGCTGTCACGCTATGCGCTGACCTGCTCCTCGACGGTCGAGGAAGCGATCCAAGCCGTGCGCAGCCTGCATCGGGCGTCGTCGAGAAATCTGATCATGATGGATCGATTCGGTCATGCGGCGGACCTGGAGACGATTCCGACTACGGATGCGTTACTGTTGCCGGACGATGGAATTCTGGTTCATTCCAACCATTTTATTGGGAGCGATTTGCAGAAGGAAGAGCGATTGAGCGGACACCAGCTGGTCAACTCGCGCATTCGCCAATCCCGGATGAAAGAGCTGCTGGTCGGCAGAAAAGGGGAGCTCAACGCGGACGTCATGCAGGATATTTTGCGCGATCGTCAAACCTACCCGCATACGCTGAGCGCGATGCCGGAAGATGACGGTACGGATAACATGACCGTCGCATCGGTCATTGCCGAACCGGACGAAGGCAGATTATGGATCGCCGTCGGTCCCCCGCATCAATACAACTACAAAATGTATGCGTTCTCAAATTAAACAACGGCACTTATTACTTCATTTCGGAAAGGAAGCTTACCATGAGAAAAATTAAAGTTGCGACGGTACAAATGGACAGCCAGCACGATAAGGCATCCAACCTTCAGAAGGCCGAACGGCTCATTCGCGAAGCGGCGGGACAGGGAGCGCAATATGTCGCCCTGCCGGAATATTTCAATTTTGTCGGAACGGAAGAGCAGGAAGAAGCCAACGCGGAATATATTCCGGACGGCGAGACGGTACAGTTTTTGAGCAGGCTGTCCAAGGAACTGAACATCTGGCTCCATGGCGGAAGCATGTTGGAGAAGGTAAGGGGCGAAGTCAAATTCTATAATGCGACGGTACTGTTCAATCCGCAGGGGGAATTGGTAGGAAAATACCGCAAAATCCATTTGTTCGACGTCGAGATTGAGAGCGGACCTTCCTATCTGGAATCGCAAACCAAAGATTTCGGCAGAGAGGTCGTGGTCTGCGATACGGACTTCGCCAAGATCGGCCTTGCGATCTGCTACGATATCCGGTTCCCGGAGCTTTTCCGTCTGCAGTCGTTGAAAGGTGCGGAAATCCTGATGCTGCCTGCGGAATTTACGCTGTATACCGGCCGCGATCATTGGGAGACCTTGCTGCGCGCCCGTGCTATTGAGAACCAGGCCTATGTCATCGCCCCCGGACAAATCGGTAAAAAGCCGTCGTACCAAAGCTACGGCCGCTCCATGATCGTCGATCCGTGGGGGACGGTTATTGCAACGGCGGCCGACGCGGAGATGGTGACGGTAGCGGAAATCGACCTCGATTACGTCCAGCAAATCCGCAAGCAGGTTCCTTCCTTGAAAAACCGCCGGCCCGAAGTGTATTCGCTGCATCTTTCTTAGTTTGCGGGAAAATTCAGGATAACAGGGTGCGGGAGGCGAAACCGATTGCGGCATGAACTTGTCAAGCCATCAGGGATAAAGTTTATTTGTAACGATGCCAGAAATCCGGATGCGAACGAGCTTCCACTTTGGCTTTCCGTTAACGAAAGCGTGAAAGCGCTTAATTTCCAAAAATCAATGAGCGGTTACGCCGTTACCCCGCTAATCGCTTTAAACCGCTTGGCCGAAGCTGTGGGAGTTGCCGGCATTGCGGTGAAAGACGAGTCTTACCGGCTCGGGTTGAACGCTTTCAAGGGTTTAGGCGTCACCTATGCGCTCGGAAACGTCATTTGCGGGAAATTAGGGATTTTCATCGAAGACACGACGTTCGACTATTTGAAATCGGCGGAAGTCAGGCATAAGCTCGGGGATCTTACCTTTACGACGGCTACCGACGGAAACCACGGACGCGCCGTAGCTTGGGTGGCCCGGCAATTCGGGCAAAAGGCGGTCGTCTATTTGCCGAAGGGATCGGCCGCCAGAAGAGTGGAAGCCATCCGGGAGACGGGCGCTCAAGCCATTGTGACCGAATTCAACTACGACGATACGGTGCAATTGGCCAAGGAGAAGGCTGCGGAGAACGGTTGGGAAATCGTTCAGGATACCGCCTGGGACGGGTATACTCGCATCCCCCAATGGATTATGCAGGGGTATACGACGATACTCGGGGAGGTCGGGGAGCAGATCCGCCATATGGAAATGCCTGAACCGACTCATATCGTTCTGCAAGCGGGCGTAGGCGGAATGGCCGGGGCGCTGCTTGGTTACTGGGCTAATTTATACGAAGGGAAACATCCGGTGACCCTCATCGTAGAGCCGGACAACGCCGCTTGCATCTTCCACTCCGCGTCGGTCGGGGACAGGGAGCCTCACCAGGTGTACGGCAGCTTGGAGACGATCATGGCGGGCTTGGCCTGCGGAGAGCCGAATCCGATAGCGTGGAGCATACTGCGGGACTTCGCGGACGCCTATGTCAGCTGCCCGGATTATGTGGCCGCCCGCGGCATGCGGATGTTGGCCAGTCCGCTGGAGGGCGATCAACGCGTGATCAGCGGGGAAAGCGGAGCGGTCGGTATAGGTTTATTATCCTTGCTGATGTCGGAACCGGAATTTAGCGGGATCCGAAGCAAGCTGAAGCTGGATCAGGACTCGGTCGTGCTGTTCATCAATACGGAAGGGGATACGGATCCGGTTCTGTACAGGCAGATTGTATGGGACGGCAAGTATCCGATGCCGCAGCGGTAGCGGAGGATGACGGCAGATCCGTCTCAGGCCGTGCCGGTAACCGGCCTGTGCGAGCCGGATAAAGACAAAGGCTGGAAGGCGCCTTTGTTTTACCTCCGGCCTTACAGGAAGGCGAGGCAAGTATAGCGGCACGTTCTGCCGTTCAGGGAATGCTGCAAGCGAAAGATTAGGCGGTATTATTAAAAAGGAGCGTGTACACTTATGCAAGCAAAAAAGGGCTGGATCGTTGTTTTAACTTGCATGCTGGTCGTTAGCCTTGTGGGGGCAGGCTGTTCGAAGCCGGCTCAGACGCAGAAGGATGCGGGCGCCGACAGCAAAGCAGCCGCCAGTAAGCCTACCGAGCTTGTTGTCGCACAGGCGGCCAATCCGACGACCATGGATCCGCATGACGCTCAGGATACCTTGTCGCACTCGATTATGAAATCCATGTACGAAGGACTTCTAGGCTTCGATAAAGATATGAAGGTTGTGCCGGTCCTCGCAGAGTCTTTACCGGAACTGGGCAGCGATGCCAAATCGGCAACCTTTAAATTAAGAAAAGGCGTTAAGTTTCACGACGGGGAAGAGTTCAACGCGGAAGCGGTCAAAGCCAACCTGGACCGGATTAAAAATCCGGATAACAAGCTGAAACGCGCCTCGCTGTTCCAGGTCGTGGAGAAAGTGGAAGTGATCGATCCTTACACGGTCAAATTCGTTCTGAATCAGCCGTTCGCGGCTATTACCCAAACGTTCGCCCATCCCGCCTCGATGATGATTTCTCCGAAATCGATTAAGGAGAATAACAAGGAAGTGCAGCGCAAGCCCGTAGGCACAGGCCCTTACCAATTCGTCGAATGGAAGGACGCCGATCATGTGACGATCAAGAAATTCGACGGATACTGGGATAAAGCGAACACCGCGAAAGTGGATAAAATTGTGTTCAAGCCGGTAACCGAAGCTTCGTCCCGTACGTCCATGCTGAAAACCGGCGAAGTTCAATTCGTTTATCCGTTGTCTGCCGACCAAGTGGACAGCGTGAAGAACGACAACAATATTGTCGTGAACAAAGCGCCTTCCATACTTGAGTTCTATGTCGTGTTTAATATGACGAAGAAACCGTTCGACAATAAAAAGGTGCGTCAAGCCTTGAACTATGCGATTGATAAAAATACGCTGATCAAAGTGGTGTACAAAGGGTTTGGGACACCGGCGGAATCCATCATCGCGCCGAATGTATGGGGCTTCCAGAAACAGCAAATGTACGATTACAATCGCGAGAAAGCAAAGAGTCTTCTGAGCGAAGCCGGTTTTCCTAACGGATTTGAGACAACCTTATGGGTTGTGAATGCCAGCGAAACGGTGAAAGCCGCGGAATTTATTCAACAGCAATGGAAAGAAGTCGGGGTAAAAGTCAACATTCAGCAGATGGAGAAGGGCACCTTGCTCAACCAGTTGTACGTGAAGCCGGAAGAGAGCAAAATGCAGACGTACATGGGCAGCTGGTCTCTGTCCACAGGCGAAGCCGATTGGGGTATCCGTCCGCTGCTGACCAAGGCCCAGTTCCCGCCGGCCGGCTACAATACGGGATTTTATGTGAACGAAGAGGCGGAAAAATTAATCGAAAACGGGCTGCGCTTAACGACCGACAAAGAACGTCTTGAAGCGTACGCGAATGTGCAAAAGTTAGTTGTAGAAGAAGCTCCATGGGGTTTCCTCTACGTGACCGACATTATTTCAGGTAAAAGAAGCAACTTGAATAATGCCTTTGTCCTTCCTGACGGCTCGCTTGATTTGAAGCGTGTTGAATTCAAATAGTGCAGATGCCGAATGAGGAGGAGTGGTCATGCTTATCTATATATGCAGACGTTTGGCTGCGATGCTTCCGATCCTGCTGATCGTCTCGATCGTCATCTTTTTCTTCATTCATCTCATTCCCGGTGATCCGGCCCGCATTGTTGCGGGTCCGGACGCATCGGTGCAGGATGTGGAGAACACCCGCGCGAAGCTCGGTCTGGATCAGCCGCTTTACGTACAATTCGCTAACTTCTTTATCAACGCTTTACAAGGAAACTTCGGCGTTTCCTTTCGGACGCAAGAGCCCGTCCACACCATGATTGTCGAACGTTTCTCGGCAACGCTCGAGCTGACCATGTACAGCATGGTGTGGGCGATATGCGCTGGATTGTTGTTTGGGGTCATCGCAGCCACACACAGGGGCAAATGGCAGGATCGGTTAGCGATGATAGCGGCGATCACGGGAATCTCGATGCCTTCGTTTTGGCTGGGGATTTTGCTTGTCGAGCTTTTCGCCGTTCAGCTCGGCTGGCTGCCTTCAGGAGGAAGCGGATCGTTCCAGCATGTGATTTTGCCGGCCATCACGCTGGGCTCCGGGGTCGCAGCCGTCATTGCACGATTCACCCGCACAAGTCTGCTTGAAAGCTTGAGGGAGGATTACGTCAGGACGGCGAGGGCCAAAGGGGCGAGAGAAGCTGTGGTCGTCTGGTCGCACGCGCTGCGCAATGGACTGATTCCGGTTGTCACGATGACCGGACTTCAGTTCGGTTTTTTGCTTGGCGGTTCCGTGGTCGTCGAAGCGGTGTTCTCCTGGCCGGGGATGGGGCGGCTGTTGATCGATGCCGTCAATTTCCGCGATTACCCCGTCATCCAGGCGGAGCTGCTGCTTTTTGCCTTGGAGTTTATGCTCATTAATTTGTTCGTCGATATTATTTATGCCACTTTGAACCCGCAAATTCGACTCGTTCGATAGGAGGGAGAGACTATGTCGAAGACTGCTGCATCTACCGGTATAACCGACACGTTAACGCAAAAGGCAGCCCCTGCGGAGTCCCCCTTTCGCCGGTTTGTCCGCAATTTCCAAAGACAGAAGATCGGGGTGGCCGCTCTTCTGATTGTACTCCTGTTGTTCGTCATCTCGCTGATCGGGCCTCAGCTCGTCAGCTACGATCCCGCAGCTCCCGACTACAACGCAGTTTTGGAAGCGCCATCCTTGAAGCATTGGGCCGGTACCGACGAATTCGGCCGGGATATATTCAGCCGGATCGTATCCGGAACGCGCATTTCCTTATCGGTGGGATTGCTGTCGGTTCTCTTCGGTGCTTCAATAGGAACATTTTTTGGTCTTACCGCCGGGTATTACGGAGGCAGATACGACTCCATGGTTATGCGCGTTTGCGACGTGCTGTTTGCTTTTCCGGGGATTCTGCTGGCCATCGCCATTATTGCGATTTTGGGACCGGGACTTGCCAATGTTGTCGTGGCCGTAGCTATTTTCACCGTTCCGATCTTTATCCGCATTGTTCGGGGCAATACGCTGTCTCTCAAAAGCATGACGTATATCGAAGCGGCGCGGGCGATTGGTGTTAAAGACAGCGCGATTATATGGAAGCATATTTTTCCGGGTACGCTGTCCGTCGTCCTGGTTTACTTGACCATGCGTATCGGCTCGGCGATTCTGATTGCGGCCTCGTTGTCCTTTCTCGGTATGGGGGCGCAGCCGCCGACCCCCGAATGGGGCGCGATGCTCAGCTCCGGACGCGGGAGTATGACATCGGCACCTCACGTCGCGATCTTCCCGGGGCTGGCTATTCTCGTCACCTGTCTGGCGTTCAATGTGCTCGGCGATTCGGTGCGGGATGCGCTGGACCGAAAGATTACGGAATAAGGAGGCGGTCAGGATGGCTAAAAAGCTGCTGGAAGTGGACAATTTACAAATCCGGTTTCGTTCCCGGGATGCACAGGTTACGGCGGTCTCGGGTGTTTCGTTTTCCGTGAAGGAAGGCGAAACCGTCGGACTGGTGGGCGAGTCCGGGTGCGGGAAATCGGTGACCTCCATGTCGATTATGCGTTTGCTGCCCGGTCAACCGGCTTGCAGGATTGAAGGGAATATCCGTTTCGAAGATTCCGAAATTTTAGAGCTGACCGATCGTCAGATGAGGGATCTGCGAGGGAACGAGATCTCCATCATCTTTCAAGAGCCGATGACATCGTTAAACCCGATCTTTACGATCGGCAAGCAGATCGACGAAGTGATTCTGCTGCATCGTGACGTAAGCAAACGGGAGGCGCGGGCGTTAACGGTGGAAATATTAGGGAAGGTGGGCATTCCTCGCCCTGAAGCGATTGCGAAGTCCTATCCGTACCAATTATCGGGCGGGATGCGACAGCGGGTGATGATCGCGATGGCGCTTGCCTGCCAGCCCAAGCTGTTAATTGCGGATGAGCCTACGACGGCGCTGGATGTCACGATACAAGCGCAAATACTTGATTTGATGCGACAGATGAGGGAACAAACCGGGACATCGATTTTGCTTATCACGCATGATCTTGGGGTTGTCGCGGAAATGTGCGACCGTGTGCTCGTGATGTATGCCGGCCAGGTGGTGGAGGAAGCCGATGTAGGCAGCTTATTCCAGGAGCCGAAGCATCCGTATACGATAGGCCTCCTCGAATCGATTCCGCAGCTGGATCGCAAGCTCGAACGGCTGAATTCAATTCCAGGTCAAGTGCCTGCGCTTGCGAATATGCCTCAAGGGTGCCGGTTTGCGCCAAGGTGCAAGCATGCGATGGAGCAATGCTTCACGCATAATCCGGAATTGATACAGATGAAGGATGGACACAGCTGCCGCTGCTGGCTGTATGACGGAGGAGGTGCCTGTAATGAGTCAAACTGCGTTGTTGGAAGTCAAGAACCTGAAAAAGTACTTTGAAATTCGGGGCGGGCTGCTGAATAGAGTGACGGGGTATGTTAAAGCGGTGGATGATGTGTCTTTCTCCGTGCGCAAAGGGGAAACGCTGGGTATTGTCGGGGAGTCCGGCTGCGGAAAATCGACAACGGGGCGTTTGATTCTCAAGCTGCTGGAGGCGACGGAGGGCCAAATTTATTATAACAACACCGAGATTACGGGATTGAGCGGAGAACGTATGAGAAAGCTGCGAAGAGATATCCAAATGGTCTTTCAGGACCCGTACGCTTCGCTGAATCCGCGGATGACGGTAGGCGATCTGATCAGCGAGCCGCTTCTCGTTCATCATTTGATCCATGCCAGGGAAAAGGAGCAGAAAGTAGCGGAGATTCTGGAATTGGTCGGGCTGAACGCCTCCCATGCAAGCCGCTATCCCCATGAGTTCAGCGGTGGGCAAAGGCAGCGCATCTGCATTGCCCGCGCCCTCAGTTTAAAGCCCGAGCTGATCGTAGCCGACGAGCCGGTATCCGCTCTCGACGTTTCCGTGCAGTCCCAGGTTTTGAACCTGATGCAGGATTTGCAGAAAGCCCTTCATCTGACCTATATATTTATTTCCCACGATCTCTCGGTCGTTCGCCATCTCAGCGATCGGGTAGGGGTGATGTACTTGGGACGCATGGTCGAGCTCGGCAAAACGGACGATTTGTTTAAAAATCCGCGCCACCCGTACACGCAGGCTTTGCTGTCCGCGGTTCCGTCAGCGAATCCGCAAAGGAAGCGGGAAAGGATCATTTTGCAGGGAGACGTGCCTTCCCCGGCGAATCCGCCGAAAGGATGCGTGTTTGCCCCCCGCTGCCCGAAGGTCATGGACGTGTGCAGAACCGAAAGGCCGGGCATGCTCCCGCTAGGGCACGAGCATCAGGCCGCCTGCCACTTGTACCCGTAAGCCCATGCTTCATTCAACGGACTAAACCGGCCTCTCGTCTCGTGACTTGAGACATGAGGCCGGTTCACGGATCATTAACTTGCCTTGATAGGCTCTCTGACGATCTTTACGTCGTAGAACGAGATCTGATTGGAAATAATATATTCCGGCATGCCTCCACGATGGGAATGGGCTTCCCGGAACGCTTCGCTTCGCGTCCAGGCCTGAAAATCCTCCTTCTGATTCCAACGTGTGCTTACAGTGACCTCATCGTATTCGGGCGTATTCTCGGTCAGCAGCACCTCCAGACCCAGAAAGCCATCCATGTATTCCACTTTGCCTACCTTATCGAACCGTTCGATTAACTTATGCGCGTTTCCTTTGGTGATTTGCGATTTGTTCGTCACGATGACCATGTGTACCGCTCCTTTTTATTGTTTTCGAATGGGGATAATAATCGGATATTCATCTTCGAATTTGACCTTTGCTTCGATTTGATAAACATCCTTCAAAAATTCCGGACTGAGTACGTCCTTAGGCTTACCTGTTGTCTGGATCCGGCCATTCTTCATGGCGATCAAATAATGGCAGTAATGGACCGCCTGCTGAAGATCGTGCAGCACCATGACGATGGTGAGCTTATGCTCCTGATGAATCTTCCGCAGCATTTCCATGACATCCAACTGATGCGCAATATCGAGAAACGTGGTGGGTTCATCTAGCAGAACGATGTTCGTTTTTTGCGCTAAAGCCATGGCAATGCGCGCTTTTTGCTGTTCACCTCCCGATAAAGTATGGAACATCCGCTGCTCGTATCTCCGGGTGCCGGTAACATCCATCGCCCAATCTACAATATGTTCATCGTTGGATGTCATCCGGTCGAAGATCCGCTTGTACGGGGAGCGGCCGTAGGAGACCAGCTCCCGGACGGTCAAATCGGGCAGTGAATGCCTGGATTGAGTCAGCATGGATAACGTTCTGGCATATTGGATCGTTGTGAATTCCGCAGCCTTCCTGTTGTCTACATACAGTTCTCCTTGATCGGCATGAAGCAGCCGGGTAATCACTTTCAGCAGCGTGGATTTGCCCGATCCGTTCGGACCGACGATCGCCGTCATTTGCTCTCGCGGAAACGAAACCGTAATGTCACGCAGCTGAAAAGCGCCGGATTGATAGTGAAGATGCTCGGTTTGGATAGCTGTCATCATGCGATTCTCCGTTTCTTCAGCAAGTATAGAAAGAACGGTGCGCCTAAGGCGGCCAGCAGAATGCCGACGGGAAGCTCGATCGGATCAAACCACGAGCGGGCGATCGTATCGGCGAGCACGACAAGACTCGCTCCCCCGATGACGGAAAGCGGAAGCAAGTAACGGTAGTCGTCCCCGACAAGAATACGGATCGCGTGCGGAACGACTAATCCGACAAAGCCGATTAACCCCCCGACGCTGACGGCCGTACCGGCCAATAAGGACGACAATAAAATAATAAAAAGCCGCTGCGCCTCAACCCGTTGGCCCAGCAATTGAGCCGAATCGTCTCCTAATAGCATGAGATTGGACGGTTTTATCGCAAATACGCATGCGGCAAGGCCAGCAATAGCGTAAGGGGCCATGAAGGAAAGATGATGCCAGCTTTTTCCGCTGAGCCCGCCGGCAAGCCAAGGCAAGACGGCCTGCACGCGATCGCTGAAGACGACCATGAATCCGTTGGTTCCGGCGCCTAGCAGAGCATTGATGGCGACTCCCGCCAAAACGATTTTAAGCGGGGACGCCCCCTTATCCCAAGCCAGCAGGTAGATGACGATGGATGTTGCCAGAGAACCGAGAAATGCCACCGCCGGTAGCAGATAGCTGTATTGCGGAAAAACGATCATTGAAATAATGGCCGCGAGACCCCCGCCGGCTGACACTCCGATAACGCCCGGATCGGCCAACGGGTTTTTCATCACGCCTTGAAGCAGAGCGCCGGAAGCGGCTAGACAGGCGCCGACCAACAATCCGATCAGAACCCTGGGGAATCTTAGGTTATAGATGATTTTTTCGTGCAAAGGTTGGCTGTCGGTTGTGAAGACCGCCCAAATTTCCTGGAGCGATATCGGGACTGATCCGTAGGACAGGCCATAAAAAGTAGCCAGAAGCAGCAGAAGAGGGGCCAGTATGACGAGCCCTTTTCTTCGCATGTTGCGTCGATCTGCCTTCATGACCGTCATTTCGCGGATTGAAGCAGCTTTTGCAGCAAATCGAGCGCTTCAATGACTCTCGTGCCGGGATTTGTGCCGAACAGATCGGACGGCAGCACTTCGATGCGGTTTTGCTTCACGGCGTCCAAGCTGGTCCAAGCCGCGTTCTGCTGCATTTCTTTCACGAATCCTTCCTTCACGGTCTCCGGGTTTCCGTGGCTCATCAGCAGGATGAGCTGCGGATCGGACTGTATGATTTTTTCCGTGTTTAATTGGGCGTATTGCGGATAGTTCTCCAGCTTCGGGTAGTCGGCGGCAATGTTTTCTCCTCCCGCCATGACGAGCATGTCGCCGCTCAACGAATTGTTCAAGGCGGCCATATACGTCCCCGGAGCTCCATACACGAGGAGAACTCTCGGTTTTTCGGCAGCGCGATTATGCTGGAGCTCCGTCAGCTTCTTATCGATGCTCCCAATCAGCTCCCGGGCTTTATCGTCCTTTTGCAGCAATTGGCCGATCAGCGCTATTTGTTTTTTGATGTCCTCGACCGAATTGGCCGAAGTGAGCACCATCTTCGCTCCGATACTTTCAATACTCGGAATATCCTTCGTGTTCATCGGATGATTGCCAAGGACAAGATCAGGGCTGACTAATGCGATTTTTTCCAAATCGATGCCGTGCGTCGTCCCGATTTGTTGGACCTTCTCGGCTTCCTTTACTGCAAGAGGCGCCGAAGTGGTCGGTCTGCCGACCAGCTGGCCGCCAAGTGCGTATACAATATCCATCTCTCCGCTGCTTAGCGCGACAATTTGTTGGGGGACAGCCTGAAAGCTTACCGTACGGCCTGCAAAATCCTGGACGGATACGGCAGCAGATTTGGGAGCGGTTTCGGAGGCCGCGTTTGCCCCCGTTACAGGCCGGGCGGAATCGGGGGTTGCGGTTTGCCCGCAGCCTATAATTACCGAGAGAGAAAGTGCCATAAAGGCAACCCATTTAAATTTCATGAAAGGCCTCCTGTCTGACGATGTAGGGGGAATACACAGTATAATAAAAAGATAGTTGAAAATGATTATCATTGTCAACTATTATTTAGAAATTTTTATCCAATTAAAAACTTATTCTGGCAATTATCAGACCCGACCGTGCTGAATTTGCCTGTAATTTTTAAAGTTTATACAGGAAATAGATGGCCATAAAGTGATTGACAAAATGAAAGCGGCTAATATAAGATCATCTCGTAGGCGGGACACAGTTGGTAAATTTTTGTTTATCGGAGGGAAGCCGGAACAATATGGCTTATTTAGCGGCGTTTTAGTTGGAAGATAAACAAGGGTTATTTTTTTTTAGCTTTTTTATTAAGAATGATAATCATTATCTGAATTTTATCTGGAATCGCAAAGCATGACGTGAGACATTCCCATACTTCATTGTGAACAAGGAGAGTAATGACTTTGAACAGGCTACTCAAGAAAAATATTTCAATTCTGCTCATGCTGTTCGTGCTGCTGGCTGCTCTGCAAATTCCGGTAGCCGGAGCAGAAGCAGGTCCTGAAGCGAAATTAAACACCAACACCGTTGCTCAAACCGTCTACTTGGGGAATTCCTTTAGAGCGACGATTAACATCAGCGGTGTGACAGACACCGTCTATCAGCAAGTATACGAGCATGAAGCTACGGTAACTTTTGATCCCGGTCAATTGGAATTAACACAGGTCTTGGCTCCGTACAATACCTTCAATGAGCCTGTGCTGACGGAGCTGTCACCGGGCAAGATTAAAGTTTACACCAGCCTTAAAGAAGGCAAGGCCGGTCTCGCTTTTAATCAGGGCGCGAGAAATTTCGCTGTGTTTCTGTTTAAGCCTAAAACACTTACGCAGGCCGCTTCTGTTTCAGTGAGCGATATCTCCATTACAAACGGACAAGGAAACAAGCTGGAGCTGAACGATGCCTCGACTACGGTAAGCGTATTGCCCGCCGGCGATAAAGAACCGCTAAAGGCATTAGTAACCGTCGCTCAGAATGTGCATGATTCGGCTGTTGAAGGGACTTTGGACGGGCAGTATCCGTATGGTTCGAAAAATACGCTGAAGACGGCGATTAATAAAGCCAAGAGCTTAGCCAACAGCACCGAGGAGCAATCTCAGGATAAGCTGGATCAGGAGGCCGCCTCCCTGCAAGCAGCGCTGGCGGCGTTTGAAGCATCGGTCATTGTAAGCAATCCGGGATCCGGCTCGCTGCAGGACGGGGAGTATACGCTCGGGTTTACGATTTACAAGAAGGGCACGAATGAACCTTCGGTCATGTATGATTATGTCGATCGAAACAGCGGGAAGCTGCAGGTGCAGAACGGGAAAAAGTATGTTTCGTTCACCCTGAAGCAAAGTGCCGAGACGCTCTCGTTCAAGACGGAGAAGAACGGGGCTTTGGTTGAAACGACCACGTTAAGCAGCGATGCGGCAACCAACACAAGAGTCGTCCAATTCGAAGTGGACGATTTGTCGGCAAGACTGAACGGCTGGGTTAAGGTGTATTGGGTGCTTCCTGCGCCAATAGGCATTTACGACCACGAGTATGAAATTGAACTGGGATTCGGCGCCGTTTCCTCCGAATACCCTCTTCAGTTTACGGCGCTGCACTCGACGAAAGATCAGCCTTCTTCCATGGATAACTATTTGCTTAAACCGGGCAAATTGATTGTACAGCAAGATAAGAAGAAAGTGTCTTTTACCGTGAAAGACAGCACGACCGTTACGAGCCTGAAAGTAGAGAAGAACGGAACTTTCGTTGAAACGCAGGTTGTAAGCACGGACCCGGCGGCAAATACTAGAACGGTTGAATTCGAAGTCACCGACTTGACCGCGTTGCTTAACGCTCAGGTGCACATCTCGACTACGATGCCGAACGGCACTCCGTACGAGATGGACCATACCATCCGCCTGAAGTTTAATATCGGCAGCAAAACGGCACTGAATGCTTTAATTGCCGACGCTCAAGCGAAATATCATGCAGCCGTGGAGGGAAGCTACAAAGGCCAATATCCGGCCGGCTCCAAGAGCGAACTGCTGACCGCCATCCAAGCGGCTAAGAAGTCGGCGGAAAATCCGGCGTTGAGCCAAGAGCAGGTGGATAACACGGCGGCGGCTCTGCAGCAGGCATTGGCGAAGTTCCAGGCAGCCGTTCATGCAAGCAATCCTTTACCGGCAAATCCGAACGATTTGGCCGACGGCGAATACATGATTCCATTCTCGGCGCTGCATGCTACCAAGGAACAGTTATCCAGCATGGAAAATTACTTCCTCAAGCCGGGCAAATTAACGGTGCAGCAGGGGAAAAAGAAAGTGTCTTTCACCGTAAAAGAAAGCTCTGTCATCCCGCAATTTCAAGTGGAGCAAAACGGTGTATTGACCGATACGACCATTGTAAGCACCAATGCGGCGAATGACACAAGGGTCGTACAGTTCGAAATAGCCGATTTAACGGCCGAATTGAAAGCGGCAGTTCAAATCAGCACAACGTATAACGGCGCGCCTTATAACATGACGCACAGCATTCGCTTGAAATTCGATGCGGGCAGCGTGCTGACTCAGCCTGTTGAAGGCGCAGAATATACGTTTAACATTGTCGTAACCTCCGGCGATCAATCGGGAACGCCGGCGAATACGTACCTTGAGGATTCCGGCAAGTTGAAGGTGCAGAACGGCAAGAAAGTGGTGTCGTTCAAGACGAAATCCGGCGTACAGATCAGGAAATTACAGAAGGTGCTCGCGAGTGGCGGAACCGAAGATATTTTGCCGAAAACGGTGGCTAAACAACCGGGCGCGGTGAAGGTGTTGGCAGCCGTAAATGACTCCCAGGAGGTTCAATTCGAGCTCGAGGATTTGACTGCCGCCTATATCGTCAACCTTGAAGTCCAGCAGGGAGAAGGAACGGAAACGCGCTCGTTCCAAATCGCCTTCAGCCAAGTGACGCCTGTCGCCACGAATCCGGGAACTGGAACAAACCCGGGGACAGGTCCGGGTGGCGGCGGAGTCTCAAATCCGCCGGCTACGTCGAACATTCACGGGCTCGCAGACGGTACTTACAGCATCAATTATAGAATAGTGAAGTTCGAAAAACCCGAGCAAACGTCGGTCATGCAGGATTACGTTGTCACGCCCGGAACGTTAACCGTGACGAACGGTGTGATGTACGCCGCCTTTACGTTAAAGCAAAGCAAGCAGATTACCGATTTCAAAGTCGAGCAAGACGGCAGCCTGTCTGACTCGACCGTAGTGAGCACGGATGAAAAAGCAAACACGAGGGTCGTTCAATTCAAGGTAGCCGACCTGACGGCCAAGACCAAAGCATGGGTTAGCATTGATTGGCCTGAATTTAATTATGATCATAATTATGACGTTTACATTACCTTCGACAAATCGAGCCTGAAGGCTGCTGCCGCCGGCGCAGGTGCAACTCAACTGGAGGCTAAACCGCTGGCAGAAGCGCTGACAAACGGCGAATACGCGTTGGATTTCGTCATGAACGTGCGCGGGAAGGACCAGAAATCGGTAGTTGACGAGTATGTGCTGCATCCGGCCAAGTTGACGGTGAAAGACGGGAAAAGCTATGCAGCCTTCACCTTGAAACGCAGCAAAGAAATGCCCGGGTTCAAGATCGAGAAGGACGATGCTCTGGTGGACGCGGAGGTTATCGGGACGAATGAGCAAGAAAATACAAGAACGGTCCAATTGGAAATCAAGGACGCAAAAACGAAGGTCAACGCGCAAATCCAAATGGCCATCCCGAATCAATATAACGGCGATTACCATGTAGAAATCTTGTTTGATGCGAACAGCATTAAGCCGTACGTCCGGGCACAGAATGGCAATGCCCCGAAAGACGGCGATGCTTCGGCCTCGAAGCCCGGGCAGGCAAGCCTGAACGATCTGGAGAACCATTGGGCGAAAGCTTTGATTGAACGGGCCGTCGGTCTCGGCATCGTGAACGGCTATGAGGACGGCTCCTTCCGTCCGGACGGTCAAGTGAGCCGCGCCGAGTTTACGGTCATGATCAATCGGGCGCTCAAATGGGAAGAAGCTGCGAAAGTTCCGGAACTGCCCTTTGCCGATCTCGACAGCATTCCGGAATGGGTCAGACCAAGCTTGGCGCAAGTGGCGGGCGCGAATGTGATCAGCGGCTATGAAGACGGAACCTTCCGGGCGGACCGGTCGATCAGACGTGCCGAGCTGGCGGTCATGATCGTCCGGGCGTTGGGACTTCCGTTAGATCCGAATACGCAGCTGACCTTTGAGGATACCGATCAAATTCCGCAATGGGCGCAAGCGCACGTGGCTGCGGCGTTCCAGCTTGGGATGATCAGCGGAAGAAACCCTAACCTCTTTGCACCGAATGAGAGCGCAACCCGCGCGGAAGCGGTCACCCTCATTCTGGCCATGCTGAACCATGTCAAGTAATATCCCACTGTACAACCGATAATCGCATGATGACGGAGATGCCGGATGACCGGTATCTCCGTGATTGAAAAACTCCCTCCGCCTGTTAGCTGAGGGAGCCTTTATTATCCCATTCGTTCGATTAACCGCTTCGCTTTGTCGGTGACCCAGCTGTAATTGCCGCTGTGAATTTCCTTCAGGTTGACGAGCGAGCCGCCAATCCCAAAGCCGTAACATCCGGCATCGAGGAACTGCCTGATATTTTCCTCGTTGACTCCCCCGACAGCTACCATCGGGATGTGGCTCAGCGGTCCCTGGAGCTCTTTCAAATAGCCGATCCCAAGGCTCGCGCCGGGGAATATTTTAACGGCCGTCGCTCCCGCTTTCCATGCTTTCACGATCTCCGACGGTGTCATGGCCCCCGGAAATACCGGCACACCTTGCTCCACGCCATACCTGATGACGTCCTCGTCCGTATTCGGCGTAACCAGATACGCAGCTCCGGCGGCAATCGCCTTCTTGGCGTCGTCCAGATCGATGACCGTTCCTGCACCGATATACATGCGCTCTCCTACACGATCCTGCAGTCGGGGGATGATGTCCAGTGCGCCAGGCGTATTCAAAGTCACTTCCATGGCCTTAATGCCGCCGTCGTACAGGGCGTCAGCCAAACGGTCCATATGCGTTTCCTCAACACCCCGGATAATGGCGATAATACGTGTTTGCTCAATCAAGGCAAGCCCTTGTTCTCGATTCATCTCATACACCTCGTCTTAGGATATAGCTGTATTATGCCATGTTTTTTTTGTATTGCAAACCAGGATTGCATGAGTGAGACCGTGCGTACCGCGCCGGAAGCCGGAAATCAAAATCTATTAAATATTTAATTGACAGCATTTTAAACATATAGTACTATCAAAAAAGTAATCGACAAAATTCGTGAACGTGGTTCTATAATGTAGAACGTTTACATGATTAAAGTTTGGCACACTCCCATTCGACTTTCTAATATTCAGAACTATGTTCTATAATATAGAACAAATGGAATAACGAAGCAGGGGGCGGGGCAAAACTGAACTGCCGCGGTATTGTCGGAACAGAGTTCTATAATGTAGAACTACGGCTTGATATCAAATCTCTTGACATGTGTCTTCAATGAAATCGCTTTCAATATTATTGTTCATTTTGGAAAATATCAAAATGAAACATCCACGATGAACATCATTTAAATATTTTAGGGGGCGTTGGAATGAAAATCAGTAACCGTTTGAAAGTTGCAGTTGGAATGACGCTTGTCGCTTCTTTATTCGTTTCAGGGTGCGGAAATGGAAACGCTTCAGGCCAGAACGAAGGAAACGGGGAGTCAGCCAAGCCGGCCGCCGCGAAAGCGATTACAATCAAAGTGGCCAATTATTTCGCTCCTGACCATCCGCAGAACGTTGCGCTTCGGGAGAAATTCAAGCCGCTGGTTGAGAAAAATTCAGGCGGATCGCTCAAGGTAGAAATTTACGAGAATAACAAGCTGGGGGCAGAGAAAGAGTTTTATGACGGCATCCGCAACGGCTCCATCGAGATGGGGATTCCCGGCTTGATCATGCAAACAGAGATTGAGAAGCTTCAAGTAGGCGAGCTGCCATTCTTAATCGAAAGCTTCGCGCACGCTCAAAAGGTATTCCAAGGACCGATCGGCAAAGAACTGACGGTCGACCTTGAACAAAAGCACGGCGTTAAGGCTTTGGCCTGGAGTGCAAATGGCTACAGAATGTTCTCCAGCAATCGTCCTATTAACCAGATGAGCGATTTCAAAGGTCTGCGCATGAGAATGCCGAACGCTCAAGTCTTCCTCGATCTTGGCAAATCACTCGGGATGAACGTAACGCCGCTGCCGCTTTCCGAAGTGTTCACGGCCTTGGAGCAGAAGGTTGTGGATGGACAGGACAATCCGCTTGCCAGCTTACGCGCTTCAGGGTATTACGAGGTTCAAACCGATGTGCTGGAATCCCAGCATATTTTCAGCCCGAACATGTACATCATCAGCAACAAGTTTTTCCAAAAGCTGACACCTGAACAGCAGAAGGTGGTTCAGGAAGCGGCTACGGCCTCTGCGGAGCATGAGTGGAAGCTGATGGAGGAAAGCTATGAAACGGATAAAAAATTCCTCCAAGAGCATAAAATCAAATTCACGACTCCGGATGACAAATTCCGCGATGAAATGAAAAAATCGGTTCAACCGATGTATGAGCAGTTCTATAAAAAGTATCCATGGGGCAAGGAAATCATCGAGAAAATTCAAGCCGAAGCTAAAGGTTTATAAAACCCGGGGCTTTTATGCCCCTTGTACCAGGTTAAGGAGGGTTTGAAGTCAGCATGTTTATTCGTTTGATTAATGGATTGACCGCCGCTTTTCTCGCTATTATGTCAATTTTGGTCTTTGGGAACGTCGTTTTACGTTATGCCTTTAACTCGGGGATTACATGGTCCGAGGAAATGGCCCGCTTCTTGTTCATTTGGCTCATATTGATCGGTGCGATCAGCACATTGAAAGACAATCAGCATCTGGGTGTCGATATGTTGGTTAAGCGGTTATCCAAAACGGGGAAAAAGATCGTTTACGTTGTGAGCAACGGAATCATCTTGTACATCTTATGGATCGTTTTCTTTGGAAGCTGGGACATGACGATGTTGAATATGGATAACAAATCTCCGGCAACGGGGGTTCCGCAATCGCTCATCTATGGAACAGGGCTCGTGATGAGTTTTTGTATGGCTTTAATTATTTTAGGCAAGTTGTACCAGCTCTTTTTTGGCAAGGCGGATATCGATGAGTTGACTCAGGTACTGGATTCCGAAGAGCTGATTGGTGAAGCTGATGGCCATTCGGATCAAGGAGGTGCCGTGAAGTGACTATTGTTATTTTCTTGGGAGTTCTTTTAGGCGCTATGGCATTGGGTATGCCTATCGCGTTCGCGCTTCTCGCCAGCGGCGTGGCGCTAATGTTCCATCTGGATATGTTTAACAACCAAATTGTGGCGCAAAACTTGGTTAACGGCGCAGATAACTTTCCGTTAATGGCCGTTCCGTTCTTTATCCTGGCTGGCGAATTGATGAATGCCGGCGGCATATCCAAGCGGATTATTAATTTCGCTATGGCTTTGTTTGGACACGTTAAAGGTGGACTCGGGTATGTCGCGATCTTGGCGAGCGTCATATTTGCCGGGTTGTCCGGTTCCGCTGTCGCCGATGCTGCAGCGCTTGGCGCGATTTTGATCCCGATGATGGTGGCCGCAGGGTACGACCGCGCTCAATCCGGCGGCTTGATTGCTGCCAGCAGTATCATCGCGCCGATCCTTCCGCCGAGTATTCCGATGATTATCTTCGGCGTAACTGCAGGAGTATCGATTACGAAGCTGTTTATGGCGGGAATTATTCCCGGTTTATTGATTGCCGTTGTATTGACCATTTCCTGGTGGTCCATTACCCGTAAAGGGAATTTCAAAGTTCAGCCGAAGAAATCGTTTAAAGAAATTATGCAAGCTTTCCTGGCGGCCTCTTGGGCGCTCTTCCTGCCGGTGCTCATTATCGGCGGTCTTCGCGGCGGAATATTCACACCGACGGAAGCTGCGGTTGTGTCTGCTGTCTATTCTTTGATCGTAGGACTCTTTATATACAGAGAAATAAACTTGAAAAAAGTATACCACTTGCTGGTGGCCGCTTCCAAAACGACAAGTGTCGTCATGTTCCTTGCCGCCGCAGCGATGGTCTCTGCATGGTTAATTACGGTAGCGAACATCCCGGCCGAGCTCGCCGACGTGCTTGGGCCGTTGATTGAAAACAAAGTGCTGTTGATCCTTGCTATTAACTTGCTTGTGCTGCTTGTCGGAACGGCGATGGACTTGACGCCGACGATCCTGATTTTAACGCCGGTGCTCATGCCGATTATTGAGATGGCGGGTATCGACCCGATCTTCTTCGGATTGATCTTTATTCTGAATAACTGTGTCGGTCTATTGACGCCGCCTGTAGGAACGGTGTTGAACGTTGTAGCCGGTGTCGGCAAGCTGAGCATGGAGCAAATCATGAAGGGCGTCTGGCCTTTCCTGGTAGTGGAAACGCTGCTCTTGCTGATCTTGTCGTTGTTCCCGGATCTTGTGCTCATCCCGCTTGGCTGGTTCACCTAAAAAGCTTCAGGGTGCGACATAAACAATATTTTTTCAGGAGGAAACAGACAGAATGCGTAAGTTTAAAGTAGTCGTAACGGATTGGGAGTATGCAGATTTGCGGTTTGAAGAAAAAGTATTTCAAGCCTATGAAGAGATTGAACTCGTTCCGGCTCAGTGCAGAACGGAAGAGGATCTGATTCGGGTTTGCCAGGATGCCGATGCGTTGATCAATCAATATGCTCCGATTACGCGCAGAGTCATTGAATCCCTTCAAAATTGCAAGGTCATTACACGCTATGGCGTCGGTGTGAATACCGTTGATTTGGACGCTGCGACGGAAAAGGGCATTTGTGTAGCCAATGTTCCGGATTATTGTATGGATGAAGTATCGGATCATGCGCTCGCTTTGCTGTTAAGCTGGGCAAGAAAAGTAACAGCGGCGGATCATCATGTGAAAAACGGCGTATGGGATTTCAAATTAACGCAGCCGATTTACCGCCTGCGTGAAAGAACGATCGGGTTGGTCGGATTCGGCCGAATTCCGCAAGCGCTGGCCGAGAAGGTCAAGCCTCTCCATCTTCGGGTTATCGCCTATGATCCGTTCTTCCCGGCCGATGTCGCCAAACAGAAAGGGGTGGAGCTGGTATCGCTGGATGCTCTTTGCGAGCAATCGGACTTTATCTCGGTTCACGCTCCATTAACTGCGGATACGAAAGGACTTCTCGGGGAAAAGCAGTTTGCGCTTATGAAGAAAGACGCGGTCGTGATCAATACCTCCCGCGGTCCGGTTATTGACGAGCAGGCATTAATTGCCGCGCTGGAGAAAGGGCAAATTGCAGGAGCCGCTTTGGATGTCGTCGAAGAGGAGCCGATCGCTTCCGATAACCCGCTTCTCCGGATGGAGCAAGTGATTCTGACACCGCACGTGGCCTGGTATTCCGAAGAATCGGCGGCCGAATTACGGGCGAAAGCGGCGATGGGCGTAGCGGACGTCCTGGTGTTCGGCGAATATCCGAAATATTTGGTGAATCATAAGGTGAAGGAACAAGGTAAGCTGGAGGCCAGCCAACCTGAAGCGAGATATGCAAAGCTAGTCTAGGTATTCATATAACTAATAAATAAAGGCGGGGTTATCAATGAAACAATGGATTAAACGCAGTATGATCGCTCTAACAATTCCAAGCTTGCTGCTGGCTACCGCTTGCGGCGCATCAGGACAAGACGGCCAGGCCGCCGGCAAGCAGCCGGAAGGAAAAGTGCGCATACTCAAGTCGGGTATCGGATTCAACGAAGATCATTCTCAGGCGCAAGGTCTTATTAAATTTGCGGAAATCGTCGAGAAAAACAGCGGCGGCAGAATCAAAGTACAAAACTACTTCTCGTCCCAGCTTGGTGACGATATGAAAATGATGGAAGCCTTAAAAGCGGGAACGCAAGAGCTTACAATGCCTTCCACGTCGCCGATCAGCAACATGGTGAAAGAGTTCGGGATTTTCGATTTCCCATTCGTTTTCAACAACGAGCAGGAAGCCTATGCCGTACTGGATTCTCCATTCGGACAAAAGCTGTTGGATAAGCTGCCTCAGCACGGACTCATCGGACTCGGTTACTGGGAGAACGGCTACCGGAACTTGACGAACAGCAAGCGGCCTGTTGCAACGGTAGAAGACTTCAAGGGGTTAAAGATCCGCACGCTGCAAAATAAAGTGCATTTGGAAGTGTTTGGCGCATTAGGCGCGAATCCGGTGCCGATGCCGTTCTCCGAGGTGTTTACCGGTCTGGAGAGCAGGACGGTTGACGGGCAGGAAAATCCGATTGCAGCCATTGAATCCAGCAAATTTTACGAAGTACAAAAATACTTAAGCTTGACGAATCACGTGTATACGCCGTTTGTTTTCTTAATGAGTAAGAAGATTTGGGATCAGCTGACGCCTGAAGACCAAAAAATGTTGAAGGATGCCGCAGCTGAAGCGGGTAAATACCAAAGAGCGCTCAACATTGAACAAAACAAAAAGTCGTTAGAATCGCTTAAAGCGAAAGGTATGCAAGTGAATGACATTTCTCCTGCGGAAAAAGAGAAAATTCAACAAATCGTGAAGCCGGTCGTTGATAAATTTGCCAAGGAATTCGGCGAGGACGTTGTGAAGGAAATGTACGATGGCGTTCAAAAGGCCCGCAACAAATGAGCATCATTGAAGAGCTTCTAAGCGACATCCCGCTTCCCAAAATGGTGAAAGTTAAACAGCATTTTCACGCACCCGAGCTGCCGGACGTTCCGGCAGCAGTTCGGGAAGCATTGGCATCGAGGGACGTGTTGTCAAGAATCAGCTCCGGGGACCGGGTAGCCATCGCCGTCGGCAGTCGGGGCGTCGCAGATCTTCCGATTCTTACGCGGGAAGTGGTGTCAGCCGTTAAATCGGTTGGAGGAAACCCGTGTATCGTACCGGCAATGGGGAGTCATGGCGGCGCTACGGCCGAGGGACAGACCGAAGTGCTGGAAGAGCTTGGCGTAACGGAGTCTTATGTTGGGGCCCCGATCGTTTCCAGCATGGAGGTTGTCGAATTGGGGAAGCTGGACAACGGGCTTCCCGTTTATATTGACAAGCATGCGTACGAGGCCGACAAAATTATTGTCATCAACCGGATCAAACCGCATACCGCTTTTCGGGGACCTGTAGAAAGCGGCCTGATGAAGATGATCACGATCGGGCTGGGCAAACAAAAGGGTGCCGAAGCGGCTCATGCCTACAGTTTTAAATATATGGCCAAGCATGTGCAGGAAATGGCCCAGATGGTCATCGAGAAGACGCCGCTTATTTTCGGACTGGGATCGATAGAGAATGCTTATGATCGTCCCGCGCGGATTGTCGCTGTACCGGCTGAAGCGCTGTGGGAGGAAGAGCCGAAATTGCTGCTTGAAGCCAAATCGCTCATGCCCAGAATCATGTTTAACCCCCTGGATGTTCTCATTGTCGACGAAATCGGGAAGGACATTTCCGGTGACGGCATGGATCCGAATATTACGGGGCGTTACGCTACTCCCTATGCCAGCGGCGGTCTGGAAGCGACAAGAATCGTAGTTCTCGGCCTGACGGAGAGAACGCATGGCAACGCGAACGGATTGGGGATGGCGGACATGACCACCCGCAAGGCGTTTGATTCTATCGTGTGGGAAAAAGGCTATGCCAATGCGCTGACAAGCACGGTGGTAGCCCCCGTTAAAGTGCCGATGATCTTCGATACGGAGAGTCTTGCCGTCAAGGCCGCGATTAAAACCTGCAATACTTTTGACATGACGAAAGCCCGCGTGGTCCGGATTCACAACACGCTTGAGCTGAAGGAAATTTGGATTTCCGAAAGTTTGCTGGAAGAGGCCAGAGGGCAAGAAGCGATTGAGATCGCAGGAGAACCGGAAGATCTTTTCTAACCGCATCGTTCTTGTTCTTTGAGAGTCCCTATATGGCATTTATCATTGGCAATTTGTTATCGTGTACGCCAGGATTTTTTATTTCAACTATGCTAATATTTAATTGACACGAAAATCCTAATGAGGGAAAAAAATTCATGCCTATTATTCAGTCGATAGAACGCGCTCTGCGCATCCTGGATTTATTTGATGAGAACGAAACGGAATTGAAAATTACAGAAATCAGCGAACGAATGGGGCTTAGCAAAAGCACGGTGCATTCCCTGTTAAAGACGCTTCAGCTGTATCGTTATATCGAGCAAAATCCTGAGAATGGCAAATACAGGCTCGGGATGAAGCTGTTTGAACGAGGTAATTTTGTCATCAGTCGTTTAGACATTCGGACGGTGGCCAAACGTTTTTTGGTTCATTTATCCGAACGGACAGGCCAAACGACGCATTTGGTTATCCTGGATGGCAAAGAAGGGGTATACATTGACAAGGTAGAGGGAGAACAGGCGATGATTCTCTCCTCCCGGATCGGCCGCCGCATCCCGCTGCACGCCACTTCCGTAGGCAAAGTGTTCCTGGCTTTCAAGTCTAAGGAAGAGCTGGCCAAGCTGTTGGACGGCTATGACTTCTACGAGAAAACGGTGAATACGATCACAACGAAGGAACGGTTAATGGCGGAGTTGGATGAAATTCGCCGTCAAGGCTATGCGGTGGATAATCAGGAATATGAGCCGGGTGTGCGCAGCGCAGGAGTCCCCATCTATAATTATGCGGGCGAGGTCGCTGCCGCGATTAGCATCACGACTACGATCGCTCGTGTGGATGACAAGGCTTTCGAACAACTGATTCCCCTGCTGGTTCAGGTAGGCCAGGAAATATCGGAACGAATGGGGTATGGCATCTTAAACTAATGGACATGCGGGGGGACTCCTAAAGAGCTCCCCTTTGTTTATCCAATAACAGCTTAACCCCATGTATGGAAAGGAGAATCCTATTGAGCTGGTTTCATCATCTTAAAATTTCTTTGAAATTTATGGTTTGTTTTGCGCTTGTGTTGATCATTTTACTGGCTACGGGTGTATTGGGACTGACGAATAGCCATAAAATCAACAATAATCTTGTGGATATTTATGAAAACAAGCTGATCACGATTAAGGATTTGGGAGAAATTTCCAGTTCTTTTCATAGAATCAATACGCATCTTGGCAACTATTTGCTAACTGCCAATTTGGACGAACGCATAAAGTCAAAAGAAAAGATGATGGAAAACCAGAAGCATATCGATCTTTTACTGGAAAATATGGCTTTGCGGCCTTTGCCCGAGGAATACGTCAAGGAGCTTGAACTGTTCAAAGGCTTATGGGTCAATTACTCCGAGAAGGGCAACAAAGTGACCGAATTGGCGGATCAAAACCAGAAGGCCAGTGCTCAGCTTATTTACGAGAAGGAAATGCTGAATAAGGTCGAAGGCATCGATCAAACGTTTCACAACTTTATCGAGCTGAATAAAGAGGAAGCGGAGCAGTCTTATTTAAGCTCCTCTGCCATGTATAAGAAAGTTACGGCTATTTCCATCGGATTTATCGCAGGCTCCTTTCTTATTTCCATCGCGCTGGGCTATATCATTACGTCTTCTATGGTGAATCCGATCAAGGAACTTCTTCGCAAGTTCCAGCTGATGGGATCCGGCGATCTGTCAGCGCCTATTTCCATTCAGCGCAAGGATGAGCTCGGCCAATTGGCACTAGCCTCCGAACAGATGAGACAGAGCATAGCTTCTATTATTAATCAGGCCCAAAACTCGGTCTCAACCTTATCCGGCGTGTCGGACAAGATCAAACAATCGGCGATTCTGACCGGGAATTCTTCCCAGTTTATTCTTCAAGGGCTGCAGCATTCTACCGAACGGTTCAAGCACCAATCCGAGATGGTTTCGGGCGACGCAGCCATTGTGAAAGAAATGTCCATGGGCTTGCAGCAAATGGCTGGCGACGTCGACCAGATGAACCGCCGTGCACTCGATATGGAAACGGTGTCCGCCCAAGGGGATGTCGCCGTTCGCGACGCGATCGATAAGATGAACGGACTTCAACAGCAAGTGATGCAATCGACCGAGTCCGTTCGGAATTTGGCTCAGCTGTCGAAGGATATCAACCAGGTGATCACGACGATCATGGAGATTGCGGAAGAAACCAATCTGCTCGCTCTCAACGCGTCGATTGAAGCGGCTCGGGCGGGTGAAGCGGGTCTCGGCTTTGCTGTGGTTGCCAGTGAAGTGAGGAAGCTTGCCGAGAACAGCAGGAGCGCGGCCGATCGTGTGCGAATGGACATCGGCAAAATGCAGGCAGGCACGTTGACTGTCGTGAATTCCATCCAAATTTGGGCGGCTGAGATTTTGGACGGCCAGGAGAAGGTGGAGAACGTTAGTCTGGCTTTCCAAAACATTCGCGATTGGGTGTATAAAATGAACAGCTCCATTCAAGAGGTGTCGGCCAACATCGAAGAATTGGCTGCCGGGAGCTATCAAATCGATCAATCGATGCGAAGAATCGAAAATTTCTCGGTGGAGGTATCCGATTCGACGGAAAGCTATGCGAACACATCGGGGGAACAGGTGAAATCGATGAACGAAGTGATTGTTTCCATCGAGTCGATATTGGCCATATCCGAGGAATTGAATAAGGCAACAAGCCGCTTTACCGTCTCTCCCCAAGGATGAAGGAAATTCGCCGGAGCGGAGTCTAGGACGACATTTTAATTTGGAGGTTTAGTGATGGCGACAATGAAAGCAGGACTCTTTCTCGGCGCAAAAAACGTTCAGGTAGGCGAATTGGAAAAACCGTCACCCAAGCAAGGGGAAGCGTTGATCAAAGTAGCTTATGCCGGAATATGCGGAACCGATATGATGATTTATGCCGGCAGACATCCAAGAGCAAAGGCCCCGTTAGCGATGGGACATGAATTTTGCGGTGAAATCGTCGAAATTGCGGGCGACAGCGCTTTTGTTCCGGGTGAGCGGGTCGTGATCGAGCCGACGCTTAGCTGCGGGACTTGCGAAGCTTGCTTGGCAGGCCAAACCCATGTATGCAAAACGCTGCGGCTTATCGGCATTGACGGCCACGGCGGGTTTGCCGAATATGTTGTCGTTCCATTAAACAGACTGCACCGCATTCCGGAAAGCTTGTCGGATGCGCATGCCGCGTTGACGGAGCCACTGGCTGTAGCTGTTCATTCGGTGCGCCGTTCCAACATGAAAGTTGGCGACCGGGTTGTTATTTTGGGAGGCGGCCCCATTGGTCTGATGATCGGCATGGTGGCGAAGCTGGCGGGCGCCCGCGAAATTATCGTGTCGGACATTAGTCCTTATCGGCTGTCCAAGGCGAAGGAGCTTGGATTTGTAGCGTTGGATG
Organism: Paenibacillus validus NBRC 15382; assembly: GCF_004000985.1. GTDB lineage: Bacteria > Bacillota > Bacilli > Paenibacillales > NBRC-103111 > Paenibacillus_G > Paenibacillus_G validus. Next base: position 39,633 of record NZ_BIMH01000002.1, on the reverse strand, counting down.
CCAAGACCGCGAATGTTGGGGAAGAAATCCGGACGATTACCCAAGGAGTAGGGGCGGACATCGTATTTGAAGTTGCCGGAACACCCGCTACCGTGAGCCTGATGGTGGAAGCCGTCAGAATTCAAGGTCAGGTCGTCGTGGTCAGCTTGTTCAAGCAGCCTCCGGCTGTAGATTTGGCCAGCATGCACTTTAAAGAAATTTCCTTGACGACAACTCGATGCTACAGCACGGGGGATTTTGAAACGGCGATTCAATTCATGGCGAAAGGAATGCTTGATATCTCGCCGATGATTTCACATGAGCTTAAGCTGGATCAAGTTGCACAGGGATTCGAGTACATGGAAAATCCGGATCAATCGTTGAAAGTATTAATTCAACCTTAAGTAGGATGAAAGAGATCTAAACAGGTATGGCCGGGCCCTATTCGCGGGGCTCTTTTTTTTTATACAAGCCCATTAATTACCGGAGTGGAAGCAAAAAAATGCGCTTTTTCCACAATTGTCCAAACAATACGTACATTAGCCGTCTCAACTCCTCGTTACTGCCATAATATAAAGCATATTAGACTATGACCAGTTGAGGTGTCCGAATGACAAATGAATTCAATCCGCGGGACCCTGTCGCGAAGCCGAAATTGTCCGTCGTCATTCCAGCCAGGAACGAGTCGACAACGATTGCCTATGTCATAGAGGAGGCCAGGAGTGTTCATCCTGAATCGGAGGTCATCGTTGTTGTCAACGGAGCAACGGACAGAACGGCGGAAATTGCCGCACAGATGGGGGCTAAGGTGATCCGCTATTCGGCGGCGCTTGGACACGATGTCGGGCGAAGCTTGGGAGCCAAGGAGGCCAGGGGCGATATTATCCTATTCCTGGATGGCGATATCGTGATTTCTACCGATCTGCTCACTCCCTTTGTCCAAGCGGTAGAGAATGGGGCTGACGTCGCTTTAAACAAATACCAAGGCCGTGTGAATACGAAAAATGTGCATAATGTCGTTTTATCGAAGCGGGTGTTAAACGCTTTGCTTTCGTCATCCGAACTGGGCGCTTCGTCCATGACAACGATCCCGCACGCCATTAGCCGAAAAGCGCTGCGTGTCATTGGCTGCGACAATTTAGCCATCCCTCCCAAAGCTCAAGCGATAGCCCTGACAAGCGGACTTCATGTCGCGCAGGCATGCTTTGTAGATGTCGGGAAGGTCAATCCTAAACGAAGGAAATCCCCTGATCCACTCTCGCAGCTCATTGTGGGGGATCATCTTGAAGCCATTCATTGGCTGTTTAGTCAAAGCGATTCTCGTGCTAACCGTTCGGATCTCGGAAGGCAGCGGGAAAGGGTGAGAGATTAGCATGAAGATCATACCGAAAAAAGCAGCTGTAAAAAAAGAGCGGCCCTTACGCATACCCGTTGCGGAAAAGAGCGTAAACTCCCGGAAAAAAACAGCTTGGGACAAAGGGGCTTATGCGGCAGGATGCCGTTCGGTCGGATGGTTCTGGCCTAAATCGACCGACGGGGAACCGCCGGAGAACATTCAATGGGAGCGCAGAATCAATGTGCGCTGGGCCAAATGGTTTGGGAAGCATGCATTCAGACGCGTGCCCCAGTTAAGCTACCCTCTCGCGTGCAGACGGTTCATTCGCGGTTTTTGCGAAACGGCAAATATCGATATAAGTTCGGATCTGTTGCTTCCGACAACCAAGTCGGTCTGTTGCGTACTTACGGTAAAGAATGAGGCTGCTACGTTGCAAGCTCAATTAAATGAGCTTAGGCGTCTTCCGTTTGAAGAAATAATTGTAGTTGTTAACGGGTCTACGGACAATAGCTACGAGGTTGCCCGCAATCATCCCGTCCAGGCAACGGTCGTTCATTTCGATTCGGCGCTTGGTTACGATGTAGGGAGAGCGGTCGGAGCCAGAATGTCACATTCCGATATGATATTGTTTTTGGACGGGGACATGACGATTCGGGTGGATCTGCTGCTGCCGTTTATTTATGAGATTGAAAAGGGGGCGGACGTCGTTCTGAACCCGATTTCGTCCCTGCTGCCGACATTCGAACGAAGGGATTCCGTCTCTAATATCAAACAGTTTTTAAATATATGTTTGGGAAGGCGGGATTTGCATGCGGATTCGCTAACCGCCGTCCCCCATGCGCTTTCACGACGTGCGATCGAAAAGCTGGGAACCAGCGTACTGGCTGTCCCTCCTGTTGCGCAGGAGAGGGCCGTTCGTTTAGGACTGTCCGTTGTCCGTTCGCCGGTTACGGTCGATGTGATTACCCGCAACCGGCTCCGTAAACAAAATGTCGGGTTAGGAAACCGCGTTGAGCATCTCATACTCGGGGACCATCTGGAAGCCCTTCATGAGCTAATGGGTAATTTCGGTCCGCGGCTGCACTTTCCCGACTCCATGCGACAACGTCACCTCATCGAGGAAGGAGTCGACGAAAGTGTCTAAAACAAGTATAATCATTCCCGTCCATATGGCGAAGGAGCTTCTCGGAAAATGCATCGCCTCCATTCGCAACCATACGGACATTCCGTATGAAATCATCGTCATTGACAATGGATCGAATGATGGTACGGACGAATATTGCCGCAAGGAGCGTATAACTTTTGTTTCATTGCCGTGGAAGCATGCCGTTTCCGATGCCTGCAACCTTGGTTTAAGATTGTCAACCGGAGAGAATCTGCTTCTGTTGAAACACGATGTCCTGGCTTCACGCAAGTGGTTGTCCGGTATGCTTCAAGGTTTGAACAGTCAGGACGATATCGGTATCGTCCGCCCTTCGTTGACCCCAATCCAAATCCATCAAAACAAGCATGTCGCGGATGAGGATGTGTTGGAGCGTTGCATCTTGTTCAAGCGGGACTTGCTCAACAAAATTGGCTTCCTTCAGACCCCGCAGTTGTTTGCCGATCGTGTGTTTCATGATTATTGTTCCCGCGCAAGCCAAGCCGGGTATCAATTGATGATTGCCGGAAAGGTGAAATTAAATCCGGATTCCACCATCGAACGGGTTGCTGCACATACGCCATGAGAAAAAAAAAGGAAACGGCGTGTGCCGTTTCCTTTTCATACGAAATCCCATACCTTGCAAAGAAAGCAGTCGTGCGTAAGGAGGGAAGCATATTTGAGGATATACAAAATATTTTTTTTGAATCATCTCTCCTGCTATATCAACAGCTTGGCAGATACGTTATGCCAAATGGGCCATCAAGTATATTACCAATCTTCGTGGGATATGAGAGAGATTGAAGCGGGAATTGATTATTATAAGCCGGATCTGTTAATTACCGTAGGCATCGACAAACCGGTATTCAATCCTGCCCTGAACGTCATACCGGCTTTGTGTGAAAAATACGGACTGCTGCACATTTATTGGGCGACGGAAGACAAAATCCATTTCGACGCCATATCGCTGCCGTTTGTGCAACGCATCAAGCCGGACATCGTCTGGACCATTCATCCGGAATGCGTACCCAAATACCGCGAGCTGGGAATGGGCTCGGAATATTTCAATTTTGCTCTTAATCCGCGCTTGTTTCCTCCTAAACCGGAAAGCGCCGAAGAAGTATACGATGTCTCTTTTGTCGGCACGACACATTTGGAAACCCGAACCTTCCGATACGATAGTCTGAAGCAATTATTATTTCCGCTTATTCCGACCGAAGTGGAGATCAACGTTTGGGGAAACAACTGGTTGGAGAGCAGGGAATTTCAAGAAAAGGAATTCGGCGCTTCCGTACCGCTTCATCGTTATCATGGTTTTTTGCCGTACAAGGACACGGCGGACATTTATCACAAAAGCAAAATTATGCTCGGCGTTCAGAACGCCCAAGATCAAGTCACGCAGCGCACATTTGAAATTTTAGGCACCGGCGCCTTTATGATAGCCAGCCGAACGGAAGAATTGGAGAGTCTGTTTGAGGATAAGAAAGAACTCGTTCTCAGTTCCGGTGAGGAAGAAACCGTAGAGCTTGTGCGCTATTATTTGAGTCGTCCGGAAGAACGGATGCTCATTGGCAAGCAGGCGCGTGAGAAAGTCATGGCTAACCATACGTTTGCTCATCGGATGGAGAACGTTTGGCCCGCGATTCATGAATCTTTAATGGAAAAAAGGAGAGTTCGTCGATGATTGAATTAGTTCCGCTGGTGCGTCAATTTCAGTCCATGAAGCAGGACATCTTGCAAGCGATGGCCGATACCATCGATTCGGGTAAATTTATTCTCGGCCCGAACGTTCAACGTCTGGAGAGCGATATCTCCGCTTATTTGGAAGTGTCTGACGCGATCGGCGTTGCTAACGGGACGGACGCTCTGGTACTTACGCTGGATGCTTACGGGATCGGGCCCGGTGACGAGGTCATCACGACTCCCTTTACGTTCTTCGCTTCGGCAGAGGCCGTTTCCCGTGTCGGCGCTACCCCCGTGTTCGCCGATATTGATCCGCAAACTTATAACATTGATCCGGCCCGTATCGAAGAAAAAATAACGCCGGCAACTAAGGCCATTATTCCCGTTCACTTATTCGGACAGCCTGCAGATATGGACGAAATGATGAGCATCGCGAACAAGCGCGGATTAGTGGTGATCGAAGACGCATGTCAAGCGTTCGGAGCCGAATATAAGGGAAGACGCGTGGGCAGCATCGGTCACGCGGCATGTTTTTCCTTCTTTCCAACCAAAAACTTGGGTACGATCGGCGACGGGGGCCTGATTACGACTTCTGATAAAGAGGTAGCGCAGCGAATCCGCCGGCTCCGTCAGCATGGCAGCAATAAAAAATATTATCATAGCGAGATCGGCTATAACAGCCGGTTGGATGAGCTTCATGCCGCCATCGTCCAGCTTGCTTTATCGAAGATCGATTCGTGGAATAAGGAACGGATGCGTCTGGCAGTCCGTTACCGGGAAGCGTTCAAGGATCTTCCGTATTTGCGCGTAGGCCCGGAACCGCAGGACCGGTCGCACATCTACCATTTATTTTGCATACAGTCCGAACACCGGGATCAACTGCAGGAAGCGCTGACTCGCAAGGATATACAGAGCGGCGTTTATTACCCGCGTCCGCTTCACCTTCAAGAAGCCTATGCGTCTCTTCATTACGGACCCGGTGCATATCCCGTATCGGAACGATTGTCGGAGCAGCTGCTCGCTTTGCCGATGAGCCCCTTCCTTTTAGAGAGCGAGCAAGACCAGGTAATCGACGTATTAATCGGCTTAAAAGGAGAATTAAAGCCATGATGGGGTTTGGTATAATCGGCTGTGGACGAATATCCGACAGGCATATCGCTTCGCTTGCCAAATGCGATCGCGCCCGACTGGCAGCCCTTTGCGACGTTCGGGTGGAACGCATGGATGAAATTGAACAGGAGTATAGGAAGCTTTCGGGTTCGAAATCGGAGGTAGCCAAATATCAGGACCTTGCCGAACTGCTGCAGGATGCAAGCGTTCAAACGGTCATCATCGCCACTCCTTCCGCGCTGCACGCCGAATTGGCCAAAACGGCGATTGCGAAGGGAAAGCACGTCATTCTTGAGAAGCCGATGGCCCTTTCCCTTCGCGATGCGGATGAGATCGTGAAGCATGCGGAGCTGCATCAGGTTTGTGTGCACATGTGCCACCAATTGAGGTATAAGCCGATCATGAAGCGGTTGAAGCAGCTCATAGATGCCGGGGCTATGGGCACTCTTTATCTGGGCGTTATCTCCATGAGGCTGCAAAGATCGCAGGCCTATTACGAAGCGGCCCCGTGGAGAGGAACATGGGATCAAGACGGCGGCATGCTGCTCAACCAGGGCATCCACCTCGTCGATCTGATGCAGTGGTTCATGGGGGATTACAACCAGGTGTTTGGCAGTATGCTCCGCGGTCCTTTGCCCAAGCAAACGGAGGACGTTGCTGCCGGAATCGTTAAATTTAACAATGGCGCAATCGGCATCATTGAAGCGAACACCTTGACTTACCCGAGCAATTATGACAACAGCATCACGCTCTTCGGAAATAAAGGAACGGTATGTATCGGAGGAATCGGGCTCAACGAGATACGCAAATGGTCGTTTGACGATCCAACGCTCGAAGCTCCAGCCGGGAGCAACGATTCGGATGAGCACCTTCTCATGTACGAACAGTTTATTCAAGCCGAGGAAGGAAACGCAAACGCCATGGTCATTCATGCCTCCGAAGGGAAGAAGGCGCTCGAGCTCATATTTGCGTTGTACGATTCCGTTCGAACGCAACAAGCCGTACAGGTACCCTTAACCTCATTTTCTACAGGGATGATGGCGAATGAGGAGGGATGGCAATGAAAAATACCTTTGGTCATGTGCTCGTGACAGGAGGAGCAGGCTTTATCGGATCTCAGCTTCTGCGCAAGCTGCTTCCGATTTCGCAAAGCGTGACGGTGATTGACGACTGTTCAACGAGCAGGCGGGAGAACCTTCCCGTCTCGGAACGGCTGACGTTCATTGAAGCTTCCTATGTGGATGAACAGCTGTTGGAGCGGGTATTGCCCCGAACCACTCATATTTATCACTTGGCTTGCAGGAATTTGGTCAAGTCCGCGCAAAATATGGACGACGATTTGCACGTCAATTTATATGGAGGATACTTGCTGTTGAAAAAAGCGAAGGAAGCCTGCCCGGACTTGCAGCGTTTCGTGTATACGTCGACAGCATCGGTTTACGGGAATGCCGACGTTCTTCCAACACCCGAGAGCTGTTACCAGACGTCGGTTCCTTATGCAGCCAGCAAATTTTCCATGGAGCATTATTGTCAAGTTTTTCACCATATGTATCAAATGCCCATATCGGTTCTCCGGTTGTCTAACGTCTACGGGCCCGGTCAATTAACGACGAACCCTTACTGCGGGGTGGTGGCCAAATTTTTCGAGGCGGCCGATAATGGTCAGCCCTTCATGATCTATGGCGACGGTACGCAAACTCGGGATTACACGTACGCCGATGATGCCATTGATGCGCTTCTGACTGCAGGGCTTCATACAGGCGCTATAGGAAGGGTGTTTAATGTCGGAACGGGAGAGGAGACGAGCGTGAACCGGTTGGCCGAAATCATATCGGACATAAGCGGCTTGTCCTCCCCGCAGCTCGCCTATCATCCGAAGCGGGCCGTGGATGTCGTTTACCGTCGCTGCCTGGATGCCGATTATCTGCGCCGTACCTTAGGCTGGGTGCCTAAGACCGGATTGGCCGAGGGCCTGCGAAAGACAAAAGAGTGGATAAAAAGGGGGAACCGTTCCGAATGAAAATCTTTCACGGGACGATTGAGATTGCCGGGCAAATGGGGATTCTGAGCGGAGAGCAAAAAAAAAGAGGACATTTGGCTGCAGGCTACAACATCTTTCATTCCTATTTGGGCTACAAGGATCATCTCGTGAATACGAACCCGGATGAAATTCAAAAGACGCATAAGCACATCGTAAATTTCTTTGATCAGTTTCATTTCCATTACGCGACCAGTCTTCTTCCCGATTATCAGGATCTCGAAATCATTAAGCATAAAGGCAAAAAAATGATCATGCATCATTGGGGAAACGACATCCGATTTCATGATAGGGCACGAGTTCATAATCCGTATGTGTATACGGGCGATTCTCCGGCAAATGAAGTGATACACCACCGATTGACCCAAATCAGCCGGTATGTGGACGAAGCGATCGTACAAGATTATGAGGTTTACGCCTATGCCCAGCCTTATTATAAGAAAGTTCATGTCGTGCCGATCTCCATCGATCTTACGCCAATCGTTCCGTTTTACCCTAAGAACGATGTCAAGAGGCCGCTCATTCTTCATGCGCCGACAAACCCCGAATTCAAGGGGACGATGGCCATCGAAGCGGCGATTCAGGAACTGCAGAAATCGTATAGCTTTGAATATCGGCGTATTCAGCACTTGAATCATGAAGAGGCGATTCGGCTTTACCGGGAGGCCGACCTGATCGTCGACCAGATTCGCTGCGGCTCCTACGGCTTGCTTAGCGTTGAAGCGATGGCGCTGGGGAAACCGGTTATTGCCTATATTCGGAACGATATCGTCGCTCAGTTTCCTTCTCAGCTGCCGATTATGAATGCGAACCCGGATAATGTGCTCACAGCTATTCAGTCATTTCTCGAGAACCCCGCGCTTCGAGTGGAGAGGGGCTTGCAAGGGCGGGAGTATGCAGAAAAATATCATGCCAAGGAAGTTGTGGTCGATAGGCTGGAGCAGATTTATGATAACCTGCCTTCTTAATGGAGGGAAATGGAGGATTAACAGTGGACTCCCTAGAGAAATCCATGTTTTTTATTCCTAATCGCTTATTTGTCCAGGACAACGAGATGTACGTTTCCTTTAATATAGCGGGAATCCCCTCGGATATGGAAGTCACCTCGATGATCTTGTACGTCCCTTTACCTGAGGTGAGCTCGGAGGTGCGTCTCGATTTGCACGAAATCGTCGCAGCGTGGGATGAGCAATCGGTTACGCATGTCCGTCCTGTCTATACGCAAGCAAGAAGCAAAGGTTATTTTTGTTCCGAAACGAAGGAAGGCAGCTTTGCGCTGGAACATCTTGCTCATCCTTGGCGCAGTCACAGCTTGGAAAACCATGGGGTATATGTGCGTGTACACAGCCTTGATCCGGTATTGTTATCCGAAGAACACCCGCCCTACCTCATCGTAAAAACAGTTTAATACGAGATCAGCATGCAAAAGAGCCGCCGGATGGCGGCTCTTTGCGATGCGAGAAAATCAGTAGCTAATGCCGGGGTAATTGATTTTCTGATATAGACCTTTAAGAAACAAATAGAGCTGGATATAACCTGCGAGATCATTCCTATAGATCGATTCCAGCGTCTGATTCTGAAATTGATACACAAGGAACGATTCGTTCATATAGCTGTTTTGATCTTCCAAGCCCCAATTAAAGTAATCGAGATGATGCGTATCGTTATACATCAAGCCTTTGCCCCAGGTCACCTGGATGCCTGTTTTGAAATATTGGGCAAATAAGCAAGCATTGTTTATCCAACCGACATCAAAGCTGGAATTTCCACTATAGTTGGAGTGCAGGGCTGTCACGTGGAACCCCAATACCTGCCAATCGATAACGCCGCCGGAGCCATAATTGGGCAGCCACATACTAAGAAGCTTCTTCGCATGGATGGCAGCGTTAATCCATTTCACAAGCATTTCATCATCGCCGTCAATCACTTCCCTTTGCCATAAAAATCCTCTTAATTCCAGCTTATCATGAAGATGAGAATGTTCCCGCCAACGGTTCAGCAGCTGATCCAGCCACCATTGGATAGCGGTTAGACGGTTGATGTCCGACTCGAAATCAAGATTATGCCCTTGAACGACGCCGAAGCTTCTCTGGAAGGGATGGGGATAAGGAAAAGAAATCCAAACATCCATTTTGTCGTTTCCGGATAAACGATGCAGGGCATGCAAATTTGCTTCAGGGGCAAACAAAGCATCAATCCAGCTCAGCCAATCCGTCATGTCCGAAGGCTCGGCAAAGCCGATAAACAACGGATGGATGGAATGACTTTCCCGGGCCTGGTATCCATTGAAAATAAACCCTTTGAACATGCTGTCGATCGGTTGTCCGTTTAGTATATAACCTGTGTAGTACTTCAGCTGCTCGTCACTCCATTTGAGCGGGGTGCCGTTTAAGAAATCTCCGCATGGAATCATGCATACCTGATTGCGTAAGTCGTAAGCGCTCGGCGATAAGTATCCGCTTGAGGATGTTGGAACCATCTTTTCACTCCTAATTTTATAAGGTTTGTATTGATATTAAATAGTATGTTTCTAAAAATGTTGATGACCTACACAACAAACCATTTTTTACGAGAGTACAGGCGATTATTGTTAGACTTGAATAAATTCTAGTATTGATTAATTATCCATAACTTCGTGAAGGAGGCAACATATGATCATTGTTCATGCGCCGACAGAGATAGCGGGGCAGATGAGGGCGTTGGTAAGCGGCTTAAGGCAAGCTGGGTATAAGGCAAACGGATACAATTGGTTCCAATCCTACTTGAATTATATCGGCAGCGTGATCAATACGGATGCCTATGAATTAATTAAACTGATAGACCCGCTGGTGAACTATGTAGATTTGTTTCATTTTCATAACGGCAACACCTTTGTCGTCAATAACTATGATGTGCCGCTTATTCACGAGAGAGGGAAGAAAATGGTGATGCATCATTGGGGGAATGACGTCCGGACGGTCAAGGGCGCCTTAATGATGAATCCTTATCCCATTCCCCCCAGCTATGCGACGGATGAAACGATACACGAGAACCTGACATTTTTAAGTAAATATATGAAACACGCGATTGTGCAGGACTACGAGATATATCCGTATGTCACGGATTATTACGAACATGTTCATTTGCTTCCTCTCGTTTGTGAATACCAGAAATTTCCTTATGTTTATCCATCGCCGGATAATCTCAATCCGGTTATTATTCACGCTCCTACGAATAGGGAATTTAAAGGATCGTACTATATTGAGAAGGCGGTAGGGGAACTGAAGCTAACCCATAACTTCACCTACTTTGCCGTAGAAAACATGAGCCACCAGCAAGCGATGAAGTCGTATTTGAACGCCGATATTATCGTGGATCAAATTTTATGCGGCACCTACGGCATGCTTAGCGTCGAAGCGATGGCCATGGGAAAAGTGGTTGTAGCTTACGTAAGGGAAGATGTCAAAAGCAAATTTCCTCCGGATCTGCCGATCGTGGTAGCCAATCCCGACACGATTCGCGATGTGCTCCTTCATCTTCTTCATAACCCTGAACTTCGCCATAGTATCGGAAAAGCAAGCCGGGCTTATGTCGAGAAATATCACAGCGTAGAACATGTAATCCCCAAGCTGCTTGAGATTTATTCGAAAATCCAGTAAGCGCCATTGGAGATTGTCCGGCATGCGCATCCAGATGAGGATTGAAAAGGAGACAATATCCATGGATCAAGGACAGCAAATTAGTTATGGGAAAAACGTAACGACCGGCCTTCATGTTGTCATCGAACCGGATGTCACGATAGGGGACGATGTAACGATCGGAAACCATGTGGTCATTAAAAGCGGTACGCAAATCGGCAGCGGCGTTCAAATCGGCGATTTGTCCGTACTCGGAAAGGGCCCTGCGTCCAACAAAAAAATGGCGCTGAAGCCGGTTGCAGACCTGCCTCCGCTTCTCATTGGCGATGATGTGAAAATCGGCTGCGGAGTCGTCATCTATGCCGGGGTAGCCTTGGAGAACGATGTTCTTGTCGGGGATATGGCCAGTATTCGAGAACGCGTTACGGTTGGGGAGAGCAGCATTATTGGTCGAAATGTCATTGTTGAACCGAAGACGACGATAGGGAAACGTGTCACCGTCCAAACCTCATCTTACATTACAAGCGACATGATTATTGAGGATGATGTGTTTATCGGTCCCTGCTGCTCGACCGCCAATGATAAATATATGGGACGGGGCAACTATCATCACCAAGGCCCCATTATTAAACAACGGGCGAGAATCGGAAATAACGCCACGTTACTACCGGGTATCACAATCGGCGAAGAGGCCATAGTAGGTGCGGGAGCGGTCATTACCAAGGATGTTCCATCCGGGCAAACCTACGTCGGTAATCCCGGCAGACCTATAAAATAATTTAACAAGGAGGTAGTTTCGTGCCCAGCAGCATAGATCGTCCGTTTCAAAAAATAGCAGTAATCGGTCAAGGATATGTAGGGCTTCCGTTGGCCCTTCTGTTTGTAAATAAAGGTCATACCGTTTATGGCGTTGATGTGGACCCGAAAAAAATTGAAGGGCTGCGCCAGGGTGTCAGCTACTTGCCTGATGTCCAAGACGAAGAATTGCGATGGAGCCTGGCGACAGAGCGGTATCATCCTACCGATCGTTATGAGAAAGTCGCAGAGGCCGATGCGATTATTATTTGTGTCCCCACACCTCTTAACGCTTCCCATTCCCCCGATCTTACGATATTAGAGAAGGCCGTTGTAGAAATCGGCAAGTTTTTGCAAAAAGGCCAGATGGTCATTCTGGAGAGCTCCACGTATCCGGGAACGACGCGGGAAGTTCTGCAGCCCTTGCTGGAGAAGGAAAGCGGCTTGACAGCCGGCATCGACTTCCACATCGGTTACTCGCCGGAACGAATCGATCCCGGAAACAAAGACTATAAAGTGGAGCAAATACCAAAAATAGTAAGCGGACTAACCGCTACCTGTGTAGAAAGTGCCCAAGCCCTGTATAGCAGCGTCTTTGATAAGGTTGTGAGAGTCTCTTCTCCGGATGTAGCGGAGCTTACGAAGCTCTTGGAAAATTCCCACCGTCTAATCAACATCAGCTTCATGAACGAAATAGCGGCAATTTGCGATAAGATGAACATCGATGTATGGGAAGTAATCGAGGCGGCCCAAACGAAACCGTTCGGATTTACCGCTTATTATCCCGGTCCGGGAATCGGCGGACATTGTATTCCGGTAGATCCGTTGTATTTACAGTGGAAGGCCCAGAAGTTCGGTACCGAAAGCAAGTTCATCCAGCTATCCGATGAAATCAACCGCTCCATCCCGTCCTACATCATGAACCGTGTGAAGGCTATACTTGCCAAGCAGTCCGCACCGGAGCATGCCAGCATTCTTCTTTATGGCGTCGCTTATAAAAAAGATATTAACGACGTCCGGGAATCGCCGGCGCTTGACCTCATTCACTTGCTTGCGGAAGCGGAATTCTCGGTCTCCTATCATGATCCGTTTATTCCTGAAATTCAAGTGAACGGTCAGCGCTATACGAGTGTCGAAATCGATGAGGATACGCTTCGCAGCGCAGACTGTGTCATTATTTTTACGGACCATTCCGTCATTCCGCTCGACCAAATCATCGCGCATGCGCCGCTTGTGTTTGATACCCGAAACGCTACGGCCGGTGTGCAGGATAAGCATCATGTGTACCGCATGGGAGCGGGGAAATAACGATGCTCCCGGATGAAGCCGCTAATGGCGCAAACCCACCCGCCCTGTTGGCGGGTCTTTTTTTTGAGCATCTTTTTTGGGAAAATGAGGGACTTTTTTATATTGACTGTAAAAAGTTATCGATATATTTTAGAAATAACCAATAGAATAAACAAATCTTCAACCAAAGTCGACTTTAAGGAGTGGTCGCAACGTGAATATGCCTCGGGTAACTCTTGAAGTGCTTCAGGCGATTCGACGCAGCCGGAAGCCGGTATCCAAAGCGGAACTTGTCCGGCTAACCAACTATAGCCTGGCAACCATCACGGAACATACCGAAATCTTGCTTCGAAATCATTTGGCGCTGGAATCAGACAGAGGCCCCTCCACAGGCGGACGCAAGCCGCAGCTTCTATCCTTTAACGCTGAAGCGGGCTATATCGCGGCCATCGATCTGGAATCCACGCATGCGGGAGTCGGCATAACAGACCTGAACTGCAATATTCTGATATCCGAATCGTCTAACGATATCGATGTGGCCGCAGGACCGGCGGCGGTGCTTGAGCAAATCAAAGATTTGGTTCTTGCCTTGCTCCGGAACAAAGGGATTGAACGATCCCAGGTCAAAGGAATTGGAATGGGTTTGCCGGGTCCGGTTGAGTACAGTCGGGGCCTGCCGGCTTCACTATCCATTATGCCCGGATGGGATCGGTATCCGATCCGCGAATTTTGGGCGCAGCACTTTGAATGTCCCTTATACGTAGACAACAATGTACATACGATGGCTCTCGGGGAGCAAATGCTTGAGCAGGACAGCAAGGTCGATAATTTAATCTTCTTGAAGATTGGCAACGGCATTGGAGCCGGCATCATCTGTAACGGGCACATTTATCGAGGCTCCACGGAGTGTGCAGGGAATGTCGGACATATCAATATCGGCCATGACTTTCTTTGCTATTGCGGAAACCGGGGATGTTTGGAAGCGCTTGCCGGAGGGAGGGCCATCGCCGCAAGAGCCGAGCAGATGGCGCGGGACGGTCAAAGTGAATTATTAGCTGCGATCCTTGCCGAGAAGAAAAAGCTAACCTTGGCGGATGTCAGGAAGGCGGTGGAAGAATCGGACCCGGTTGCCGTAGAGCTTATGCGGGAAGGCGGCACGGCTATCGGGAATGTGCTGGCGAGTTTGGTTAATTTTTTTAATCCGGCCCTGGTGTTGATCGGCGGCGGGGTATCGCAGGTAGGCGATGTGCTGTTAGCCTCGATCAGGCAGGCGGTTTATCAACGGTCCTTGCCGTTAACGACTCGCAACCTGTCCATTCAGCATTCTTTATTAGGGGAGCAAGCAGGCATTGTAGGAGCAGCAGTATTAACGTTCAATGAAATTATGCATATGCCGTTTGTTAACAGAGAACTGACCTTTACTTACAAGTGAACATTGGATTACACACATTAAATCAATTGTAACCGGTTACATCCCATGATGCAGACATTATGGAAAATAAAGGGTGGTGTCTTGTGGTGAATAAACAGGTCGATGATGTTCAAGGAACCCCGTTCTTGGAAATGCGAAATATTTCAAAGAGTTACTCCGGCGTTAAAGTGTTACATAACGTCAATTTGAAGATGAATTCCGGCGAAATCCTGGCTCTCGTCGGAGAGAATGGAGCCGGTAAATCGACGTTAATCAAAATTCTCTCCGGCGCCATTAAAGCCGATACCGGCGAAATATTCATGAGCGGCCGGCAAGTGGAATTTCATACCCCTCTCGATGCCGAGAAAAACGAGATTGTAACCGTGTATCAAGAGCTTAATTTATTTCCTCATCTTTCCGTTACCGAAAACCTATTCTTTACCAGTTATCACCAGACGAAAGGCTTCATCAATTGGAGAGCGCTGCAAGAGGAAGCGCAGCGGTTCCTTAGCGAGTTCGGCGTGCATTTGCCGGTTGAGAAGCCTGTCTCCGCGCTTAGTATAGCCGAGAAGCAAATGCTTGAAATCGCCAAAGCGCTTTACCGGAATGCGCGTGTTATGATTTTGGACGAACCGACTGCCGTCCTGGGCGGAGAAGATGTGGATAGGCTGCTTCACATTGTGCGGATGCTGAAGGAGCGCGGCGTCTGCGTCATCTTCATCTCCCACAGATTGAATGAAATATTCGGCTTGGCGGACCGGTATTTAGTCTTGAAGGACGGGCAGCAGATCGACGCAGGCAGCATGGAAGAGACGAATCCCGACGATTTGGTCGGGAAGATGGTGGGACGTCATATCAGCAGTGCCCCCGCGGGCAGGTCGGGCCATGAGAAAAGTCGGGAGCTGCTGCGGGTCGAAGGGCTGTCCCGAAGAGGGGTCTTTAAGGATATCCATTTCTCCCTTTACGAAGGGGAGGTTCTAGGAATTGCAGGTCTAAGAGGGGCAGGCCGAACCGAGCTGGCCAGAGCGATATTCGGAGCAGATCCGATAGACGCCGGCAAAATATTCGTTCGCGGGCGCGAGATCAAAATCGCCTCCCCGAGAATAGCGGTCGATAACGGGATTGGCCTGGTTCCCGAAGACCGCGGGAGCCAGGGATTGTTCAAAAATCTTTCCGCGCTGCAAAATATGTTCATGGCCTGTTCAAAGCCGAAATGGATACACCGCCGCAAAGAACGAATCGTTGCCAACCGCTATGTGGAATCGCTGCAGATCAAATTGCCGGGATTGGGGATTCTCGTCGGGAGTTTATCCGGCGGCAACCAGCAGAAGATCGTTCTGGCCAAGTGGCTGGAAACAGGCATCGGCATTCTCCTCCTGGATGAGCCGACCAGAGGGATAGATATCGGGAGCAAGGCACAAATATATAAAGTCGTCCGGGAGCTTTGCGAGCAGGGCATGGGTGTGATTTTAATATCGTCCGAGCTGCCTGAAATTTTAGAAAATAGCCATCGCGTTCTTGTCATGCATAAAGGACAGATCGCCGGAGAATTGGATCGACAGTCCGCTTCCGAGGAAACGATTATGAAATATGCCGTAGGAGGGATGACACAGTGAAAAGCGAAGCGAATCATCAGGTGAATCATGAAAGCGCAGTTGTACCCAAGAGCCATGCAGGCAGCGGTAAGATGGTCTTCCAAGTGATGCAAAATTATCAGGTGACTCTCCTTCTTTTTATCGTCATGTTTATTCTCACCGCCATCCTGGCGCCGGAATTTTATAACTTGCAGAACATGATCAATGTGGCGCGTCAGGCTTCCATAACCGGCGTAGTGGCTGTCGGCATGACCTTTGTCATCCTGACGGGCGGTATCGATCTTTCCGTAGGCGCCATTCTCGCTGTCGTCGGGGTTACATTCGCCACGATGATCAAGCAAGGGATTCCCGTAACGGGAGCCATCCTGATCGCGCTGATCATCGGCGTATGCGGTGGCCTGATTAACGGAATCGGGGCCACGTTTCTAGGCATTCAACCGTTCATTATGACGCTTGCGACGATGGCGGCAGGCAATGGCGTTGCGCTGCTTCTGACCAAAGGAACGCCTATCGACTTCAAGGCTAACAGCGCCATGATCGAGCTGCTTGGCAACGGCAAAATAGCGGGCATACCCGGGCCGGTTCTGCTTTTTATACTAAGCGCGGTACTCGCCGGAATCGTTCTGCGTTATTTGCCATTCGGCAGATTTGTCTACGGGATTGGCGGAAGCTTGGAGGCGGCGCGTCTTTCCGGCGTGAGAACGACCCGGATCCTGCTTGCAGTTTATGCGGTTAGCGGTTTGTCGGCAGCGCTCGCCGGATTAATGACGACCGCCAGGCTGTATGTCGGCCATCCGACAGCGGGCAGCTTCATTATGCTGGACAGCATAGCTGCCGTTGTCATCGGCGGCACCAGTTTAATGGGCGGGCGCGGGAGTGTCGCAGGCACGGTTGCCGGGGTTCTTTTATTAGCCATGGTTGCGAATCTTCTGAATCTGCTGGGCGTCTCTCCTTTCAATCAGCAAATAGCGAAAGGGGTCATTATTGTAGTCGCCGTATTGTTTACAACCCAGGGCTTGAAGCAGCGGATCAAACAGCAGTGGTCGGGTCTTTAATAAGGGCTTTGATTACATAAAGGGGGGATCGTATCGTCGTTCGTGGAGCAGGAAGGTTGTTGAAAGCCAAAAAAGGAGGATTGAAAAACAATGAATCTCATGAGAATCATGACTTCGGCAGCACTTTCCGCGTTATTGCTGTTCATGACGGCATGCGGCAGCGGCAGCAGCAACAACAATGGCACCGGGGCCGGCACCGGCAGCAAAGAATCGGCTTCGTCAACGGAAGGAGCGGCCAAAGCCGGGACTTCCGCTGCGCCCGTTCCAATCGACTATGGGCTCTATTGCGGCAAGGAGTGTCAGGAGGCATTAACGCTGAAGGCTTCCCCCGATTCCATTAAAGGTAAAGTTGGTTTTGCAGTCGCTTCTTTGACTTTTCCTTACGGCGCGGCTTTGAAGAGCAGAACGGAAGAAGCGGCCAAGAAATATTTTCCGAACATGGAACTGCTGGTAGGCGACGGACAAAACGATCCGAGCGTTCAAACGAGTATCGTGGATGATTTTATTTCCAAGGGCGTGCAGGTTTTAATCATTAACGCGGTCGAGAAAGATGCGCTTGTTCCTGCCGTTGAACGGGCTGTGAAAGCGGGCATCAAGGTGATCTCCGTCGATCGTACCGTTAACACCAAAGTGCTGACGACGATCAAAGCCAATGATTTGGATTTGGGGATGAATGCGGGCCAATCTCTTGTTACCCTGTTAAATGGAAAGGGCAACGTTGTTGAACTGCAGGGAAGCCCTTCGGCATCGCCTACCATCGATCGGCACAAAGGGTTCACCGATGCCATCGCCGGCTCTCCGGACATTAAAGTCATCGCCAGTCAGCATGCCAACTATGACCAGGCACAGGGACTGAAAGTGATGGAAGATCTGCTGCAGCGGTTTCCCAAGGGGCAAATCGACGCCGTATATACCCACGCCGACATGATGACCATGGGCGCCTTACAGGCGATTAAGGCGGCCGGCAGACAGAACGAAATTAAATTGATCAGCATCGATGGTATGCAAACGACATTCGATGCCATCTCGGATGGAGAAATCGCGGGTACGGCCGTTTATCCGGTCATTGCGCCGATGAACGTGATTGCGGCTGCCAAGGCTTTGGTCGGCGAACCGATGCCTGAATTCATTAAACTGGAATCCCCGGTTGTGACCAAAGAGAACGTAGCGAAGTATAACGGCACCACTTATTAAAATAACTTTGGGAGGTCTTCGATCATGACGATGAAATTGTCCTTTAACACTTGGCCCTATGCGAGTTTCCCGGTTTGGCTGCCCGCTTATCCGCTGGAAGAGGTGATCAAGCGCCTCTCCAAAATCGGTTACGAAGGGATTGAGATCGGCGCAGCCAGTCCCCATGCTTACCCGCCCACGACGACCAAGGAGAGGCGCGAGCATATCAAGAAGGTGCTGGAGCATTACGGAATGGAAGTATCCAGCATGCTGCCCGGCCTTAGCGGCGGTCCCGGCCATAATGTCGCTTCGCCGATCCCGGAAGAGAGACGCCACACGATCGAGCATTATAAAGACGTCATCGAATTGTGCGCCTATTGGGGAGGCAAAACGGTGCTGTACATTCCCGGCTGGCAAGTTTTCGGCACAAGCCTTAAACAAGCGTGGGCTTGGAGCGCCGAGGCATTGAAGGAAATTTCCAAGACGGCTGCGGATTACGGGGTAACGCTTGTCATCGAGCCTACCTCGCATGACAGCAACATTGTGGACCGGTGCGACGATGCCCTGAATTTGATGGAAGAGGTTAACGAACCGAACGTCAAGGTGATGTTCGATACGTTCCACGCTCTTTACCGTAAAGAGGTGTCCTCAGATTACATTTACCGAATGGGCGAACATCTTCACCACATCCATATTTCGGATAATGACCGGCTTGCGCCGGGACAAGGCAAAGGGGATTTCGTCTCCGTCATTAACGCGCTTAAGGATATCGGCTACGACGGTTATCTGGCGATGGAAATCGGATTTGACCGCCGGGATGTGGAGCCGGATCTTGTAGCCCGCCAAGCCTACGAATACCTCAAGCCGTTAATCGATCAAGCGGAAGGGAAAAAATAAGAGCAAATTCGAGAGGAGGCTTTCTGGATGAGCGGTAAACATTTCGTTATCGAGACGCATGAAGTTGAGACGATGCTGTTTGACTGGGGCCGCATCGTGATGACATGCACGCCCGAAGTGACCGGATCGGCCGGCTTTAGCGCCGGTATCGTCGAGATGCAGCCGGGACAGGGGCACGACCGTCACAACCATCCGGGCGCGGAGGAGCTTATCTATGTCATCTCCGGCGAAGGGGAACAGATGGTGGAAGATGCAAGCGGCAATCCCATCGTTTATACGGTCGCTTCAGGGAGCACCATCTATGTTCCCGAAAGCAGGTACCATTATACCGTTAATACGGGTAAAGAGCCGATGAAAGTATTCGTGGTGTATTCGCCCCCGGGCTCGGAGAAGGAATTGCGGCAGCTTCCCGACTTCAGATCGGTTCCCCCCGTTCAGCAGCCCAAGCGTTAAAGGGAGACAAAATGCCGACGGAGGTTCTGGCGATGGAAACGGTAGTTCTTATAGGAACTTTGGATACGAAGGGCAATGAATATGAATTTGTGAGGGATCGTATTCGGTCTGCAGGCTGCGAAGTGATCGTTATCGATGTCGGCGTCCTGGGCAGTCCCCGGATTTCGCCGCACCTGACCAGGGAAGACGTGGCCCGGGCAGCCGGAACCGATATCGGCGTTCTTATTGAGCGAAACGACCGGGGATTCGCTATGGAGCGGATGGCGGCCGGGGCGGCGGAGTTGGTTCGCAAACTGTATCAAGAAGGACGGCTGCACGGCGTGCTGGCGTTGGGGGGCTCGGGGGGATCTTCAATAGCTACTCATGCGATGCGCGCACTGCCGGTCGGCGTTCCCAAGCTGATGGTATCCACGATCGCGTCCGGCGATATTCGTTCGTATGTGGGCCAGTCGGATATTACGATGATGTATTCCGTTGTGGACATCGCCGGGATTAATTCCATCTCGGAGAAAATACTTGCCAATGCGGCTGCCGCCATCTCCGGAATGGCCCGGGCGAGCGCCGCCTATAAGCCGCACCAACAAGCAAGGCCTCTGGTGTCCGTTTCCATGTTCGGGGTTACATCGCCCTGCGTGCTGCAAGCGCGCGATTGGCTGGAAGCACGCGGTTATGAAGTGCTGGTGTTTCATGCCAACGGCTCGGGAGGGCGCGCCATGGAGGGACTCATGAAGGACGGCTTCATCCGTGCGTCACTTGATTTGACGACTACAGAGCTTGCGGACGAATGGGTCGGCGGTATGCTGTCGGCAGGAGCGGACAGGCTTGAAACGGCAGGCCGCCTCGGCATTCCTCAGGTCGTGTCGCTCGGCGCGCTCGATATGGTTAATTTCGGGACGCCCGATACCGTTCCGGCCCGCTTCCAGGGAAGGACGCTTTATAGACACAACCCGAACGTTACGCTGATGCGAACTACCGCTGACGAGTGTGCGGAATTAGGGAAAATCATAGGCCGCAAGTTAAACATGGCAACCGGTCCGGTGAGTGTCTTTATTCCGCTCAAGGGCATCTCTTCGATTGCCAAACAAGGGGAAGTATTTTACGACCCTCAAGCGGACCGGGCATTGGTTGATAACCTGCGGCAAGTGCTCGCTCCCCATATTGAGGTGGTGATCATGGACACGGACATCAACGATCCGGTTTTTGCCCAGGCCATGGCCGAAAAGCTAGATGCATATATCAAATATAGCGAGGTGCTTCGTCATGAGTAGAAAAGAAATTGTACAACGATTACGCAATCAGGTGGCCCAAGGGCTGCCGATTATCGGCGCTGGCGCGGGAACAGGAATTTCCGCCAAATGTGCGGAAGCGGGCGGAGCCGACCTGATCATTATTTACAATTCCGGCCGATTCAGAATGGCGGGACGCGGGTCCATTGCCGGCTTGATGCCTTATGGCGATGCCAACCAGATTGTTGTGGAGATGGCGGGCGAAGTTATACCGGTTGTGAAGAACATCCCTGTGCTTGCAGGCGTATGCGGCACCGACCCCTTCAGACAGATGCCTATTTTTCTTGAGGAATTGAAAAGAATCGGATTTAAAGGCGTGCAAAATTTCCCAACCGTAGGGCTCTATGAAGGACAGCTGCGGCAAAATATGGAGGAAACGGGAATGGGGTATGACCGTGAAGTCGATATGATTAGAATTGCCCATGAGCTGGACCTTCTGACCACCCCCTATGTGTTCAATCCGAATGAAGCCCGTGCCATGGCAGAAGCCGGCGCCGATGTCATCGTGGCCCATGTAGGTACGACGCTCAAAGGATCAATTGGAGCGAAAAGCACGATGACCCTGGACGATTCCATCCGTGCCATTCAAGCTATGCACGACGCTGCCAAAGAGGCGAATCCGGACGTGCTGGTCATCTGCCACGGCGGCCCCCTGGCAGAGCCGGACGACGTTCGCTACGTGCTGGAGCGGACCAGAGGGATCGACGGTTTTTTCGGAGCCTCAAGCATGGAACGGCTGCCGGTTGAGATCGCGATAACGGAGAACACACGGCGGTTTAAAGCTTTGCCTCTTGGCTAGTGCGTTACATACCAGTCGACATACAGGGAGGAGAATCGGCAATGACGGCGAGCGGGGAAAACGTTCAGACGTATATGTTTTTTAATGACGAGGAAGCCGGCACAATCGAGGCTATTACCGCCCGTATCATTCCAAGCGATCCGTTAAGTCCGGGCGCACGGGAAGCCGGAGCCGTTATTTACATCGATCGGGCGCTGGGTGGCTATTTTAGCCACCTCCAAACCTTTTATCGACAAGGAATTACAGCTTTCGACCGTTTGTGCCAAGAGCGGTATGGAGCTCCGTTTGTCGAGCTTACCGAAGAACAGCAGGACGGGATGCTTCATGAAATCGAGGGCTCGCTTACCGATGAGGAGCCGGACAGTCTGGCGCAATTTTTTGCGGTTGTGTATGAGCATACGCTGGAGGGAACGTTCGGCGATCCTCTCTACGGCGGGAACCGGGATGCGGTCGGCTGGAAGCTGGTCGGATTTCCCGGCGCCCAGTGGGGGTATACGGCCGAGCAGATGCAGTTAGGCTATGACGCCAAACAAATGAAAGTGCTGACTCTTGCCGACCTTCGCCAGGAAGCGAACCGATCGGCTGTAAGCGGGGTGAAGCCATGACTGGACGAATTGACGCTATCGTAGTCGGCTTGGGCGCATCGGGAGGCATTGTAGCGACAGAGCTTGCCCGCGCGGGACTTAAGGTGGTCGGACTTGAAAAAGGGGCCTTTTACAAGGAATCCGATTTTCAATCCAAGTTTGATGAAATCCGGTATTACCGCCGGAGCGCCATTGTGCCGCATATGGGAAAGGATCCGCTAACCTGGAGGCCGAATGAAGGCAAAGCGGCTGTTATTTTGCCCTGGGCATCGAATAAGCTTGGCCTGGGCGATCCTTTTCAGATTCCGCCGTCTATCGGAACGGGAGGAGGAACGATCAGTTGGGGCGGGGCTGCGTTCCGGTTCCGCGAGAAAGATTTCAGTATGCGAAGCACGGTTATTGAACGCTTCTCGGAAGCGGCGCTCCCGGAAGATACGACCTTGGTCGATTGGCCCTTAAGCTATCAAGAGCTGGAGCCTTATTATGACCGTGTGGAGTGGGAGATCGGGGTATCCGGATGCGCAGGGCATATGAATGGGGAGCGCCTGCCGGGCGGGAACCCGTTTG
Organism: Paenibacillus validus NBRC 15382; assembly: GCF_004000985.1. Taxonomy (GTDB): domain Bacteria; phylum Bacillota; class Bacilli; order Paenibacillales; family NBRC-103111; genus Paenibacillus_G; species Paenibacillus_G validus. Next base: position 16,827 of record NZ_BIMH01000002.1, on the reverse strand, counting down.
AAGCGTCTCGCACCCGGGGGTATCCTATGCCTCCGATGCAGCGCGGATCAACCGATCATTTATTTGCCGATGCGGCCCAACGTCTGGGCTATCATCCGTTCCCGACGCCGACGGCCATAGCTACGGTTGATTATAAAGGCAGATCGGCCTGTACCAATTGCGGGTTTTGCCATGGTTACCCTTGTCACGTTGGAGCCAAAATATCGACCCATGAAATCATTAAATCCGCCGCCGAGGAAACCGGAAATCTGGAGATACACCCCTTTGTCCGGGTTTTCCGCGTGAATCGCGATTCAACCGGCCGGGTCAAAGGCGTCTCTTACTTCGACTCGGAAGGAAAAGCGATGGAACTCGAGGCCGACATTGTGATTCTCGGCTGTTACGCTCTCGAGAACGCAAGACTGCTTCTGGCATCCGGGATCAATAAGAACGGGCAGGTCGGCAAGCATTTGATGCTGCACAATTTCGGTTGGTTCACCGGCATTTTGCCGTACTGGACGAATCCGTTCATGGGATCGCTGCAGGGGGGCTCCGTAATTGACGATTTTACGTCGGAATTGATTCCCGATAATGAGGAAGGGGTTCTTTGGGGGTCTCCGATCAATACTTGGACCGGCGATATGCAGCCGCTTGAAACCGCCCACGGCCTTCCTCCGCACGTTCCGAGATGGGGAAAGGGCTTCAAGGATTGGATGAGTGAAAATTACAGAAAGCTCTTCAGGATGTATTCGCAGCATTCCACGCTGCCTTCCCGCCGATTTTATTGTGATCTTGATCCGGTCGTGAAGGATCAATTTGGCCAACCGGCGTTAAGAATCACGCATGATTGGACGGAGTACGATAAGAAGACCGTCGAATATTTCATGAAAATCAAGCGGCAAATCGCGCAGGAAATGGGGATGAGCGAATGGTGGGAGGATTCGCCTGCTCCCGCTTACCATGTGTCCGTTCATGACGTCGGCACCCACCGGATGGGTTGGGACCCGAATTCATCGGTTGTCAGTCCGTTCGGAGAAGTGCATGAATGCGAAGGACTGTATGCCATAGGAGGGGGACAGTTCCCGACCTTTCCTTCCTATAATCCGACGGAAACGATCATGGCCTTGGCTTATATGACGGCGGATCGATTGCTAAACCGTATATAATAGCAGGCAAAGCGGAGGTTTCGTGTTTATCAAACACGGGACCTTTTAGCGCTTGAATCGCCTCAAGGCTTCGGCAAATCGGCGTATGCCCTCGCGTATGCTGCCGGCTTCCGTACGGCTGTAAGTAAACCTCATAAAGTTTCGGCTGGAACCGAGCGTCGTACCGGGGGCGAAAATAACCCCGTTCTGGATCGATTCCTTGAACAGCGCGTTCTCATCCCATTCCCCGTTTGGTTTGCACCAAAGCTCTGCAAGGAAAGGCATCGGCGGCCAAGTAACCCATATAAAACAGCGAAAAACCTTGAGCGATCAAGGTTTTTCGCTTTGGAAGAACGCGATGTCGTTTCTTTCGCGTGAACGCATCTGCGGTTTATGATGCAGCCCGTAATAGATGACGATCGTTAGCGCGACGATCAAACCGCCTATAAGATACATGGTGCGATAGTTCGTATGGGCGGCGATAACCCCCAAAATATAAGAGCCGGAGGCATATCCCGTATCGAAGAAGACAAAGTATGTACCCGTGGCGAGTCCGCTGCGGTGAGCCGGCGAAGATTGGATGGCAATGGTCTGAAAACTTGGGAGCAGCGCGCCGAAGCCTAGGCCGATGATGCCGGCGGTGAGCAAAAAGATGAAAGCGGAATGCGCTTGACTTAACCCGATCATGCCGCCGACGAACAAAACAAGCCCCGGATAAACCAATACATGCGCGCCCAATCGATCGAACAGCTTGCCGGTAAACGGTCGGGAAATTAAGATGATGGCCGCAAATACCATAAAGAAATAGCTGGCGTACTGCGGTAATCCGAGTTCCTTGGCGTAGACGGAAATAAAGGTGGAAATTGCCCCGTAGGAAAAAGCCAATACGCTTGCGGCGATTGAAATGGGAATGGCCCGGCGTTCGATGAACCGGTTCCAGCTCCAGGGGATCCCCGCAAGTTTGACCGTGACGCGCTCGGGAATACGGGTCATCATGCCGCATACGAACGAGAGCACGGAGGCCGCTATGCATAGTCCGAAGAGTACGGTAAAGTCATAGCTTGACATTACGGTTATGCCGAGGAACGGCCCGACGACCATAGCCAGGCTCATAAATAGCCCGAAATATCCGATGCCTTCTCCTTTGCGCTCTGCGGGTACCGTATCCACCGCAATGGCGGAAAAGGCCGTTGCGGCTATGCCGAACCCGACGCCATGCACGATGCGCAGCAGCAGCAGCATGCTCATACTGCTTACCGACAAATAAAGGATGCAGCAAACGGTATAGAGGACGAGTGAAAGAAAGAGCAGCTTCTTCCGATCCCATTCATCCAGCCATTTCCCCGTTAAAGGCCGGAAAATAACCGCAGCTATAACAAAAACCGTAGTGACAAGACCTATTTCTTGTTGTCCCCCGCCCAAGCTCTCAAGGACGAACGTCGGGAGCGTAACTGCATACACGTAGAAGGTCATAAAAATAAAAAAACTGCTGAAGCAGATTGCTAAAAAATTGAGGTTCCATAACGCTTGTTTCTGCATGTCTTGTTCGCTTCTTTCCTTGTTTTGTTCAAACGCCGGCGCCGGCGTAATAAGCTTGAAACCGCAGGGTCAGGCCTTGGATTAGTTTTCTGCCTATGCGCTAATGATGAAACCTGGCGATTCGTCGTTTCGCATACGTTCACTCCTTTTATATCGCATGTATAATATTATCATAACAATTATATGCATGACAACTATTTATCAGTGAAGCATGGCAGGGCCCGCACGCCGCCAAGGAAAAAAGATATTGACAAAATAAATAATTTGTGATATATTAATAAGTTGCTCGTTGACAATTTAATCAAGAGTGTGATACATATAAAGATGACTTACTTGGGAGGGGGCCGTTGGACGATGGAGAACGATCACCGTGCTGGATCAGAGACAGAACTTACGCTTGAACAGGTGAAGGAGCAGTTAATCCTTCAGGGCCAACAACATTCTTCATTAACTTATAAAGCCATTATGGAAAAGCTCGCCCCATTTGATCAGGAACCGGAACAAATTGACGAGTTTTTCGAGCAGCTTTTTGAGCTTGGTATTCAGATCGGCAACGATACGGATGACGGGCTCTCTGTAAGGTCTAACGTTCAGGAGCATGACGAGATGCAGGCTGACGATGACCTGTCGCTGCCGCCGGGCCTTAAAACCAATGACCCTGTACGCATGTATTTGAAAGAAATCGGACGCGTGGGGCTCCTTTCGGCAGAGGATGAGGTCGGCTTAGCGAAAAGGATCGAACAGGGCGATGAAGAAGCGAAACGGAGATTGGCCGAGGCGAACCTGCGTCTTGTCGTCAGCATTGCCAGACGCTATGTCGGACGAGGCATGATGTTTCTCGATTTAATTCAGGAAGGCAATATGGGACTCATGAAGGCGGTCGAGAAGTTCGATTATTCGAAGGGGTACAAATTCAGCACGTATGCGACCTGGTGGATTCGTCAGGCGATTACCCGCGCTATCGCCGATCAGGCCCGGACCATCCGCATCCCGGTGCATATGGTTGAGACCATCAACAAGTTTATCCGCATCTCCAGGCAGCTGCTGCAAGACCTCGGGCGGGAGCCTTCGCCGGAAGAAGTTGCGAAGGAGATGGACCTGACGACGGAAAAAGTACGGGAAATTATTAAAATCGCGCAGGAGCCGGTTTCGCTCGAAACACCGATCGGAGAAGAGAACGATTCCAGCTTGAGCGATTTTATCGAGGATCAGGAAGCGCTGCTGCCGGCTGACGCCGCAGCTTACGAGCTGCTGAAAGAGCAGTTGTCGGACGTATTGGATACACTCACGGAGCGCGAGGAGAACGTACTGCGCCTTCGTTTCGGACTCGCTGACGGACGCACGCGTACGCTTGAGGAAGTGGGCCAAGTGTTCGGCGTTACCCGAGAGCGGATTCGCCAGATCGAAGCGAAAGCGCTGCGCAAGTTGAGACACCCGAGCCGCAGCAAGCTTCTGAAAGATTTTCTGGAATAAGACTGGAACAGGTACGGGAATAAAATATACATGAAGGATGGTGGCGGTATGGAATCGGGATTCATCATTCGTTGCCTGCAATGCGGCGAAGAGTATAAGGTAACGCCCGGGCGGCGTTACTACCGCAACGAACAAATTGTTTTTGGTACAGACAATTACGGTGCAGACCAAATATCCTGCGAATGCGGGAATGCTCTCGAGGAAGTCAGCAAGTTTGAGGGGGGCGATTACGAAGGCGAGTTTATCGTGGAGTGGCGCGACATCTCAAAATAAAATATCCAGAAGGAGATGGCCCGGATGTTTGTTGCCATTCTGTTGTTCGTCATAGCCGGGGTTGCGGAGATCGGCGGGGGCTATCTGGTTTGGCTGTGGCTAAGAGAGTCCAAGCCTGTTTGGTACGGAGTAGTGGGAAGCCTTGTGTTAATTGCCTACGGCGTTATCCCCACTCTGCAGATGTTTCCGAGCTTTGGCCGGGTGTATGCAGCCTACGGCGGGGTGTTTGTTGTTCTCGCCGTCTTGTGGGGCTGGGTCGTAGATAAGAAGGCGCCGGATCATTACGACTGGATTGGAGCGGCCGTTTGCGTTGCGGGTGTGTGCATCATGTTGTGGGCACCCAGAAACTGAATGTCGAGGCAGAACCATGGCGGCAGGAGGGAGAAATCCCGGCAGGGCCCGCCGCACCGAAATCGGAGCTTTGCGCCTGATTAGCGTGGACCGCTCCCCGGCTGCCGCCGTTGGAGCCGGGCTTGTAAGCTGCAATATCGGAGGAAAGGGTAACCTCCAGAACCAGGGTCACTTGGTTCTGGAGGTTTTTCGTTTGCAAATTATGAATAAACGGTGAATTTTCCCGCTTGTAGAACCTGGATTTCCTTTATAAAAACATACTTTTAATATTGACAGTTAAAAGTATATCAAATATAGTTTTAAGTATAGTTTACAAAATAAAAAGAAAAGGGTGAATATATGCTAAAAGTTGGTGTGATCGGCTGCGGGGCAATTGCGCAAAGACGTCATTTGCCGGAGTACAGCAAAAGAAGCGATGTAGAAATCGTAGCCGTTTGTGATTTTAACCTGGAACGAGCTAAAGAAGTAGCTCAAACCTTCGGAGCGAAATTTGCGTTCCAAACGCATCAGGAGTTATTGGCATGCGAAGAGATTGAGGCTGTATCGGTATGTGCTCCCAACTTTCTTCATGCGTCCATTACGCTGGATGCGATTCATGCAGGGAAGCATGTACTTTGTGAAAAGCCGATGGCTACCAGCTTGGAAGAGGCGAAGAGTATGGTGGACGCCGCTTCTGAGAAGGGCGTTAAATTAATGATTGGCCACAGCCAGCGTTTTATGCCGGTACATCTCAAAGCGAAAGAAATACTGGATGAAGGAAAATTGGGGAAGGTATTAAGCTTTCAGACGACCTTCGGTCATTCGGGTCCGGAAAACTGGAGCGTGGATGGCAGCAAAAGCTGGTTTTTTAACCAGGATGAAGCCTTCGCCGGTGTGCTGGGAGACTTAGGAGTTCATAAAGCGGATCTGATTCGTTGGCTGTTGAACGATGAAGTCAGTGAAGTCAGCGCCATGTATGGAACCTTGCATAAAAATACGAATGTCGACGATCATGCGGTGATTACGATCAAAACGCACAAAGGTGCAATCGGGACATTGACAGCGAGCTGGACCTATTATCCTAATGAAAATAACTCCACGATCATTTATTGTGAGAAGGGAACTTTGAAAATAGGTACGGATGACAAGTTCGGCTTGATTGTCGAGCATCTGAACAAGCATCGTGAGTTGTATGAAATGGATAAAATGCAGACGAACGAAGCCGGCGGACAAACCGATTCAGGCATCATCGATCACTTCGTGGAAGGGATTTTGAGCGGACAGGGACATTCGGTTACAGGAATCGATGGCTACAAGGCGCTTGAAATCGTACTGGCAGGCATACATGCTGCGAATGAAAAGAAAAATATTTCGTTGATTGCAACAATCTAAGTTTTTTCAACTAGAAATAAAATGTTTTTAGACTTACTTTTAACATTGACAGTTAAAAGGTATTGGAATATAGTTAATTTGAACGATATGTAAGCGATTAATTTACATCTGAATATAAGGAGGCCTCGATATGAAGTTGGGTTACCAGACGAATACATGGGGCGGAGTCGTTGGGCATCCGGCCGGCGTAACCTCAGTGAAGGATCTTTATTATTTAGCGAATGGGTCTACCGAGCAAGCGATTCAAGATATCGCTGCGGCAGGATACAAAGGGATTGAACTTTTTGACGGGAATTTGATGCAGTATGCAGACCGGCCCGAGGCGTTTACGGACTTGCTTAAGCGCTATGACTTAACCTTAATCGGCGTTTACACCGGAGCCAATTTTATTTATAAGGATATCCAGGACGATGAGTTTCACAAAATCGAGAAGGTTGCCGAATTCGCATCCCAATGCGGCGCGCAGCATCTTGTTATCGGAGGCGGAGCTATTCGCGCTGCGGGAATTTTGGATTCCGATTATACGGAACTGGCGCAATCGCTGGATCGTGCCGCGGCTATTGCGGTCAAATACAATTTGATTCCAAGCTATCATCCGCATCTCGGTACGATTGTGCAAGGACCGGATCAACTGGATCGAATTATGGAGCTTACGTCCATTAATCTGTGTCCGGACACGGCGCATATCGAAGCGGGCGGCGGCGACCCTGTGGCTACGGTGAAGAAATATATGGATCGGATCCTCTATATCCATTTCAAAGATTATGCGAACGGCGCTTTCTTGCCGTTAGGAGAAGGTCATCAGAACTTTGCTGAAATGGTAACCGCTTTACGCAAGAACAACTACAACGGTTGGATCACGGTCGAGCTGGATAGCTATGAGGATCCTTTAAAGGGTGCCCAAATCAGCAAGAAGTTTATTCAGGATCAATTAAATATAAATTAAGCAAAAGTTGAAGGGGGTCATTTCATCATGAAGAAAGCGCTTTCCACATTATCGGTACTGACCTTGGCATTCAGCTTAGTATTAGCTGGTTGTGGAACTGGCGGCAATGGAAACGCCGGCGAAGCCTCGGGAAAAGCAGAGACGCCTGCCGCTGCGCCGGCCAATGAGCAAACGGGTCCGCTGACAATTAACCAAAGCCTTCCGAACAAAGAAATTTTAAGTAAAGGTCCTAACGGTGAGAACGCTGTATCCGCCAAAACGCTGCAGTTGACTCCTGAAGAATTGGCCAAAATCAAGCAAGGAAATTATAAAGCTGCACTTGCTATGCACTATGCCGGTAACGACTGGTCGACAGCACAAATTAAAGGACTGAAAGAAACCTTTGCCAAAATGGGTATCGAAGTGATCGCAACGACAGATGCTAACTTCAAATCGGAGAAACAAGTATCCGACATTGAAACGATCTTGTCCAAAAAGCCGAATATCATTGTCAGTATCCCGGTAGATCCTGTATCTACGGCCGCTGCTTATAAAAAAGCCGCTGCTGAGGGCGTGAAATTGGTATTCATGGATAATAAACCGAACGGCTTGGAGCACGGTAAAGATTATGTCAGCGTCGTATCCGCCGATAACTACGGCAATGGCGTAGAAGCGGCTCATGTGATGGCGAAGGCGATTGGGGAGCAAGGGGATATCGGCGTTATTTTCCACGATGCGGACTTCTTTGTAACGAAACAAAGAACGGATGCATTTGAAAAAACAATCAAAGAGAATTATCCGAACATCAAGATCGTGGAGCGCGGCGGTATTGCAGGACCGAACGACGGCGAGAAAGTTGCTTCCGCTATGTTGACGAAGCATCCGAATCTTAAAGGGATCTTCGTAGTATGGGATGTGCCTGCAGAAGGAGCGCTTGCCGCTGCCCGTTCAGCCGGTAGAAACGATCTGGCTATTACGACGATTGACCTGGGCACGAATGTCGCGCTCGATATTGCCCAAGGCGGGATGATTAAAGGTCTCGGCGCGCAGCTGCCTTACGACCAAGGTGTCGCGGAAGCTATTCTGGCCGCTTATGCGCTGCTTGGCAAAGAAACGCCTCCATATGTAGCGGTGCCTGCGCTTCAAGTAACGAAAGAAAATATCCTGGATTCCTGGAAAACGGTATATCAAGTTGACGCTCCGAACACCATTCAAAACGCTGCTAAGAAATAATGAAATCATTCTTATATAAAGAGGAGAGAAAACAATGCGTAAATTAAATGTAGCTATGATCGGCGGAGGTTTCATGGGGAAGGCGCACTCGTTGGCTTATGCGGGAATGCCTATGTTTTTCTGGCCGGCTCCGGCTCTTCCTCAACGTAAGACGGTCGTGGATATCAACGACGAATTAGCGAAAGCAGCAGCAGATCGTTACGGATTTGAATCCTACTCTTCGGATTGGAGACGTGTTGTCGAGGATCCGGAGATTGACATTATCGATATCGTTACCCCGAACAACTCTCATGCGGAGATTGCGATTGCGGCTGCCAAAGCCGGCAAACATATCATCTGCGAAAAACCGCTTGCCAGAACTGGAGAAGAATCGAAACGGATGCTGGATGCGGTCACTGAAGCCGGCGTTAAGCATATGGTCGCTTTCAACTATCGTCGTACTCCTGCCGTGGCATTGGCCAAGAAGTATATCGAAGAAGGCGCTATCGGGAAAGTCCTCAATTTCCGCGGAACCTATCTGCAGGATTGGTCGGCGGATCCGGCCTCGCCGCTCTCCTGGAGATTCCGGAAGGATATTGCCGGCTCCGGAGCGCTGGGCGATATCGGCACGCACGTTATTGACTTTGCCCGTTACTTGGTTGGCGAAATTACTGAGGTTATGGGTGTGGCGAGTACCTTCATTAAAGAGCGTCCGATTCAATCCGGTTCTGTAGATAAATTGGGAACGGTGAAGGCAAGCGGCGACGTGAAGAAAGAAGCGGTAGACGTTGACGATGAAGTGAGCACCTTGCTTCGTTTTGAGAACGGCGCCGTGGGCAGCATAGAAGCTACGCGCAACGCATGGGGACGCAACAACTTCTTGACCTTCGAGATTCACGGCGAAACGGGTTCCATTTATTTCAACTATGAGCGTCGTGACGAGCTGCAGGTTTGCTTCTCTAACGATCCGAGCGACAGACGCGGCTTTAGAACGATTTATACCGGGCCTAATCATCCGTACGGCGAAGCGTTGTGGCCGATTCCCGCACTAGGCATTGGCTACACCGAAACCAAAATTATCGAAGCGCATGATTTTATTTCGGCTATTGTGAACGATACGGACGTTTCACCGAATTTCTACGACGGCTATCGAATTGCTGTCATTTCCGATGCGATTATTGAGTCTGCCAACAGCGAAAAATGGGTTAAAACGATCTAAGATCAAGAACTGCGAATGCGAATAAAGTGATTTTCTAACGGGGCGGAGTGCCGTCCCGTTAGAATCCTTGCAAAGGGGACTTCTTATGGAAACGCCATTTTTGGAAATGCGAGATATCTCCAAATCATTTAACGGAATCAAAGTTCTCGATAACGTCCATTTCGAATTAAAAAAGGGAGAAGTTCATGCCCTGATGGGCGGCAACGGTGCGGGTAAATCGACTTTGATGAAAATTTTGACGGGCGTTTATGAACTGGATGCCGGACAAATTTATATAAACGGTTCTGAAGTGCAGATCAAGACGCCGACCGATGCGGAAAAGAATGGCGTATCGATGATTTTTCAAGAGTTCAGTCTGATTCCTACATTAACGGTAGCCCAAAATATATTTTTGAGCCGGGAACCGAAAACAGCGATGGGGTTCATCGACGATAAAAAATGCGTGAAACTGACCAAGCAGCTGCTCGAAGAGCTGGATGTCGATATTAAACCGAATGACGTCGTAGCCGACTTGGGAGTCGGGTATTGGCAAATGACCGAAATTGCGAAAGCGCTGTCGAAAGAAACGAAAATATTGATTATGGATGAGCCCACATCCTCATTAACGAAGCGGGAAACGGAAGTGCTGTTTGAATTTATCGGACGATTGAAGCAAAAAGGAATTTCGATTATTTATATTTCGCACCGCATGGATGAAATTTTTCAAATTTGCGACCGAATTACGATCATGGGTGACGGACGTCACATCATCACGGCGGAAACAAGCCAATTGGATATGGACAGCGTGATTCAGCACATCGCCGGTAAAAACTTGGAAAAATTCGAATGGAAAGAACGAAAAGGCAAGTCTAACGAAACCGTTATTCTTCAAGTGGATAATTTGCAAACAAACAACCGGGTGAACGGTGTCAATTTCAAATTGAAGCACGGGGAAGTTTTGGGGATCGCGGGTTTAATGGGAAGCGGACGAACCGAAACGATGCGGGCGTTGTTTGGGATCGATCCGGTGACCGGCGGAGACATCTATATAAAAGGCCAGAAAACCGTAATCCGGTCGCCGCAAGACGCTATCCGCAGCGGACTTGCATTGGTGCCTGAGGACCGAAGAGTTCAGGGATTGATCCTGGATCTTCAAGTGAAAGATAACATTCTGCTGCCGTCCCTCTCGAAGATTACCAACGTCCTTGTCAATGACAAAAAAGGAAATGAAATTTCCGAGGAATGGGTCAAAAAACTGAACATTAAAACAGACTCCATTAACAAAACATCGCGGTTATTATCCGGCGGTAACCAGCAAAAAATCGTGTTTGCCAAATGGCTGGCCAATTCGCCCGATATTATTATGTTAGATGAACCGACCATCGGGATCGATATCCGGGCTAAAGTCGAGATTATCGATATGGTACGCGATTTGGCCGATGAAGGAAAGAGCATCTTGCTTATTTCCTCGGAAATGACAGAGCTTCTGGCTGTCAGCGACCGAATACTCGTCTTTCATGACGGGAAAGTAGTTAAGGAATTTATGCGTGAGGACATCAAATCAGAGGAGGATTTGCAGCATGCAATCCAAGGCTTCTAGTGGAGTTTCATTGCTTAGGCAGTTTAATTGGAGACAATATATCGTTTATTTGGCCTTCATCGGCGTATTAATTTATTTCTCTGTGACTTTGAGCGATGAAGGATTTTTGACAACGAACAATATTTTAAACATTGTGCGCCAAACCGCGATCATTTCGATTATGGGCGTGGCGATGACCTTCGTCATCAGTACAGCTGAAATCGATTTGTCCGTCGGTTCCATCGCGGCGCTTTCCTCTCTAACGTCGGCCATGGCGCTGGAAGCGGGCTTCGGCATGATCGGAGCGATCGTTGCCGGTTTGGGCACAGGCTTCCTGATCGGGCTCATTAACGGATTGCTGGTGACGAAGGTCATCATCCCTTCCTTCCTCGTGACTCTAGGCATGATGGGCGTGACGAAGGGATTGGCGATGTGGGTGACCAATACGGCGCCGGTTCCGATTATTGACAAAACGTTTGTTTATATTTTCGGCTCCGGCGATGTCGGCGGTATTCCGGTCTTATTATTCTGGACGGTCATAGCGGTAGTGCTCGGGCACGTTGTTCTGCGGAAAACCGCATTTGGGCGAAGAACGCTGGCAACCGGGGGCAATCAAAGCGCCGCGAGATTTTCCGGTGTTAACGTAACGAAAACGAAATTGTATGTATTGATCGGCTCCGGCGTGATGGCTGGGCTTGCCGGGATGCTGTATGCGGGACGGATGCACTCCGGACGGTACACCTTCGGCGAGGGAGATGAATTGTCCGTTATCGCTGCCGTTATTTTGGGAGGTACCAGTTTGTTCGGAGGTGTCGGTACGGTCATCGGGACCGTCATCGGATCACTGATGATCGGAACGATTAATAACGGATTGATTATTATGGGATTGGATGTCAGCCAGCAAATGATCGTGAAAGGACTCATCATCATACTCGCGGTGGCGTTCGGGCGAAAAGCTGTCGCCAAGTGATGGGAAGGGATTTGCTATGGGAAACCTACGAGCAGCGATATTGGGAGCGGGGTTTATCGGGCAAGCCCATATTGAAGCGATAAGGCGGCTTGGCTTTGTCGATGTGGTTGCAGTCGCACAGAATGGCCAAGAGAAGGCTGAAGAAGCTGCCAGATCGTTGAACGTTCCTAAAGCTTACGGGAACTATATGGACCTGCTGCAGGATAAGGATATCGATGTGATTCATAATTGTACGCCTAATTACCTGCATTATGAGACGAGTAAGCAGATCTTATTGCACGGGAAACACCTGCTCTCCGAGAAGCCATTAACGTTGACGAGCGAAGAAGCGAAAGAATTGTACCATTTGGCCAAAGGGAAAGATCTCGTAACCGGAATCAACTTTAACTACCGGCAATTCCCTATGGTTCAGCATCTGCGCGGTATGGTAAGGGAACATGATTTGGGCAATATCCGAATTGTCCGAGGCCATTATTTACAAGACTGGTTGTTGTACCAAACCGATTATAACTGGCGCATAGAACCCGAGTATGGCGGACGCACGCGTGTCATCGGCGATATCGGCTCCCATTTGTTCGACCTTGCACAATACGTGACAGGGGCGAGAATTACGGAGGTTCTGGCTGATACATCGATCGTTTACCCTATACGCTATAAACCGTTAAAGGGGCAGCAGACGTTTCAAGCAAGCGAACAGAAAGAGACAGAGCCCGTTGAAATCAAAACCGAAGATTACTGCTCGGTATTGGTCAAATTCGACAACGGATCGAGGGGCGTATTTACCGTTTCCCAAGTATCGGCAGGAAACAAAAATGCGCTGGAGTTAAATTTAGACGGCGACCTTGCTTCCGGTTCTTGGAAGCAAGAGGAGTCGTTTCGATTGGTCGTGGGATATCGGGACAAACCGAGCGAAACCGTCTTGAGAGACCCGAGTTTGTTGAAGAAAGAAGCGCTTCCCTTCCTGCACTATCCCGGCGGGCATGAAGAGGGCTGGACAGAAAGCCTCAAAAACATGATGCAAAACTTTTACGATGCTGTAAGATCGAAGTCCTTGATTTCGGATTCCGTCGCTTCTTTCAAGGAAGGGTATCAAATTATGCTGATTATCGATGCCATCGTGAAAAGCGCCGACACCGGAAGCTGGGTCAAAGTAGAGACGGTCAGTTAAGATGATCGTAATTCATATTCCATAGAGAATGAAGGTGCGGCCATTCGCTTGATAAGTAGATTTCAATCTGTTGGAACCAAGTTGTTCCTTATTTTTTTTATCAGCATCGTGACCTTTGTATTAACGGTTGGTTTAGTTTCCTATAATATCTCCAAAAATACGATAAGCAGTCAGGTTTCCAAAGCATCGTTGCAGACGGTCGTCCAAGCGAGCGAAAAGCTGGATTTTATGTTTCGTGATTTCGAAACGATATCCAGCCAAATCCAAACCAATACCGAGCTTATGGATCAGATGTGGAAGCTCCTGTATTTTGAGGTCGATCAGGATGAAAGAGTCGCCATCCATCGGAAAATATTGAGTTCGATGAACCTGTTGCTTCACTCGAATCCGAATGCCGAGGGCATTTACCTGTTGAACGAAAAGGGTTCTTTCGGTACATCGAATCAAAAAATTCCAACTCAATTTATGGAGCAGGATTGGTACAAAAAGACAATCGAAGGCGGCGGCAAGTTTTTCTGGCTTGCGCCTCGCGAGCGGGGTTATCTAGGTCTGGGGAAGGAAAACACCCAACTATTTGCCGTTGCACAAGTCTTGAAAAACTCATTAAACGAAACGGTTGGCGTACTGTTGATCGAGTTTGATGCGAATCTGCTGTCGGAAACCTTGGACAAGGTGAAGCTGGAATCGGGCAATGTGTTGATTCGGGAGTCTTCCGGTCAAGTCGTAGCAAGCACAGACCCGTCGTTTACCGATCAGGTTGCTTCGCTTAAGCTGGACGAAGCGGAGGGGCAATTCAGCATTAAGGCAAACGGGATGGAAGCTTTAGTCGTTTACAAGGTGTCCGATGTGACGAACTGGTCCTTAATCGGCTTTATTCCGAAGCAGTTTTTGTACGCCGAAGCTAATTATATTTTCCGTATCACCGTCCTGTGCGCAATCTCGGCCGCTCTGCTGGCTGTTGTCATCGGTTATTTAATTGTAAGAAGAGTCGGCAGACCGTTAATCCAAATTCGCGATTTAATGCAAACAGGAGCAAAAGGGAATTTAACCGTAAAGTCGGATCACAGAAGTAAAGACGAGATCGGCCAGTTGGGAAACAGCTTCAACGAAATGATTGAGAAAATCACATCGCTTATTAGCGATACAAGCGTTCTTGCAGGCAAAGTTCTTCATACGGCCAATGAGATCGTCTCCGGATCGGACAAAACTTCGACTTCCGCCAAAGAGATTGCGATGGCTACGGAAAGTATCGCCTCAGGAGCCGGAACACTGGCCGAGGAAGCGATGCGCAGCAATGAAATCACGCAAAACACCCAGCTGCAGCTGTTGTCGGTGGCGGAGAGCAATTCGGAAATTTCGGCATCCGCATCTGAAGTCATGCTGATAAGTAATGAAGGCATTCATCATATGAGCAACCTCATGACGGATACTTACACAGCCGAAGATACTTTGCGTACAATGGCCGACAAAATGGGACGGCTGCAAGAAAGTACCGGATCCATCGAAAAAATCATCCAGGTGATGGAGCAAATCAATAACCAAACCAATATTTTGTCATTGAACGCAGCCATTGAAGCCAGCAGGGTCGGCGCAGCAGGTAAAGGATTTATGGTGGTTGCCCAAGAAATGCGAAGCCTTGCCAGCCAATCGAGGGAATCGATCCAGGTCGTCTCTGGGATCATCCATGCGATTCAGGAGGAGATTACAGGAACGGTCTCCTCGTTCTTGGAATCGCGGCAGATTTATTCCGCTCAAGTGAATGCCGTCAAGGAAGCGAATGCGATATTTCAGAGCGTGCACGATTCGATGGAGCATGTCATCAGCAAATTAGGCGACAGCACGTTATTGATTCAGCAATTGAAGGAATCGCAAACCGCACTTGGCGAATCGATCGGCAACGTTAGCGCGGTATCCCAGCAAGCGTCCGCCGTGTCCGAAGAGGTTGCCTCTCAGAGCAGCGAGCAGTTGAAAATCAGCCGTGAGCTTGTTGGGCTGTCGACGCAGCTCAAGCAGTTGTCGGATGCGCTGAAGGAATCCTTATCCAAGTTCAAAATAAGTGAATAGGATGCATGCTGACGGGGCTATCCTAAAAGTTTAAACAGACTTCCGGGATAGCCCCTCGTGTTTAAGTATGGAAATAGAAAATGATTTACTATTAGATGGAGGGCCTTTATATTAGATTAGGATACAACCGTCCAAACCAACGCTTGTTACAACCTGCAAGTGTTGTTTTGTATTTAGAAATATGAAAGTGGTGAAATAACGTTGCTTTCCATGACTGCAAATGTTCTCCAGATCATAAGAAGAGCTAAGGATCCGATGGCCAAAACGGATGTAGCAGCCGTATCCGGGCTATCCTTATCCGCTGTATCAGACCATATCGAACGTTTGCTCAAAGAAAATTTAATACAAGTTTCCAATATAGGAAATTCAAGCGGCGGCAGAAAGCCGAGGCTATATACGTTAAATAAAGACGTCGGTTATATCATTTCGGTCGAATTAGGAACGTCCAGTGTCCAAGTGGCACTAACGGATTTTGACTGTAATATTTTATGTTATGATCGTTCGCCGGTTAACCTGAGCGAAGGTCCGGAGACCGTATTAACGTATATTTATAAAATGGTAGAACAATTGATGCTCGAACATCATATCAGTAAGAGCACGGTATTAGGGATCGGCATCGGAATTCCCGGCCCCGTCGAATTTGCTTCCGGCCTGCCGATTTCACCGCCGATTATGCCGGGATGGGACCGCTATCCGATCCGGGAGTTCTGGTCTCAATATTTTGATTGCCCCTGTTATGTCGATAACGATGTAAACATTATGGCCTTAGGGGAACATGCCAAGGGATTAAACTTCGAAATAGACAATTTAATTTATATTAAAATCGGGACGGGTATCGGCGCAGGGATCATCTACGACGGCAAACTGTATCGCGGCTCCAGCGGCAGCGCCGGGGATATCGGCCATTTTGATGTCGGTGCGGATGTCAACTGTTGGTGTGGCAATACAGGCTGTCTAGAGGCGGTTGCAGGCGGGAAGGCGATTGCCTCGAAGGCGAAGGAGCTGGCATTGGCCGGGAGAAGCGATTTCTTGCTTGATATCGTAGAGGAAAAAGGAGGGCTAACGCTTAAAGACATAGGCCTCGGCATTCAAAGACTGGATTCCTTATCGGTGGAGTTAATTCGCGATAGCGGTGCTTTAATAGGGCGAGTCCTCGCATCTCTCGTTAATTATTCCAATCCTTCATTAATCTCGATTGGCGGCGGCGTATCCGAATTTGGCGATATTGTATTGGCAGCTATAAGACAAGGGATTTATCAGAGATCCCTGCCGCTCGCAACCCGTAATTTAATCATTAATAAATCGATTCTTGGACGAAAGGCCGGATTGATTGGCGGAGCTTTTATGACCATAGATCAACTAATCATCAATTCTACGGATGACAATGCGCATACGTTTTTTGAACCGAAAGCCAAGCTTCAATAACCGTTAAAACACGGGATCCTTCGTTATGTGCAATGAATAGCCTTGGAGACTCCACTTGTCCTGTGAGCGGGCCTGAGTGGGGAGTCCTCGGGGCTTTTTCGTTGTGGCTGCCGTAAGGCAAGGAATGATTTTGGACTTGCAAACCCATATCAAAA
>NZ_BIMH01000001.1 GCF_004000985.1 Paenibacillus validus NBRC 15382 | reverse complement strand
AATTCAGGTCCGTAGCTCAATGGCAGAGCAACCGGCTCTTAACCGGTAGGTTGTGGGTTCGACCCCCACCGGGCCTATATATAAATGTCTCCCTACTGACCTTTAATTAGGTCAGTTTTTTATTTTTCAAAGAACAAATTTATGTGCCGTGCAGGCCAGCTCGTGGCGGGATCCCGCGACCGTCCCCATAAGTGGGGATTGTTTCGTCCGCTACTGCTGCGGACTCATCAGGTGGATCTATAAAACATCCACTCGATATCCGGTTTCATCCTGGAACGCAGCCGCCGGGGCAACCGCTAAAAGGTTCCTCGGAGAGGGTCGGAGTCGACCCGGCCCTCTCTACCCGATATAGAGCGAAAAGTACTGCGAATCCTTTGTAACTTGGAATCCCCCAATATTTAATCCTGATCGATTTATGAATTAATAAGATATTCGTTTTAGGGTGTTGGTTATTTTTGTTGGAAAGGTATGTTGAAAGTATAGTGGTTGAAATTCCATATCCAAATGGAATTGTCCTTCGTTAGGGGAAATTAATTAGATTGAGACGATTACAGAGAGATTTGGTGGACAAAAATTAAAAAATCAACCGTGATGAAATATCAGGAATACAAGAAAATTCTTATCTATCAAGGGTTTATTGAGGGTTATAACAAAATTCGGGCCCCGTCTCGCGACGAGGCCCTTTCATGGGAGATGTGAAATTTGCTGATTTTTATGATGTGGCACAGTCCTGAAACCTTTGTATATTGCGGGTTTTAGTAAATATTATAATGACGATTTTGGGGAACTATTGTTCGATTTTGAAAATTTGGTGCCCAATCGGTGCCCATTTTCGGTACCCAAGATTAGGCCTTTTTCCGGAATGGAATAACGATATCCTCGAAGGTACTGGCAGCTTCTCTGTCCACGCTTTCGAAGATATGACCATATATCTCCATCATCTTTGTATTGGAGTGGCCTACACGCTTTGCAATGGCCTCTGAATGGACTTTCTTGAAGATGAGCCATGATACCGATGTATGCCGCAGATCATGCAGTCTGATCGGCTTTAAACCGTGCTTACGGTGAAACTCAATCCAACGCTTTGTTAGCCGCTGCGGATCGTGCGGCTTGCCATTTAATGCGGAGAAGAGAAATTCATGTTGGCCGCCTTCCCATTTGTCCTCGATCTGTAGTCGCTCTTTCCTCCACTCGGATCGGAAAGTCTCCAGTTCTTTAATGACGGAAGGGGAGAGGGCGATTTTTCGAGCCGATTTCTTATTTTTTGGTCCTTTAATAACCGGTTCGCCGTTGCTTAGTTTTGGGATCGTCGTTTTGACCTCTAAGATGCCGCGCTCCAGGTCAATATGTTTCCATTCCAGCCCGGCCAGCTCGCCGCGGCGCAGCCCTGTGGTGACCGCCAGCATGATCAGTACCCGCAAGTGTGTAGGCTCGTCCTCTAAAGCTTGAAAAAGTGCCGCAATCTCACGCTCATCGTACACTTCCATTTCTTTTACATCGTCCTCTTTGGGCTTGGACACACCGGCCATCGGGTTATCCTTCAATACCCGCCAATCTACAGCCTTCGTAAAAATACTGCGCAGAACACGGTAATTATATACGAGCGTCGCCGATCCGAGAGGCTTGTCCTTTTTTCCGTCATTACGAGCTGCAGGGCTCCGCAGATATTCCATGTAATCATTAATGTGCATAGTTTTGATTTGATCCAAATGCATGTGACCAAAGTAGGGGAGAATGCGCCGCTTAGTGTGATAGAGGTAGTTGTCTCTTGTTTTCACTTCAAGATCTACGTCAACAAACTTGCTAATCCATTGCTCGACGAAAGCCTCGAAGGTCATTTTCTCCAATCGTACGTATGTGCCGGCCTCAACCTCAAGCTGGAATTTACGTAATTCGGTGTCCAGGTAATTTTCTAGCCGCTTTGGTGCCCGGAGCAGCGCAGGATCATCTACCCTTATCGTCTTTTTCTTTTGGACCCGCTTTCCTTTGGCATCATAACCAAGCTCAACTATCAAGCGCCACGAGTTGGTGCCGCGTTTTTGGATGCTGCCCATGTTGAATCAGTCCTCCCTTGAAGCCCTGATCGCTATTTTAAATTTAATAGTTAATGTTTTTTTATGACTGGCTCGACTTACTTTTCTTATTTATTCTGTCAGCAAAAAGACCATCAAGAAATGCCATAATTATTGTTCTATCTTCATTGGTTAGGTCATGTCCTTTGTAAGATGTCAAAGGACTTTTTATTTCGTAATAAAGATCTCCATAAGGGTATTCACGGGGATTAATTTCTAATAGCACCATATTGATATCATCAAAGAAACGAGCGAAATGATGTATATCTTGATGCGTACCTGTTTTTTCTAATTCCCTTGCAAACTCTCTTATCCCGTTACGGGTTAGTTCAAAGGTATCTCCTAATAAGTTCTTGTACTTATTTTTCACCTCATTTAATTGCGGTTCAATTTTCTCTAGATGTTTTTTTGTGTGTTTCATAAATAAGTTATTGATTAGTAATTCAGCAAGACCCACTACATCAAGTGATCGTTTTAAATCAAGTGTCTTTGTTCTGTCTTCCGCGCTTATAATTCCCACTTTTTCAGCTAGATCAAGATAAGGATAATTATAAACTTCCGCTAGCTTTTTTAATGTTTCTGGAGAGGGCATCCTTTCTTTTCCCGTACGCGGATCGAACCCTTTCTCAAGGCTGCTTAAATACGTATGACTTACTCCAGAAAGTTTTTCTATTTCCCTTAAGGATCTCTTACCCCTAAGCTCCCTTAAAAACTCTCCTATATTTGAAATGATCTCCACTCCCCTATAATTTGAACATTTTTGCTATTCGGGACTTGCAAATATGATAACACTGATGTATAGTATTGATCAAGGAGGTGGTATTCATGAATAGCAACAAACTACGGGTAATTAGGAAGGAAATAGGTATGCCCCTTTCGGAGTTAGCTAGACGTGCAAAAGTAAGCCGTACAACAATAACAGAAATTGAACTGCATGGTCGTATTCCAAAGGGGGATATAATGTTGTCTATTAGTGCAGCTTTAAATAAGGACCCTAGGGAAATTTTTTTTATCCAAGATGCTATTCAAGAATAGCAATTTTGTATCGAAGGGAGGAGCAGAATGAACAACGTGTCATTTGTTAAAACGAGAATTGATCTTGAGCGCAAGCATTTCCCACAAGGTGTGGCCCCGGATGCAATCCGACTCCTGGACGATGTTGAGCAACTACTTAGCAAAGCCTATCAAGCCGGTTTGAAAGCAGCGGAGCAATCGGCGCCGCAGCCATGGAGCAATCAGAGCTGCTTCGGCTATGCGATCATGGCGGCCGAGCGGATTGGTATGGGCGAGAAAGAAATTCAGCGCCTTGTCCGAGCTATGCACAACCGTTTCGACATGATCACGTTGGCAGAGGCTGCTGAGCATTATCGCAAGTCGCCGTATTAAGCGGAGATGATAAAAAAGTGAGGTGAGTAAGATATGCAAAAACATACGAAGAATGTCACATCCATATTGCCTTTACACCAAACGCTTCTCTCAGACCATCAACCAAAGCCGACGGTCGAAATGCTGCTCCTCCAGGTAATTCAACTCCTACAAGCCCAGCAGCAGCCTGCAGCACCCAATGTGAACGAAACGAACACCGCGGTTCCGGAGCAGGAAACGCTTGATGTTGGTGAGGCAGCAGAATATTTGCGGGTGTCCAAGTGGATTATTTATGACATGGTTCGTTGCAAGCAAATTCCATTCTTCCGGGTCCGCACAAGGATATTTTTTAAAAGACGTGAGCTCGATCAATGGTGTGCGCAGCAGGGGGCGCGGAACAGCAGCACCAGCAAGTAGGCCAGGACCAAGGTTGCTTCTAAATTGTACAAGCAGAAAGGGGCGAGTTCAGTGAAGAAAATCAAAGTCAAACCGTTTCAAGGAAGGCCTCACCAAGCCTTTCTTATCGACCAAACAAATGCGATCCGCAGCAACGGCACTGAGATTGACTTAATAAAGGTCGTGCCCACGAATCAGGAAGGTGTATACGCCCCATCAGAGCCGTATAACTACATCCAAGTCGCTACAGGTGGACGAGCTCTAAAAACGCTTGAAACGGTCGTAGAGAGGCTTAAAACGATGTCGGCATACGCGTTGCTAACCGAACATTACGACATTCAAGAAGAGGTTTTCGATGTTATGAAAAAGAGGAGTTGATAGGCACACGTTGGTGCCTGGGGAATGGCATTAAACGCAGCGTTCAAATGAAAAAGACTCCCTCAATTTGGCGATTGAGAGAGTCCATCTAATCCGAAATCTACTCGTTAGTTCTTAGCGGGACCGCGAGAGGATTTCATAAATATCACGAGGCAATGCTCTTGCTTGCCATTATAGCCTATTAGCGTCCTTTAATGCAAGAGTATTTTGCCTCCATGGGAGGATAAAATATGCAACAGACTAACATCAATCTCCAGATCTGCGAATGGCTTCATCTTTCACAATGCAAGACTGACGTTTTGGATGCGCTAGGTGCCTTGCTTGACGATGGCTGCAAAAACACATATGCAGTCGAGAAACTACTTACAACTGTGCGCTCTTTGCACGAAATGGAAACGAATCTCTTTGATTCAATTTGAAGGAGTGGTGCAAATGCCTAAGAGAATGAAGCGATCCCGCGGATTTTACAGAAGTCTCAAGCCTTATAACTACCGGAAAGAACGGATTGCAGTAGTTGAGTTTTGGCTCCAACACAAAGAGGATCCGGCGAAAGATGTCCATTTCTACGTTTACTGGATGAGTGAGAGTGAGATCGGAGAAGCGATGCAATACCTCCGTGAGAAAGATAAAAGCGACTACAAAGATCATACGTGGATAAGGCACATTGCTGTTCCTAGGACACGCAGGCAAAGAGCCATTTACAAGAGCCGAATGTCTTCATTGAATCATCTCAGCAAGTTTCTCGATGAGTTTCCGGGGGAAGCTGAGCAAAATACAGGGCTTCACTAAGTAGGTGGGAGGAAAGTGAGCGAACCACAAAAGAAAAAAACTTCGTTCATAATAACTGAAATGAACATTTACGATCAGCTTTTCAGTCGGAAGTTAACAGAGCGGCAGCAAAAGATTGTCAAATTCATTCACCGTCTTTCTAACGGCTGCCAAAGGGAGAGCGCCTATATTCCAAAGCTGAAATATTTTGAGCTCTGTGGCGTTCGCATTCAGGACACAAAAAAAGAACTCTCTGTTCTTAGGGATTCAAATGTCATCCATTGGGATGGAGATCACAACTACTCACTGAACCCGAATTATTCCGAATGGGATATCAATTATGTGGGTGGCTGGGATCAGGAGGCATTCGAAGAATTATTGCATCTTAACCTTAAGGGAGTAGTTACGAAAAGTGTAAATGAGTCGAAAGAAGGGGTTTACGAAAAAAGTAACTTTTATGATGATGATAGTTACGAAAAAAGTAACTCGGAAGTTACGAAAAGTGTAAATGATGAGTTACGAAAAGTGGAAGTCGAAGAAGGCGCAAACCCTTGTGGTTCTAAGGCTGAGCAGGTGTCTATAGATAGTATTATATATAGTAATATAGATAATAAAAAGATTATAAATAATAATTCTTCTTCTCGAAGCAAGAAAACCACTTACTCCGAGGACAACCAGTATTATCAAATGGCTGTTTATTTTTATGAAAAAGTAAAAGAAGCAGCTTACGCCAATAACAAGGGTCATTTAGTGGAAAATGCGGATTTGCAGAAGTGGGCAGATGAATTCCGGAAAATCGTGGAGCTCGATAAGCGAGATGCGCTGGAATTGAAGGATGTGATCGATTGGGCTACAGCGGATCCATTTTGGCAAATTAACATCCTTAGTCCGGCTAAATTACGAAAGCAATACGTCCAGCTTGCAATGAAGATGGACCAAAAGCCTTCAGCGAGCAGCAGTGGTCGAAAACGAGTGTCGAGATTCGAGCGAAACAAGGAACTTCTTCTTAATGGGAAGCCGGCCGATTACTCAATGAATTTGGGTCGAAGGGAGATAAACGATGAACACGAGTGAAGTAAAGGAACTTCTCAGATTAGCATGCGCTAATTACACCACATGGGAACTCAACGCGGATTTAATCAACTTATGGGAAACAGAGCTCGCTGATTATCCGTATGAACTGGCCGTCAAGCATTTACGCGAACACATGCACTCAAATAGATTTCCGCCAACACTGGCTGATATCATGCGGGTGGACCTTCAAAAGGAGCGGCTTTTCACTCTATGGCTCAAAGCAAAACGAGATGACGCCTTCGATGAATTTGTTAGAAATGGCGGGGATCCGGATGCATTTGACCATGCATCGTGGGATAAGATCGTTCAAAGCAAAACATACAATGCGCCTGATCTTTATGAAAATATAATTAGAAACATGTTCTCAGGGTTCGGGCGTCCTAAAAAGTACCTGGAATAATTGCCTATGGGGATGGATGGGGAGAAGGCATGAGTCTGGAAACAATGGCTCGGCTTTGGTTTAATCGTAGTCCGGCGCAGCATGCGGTGATCGTTAAGAATATCAAACGTAAGCGTCATATTTTAAATTCATATTTTAAATTATATTAAATCTTAAGGGAGCGATTAACCATGGAATTGACCAGACAAAAACTTGAGGGACCTATCGAAATGATTTATTCGAGTGCTGGAGAGGTCACTCACCTTTTCGAGATAATGAAAAAATACGGCGTTAGATGCAGCTTAGAATTGAACACCAATGATTCAGCCAATTCGTTGATTTCAATTGCGCAAGCTGCAGTAAAGGTAGACTACCTGGAAGGGGATACCGTGGTTATTCATTTGGACGAAGCTGAATTTGCCTTCGACTTGGAAAACCATTGCTTCGGCAAATACGTGAGTGATTGTCAAATTGATATTTGCATATCAAGTGAACATTACGTAGCTTGGTTCAATAGTGGAACTATTCCGGAAGAGGGGATTGAAGAGGCGAGTCATCTTTCTAATGAGTACAAAGATGAATACTGTGCCATTGAGATGACTGATAAGCAAGCAGCTGCGGAAGAGTTAGTGAAAGTGGCCGGCTTGCTGAGAAACGGTTGGAACGTCTGTGAATGCAGTTTTGATTCAACAGAGGATACCCGCACGTTGTACTTAACAATGAACAATTCTCAATGATGACCTACTCGGACTAAAACACAAAAAAAATGAACCAAAAACGGCCCAATCCGGGAATTGTTGAACCCCACGCGGTCCTTTTCCCGTGTTATATTGTAAATGTAAGAAATTGAGCAACACCCCAACCGGCTCGGGCAGCAGCCGGACACGTAGAGAAGCGATTCGCTACCGCTTCTCCTGCATCGCTTATACAGGCACTCTCCTAACCGAGGGTGCCTTTTCTAACATTCGATTACTCCGCATCTCCCTAAAAGGCAGCCTATGTATCTCTCCTCATCCGGGGCAAAGGATGAGGGTAACGAGGCTGCGCCTCCTTTCGACCGTGACTTCAACGGCAAAGGTGCGGATCGAAGGCGCATGCCGCCCGCGTAAGCAAGAGGCGGATAAAGAAATCTTTAGGTTAAACCATACTGACAAGCTTCCTCCTACAGCATAGACTTAATGTTGAGGGGGTGAGTTAATTGGGTTTCAGATATGACGCAAGGAATTTGACCGGTCAACAGAGGGCGATCATTGATCAAAGAGACCAAGCTGATGCGGAGGCGAAAAAGAAGCTTAAACAAAAAGAAGAAGAAGAGGATCAAAAAAAGAAAAAAGAACTGCCTGAAAAGAAAGAATAGCACCCACCGCGGTGCTTTTTTTTATTGCCGGAAACGTGGTGGCGGAATAGGGTAGACGCTAAAGCTTAGGTTGTGTCGTCCAAGCGATCGAGGGTAGCTCCCCGAAAGCAACCATGCAAGGTGCAAATCCTTGCCCACGTTTATAAACGGTGACCAGCGCTCCGGCGCATCACATATATCCCTGTTCCAGTAAGCCCTATCCATTGGAGTGCCAAAAACAGCACTATGCAGACGTGCCTGCGGGTAGGCAGGGCAGGTTGCTCCCGATGAGTCGGGAAGCGGTCATTGGAAGTCGGCTGGGAGCAATAGCTCTGAGAGCCGCAAACCTAAACAGCATCCACAGGGTGCCTGCCCCGATGCGCATGCGGGAAGTATAATACATGCGCTTATTTTGGTTTAGGGAGATGATGGTTTATAGATACAGTTACTGTTACCACTGACATAGAAGAATACAAGCCTTATCCGAATGCAAACTGCCAATGGTGCGGAGATACAGGAGAATTTGAAGATGAGGATGGTTGCGTCTGGCCGTGTGTGGAAGGATGCAATAAATCAATGCCTTGCAAAGGCTGCAGCGACACCGGACGTCACCTTTTCAGCAAAGACGGCTTCTGTGTATGTGCAAAGGGCCGCGAGATGAAAGAGCTGCATTAGGCGAGGCTGGATGCTTATTTTGAGTCTTTGGGAAAAACAGCGATAGAACAAGCGAGAACTCGTCTGATGTAGAATGGATGTTCTTATTAGACTGAAATTGATTAAACACCGGACTTGACTGTTTTTTTGACCCGTTTGTATAATGGTGTTATTCCTCTCTAGTAACTAAGTACATATTCTTTTAAAGCACGAGCGCAGCAATGTGCGGTCTTGCTCAAATTTATACGATTATCGAAACCCGTATCGAGGCACATGTTCTCGCTCGGGTTTTTTATGTTTTATCGCGATTTAAAAAATAAGGTTCGAAAATATATCGGTCATCGGCGGTTTTCAGACGATGATCTAGGGCGGGTGAATGCCGTTAGGCAGAGGGGCGACTATGAGCCCCTTTTCTTTTTAAACACCACCTTTGTTACTAAGTACGTATAAATACCACCGATTGGAGGTGCTTTGTATGCCTCAAAAACTGAAGAGGGCCTGCAACCAACCGGGCTGCCCGGAGCTTACACATAACAGGTATTGCCGTCAGCGTAAGAAATGACGGCACATAATGGTTAATTAATTTAAATTAATAAAGGGAGGTGTAAGTCTGTGGCCAGGCATCCAGAAATATATGCGGCGGCCGAATGGGAAAGAGCAAGACAGTTCGTCATTATCAGGGCGAATGGATTGTGTGAAGCGTGCATGCGTAAAGGCCGGATTAAGAAGGGGAAGGACGTTGATCATATCATCGAGCTGACGGATGACAATAAGCATGATTGGAACATAGCGTATAACCCTGACAACCTTCAGTACCTATGTACTGACTGCCATAACCATAAGCATGATCGAAGCAATGGCCTACAGATATTCTTGACACCACCTCCATGAGTGCTGCGACCCCCCCGGGGTCAATAATTTACGGGTACATATAGGATACCGTACTCGGGAGCTTCAAAATCACTCGCGGGTCATGCGCGTACGTAGAGGGGGTGTAGCGGTGCCGAAGGAAATAAGCAAAGATAAGAAGATTACAAAGGAGTACAATAGACTTAAAAATCTCTTCAAAAACATCCCAACAAATACGCTGAAGGCTGTTGACTCACTGCTCAAAAACGCCGCATTCATGACCGTCACGCTTGAGGATTTGCAAAAGAAGATCAATGATGAGGGTGCCGTATCGAAATATCAAAATGGTGAGAACCAGTGGGGAACTAAGAAGAGCCCTGAAGTTGAAATTTTCAATACGATGATCAAAAATCATGTGTCGATCATGAAACAATTAACTGACCTTATCCCGGAAGATCCGCCGCCGCCGCCCCCGCTTCCACCGCCGAAGAAGCAAGATTCGTTTGAAAAAATTTTAGCGCGTGGTTCCGGTGGATAACGTTCCGCAGTATATCCGGGATTGGCATGATTACGTTGAGCGTGAGCCGCAAAATCACGGCAAGGACATAAAGGCGTTAAAAAAGCTGGTCGAAAGATTACTTAAAAGCAAAACGGTTTGGTACGATCCGATCGATGTTGAAGCATTCGTGGACTTTTGTAAACTTGTCAAGCACCGGGAGGGACGCTGGGCAGGCCAGCCACTTGAACTGTCCATCGAGCAAAAATACATTGTCGCTTGTATCTTCGGCTTTAAAATGTACGACGAAGAGCTCGATATGGAGGTGCGATACTTCCGCGAGCTTGTTTTGTTTGTCGCGAGAAAATGGGGCAAGTCAACGTTTATTTCTGCCGTCGCCACCTTTCTGCTTATGGCGGACAGGGAGCCGGCTGCGCAAATTTGGTGCTTAGCTACTCAGAAGCAGCAGGCCTCGATCGTTTACGAAAGCGCGAAGGCGTTTCTTGCGTCCAGCGATGTACTGACGCCTCCGGATCAACCGAGGAAACATTGGCGAACGAAACGGGATAAGGATAACTCCGAAATACTGTTATTTCCAGCCACGGGCAGCTACATGAAGGCAGGCAGCAAGAACAGTAACTCGCAGGATGGTTTAAACCCTCACGCCTTTATCATAGACGAGTGCCACGCTATCAAGGACCGGAACACTTATGACGTATTCTCGTCCGCTGGAGGGGCCCGTACGCAGCCGCTAGGGGTTATCATATCCACGTTCGGGTTCGAACGAGAAGGCATATTTGACAGCGTCCTAGAGCGTTGCCAGAAGGTTCTTTCAGGCAAGAGCAAAGAGCGCATGTTTCCGATGATTTTCATGATCGATGATGATGACGATCCTGCTGACCGGTCGTGCTGGATTAAAGCCAACCCCGGCACACGCGAGGGTAGACCAACGATAAGCTACCTTGAAGGTGAGTATCAAAAGGCGCTCGAAGATCCCGCACAAATGCCGTCTTTCCTGGCGAAGCACCTGAACCGGGCCAGCAGCTTGAGCGTAGTTTACTTCGATCTGCAGAAGGTAGATCGGTGCGCTGTTGATATGACAGAGGACATGATTCGCGGGAAGTATGCGGTCGGCGGGGTGGACATGGCTGAAACAACGGACTTGTGTTGCGCGTCGGCGTTAGTGCCGTTTGACGGCAAGCTGCATCTCTTTCAAAAGTACTTCATCGCCAGGCAGCGCATTGAGCAGAACAGTAAAGCTGATAAGATGGCATATGAGAGCTTCTGCAACACAAACGCTACGGACCAGCTCAACAAAGAGTTGCTGCACATCTGCGAAGGCAGCATGGTTCGCAAATCGGACGTCACGGCATGGTATATAGAGTTGGCTGAGAAGTATGACGTGACGTTTTGGAAGGTCGGCTATGACCGCTGGCACGGTGGCGACTGGGTAGATGACATGGAGATGAATGGTTTCCCTAAAGAGGATGGAGAAGGACGCGGAGTGACGTTCCCGGTAGCACAAGGGGCAAAAACGCTGTCCGCCCCGATGAAGGAAACTAAGTCACTGTTTGAGGATGGTATCATCCGGTTCAGCCGCCATAACGGATTGTTCCGGTGGTGTACAACAAACACGGCAGCAAAGATTGACTCGAACAACAACATACAGCCAGACAAAGCCAGGAGCAAGGCACGTATCGACGGGTACGTGTCTTTTTTGATTGCCTATATTGCTTATTTAAAGGTGAGAGACATGTTTGAAGAATATCAGCCATGAGGGAGGTGAGAAAATATTGGGAATTTGGAAACGAGCAGTTAGCGCAGTTAATGCGCTTCGTGGAAAGAACGATGTTACGGCCGCAAAAGTGATCGACTTGCTCAACAAAGGCATGCCGCTTTCGTTTTTCGGAAGAGATTTATACAACATCCCCGAAGTCCGAACGGCGATCAACTTTATCGCTGAGAAAGTCGGAAGTATACCGTTTTATCATGCCCGCGCGGACAATAACGGAAATATTGAAATGGTGAACGATCGTGTTCAATATGTCTTGACCGTGCGTACGAACCCGTATCAATCGCCACAGGTTTTTTGGACGTACGTGACAACCCGCTTACTTTTGAACAACAACGTGTTCATCATGCCTGACTGGGGAGATGCCGGACAATTACGAGCACTGTACGTACTGCCCTTTTCACAGTTCGAATTTACACAGGATGAAGACGATCGCCTGATCATCAAGTTTCCTTATGCGAGCAGCTATCAGTTTTACTATGACGACATCATCCACCTACAGCGTTTCCCGACGCAGTTAGGAGGGGCCCAAAGGCAAGCCACGGGTGGGTATGTTCAAATCGTTAACACCATGCAGGCGCAAGCCGTCAAGGACTCAGAAAACAGTCAACGCATCGCCGCCTTGCTGCAGGTGAAGACGCAGCTTAAGGGAACGGATATGAAAAAGAAGCTGGATGAGTTCAAGGACCTTTTCCTGACTTCTGAGAACACAACCGGCTTCGGCATGATCGGCGCTGAGTATGAAGTTCACAATCTGGACATGAAGCTTAATCCACTCAACAAAGATGTTCTGGAAGCGATCGTCAGCTACCTATACCTCTATTTCGGCGTCTCCCGTGAAGTCGTAACGAATACCGCGACGGAAATCCAGTACGAGCAGTTCATTGACAATATGATCAAGCCGATCGTGTTCCAGGTCGAGGAGGAGCTGACGTATAAGTTGTTCTCAGATACCGAGATTCATCACAATAACAAGATCTTGGCCGAGTTGATCGATCTGGAGATCAGCACACTGTCAGCAAAAACAACCTTTTTCAAGGAGATGCTGTTCGGTAGCGTTATGACCCGTAATGAGATCCGGAAACGAATCGGACTCCCGAGAGGCCCGAAAGAGTTGGACAACTACATGGAAAGCAAAAACTTCCAAACACTCGATCCGGGAAATTATACCGTGAAGGGAGGTGAGACAACTGATGCAAACGGGGGATAAAAAGTCGCCGCTTTCGTCTCAAAGCATGCGGAAGGTGCAATATGAAGGTGATCGTTCTCGATTCCGGGCTATCACTGAAGAAGTGGATGGTCAGCAGGTACGGAGGATCCGCGGCTATGCGATTCTGTTCGGCGTCATCGGGCGGCCATGGCGGGGTAGTGAATGGGTGGAAAAGGTGGACAAAGATGCGCTGTCCGGCGTCGATTTTTCTAAACTCGTCATTCTTTGGAATCATAATCCCGACTGGATTCTTGGTCGAAGTGGTAAAAATCTGAGGACCGTTGTTGATGACACCGGTCTTTTTGTTGATGTCACGCTCGGGAATACCTGGATCGATGACTATGTATTTGATCGGGTTGAAAAGGAAATCGTCGATGGCATGTCTTTCTGGTTTGATAACAAAGCCATTGTCGCAAGCGACTGGGCCAATAAAATCGATGTCATTGTAAAAATCAATGAGGTATACGAAGTCAGCATTGTGCCGTTCCCGGCTTATGATGAGACGGTCGTGATCGCTGAGGAAGTTGCCGGTGATCCGGAACCGAATAATCCAAATCCCGAGCCGGAACCGACACCTGATACGGAAGACGAAGCTCGAAAACAGGCATTGATCAATCTTATCGAGCAATTATAGGGAGGTATATTGAATCATGGGAAAACTGAGTCAAAAAGAAGCGGCAGAGTTGAAGCGTGAAAAAAGTGAGCTTGAGCAAAAACGCCTGGCCCTTAAAGAGAAAGTGAAAAATCACCGTGACATGTCCACCGAGGATATCACAGATGCAACCGAGGAGCTGCGCAGCATGGGTGAACGCATCGATGAGATTAACGAACAACTGTCCAATGCGCCAGAAGACTTTAAAAGGGGGCCAATACCGCAAATGAAGACAAATGAAATCAACGAACAAAACTTCCGTAGCTCCGCTAAATACCGCGATGCTTTTTACCGTAGCTTCATTAATCGCAGCGTATCGACTGAAGATGCGGAAATCATGGAGATGGGCAAGCGTTCCATCACCGACATGAATGGTGGGAGCATCACCAGCGGGGCGGCGTACCTGGTACCGCAAACCACACTCGATGTGATCAATTCCGTTATCGTTAAGTACGGACAAGTGTATGCAGCAATCACGAAATACGGCTTCACCGGCAATGTAAGCCTGCCGATTGGTACAGCAGGATCTCCAACGGATAATGGAGATGGGACGGCTACGCTGAACTTTACGTTCACCGAAGCCAATATAAGTCAAGAGGCCATTGTGGCCACAATCAAGGTGAAGAACTTGCTTCTGAAAAACAGCATTTCCGCGCTCGAGACGTATTTGGCTATGGAAATGGGTAAATACCTTGGAACATATCTGGACAATGCGGTTATCAACGGCGACGGCGGCACATTCACTGGTATTATTCCATCGATCACGGCGGCGCCATCGGAGAAACAAACTTACTCGCTAATGGATTGGGCTCAATTGATGGATATCGAATCGGATGTAGATAGCCCGTACGGAGACGATGCGGTGTTTATAATGCGGCGCAAGACGTTCTTCAATCGCTTCCGGAAGATGTCGGATGCATCTGGTGCGCCTATTACAACAACGATTCCGGTTATAACGGGCAACGGTAAAACCCAGTTTTTTCTTGACGGGCATCCAGTTATCTTTACGACGGCCATGCAGATCGACGACATTCTGTTTGGCGACATCAAGCAGTATGTTGTTAACGAATCGCAGGAAATCACCATCGAATCGTCCAGCGTCGGCGATGACGTGTTCGGGAAAGATCAAACAATGTGGCGCGGTAAGGTTTATAGCGGCGGTCTTCCGCTCTTTGCCAAAACAACATTCACGTATTACGCATATCAGCCTACACCGTAAGGAGGGGAAACTGCCCTTCCTTAATTTTTTTGAGAAGGAGACAACAATCGCATGAGCAGATTTCATCCGAAGATTGATAATCAAGTGCCGAGTGACGTTTACGGGAAGAGGCTTGAACGCATGTATCCGGTCAGGTTACAGGTATCGGCAGACAAGGCCGTCGCGCAAAATCTAACCGGGGTACTTACCGCGACCGCATTGACGGCAGCAACGCAGGATATCACTGCAGGCATTACTAGTCCTGCCTTTCCTAGAAGTCTCAGGATCACGGGGAACGCATCCGGAATTGCTGGAAATGTGGTCATCGAAGGAACGAACTACGCGGGCGAGGTGATCAGCGAGACGATTGCCTTGAATGGCTCAACCGCTGTCGAAGGAAACAAAGCATTCCGAACGGTGACAAAAATTAACCTCCCTGCACGAACGAACGCATCTGGCGATACAGTTAGCGTTGGCTGGGGAAATAAATTGGGCTTACCTTATCGGTTGCCACATAACACCGTGCAAATGGCGTTCCGAAACAACGCGAAGGAAGGTACAGCGCCGACCGTGACCACGAGCGAAACGGCATTGGAGAGCAACACAGTTCTGCTTAACAGCGCACTTAACGGAACGGCGGTAGACGTTTACCTGTTCGTTTAGGTGAGCGCCTATGACAAACGAGGAGATTCTCGAAAAGGTTAAGTCGGGCCTAAGTGTTAGTGGTACGCACAATGATGTCGCGCTCATGATCAAAACCATCGCCGTAAAAGAGTACATGCTGAATGCCGGAGTTACACAAGCACAGATTGAAACTGACTTGGGCATAGCGACTCTGACCATTGGCGTAGGAGACTTATGGAACCTGAACGCTGGTGAAGTAGAATTCTCCAATGCCTTCCTCTACATCCTCCTGCCGCAGCTGATGGCGGTGAGTCTGCCGTGAGGATGACAGAGTCAGTGCAGCTGTTTAAGCTCACATATGCATCGACACCATCTGGAGACAGCATTACTCCGGCTCCGACGAAATCGATATTTGCGGAAAAGAAGTCTATTCGGATGTCCGAATTTTATCAGGCCTTTGCCAGCAGGTTGAGTCCTGAGGTCATGTTCATTATTTGGGACGACGAGTACAACGGTGAAGAGCGGCTAGTGTGGAATGGTACAGTCTATAAGATTGACCGGACTTTCGCGACAAAAAACCGCCGTTTAGAGGTCGTCTGCACACAGCTGGATGATATCAAGACAAACCTCTCCCGTCTGCGTGATACGGTTCAGATTTGGCACAACACGTTTGTCCTGAACAGTATGAATGAACGCTCACCGTCTACATCGCTACTCTACACGGTGCAAGCGGAGATCGACTACAAAGGCGGCGGAACTGGACTTGGTGAAGGAGAAACGGTTGAAACGACAACGAACGCCGTGGTTACGATCATATACCGCGATGGCATCACGCCGGACATGTTCTTAATGATTGATGGGAATCGTTGGGATATCGAATTCATCAGCAATCCATACAATCACAATGAAACGCTGCAGCTAACGGTTAGGCAGGTGACTCCATGATGCTGACAAGAGCACAGATCAACAAGGCGATAAACGACAATATCATTGCGGAATTTCCAACGGTTCCGATCCAGAGCATTGACGTTGAGGAGGGCTTTCAGCGGCCCTCTTTTTTCGTGACCTTGGAAACTCGGAACACAGAGAGCTTCCTTACAAACGCGCTGCGAGAGATGACGTGCCAGATACTATTTTTCCCATCGGACCGAAATAAGTACAAGGAAGAAGCCTACGACGTGCAAGACAAGCTTGAAATATTGTTCGGCTTAAATTTCGCCGTAGGTGATCGAGTCATCACAATTGACGGAGCCTTTACGGACATCGTGGATAAGGTCGTTCATTACAATTTCGACTTTTCCTATTATGAAGATGTCCAGCAACCGGAATCGGGCGAGTTGATGCAGGAGTTGAAGTTCAATGAGTGACTTCAATATCGACTTGAGAGGTCTGGACAAGTTCAAGAAAGAACTGGATGACCTGCAGCGACACTTCCCTAAGCAAGCTAGGCAATTGATGATGAGGTCAGGATCCAAGGCCAGAACCATCGTCGCAAGAAAAGCACGTCAACTTGTCCGCAAGCAAACTGGAAATTATCACAAGTCGATAAAACGCGGAAAAGTGTGGATTGACGACAGTTCAGGCGAAGTAAAAGTCAGGGTATATACACGAGCTCCGCACGGGCATCTCATCGAGCTCGGTCACCGTATTGTTGGAAAAGACGGCAGCGAGCATGGATTCAAGCAGGGTTACCATGTATTCGATAAAGCAACAAAGGAAATTGAAGATGCCTGGACAACCATCTTAGAAAAAGAGTTTGACCGCATAATGAGTAAATTATGAAAGGGTGACAGCAATGGGCTTGCCCGAAATTAATATTACGTTTTCCGGCTTGGCCGTGTCCGCGATCCAGCGAAGCCAGCGCGGAATTGTTGCGCTGATTCTCAAGGACGATACGGACACCACGTTTGAACGCAAAGAGTATACGTCTGTGACGGAGATTGACCCACTGGATTGGACGGCAACGAACAAAGCGTACATTGAACAAGCTTTCCTCGGCGTTCCATCGAAAGTCATTGTTGAGCGTTTGGCCGTAGCAGCTTTAAACTACAACGAAGCCTTAACGCGGCTATCGTTCAAAAAGTGGAACTACTTGGCGGTACCGGGAATTGCGGGAGCTGACACGACCGCAGTTGCTACTCAGATCAAAACATGGCGCGATACCGATAAGCGCACGTACAAAGCAGTGCTGCCTAACATCGTTGCTGACCATGAGGGGATTATTAACTTCACGACCGAGGGCATTGTTGTAAATGGTACAACCTACTCCGCTTCGCAGTACACCGCACGGATCGCCGGCATCCTCGCAGGGTTGCCTTTCACACGTTCGGCTACGTACTACGTCCTGCCAGAAGTCGAAGCGATTACGGAACACACGACACCGGATGCAGATATTGATGCGGGAGAGCTCATTCTGATCAATGATGGCGAGAAAATCAAAATCGGCCGCGGCGTAAACTCCCTCACCACGACAACAACGAGCAAAGGACAAGACTTCAAAAAAATTAAGATAATCGAAGGACATGACCTTGTTAAGGAAGATATTACGCGCACGTTTAATGATGAGTATGTCGGAAAGGTCAATAACAGCTATGATAACCAGGCGTTGTTCATTACGGCCGTCAATGCCTACCTGAGAGGCCTGCAACCGGACGTGCTGGACCCGGCAGCGGATAATCTAGTTGGTGTGGATGTTGAGGCGCAGCGTCTCGCATGGGAAGGGGTCGGGACGGATACAAGCTCGTGGGATGATCAGAAGGTTAAGAATACGAGCTTCCAGTCAAAAGTATTCTTGTCCGGCAACCTGAAGTTCCTCGATGCTATTGAAGACCTCGCATTAAAAATCTCGGTGTAAGGTGGTGGAATGAGTGACACAAAATGCAAGCAGAGTGATTTCTGGCACTTATGGCCGAGTATGGGTAAACGGCGAACTGTGGGCGGAAGTGGATGAATTCGAAGCCAAAGTGACAGTGACCTATGAAGATATCAATTTTGCCAACGAAGGCGGTACACGTCGGAAAGCTACAGGCTGGAACGGCGAGGGCAGAATGGTGATCAAGAAAATCTATTCTCGCGTACAGAGAGCGATGGCTGCAAACGTTCGAAAAGGAATCTACCCACGGTTCGAAATCGTCGGCAAGGTTGCGGATCCGGATGCATTTGGTGCTGAACGAGCCGCATTGCATGATGTTACAATCAGCGAATTCAATCTGCTTAGATTTGCAAATAAAACGCTTGGAAGCGAAGAAATCCCTTTCGCCTTCGGGGACTATGAAATTATCGATATGATCTAGGAGAGGATTCCATGAGTAAAAAGCTAACCATTAAGGACCTGTTGGCGCAAAAGGATCAACTCAAGCAAAAGAAGCGGCGCCGGCAGACACTGCATATCGAGTCGCTGGATGCAAAAATTGTGATCGAGGAGCCAAGCCGGGCACTCGCGCTCGAGGCTATTGGGATGGTACAGAATGATCAAGGTGACGTGGCTGATGCCTACGTGGTCTATAACTGTGTTGTCGAGCCGAACTTGAAGGACCCGCAGCTTCAGAAAGAGTTTGGCTGCGCCGAACCGACCGATATCGTGGATCTGATTTTCCGCGCGGGCGAGATCAGCGCGATTAGCGGGCAAGCTCTACAATTGGCGGGTTTCGGACAAGGCGTAAAGAAGGTTGACGAAGAGTTAAAAAACTAATCCAGAGCGACCCTGACTTTTACTTTTTGCACCACTACGTGCAACGGGGTTTCGCTCTGGATTATTTGCTTAATTTGGATTTTGTATCCAAACGGTTCATGATGCAATCGATGGTCAAGCATTACGAGGAAGAAAGCAAACGCTGGGGGTCAGCATAGGGGGCTCCCTTTTCCTCTTGAAGGGAGGCGCAGTGGATTGGGCGTTAAAGATATCTCCAAAACAATGACGTTGAAAGATGGTGTTTCCGGTACGCTTGAAAAAATGAGCGCCGGAACCGTTCGATATAAAAAGACATTGCAGGATCTTAAAGAAACGGCAAATAGCACTTGGTCAAGCATTAAAACGGGCGCCGCCGCAGTTGCCGCAGCCACAGGAGCAATGTCTGCCGCTGCTGTTGGTGTCGGTATTAAGGCAAATGCAAGTGCTGAAATGGCAGAGAAATCTTTCGGAATCCTGCTTAATTCCACAGATTCAGCAATAAAGATGGTATCCGATCTACAAAGCCTGTCCACGCAATCGCCATTTGAATTTGCAGGGTTACAAGAGGCGGCTAAGACACTGCTTGGAATGGGCTTTGCAGGCAATCAAGTTGTACCGATGCTGCATAGTCTTGGTGATGCTGTGGCTGCTGTGGGCGGCAATACCGAACAAATGAAAGGTATTGCTCTGGCCATCGGGCAAATTCAAGCTAAGGGCAAGTTGAGCGCGGAGGAAGTTAATCAGTTAGCTGAGCGCGGGGTCCCAGCTTGGACATTATTAGCAGAGCAAATGGGCAAAACGCCGGCAGAATTAATGAAGTTGGCTGAACAAGGCAAATTGCTTTCGGATCAAGTCATACCGCTGTTAATGACAGGATTGAACAAGCGATTCGGCGGATCTATGCAGGAAATGTCTAGTACGTTCGAATATACGATAGCCAATATTAAGGAAACAGCGACTTTAGGACTCGCCGGAGTGACGAAACCACTATTTGCGGAAATCAAAAAAGACTTGCAAGGCGTTCAGGACTTAATGGCAGGGAATGATGTTAACACCTGGGGCACTCGTTTTTCCAATGCGCTTTTAGGCATATATAACGGGGCGAAGGCAGCTGCCGGAGCAGTATTTTCAGTTGCCAACTTCGTGGTTAATAACTGGGGTGTTATCGGTCCGATCGTATACGGTGCAGCAACTGCTTTTACGGCATATGGCGTAGGACTTGTTGCTGTCCGCGCATGGACTCTAGCGACAGCAGCCGCAACTTGGATTATGGCCAATGCGCAACTAGGGCTGGGTGCAGCTATACGAGCTAATCCGATAGGAGTTCTCTTAACCTTACTAGGTTTACTTGTCACTGCTGGAACGTATGTTGTTCAGAACTGGGAGCAAGTCAAACTGGCTGGCATGAACACCTGGAATGTTATTGTGGATGCTACCCAGTGGGGAGTAAACGGGGCGATCGATCTGGCCAATGCCTTAATGCGATCCTTTAATTATGTCTGGGACAGCATTAAATACTACGGTACTTCGATCTGGAACGTTATTATATCTGCAGCTGAAACAGGGATAAACGCGATACTGAAAAAGATATCCCCATTCAGCAGCCTGCTAAGTAAAGCCGGAATTAATATCCCTGCCAGTGTCGATTTTTCCGGGGCTAAATCGGTAGCTGTGAAGCCGACCGTTGAGTGGGACAAAAACTGGATTAATCACGTCAGCTTAAGCAAAGGCAAATTCA
The DNA here is from genome assembly GCF_004000985.1 of Paenibacillus validus NBRC 15382. Classification (GTDB taxonomy): domain Bacteria; phylum Bacillota; class Bacilli; order Paenibacillales; family NBRC-103111; genus Paenibacillus_G; species Paenibacillus_G validus. Next base: position 359,028 of record NZ_BIMH01000001.1, on the reverse strand, counting down.
GTGACGATTCCATTATGGCGCAGACCCAAAAGGCCCAGGCGGAACGGGACAAGAAGCAGCAACAAAACGAGGACAAATTAGTAGCCGCACTCAATGAGAATACAAAAGCGACAAGCGCCAATACGGATTCCACCGCCATAAATACAGCTGCTACCGATGCCAACACCGCAAGGCTCAAAGATAACCTGAGCCCGATGGAAATTGCCGATACGCTGTTTAATCGAATTGACCGCCACTTATGGGCCAGCGGGTAAGGAGGTACGAGCATGATCCAGGTATTTCTCTCGATTAATAATAACGAAGAAGTCATTCAACTGCCTGTTCCTCCTTCCGAGTACGAGATACAGAGCCCATGGAATAACAGTCAGGCGAACGGTATGCGGCAATCTTTAAACCGGATCGGGTTAAGGGGGCTGAAGGACATCGAGATCCAGAGCTTCTTTCCGATCCGGGACTATCCGTTCCTCCAAAATCGCTCCATGTGGGGCGTGGATTACGTGGATACGATCGAGCGCTGGAGGGAACGCCGGTATCCGATTCGTTTGGTCATCGTTGATTCCGGAGGGCGAAAGAACGTCAATATGCCTGTTACGATTGATGATTTCGAGCACGGTGTAAGAAAAGACGGGGACATCTACTACACCCTCAGGATGACCGAATTTACCTTTGTGGATACGACAAGGCGGTGATGATATGTTTCAGCTGCTTCTCGTAAAAAACGACGGAACGAGGACATACGACATCACCCCGATCACCGGAACGATCAGCTGGGATTCTAACTTATCTCTCATGGCCGTCATGACGTTTGACCTCATCTGGAATGACACAAGGTTCTTCCCGGTAAATCCGTGTGACCTGGGCGATGTTGTTCTGCTTATAAAGGGTAACGAGGAAGTATACCGAGGCGTCATCGTCACGGAGGGGCGTTCCGGGCGCGAGGCGATCAAGTACACGGTATACGACTATGCGTGGTATCTGGGGAAGTCCAAGAGCGTTTACCAGTTCAACAAAATCCCTGCTTCCCAGGCGATCACCAAAATTTTAAACGACTTCGGCATGCCAATCGGCAGCATTCCAGACATGAATACAATCATCGACGACATCTATCTTGAAAAAAGCCCGGCCGAGATCATTGAGGATATTTATAAGCGCGCGGAACGTCAGACCGGCAAACGGTTTAACGTGGAGCAGCGGCAAGGCAAAATTTACTTCGAAGAGATGAAGGATCTCATCATCAAGGGCACGTTCAAGCTGGCCGATAACGTTGAACCCTACGATGTAATGGCTAATCCTCTCGGGGCGGATCGAACGCGATCTATTGAGTCCATGCGAAACCGAATTAAAATCCTCATCGAGCGTAACGAGCAGGACACGGAGCAAGCCAAATATGAGGTCGTTGCCTTAGCGCAGGACGAAGCGCTAATCAACAAGTACGGGCTTCTCGAGGAAACGTACAAGATCGATGCAGAAGATCAAGCTAAAGCTCGCGAGGTATCCCGTATCCTCCTTCAGCGCCTAGCGAAGATCCAGGAGACCAACAGCCTGAAGCTGATGGGAGACGTTGCTTTGAAAGCCGGCAGATTATTGGATGTCGCCGAGCCGATTACTGGAATATCAGGGCAATTTATGATCATCACGGCAAAGCATACAGTGGCGAATCAGATGCATGTAACAGAGCTGGGCCTGGCTCCTCCCGAGGCGGTGAAATAATATGGACAGCATCGATAAACTGGCCAAGAAGATTGCCGATCTGCATAACGTCAATCGCAATCCACCTAGCACGGCGCCGCGCATTGGTACGGTAGCCGACATAAACCCGCTGAAGATTCAGTGGGGCGACCATATCATACTAGCGGAGGGCAAGCTTTTCATTCCGAAAATTTACCGGGAGGGATACATGATCCCGAACCGATACCAAGCGACCGACGGCAGCATGGTGGAGGAGACGATCCTCTGGAAAATTGATCTTGCTGTAGGAGACAAGGTCATCATCATACCCGACGAAAACCTGAAGATGTGGTATATCGTTGATGCCATCTAAGGAGGTGGATTATGCTTCCCAAAATAGCACAGTTGGAATATGACAGTTCGGACACGGCGCCATCGACAACGGTACATAAAACGTACGACTGGGACTTTGATGCGGGGGATTTCCGGTTGTCGGACGGGAAGATGATCGAATTGACCGGGGCTGAATACCTGAAGGTGTGGATCCAGAAAGCGCTGCGATCAGCCAAGGACAGCCTGATTTATGCCGGGACCGGATTCGGCAGCGAGCACCACTCGCTAATCGGTAAAAGCTTTAACCCTGCGTTTAGTCAAGCCGAGTACGAGCGGATGATTCGGGAAACGCTGCTTGGGAATGATGCGATATCCCGCGTGGACAACTTCGCATTTTCGCAAACAGGCTCAAGGCTTACGATCAGCTTCGATGTCCAAAGCATTTACGGTACTCAAGGCGAGGAGGTGACGATCTAGCATGACAATCTTAGAGGATATGCTCTCTGCGGTTTCGGACGATCACGATAAGCGCCCTGGGTCATTTATTTATGATGCCCTGGCTCCTGCAGCGGAACAGTTTTCGAAAACGGATGATGCCATATCTGCCGTGCAGGACAAACTCAGCATCGATAATCTATCCGGGGACGAGCTCGCTCAGCGGGTAAAGGAACGGACAGGGATTGATCGTAAAGCGGCGACAAGAGCAAAAGGCAGCGTGACGGTAACCGGCACCGGAACCATCAACACGGGAGACCTGTTCGAGACATCTGGCGGGGTACAGTTCCGGGCGACTGAGAGCAAAAGCATCACGTCAAGCGGCACCGTATCCGTTGAGGCCGTTATAACCGGTGCAGGCGGAATAGTCGCGGCTAATACGATCAAGCTATTTCCTATCACACTGGCCGGGTTTACGGCCGTGACAAACTCTGCCCCCACGTATGACGGATTTGACGCAGAATCGGATGCAGACTTGCTGGCGCGTTATTACGAGATTATTCGAACACCGGCTACTAGCGGGAACAAAGCACACTACGTGAATTGGTCAAAAGAAGTCGCGGGCGTGGGGCTTGCAAAGGTATTTCCGCTGTGGAACGGAAACAACACGGTTAAGGTTGTGATCATCAACTCGGACCGGCTTCCAGCTTCCGTACAGCTCGTCAGCGACGTACAAGATCATCTTGACCCGGGAGTGACTGGGCTTGGTGATGGTGCTGCTCCGATCGGTGCGTTTGTTACGGTCACCAGCGCAACCGGAGTAACGATAAACGTTGCAGCTACAATCGCACTATCGGCAGGATATACACAACCGCAAGCTATCGACAACATTACGGCAAGCCTGACTAAATACCTGCAGGAGATCGCTTTTGTGGAAAGCATTGTCAGTTATGCAAAGGTGGGTGCCGCTATTTTGGATAGCGCAGGCGTTGAGGATTACTCCGGCCTGACGGTTAACGGAGGGACTGCAAATGTATCCATTGGCGCCGAACAAGTCGCAGTTCTAGGGACGGTGACTATCAATGTCGCATAGCGGGGATATGATCAAGCAACTACAGCCGTTCCAGCGTAAGTCAGCAGTCTACAAGGCAATATTTGATGCAAAGGCATCGCAGTTTGAAAACCGGGCTGCGGCAATTGCTGATTTACAGTTGCAACTCTCGGTTGACACCGCGACTTGGGCGCTGGACATCTACGAAAAGGATCACGGCATACCTACGGATCGGAGCAAGCCATACAGTGAACGCAGGTCGGTTATCAAATCAAAAATGCGCGGTACTGGTAAAGTTGATTCTGTGCTAATTGAGATTACAGCCGAATCATGGACAAATGGAGAAGTAGAAGTAAGTTTTGATGGACAAATTGTTATTAAGTTTATAAGCGAAGTTGGTACTCCATCAGGCATTGATGATTTAAAGAAAGCAATTGAAGAAATTAAACCAGCGCATTTAGCTGTGAGATATGAGTATAAATATCTATCTATTGCAGATGTAGAAAGTATGACCATTGACCAATTAGAAACTATAACTTTTGATAAATTAGCATGGAGGTAATATAAGATGCCAACGACACCGAATTTAAATTTGGTTAAATCAGATAGAACAACAACGGCAACAACAAATTTTAATGTAAAAACTTATCTTGATGACAATTGGGATAAAGTAGATGTATTCGCACAGGAAAAAGATACTGAGATTGGCACATTAACAAATCTAACAACAACCGATAAATCTAGCTTGGTTGGTGCAGTTAATGAAGTGAGAACAACGGCTAATGCCGCACAAACAAAAGCAGATGCTGCATTACCAAATAGTGCTAATAGTGTTACAGATTCCAACATCGGTAATCGTACTGCTGATCCTAATACGGCAAACACATATGGATTAACTGGTACAATTACACAGATGTTCTCTTGGATTCTTAAGTACTTTAAAGCAATAACAGGTAAAGCAAATCCATTTGATACACCAACAAAAAATTTAGAGCAGTTGAATAATGAGAAATTCGATAAGACTGGCGGTGCATTGACTGGTATTGCGCAGACTAATATTGGTACAAACCCAAGCGGCGCAGCGCATCATATTTTTGCGGCAACAAATGGTTCGAAACGCTTTGCAACCGGCTTAACTGCCAGCGAAACAGGTGCAAACACCGGATCTGATTTCGTTATTTGGCGTTATGATGATTACGGTAATTTTATAGATGAGGGTATGAGGATCGGCAGGGCCGATGGTCGTGCGACTATTCCGGGCGATTTTAACGCAGGTAAAGGTTATTTATGGAATGGTGTGTTAATGGCGCGAACAAGAGTTAATAACGGCGTGATGGAATATGATACGACAGGATTAGGAGGATGGAGGCCAGTAGGTATGCTTAGAATAGGAGCAAGCAACACGGTGCAGGATGATTTACCGACGACAAGATCAGTCGTCAACGGTGTCATGCTAGTCGCTAAGATTTTACCCAAAGGTATTGGCGACTTGCTGATAACGGGCGAAATGGCGACAACAAGTGTAATCGCAACAAGGGGGTTAGCTATAGTTCGACGTTCGACCGAATTCGTTTATAATCCGCCGGATAATAACGTGGATTGGCGCACACCTATCGGCACCAACTTAGGATTCGTGTCCAATTTCTCCGGCTGGATTACTGTTAATACCCCCTTAGAGAACCAAGCTTTCACGGCATTTTCGGAGACAATCCACACGCACACGAATGCACCTTTATACTTAATTCTCCTGAATGATAGCGGTGGAACAATACAAATCCGTAATTTGCAGATCAAATACGACATTATCGGATAGGAGGGCGCGAACATGTACGTTATTTTTTACGAATATATCGGCGGCACCAAAGGCCGCGTTCGAGGCTGGAAGGAGCCGGAGGACGATGAGCCAGATTACGATTTAATGTTTGTTTTGGTGGACGAACTGCCGGAGTTATATCGCGACGGTAACGTTAGCTACGTTGACATTAACACCGGGGATATCACTTTTGAGCCTATACCGCAGCCGGAGCCGAGCGGAGAGACGCTTCCGGATAAGGTTGACAGGCTGGAGCAGGAAAACGCACAACTGCGGGGCCAAATTGAAGGTGCGAACGCCGAAGTCGCGCGCTTGAACGACGACTTTACGGCGTTTCTTGAAGAATACTATCTCGGAGGTGCCTAACATGGCAGAATTAAAAACTGTACTAATCAACTCCTATACGCGAGGTGTGTATCAGCACGGCACGTATGAGCTTAACGAAAACCGTGGCCCGACCGTCCCGAACGTCCATCCTACGTACGTCGATGCGGTCATGCTTAATGCCGCGAACACGCTGACGTTGGAGCAGATCGGGGCCGCACTATCCAGAGGCTATATCACCCAGGTCGAGTATGACGCGACGGTTGCGCTGATGCCTGTGCCTGTGCCAGAACCAGAGCCCGAGCCGCCAGCACCTGAGACACCACCCGCCGAATAACTAAACAAAGGAGCTGATATTTGATGCCAGATTTAAATAATTATAGCCACTCGATGTCGATTAATCCGAGTGATGGTAAGATAATGCCCAATATGCAGATAGCGGGCAGTGGTGTCACCTTACTCGACGGTGTTTCGGCAACTAATGTAATTGGTGTAGGCAGTTACAATCAAGCCTATAACAACACAACTTGGGATAGATGGCGCAATAATACACAAATGGCCGTACTAACTAGTTCCGCGAGGACAGCGACCACTTCTAGTTCTGATCAGATCAATTACAACGCTAGAGGGGTATACCTTGTCTTTGATGTGACAGCTGTATCAGGGTCGCCTAGTTTAACGTTGGCTGTCCAGATCAAAGACCCTGCAAGTAACAAATATATTGATTTCCTAGTATCGGCGGCAGTCACATCCGTGTCTACGACAATCTTTAAGCTGTACCCCGGCATAACAGCTGCGGCAAATATTGCGGCTAGTGAAGCGCTTATGCGTACGTGGAGAGTACAAGTAAGACATGGTACTGCGTACTCTGTTACGTACTCTGTAGGATATTCATTAATTTTGTAAAGAGGTGATGACATGCTGCAAATATTCGCGTATGACTTCGGTTCGCATTATCAAATCATTGTCACGGACGGAACAGAAAAAAACACTTTTGAATACGATTTTGGAGTAGATCAACCTATCCAAATAAGCGCGAATGAGGCGTTGTTGCTAACTCAAGCGGAGATTAAAAAAAATTCAGCGCCTACACGAATTGATCTGTAAGAATGCCTTCAGACGTGAATAGGATTGTAAGTTAATTAAATATACAACCAAAGCCTCGGTATTTATTGCCGAGGTTATTTTTATGCCCAAATGGGCGGAAAGAGGTATCCAATGAATCAGCATACCCTTAATTTATTGGCAGGTGGATTTGGCGCCGTTATTTCGTATGCATTCGGAGGGTGGAGCGGAATGCTTGAATTATTGATGCTGGCCATCATCATGGACTATGTCACCGGCGTTGCCGCAGCCTGGAAGGAAAAGAATCTGAACAGCTCGATCGGGTTTTGGGGACTCATAAAAAAAGTGCTGATGGTTCTTGCTGTAATGCTTGGGCACCGCGCTGACCTTGCGCTTGGATTGAACGATGTGTTCATGACTGGCTTCGTCTTCGCGTTCCTTGCGAATGAGCTGGTTTCACTCGCTGAAAACTATGGCCGTCTCGGCTTACCGCTTTCTCAGCATATCGAGCCGATCATCGCTGTGTTAAAGCAGAAAGGTGAGCGAAGACCATGAGTAACTTCAGACTTAAATACGAGATAACTCCCCGCTATCTCACGGGTCCGAGCCAGCGACGGCCGAAGACGCCGTTAGCCCGCTGCCGATTCATGGTCGCCCACGATACCGGCAATCCCGGATCGACGGCAGCAGGTAACGTCTCATACTACGAGCGGACGCACGCGGACATGGAGCAATCGGCGCACCTGTTTGTGGACGATAAGCAGATCATCGAGTGCGTACCGTTCTTAACCGGACCGGCTGAGAAGGCATGGCACGTCGTGTACAACGTAACGACGGACAACGTACGCTATGGCGTTGACGCTAATGACGCGGCAGGCGGGGTGGAGCTTTGCTACGGCGGCTCGATCGACCTGCAGGAGGCGTACAAGCGGTTCGTATGGGTCATGGCTTACAGCTGCTACAGATACGGTTTAAACCCGGCCACGGACATCGCTGGACACTTTCAGCTCGATCCGGCGCGCCGCACCGATCCGCAGAATGCTCTCCGGTTGTTGGGGAAAACGTTCGAAGGTTTTGTGAATGACGTTGTCCAGGAATATATTGACTGTAAGGAGGATGAGTCCGTGCTTAATAAAGAGGTTGCCAATAACATCATATCGTCGTACCTGTCGCCTGAATGGTTCAAGTGCGATGCGGAGCGGACGAAAGCGCAGCAAAAAGGTCGTGCCGCAGACGCTGAAGCATGGCGCAAGTTGCGTGATTATCAGAAGTATTTGGCGGACGAACTGCGGAAAGCATCGGGACAAGCAGTGGAATGAAGAAATCCCCGCTGTGTGGCTGGTCGGGCTATTTTATTTTAAAAGAACAAATCTATGTAAAGGCCAGCCATGCACGGCCAGCTCGTGGCGGAATTCCGCGACCATCGCCCTTTCGGGCTAGGTTTCGTCCGCTACCGCAGCGGACTCGTCAGGCGGAAATTAATCTCGCTTGTTAATGCCAAGTGCATCCTTCAAGGAATTTTGCAGGACCTGAGAAAAGTTCAACCCCGCATCCTCGGCAGCATCCCTCAGCCATTTGGGCAATGTGCAATTCTTTGTGACAGCTTTGTTTGCAGCTTCGTCCCGGTATGGCGGCATAAAGACCTCCACGAAAACAATTCGATCGCTTGAGTCCAGAAGCTCTATCTGATCTGGATCAGATGGTGCTGGAGCTGCTTCGTTCTTTTCTTCAATCTCCAGGAGTCTAATTACCAGCATTTCTTTGGCCTGCTTTAACCCGGACGCAATATCTGGCGTCATGATTGCTGTACCTGGGAAGTCGGGAAAGTACAACCCAAGTCCGCCGTCCTCGGCCCTCTCAACAACAACTGGATACATAAAATGTGTCTTTAATCCCATCGTAAACAACTCCTCCGTTCAAATACTTCACTTTGAGGTAACGCGGTTTGTGGGGAGAACCCGGGGTTAGAATTTAACCCCGGATGTTTTCTCAATGCTTTTTAGTGTCCCTTTTGGAATCGATTCGCCGCCTGTGTGATAGCTTATGTCTGCGAATCGGCTCGGATCGTCTTTATGTATGTATCTTCGATGACTTGTTCCGTGACCATGATTAGGGGATTTTATGAAGCCTGCTTGCTTAAGAGCTTGAATTGCATCTCTTACTTTGATTTGTTTTCCCACCGCGTTACCTCCTTTCTGATATTATTATAACACGTATTATTACGCGTGTCAATAAAAATATACGTGTTATTATGCGCGTAAATAGGAGGTCGCTGTAATTGGGCAAGAAGCTAGAGGGAAACGGGGCGCTGGGAAGCGAGTGGGAGATCATAGGGACAATTGAGAAGGTGGATCGGCAGTTGAGGCAGCTTAAAGTTGTCACTGGTGATGATGAATACGAGTGGGTGAAGTTCGAGGATATCGTGAGTGTAAAATAAAAACGCCCCTGAGGTGCTTCCTCGGGGCTTAAATCTTATTGTTTCATATTTTCAAGGGCATCTGGATAAACTATGGTTTTGAAAATGTTGTTTGTCGTTTCATCCTTTAATTGGATTGTGACCTTAATCTTGTCATTTGAGACACCATCAAATAACTGATAATACATAGCACTCATGCTTATTCCTAAAAGGGAAAACCCATCTAAACTCTTTTCAAAAGCGTTCTTATCGACAGTCATTGTAAATTCGGAATAGTCTTTATTATGGGAAACGTCTTTTATCGATTTAAAATTTTTACCACTCTTTAAATCATTAACGGTTTGTGAAACAGACTCCTCCATGCCTTTTATTATTTCAGCATGCTTTGATTTAGAAATTATATAAGTCACAGATCCATCGGGATTTTTCTTCGCTTCCTTAACGCCCTCAGATTTTGCTTTTTCAATAGCCTTATCGACATCCTGATCTTTGAAAAATGAGGCTGGCAGAGTGACTTCGACATTTAAAAGCCCCTTATCCACATCGATCTTCTGATTTCCCTCTGTTTCGTTCGATGATGCTTGAGAATTAACGGTTGAAGTTGCATTTGTCGATTGGATTTCGGTTTTATTTGCTTGGCACCCAATAACAAATAAAAATAAAATCATTGCAATTAAGACATTCCGCTTATTTCGCATTCTTTTTGTTCCCCCTCGCAAAGATAATAAAAACGCCCCTGAGGTGCTTCCTCAAGGGGCTTTTGCCGGTGCTTCCGGACAAGAAGAATATACCATATATACCCAAAGTATGCAATTAAAAATTATGTTTAGAAGAATTTATGTTATGTCACTAAAAATTAAGACCTCTGACTTTAAGTCCCCCACAAGCGAACGAAGCTTTTGTTTCCGATAATCGGAAGATGTCAAAACCATTAGAGTAGGAAAAACTCCGTATTTCGCTTGCCATTTGCCGGAATCCCGAAGTTCACGGTAGGCAGCGATCTTACGTTCATTAGCTGCTATAGATTGTGTCAGGTCAATTTCTAAGAAGGTATAGGCCCCGTTTTTACGGAAAATAGCATCCGCAACAAGCTCATTTCCGTCCCATTTAAGGCTATACTCGGGCTTCCAGAGGTCGGGCCGGTAAGCAATATAGACTTCATTTCGCATAATGGAATGCTGCACATGCAGCGTACGTTTCCGGACATTTTCGCTGCCGATTTCCTTGCGTCCTTTGGCTGAAAGATACCATACGGTTTCACTTTCACGAAAAGAGGACAAGAGCCCGCCCATGTCGTTCAGGATCCGGGAGACATTGCGCCGGCTGCCCAGGTTGTGAAGCCGCTGGATTTGGCTTGTGGTCAGGTATCCGAATTGATCACAGCTCGAGAGAATTTCCCTCCAGCGGGATATCTTTGTCAGGGTGTTTGGTTGCATTTTTAACAGACTCCTTCCCCACACTATGAGAATCCAAAATTGGATTTTCACTTAGACCAGCGCAATTTTGCGCCGGTTGATTTTTAGGTAAATCCGAAATCAGCTTTTTCGCATCAGCTGCAGATAAAAACGGAGCCTGCAGCACCTCTTCCCGGCCCTGCTGAAAGATCAGCCGCCCCGGTATCTCCGGAAGATCGGCGGCGCCGTCATGATCGAGAATGATCCGGCTCTGCGTGCCGTCCCGGGTCCGGAAGCAAATGGACGTGGCTACATTCGTTTTTATGAGTCCATCGACCACCGATGCATCCGGACGCTGCGTACAGAGGACGAGAAGCACCCCTGCAGCGCGCCCTTTGGCAGAAAGCGTGGTAAGCCTCGATTTAATCTGACCCTTGATAGCAGCCTGTGTATCGGCCTTTCCTATTTTCAAATCAGCCAATTCATCCATGACAAAAACTACTTTCTTTCCCTGCCACTCCTGGGATCCGTTAACAGCCATGATTGCATACCGACGGTTCATTTCGGCTTCAACGTCTGTGGCCGCTTTGAGGACGTCAGGCAACGCCGTAGAAAAGCCTTTGACGCAGGCAAGGTTTCGGAATATACCGAGCTCCACGCCGCCCTTGAGGTCGCACAGGTACATATCCGGGGCTGGTCCGGTGACAAGCGTGGTGAGTATAGCACGCAGGATAACGGACTTGCCGCCTCCAGAGATCCCGCCGATCAGAAGATGGGGGAACTTACCGTCAAAATCGTAGTAGCGCCAATCTCCACGCCGGTTAACACCGATAGGGATCTTGTATGAATGTTTCGGGGTAGTTACCTCAAATGGCACATTGTCAGGCATCGGCTGTGTGAAGATATCGACGATCAAGCCATCTTTGTACGTCATTTCAATATCGTGCCTAAGAGCCTCGGAAAGGCCCTTCTGCTGTTCCATGACTTTGGACGAGGATAAACCTACGGGAAGGCTCACAAGAAGCCGTGTGCCCCAGCTGTGCGAGTATTCTGCATTAACGATGGGGAGAGTTACGGTATCCCCGGAGGTAACCGTCAAGTTGAGGGATTTGCAAGCAGCGACGAAGGATTTACGTAAAGAAAAAGAAGAAGATGAAAGAGAAGAAATTAAAGTACAACACGAACCAACTAACAGACCGAAACCAATAGCCCCAAACATGAAGGAACCTCCTCCTCCAAACCTATAGTTCTTTTAGATAAACGGAACGTTCCATTGTGGGATTTTTCCCTTATATAACAAAGGATTCAGCGATTTGCTTCACCCTTCCGCGGTGGAAGGGTAGCTGGAATAGTGTTTGGAATAAATCGAAGAGCTTGCCAGCATTAAGCGACCCTGCGAAAAAGGAACACCAAAAAGAACAATGGTTGGAAGGGTGCGTTTAGATCATCATGGCATACTCTGGCCGGATGCACACTGCACCGATCCGTGCATACTACCCGCCGTGACACCCGTCACACAAGGGGGCTAACAATCCCCCTCGACCCCCGCTGATAGGTGTGATTATCCGTTCCTCATGCGCCTCATTGCGTTCTGACCCTTATACGAGCGCGACCATGACGGCCACCCATTGCCATGCGATCCAACCACCAGCTCCCACCAGGAACCACCACCCGAACCGTTTGGCCGATAAAGCAGCTTCAGCATTGCCGGCCTCCCTGGCCCTCTTTTCGATGAATCCGGCGGAAATTACGATTGCCCCACAAATCCCATAAGTAAGCAAGTTGACCAACCCCTTTGGCATATTCCGTGGAATGCATCCGCGGTATGTTATAAGGAATGCTGGACCGATTGTCCATTATTCGCAGATTTGCGAAAGATAGACTGGTTAAATTTACTAGACTTGTCCATAATGAGATACTAAAGGGGTGACTATCACGTGTTTGGTTTAGGGAAAGAACGGACTCCATACGGGGAATTTGTTGATATGCATGGGGTAAGTCAGGAGGATATCGTGAAGATTTCAGGCTTGAGTCGAAATACTGTCTCATACGCTTGCAGTAAGCATGATTATAAGCCTACCCGCAGCACAAGGAACTTGTTAATGAGTGCCTTAAAGCAATTGACAGGGGAGAGCATCGAGAGGGATTTTTGGATGTAGTGGTCCTGAAAAAATGGTGCCCAATTGGTACCCGACTATAAGAAAAAGCGTTTTGAATTAAGTGAACAAAGGTGTAAAACCCCTTATAAATAAAGGGTTTTACAATAATTCAGGGCCCCGTCTCGCGACGAGGCCCTTTCATGGGAGAGGAGAAACCGGACGAAGAGCTTATGGGGAACGTAAGTCTTCTCCGCGGTTGTCTACGACATTTTCGGATGTCGATGATATAAGGATGACCGCAAGAACGGCAAGTTATACATCGGGTGACAAATTTTTTTCAAAGTCCTTTGTGCAATGTTTGTCGTTTATGGTACGATAGCGATGACAATCCATGCAAGCAGAAGGAAGGCTTTTCGACATGAGAGTGATTTCGGGGGATGCCCGGGGACGAGCGCTGAAAGCGGTGCCGGGCACGGGGACCAGGCCTACGACGGATAAAGTGAAAGAAGCGGTATTCAGTATGATTGGTCCGTATTTCGACGGCGGACAGGTGCTTGACCTGTTCGGGGGTACGGGCGGACTCGCGATTGAGGCGCTCAGCCGCGGGATGGAACGCGCGGTTTTGACGGATACCGACAAGAAAGCGATCGATACGATTCGGCAAAATTTGCAGGTAACCGGTTTCGCGGACCGTGCCGAGGTGTATCGCAATGATGCAAGCCGGGCATTGAAGGCGCTTGCGAAGCGGGAGGTCAAGTTTGATCTCGTGTTTCTCGATCCGCCTTATAAATTGAAGGTGATCGGCGGCTTGCTCGAGCAGCTTATGCAGGACGAGCTTTTGGCGGAAGGCGCCACGGTCGTTGTCGAGCATGATGCGGAGGATCGTTATGACGATCCGGTAGGGGAACTCGCCCCGTTGCGACGAGCGGAGTATGGGGATACGGCGATCACCATTTTCCGTAAGGGCTGACGAAGGGCGGAACCTGCGTGAACCGACATAATAGAGGGATGTATACAGAGGGAGCTGACCGTACGAATGGATGCAAGTGTGCAACGAAGTGATAGAGTGGCGGTATACCCGGGCAGTTTCGATCCGGTGACGAACGGGCATTTGGACATTATCCGCAGGGCGGCGAAGGTATTTGACAAGCTGGTCGTCGCGGTGCTGAACAATACGAGCAAAAATCCGCTGTTCACGGTGGAGGAACGTACCGAGCTGCTGCGCAAGGTGACTGCCGACTTGCCGAATGTGGAGATCGACAGCTTCCGCGATTTGCTGATTAATTATATGAAGCAAAAGGATGCGCAATTGATCGTCCGGGGGCTGCGGGCCGTTTCCGATTTTGAATACGAGCTTCAGCTCGCGTCTACGAATCGCAAGTTATGCGAGGACATCGAGACGTTCTTTATGACGTCCACGCCGAAATATTCCTACTTAAGCTCGAGCATTGTTAAGGAAGTCGCCCGCTTCCACGGACCGGTGGTCGACTTGGTGCCGCCGGAAGTGGAGCGGGCGCTGCGCGGGAAATACGGGAGCAGGCCAAAGGCGTAACCGGCGTTAGAGGCCGGTTACGCCTTTCGTCCCCGCCCACGTCGGAACAAGAAGGCGGCGAATACGGACAGGACAAGCATGACGAGCAGCACGCTGCCGAACTGCAGCATCATCGGGCTGATGAACGGCCACCCCTGGTTCTGCTCAAGCGACCAACCGCCGTTCCAGGCGGCAATCGGCGCCCAGGTAGACACAGCGGCGCCTTCCTGGAAATACTGCAGGAGCGGGCGCCAGGCCACCAAGGTCAGGACAAAGGCGATGCCGCCGTGCTGCAGCCTTGCCGACAAGAAGCGGACAAACCGCAGGTCGGTGGCGGCGGTGAAGCTGCGCACCTGGGCGTGCGTGGATAGCCCGCCCCAAGCGAGCAGCGCGCTGAGTGCGGCATACCCGAGCGAGGACGCGCTCCCGGGAGGGCCGACCTGCTGCGTCATCGCATATGCGCCCAAATGCGGCTCGATGATCCCGGTCATCAAGGCGGTCAACAGCGACGCAGCTTCGCCTTGTCCGATATCGCTGACAACAGCGACGACGATGGAGGTCAGCCCGTCGATCATACCCGTCAACGGGATCGCCTGAAGCAGGACGGAGAACATCATCATATAACCACCGATGACGAACAATTGCTGGACGCCGGAAGATACCGCGTCGCCAAGCAGCTTGCCGAACGTACGGCCGTCGCGGCTGCGGGCATCTTCCAGCGTATGCCAGAAGCGGCTAAGGAAGCCGCGTTCGCCCGGCTGCGTGTCGTAAACGCTCCGCGCTTCGCTCGCCCGCTCTGCGCGAAGGCGGTGCGCCAAGGCCATCAGCAGCGCCGAGCCGTAATGAATGACGGCGAGGGCAAGGCCGGCGGGCGCGCTGTGCAGGAAGCCGACGCCCACGACGCTGATCAAGATGACAGGGCTCAGCAGATGGGATACGGCGAGCAGCCGTTCGCCTTCGTCGCGCGTCAGCTGCCCGTCCTTGCGCATGCCGCCGATGGCGGCGGCACCCGCCGGCATCCCCGCCGTGAATGCGATCGCCATCACGAAGCCGCCGATGCCAGGCACGCGGAACAGGATGCGGAACAGCGGTTCGAGCAGCACGCCTAACGCGTGCAGAGCGCCGAGACCGCGCAGCATCTCGGTGAGGATCAGGAAGGGCAGCAGGGCGGGGAAGACAAGCTTCCACCAGAGCTGCAAGCCTTGTAAAGACGATTGAAATGCCAGGTCGGGGAATAAGATGATGCTGATGACTAAAGCAAGCGCCGAGGCGCCTAACAGGAGCGTCGTGAATTTGGGGGAGAATAAGCTGGATAACCGCGGCATACGAACCCCTCCGGCTTGTCAGAATGGTACATGTTTACGCTTGGCCCGCATGGATTAGACCTGACGGGCGTACGATAGACAAGAACCGGGAGAACCGGAAGAGGCAGATTCGGGTAGAAGATCCGATACGGGAGAGAGGAGAGCCGTATGGAGGACAGAAGACATGTGAAGCAGGCGTCCCGCATCGTATTTAGCGTCTTTATCGCGATCGGGCTGCTGTTTATCGTTTATTTTATTCCGCTGCCGCTGTATGTGTTTAAACCGGGTACGGCGGAGGTGCTCGCGCCGATGGTGCAAGTCAAACAGGCGGCCGGTGCGGATCGCGGCGAGTTTATGCTAACGACGGTGGAGCTTAGCGACGTCAATCTCGTCAGCTATGTGCTGTCGTTCGTGAGACCTTATCAGGAGCTTCGGCTCAAGAAGGAGCTGCTGCAAAACAACGAAACCCGCGAGGAGTACTCGCAGCGGCAAGAAATTGTGATGCTGACCTCGCAGGCGGACGCGATTCAGGCGGCCTACAACAAGCTAGGGGTGCCGTATCATATTCAGAAGGACGGCGTCGTGGTCCAGCAGGTGTACCCCGAATTTCCGGCGAGCGAAACGCTGCATGCGGGAGACTACATTCTGGAGATTGACGGGCAGGCCATCCAAACGTATGAAGAGTTGCGGGCTGCGGTGGGAAATAAACAAGCGGGAGACACGGTCAAGATCGTTTACAAGCGAGGCGGCGTCACCCGAACGAAAGACATTGCGCTGGCCGTGCTTCCGGAACAGGAAGACATGGCGGAGAACGCCAAGCGCGTGGGACTGGGCATTGTGCCGACTGAAGTACACAGCGTGAAAGCGGAATCGCCCGATCATCAAATTGAGATCAAAGCCGGAGAAATCGGCGGTCCGTCCGCCGGACTTATGTTTGCGCTTGAAATTTATAACCGGTTAAGCGCGGAAGATATTACGAAGGGGTATAAAATCGCCGGTACCGGCGAAATTGATCCCGACGGCAAGGTCGGCGTCATCGGCGGCATCAAACATAAAGTCGTGGCCGCCGACCGGGCCGGGGCGGAAATTTTCTTCGCGCCCGAGGACTACAAGTCGCCGACCGGCGGGACAATTCCCAATTACTCGGATGCCAAGGCGAGGGCGGAGGAGATGGCTACATCGATGAAAATCGTGCCGGTCGCGACGCTGGACGACGCTTTGAAGTATTTGGCTGCGTTGACGCCGAAGCCTTAATCGTCCGGATTGCCGGTAGAGGCTAACCGCACCGGCGGCTCGTAATAATCGCGCAGCCAGTCCCGCGGACCGGAATCGCGGTAAGCCAGCGCGTGCACGGAAGTCGCACGCACATCCATCGCTAAGAGAGGCGAAGATTCCCGGGTCACTTTCGTGATGACGGGGACCTTCGCTTTCGTTTTCATCGCCCGCAGCAGCTCGCGTCCGCGCGGGCTGAAGCCCAGCACGCGAATGTACGGCGCCCCTTGCCGCAGAAGCTCCGGCGCAAGGTCCGCCTTGCGGTGCTCGAGCAGGATGCGCAGCAGCGTCCGCTGCAGCTTCGTGCGGGTATACCGCCGTGTCTTGAGCCGTTCCAGCAGCGCCTCCACCGTCCGTCCGCTGCGGGCCTCCTCAGGGTCCATCTCGCGAAGTGCCGCGGCGATGCGGTGCTCAAGTCCTTCGTTGACCTCGCAGCAGTCGGCAAGCCGCTCCGGCGGCTGGGAGAGCAGCTTGTGCAGCAGCGGCTGCGCGAACAGTTCCCAATGCACCGGCGCGCGGCCGGCCCGCCATTCGCGCTCCAGGATGTCTGCCGTGGCTGGCGGCACGTAAGGGCGAATGGCATCCAGCGAGCCGCCGCCGAGCAGCAGCTTGCGCAGGGCGGTAGCGCTGGCAATGGAACCGTCGGTCACGTCCGCTTGGTTGTAATCCGCCTTCGTGCGGCGGATCGTCCTGGGCGTTATGGAGCTGCCCAGCCGATGCAGGGCAATCAAGTAATGCAGGCCAAGCGTATTGTTCGGCTTTGCCAATTCGTCAACGTCTGCGCCGGGCACGAAGCGGGCGACGGTCCGGCTGTAAGCGGCCGGGTAAGGCAGGCCGCCGGCAAGCTCTTCCCGCAGCAGGGCCGCGAACGCCGGCGGCTCGCGGTGCAGCAGCTCGGCTGCGGCGCTCAGCACGGACAGGTCGCCGCTCTCGCTGCCGAAGCAGAGGCTGTCGACGACGCCCGTCGCCTCAAGCACGGACACCGCACCGTACGCGAACCATTCCGCGGGCTGCGCGGCATAAGCGACGGGCAGCTCGAGCACCAGATCGGCGCCCATGGCGAGCGCCATCTCCGCGCGAGCCCACTTGTGGACAATCGCGGGCTCCCCGCGCTGCAGGAAGTGGCCGCTCATGACGCAGACGGCGGCGTCTGCGCCCGTTTCCTTTTTCGATTGTTGGTAATGATAGTAGTGACCATTATGCAGCGGATTATATTCGACGATAAGACCTACTGTACGCATGGCGGCGATTCCCCCGGATATTTGACTCCTGCTGTCTATCGTTCTATGATTTTACATGATAGCATGAACTGAAAATGTTGACAAAAGGTGAAGCGAGTCGATATAATAATCTTTGTTTGTTTGGAGTGATGCCCATGTTTATACAACTGAAGGAATTGGCGACCAAAGGCTCGATCCGGCTGGAAGGTCAAGAGGATCTCACCGACAACCTGCCCAAGACGGGAAGCTTGCTCGGATACGGACCGCTTCAGGTTCGGCTCGAAGCGCGTGATGTCGAAGGCGCGGCTGAAGTTGACGGAGAACTCGAGATCGACGTCGAGCAATCGTGCTCGAGATGCTTGGCTCCGGTGGCGCAGCATGTGACGGTCCCTTTTCATGAAACGTTCGTGAAGGGTGAAGAGAAGGCGATCGATGAAGAGAGCGACGAGGACGAGGAAGACGACGACGTTCTCTACGTAACCGGAGATCGCATTGAACTGAAGCCTTATTTGGCGGAAGCAGTCATGCTGTCGCTTCCGTTCATTCCGTTATGTAAAGAAGATTGCAAGGGCTTGTGTCCCGTTTGCGGTACGGATCGCAACGAACGCGAATGCGGCTGCAAGCAGGAGAAGGTTGATCCGCGA
Organism: Paenibacillus validus NBRC 15382; assembly: GCF_004000985.1. Lineage (GTDB taxonomy): Bacteria > Bacillota > Bacilli > Paenibacillales > NBRC-103111 > Paenibacillus_G > Paenibacillus_G validus. Next base: position 340,459 of record NZ_BIMH01000001.1, on the reverse strand, counting down.
TTGGCCGGGCTGGCGGACTTTTTCAAGAACGAGTAGCTCCGGGGCGCCGAACGCGTGAATTCGTTGAAGGAGGTGGGAAATATGGCAGTACCTCAAAGGAGAACGTCCAAAACACGCCGTGACAAGCGTCGGACTCACTTTAAATTGGAAGTACCGGGTATGGTGAAATGTGACAATTGCGGCGAATTGAAGTTGGCTCACCGCGTTTGCAAATCTTGCGGCACGTATAAGAACAGAGAGATCATCAACCAGTAATTTCATACACACACAAAGAGATAGTATCCGCCGCCAAGGTTGGGTGCTATTTTTTTTGCCTGTCCTCGCTTCCCTTTTCTTGCCGAATCCAGTATACTTTTCTTTATGACTTGGTCATAAGATATAGTGTAAATCATAGGATATACGTAGATTGGATCATAAGGTGGTGCTCGCGATCGAACGCCTTCCCAAAAGACAACGCCAGCAGCAACTGGCGAAAGCTATTGAACAAAATCCTTTCATCACCGACGAGGAGTTGACTCGGCTGTTTCAGGTCAGCATTCAGACGATTCGTCTGGATCGGCTCGAGCTCGGGATTCCGGAGCTGCGCGAGCGGATGAAGCTGATGGCCGAGCAGTCTTACGACCAAGTGCGTTCGCTGCCGCTTCACGAGGTGATCGGGGACGTCATCGACTTGCAGCTCGACAAGAGCGGGATATCGATGTTTGAAATTAAAGAGGAGCATGTGTTCTCGCGAACGAAAATCGCGCGGGGCCACCACATCTTCTCGCAAGCCAATTCGCTTGCCGTGGCGCTCATTAACGATCAGGTCGCATTGACGGCGGCCGCGGACATCAGGTTCGTCCGTCCGGTTCGCCTTTCCGAAAAATGTATTGCCAAAGCATATGTACGTTCCATCTCCAAAGGCAAAGCTAAGGTGGAAGTGTTTACTTACGTTGGCGACGAAGTGGTGTTCCAAGGCAATTTTATTATTTATCACGCGAGCAAAGACCGCTCCGAAGGAGGAGAACTGCATGCGGATAGCGATTGACGCGATGGGCGGGGACCACGCCCCTGCGGCGCAAGTGGAAGGCGCGCTGCTGGCGGCTGCGGAATGGTCCGATACGACCGTCGTGCTCGTGGGCGACAGCGCCCGAATCGAACCGCTGCTTCAAGGCAGGAAGCCGGCGAATGTGGAGGTCCGTCATGCCTCGGAAATCATCGAAGCCGAAGACGAACCGGTGAAAGCCGTCCGGCGCAAGAAGGACGCTTCGATGGTAATCGCCGGGCGTATGGTAAAAGACCGCGAGGTCGACGCGATGATCTCGGCCGGCAATACCGGCGCGCTGATGACGACGGGGCTGCTCGTGGTCGGCCGGATTAAAGGGATTGAGCGTCCGGCGCTCGCTCCGATGCTGCCGTCGCTGGACGGCGAAGGGGTGCTTGCGCTGGACTTGGGCGCGAATATGGACGCGACGCCCGAACAGCTTGTGCAATATGCGATTATGGGCAGCATCTATCGCAGCAAGGTACATGGCCTGAAGGAGCCGCGTGTAGGCTTGCTTAACGTCGGTACCGAAGCGATGAAAGGCAATGAACTTACGAAAGCGGCATACCCGCTGCTGGAACAGGCGCCGGTTCGATTCGTCGGCAACATCGAGTCGCGCGACATCTTGAAGAAGCCATGCGACGTGATCGTCTGCGACGGCTTCGCCGGCAACATTATGCTGAAATCGCTGGAAGGAGCGGCTTCGGTCATTTTTTCCGTGCTCAAAACGGAATTCACGCGCACGTGGTATACGAAATTGGCCGCAGCTGTCGTGAAGAAGGGAATCGGGCAGTTCCGGAAAAAGATGGACTACAACGAGCACGGGGCGGCGCCTCTGCTTGGCGTGGACGGGCTCGTGCTGAAAAGCCACGGCTCTTCCAACGCGCTCGCCATCAAGAATGCCGTGCGCCAAGCGCGCATTGCGGTTTCGAACGAACTGGTCAGCAGTATACGGGTGGAAATCAGTAACGGAAGCGAGTGACCTAAGATGAGTTTATTGCCTGTCGGCATCATCGGTACGGGTAAATATGTGCCTGAACGGGTGTTAACCAATCAGGAGCTGGAACAAATGGTGGAAACGAACGATGAATGGATCGTCTCCCGGACGGGCATCCGCGAACGCCGGCTCGCGTCGAGTGAGCAAGCAACGTCGGATTTGGCGTACGAGGCGGCGCTCATCGCCCTGCGCAATGCGGGCGTGAGCGCCGAGAATCTCGACTTGATTATCGTGGCGACGGTGACGCCGGACATGTCTTTTCCGTCCACCTCCTGCATTTTGCAGGAGAAGCTGGGCGCCAAGAAGGCGGCTGCGTTCGACCTGTCCGCGGCCTGCTCCGGTTTTATATACGGTCTCGCGACCGGCTCGAACTTTATAGCGACCGGCGTGTACAAGAATGTGCTTGTCGTGGGAGCGGAATGCTTGTCCAGGATTACGGATTACACGGACCGCAACACCTGCATTTTGTTCGGGGACGGGGCAGGCGCGGTCGTGCTCGGCCAAGTGCCGGAAGGACGCGGTTTCAAATCGTTCGAGCTGGGCGCCGACGGCACCGGCGGTCCGCTGCTGAGGGTAGCCGCCGGGGGCTCACGCTGTCCGGCAACGCCGGAGACGCTTCAAGGCAAAGATCATTTCATCTATATGGCCGGAGCGGAAGTGTTCAAATTCGCCGTTCGCATTATGGGTGGTGCGGCGGAAGAAGCGCTTCGCAAAGCGGGTCTGGAGAAGAGCGACATCGATCTGCTCGTTCCGCATCAAGCGAACATCCGGATTATTCAATCGTCGCTGCAGCGTCTGGAGCTCAGCGAAGACAAGTGCATGATCAACTTGGATAAATACGGCAACATGTCAGCAGCCTCGATCCCGGTGGCTTTGGCGGAAGCCGTGGAAGCGGGACGGGTCCGGGAAGGCGACTGCGTCGTGCTTGTCGGGTTCGGCGGCGGTTTGACTTGGGGCGCATCCGTGCTGATTTGGTAACAACGCGATCGTAAGGGGTCAATCGTTGAAGGAGGCTTTCTGATGGGGAAATTGGCATTTGTGTTTCCGGGACAAGGGGCGCAGGCGGTCGGCATGGGCAAAGACATCGTCGAAGCCGACCCGGAGGCGAAACGCGTATATGAGGCTGCGGATGAAGCGCTTGGTATGGCGTTAAGCCGCATTATCCTGGAAGGACCGGAGGCCGAGCTGAAGGCGACGTACAACACGCAGCCGGCGCTCTTGACGACGAGTATCGCCTACCTGGAACGCTTCCAGGCGCGCTACGGCTTGAAGCCGGATTATGTCGCCGGCCACAGTCTGGGCGAATACTCGGCGCTGGTGGCGGCGGGCGTTATGAGCTTCGCCGATGCGGTGCGCACCGTGCGGGCGCGCGGGGAGTTCATGGAAGCCGCCGTGCCGAGCGGACAAGGGGCCATGGCGGCCGTTCTCGGCGCGGACCGCGAAGCGCTGAAGTCGCTGTGCGCGTCAATCAGCGGCGAAGCTGGCATCGTTGAACTGGCGAACTTGAACTGCCCCGGCCAAATTGTCGTATCCGGCAGTGTGGCGGGCGTTCAGGCCGTCGGCGAGCGGGGCAAAGAGGCGGGCGCCAAACGGGTTATTCCGCTTGAAGTGAGCGGTCCGTTCCACTCTTCCATGATGCGTCCGGCTTCGGAGAAGCTGGCCGGGGTGTTGTCCGGCATCGAGATGGCGCGCGCTGCAATTCCCGTTGTCGCTAACGTCAACGCCCGGCCGGTACAGGATCCGGCGGAAATCCGCAGCCTGCTCGTGGAGCAAGTATACAGCTCCGTCCTGTGGGAAGACAGCGTAGTCTGGTTGATCGCCGAAGGCGTGGATACGTTCGTCGAATTCGGCAGCGGCAGCGTGCTGGCGGGGCTGATCAAAAAAATCGACCGCAGCGTTACGGTGCATTCGATCAACAGCTTGGAAGCGCTCGAGAAATTTCAAATCGAATCCGTGTGACCCCAAGGGTTGGGGTTGCTTAGGATCGGAGTTCCGCGCGAAGTTATCTGCCGGAACGCGAATCTGGGAGGGATAACGTATGCTTACGGGAAAAGTGGCGCTCGTGACGGGCGCATCGCGCGGGATCGGCCGCGCCATCGCGGTTACGCTTGCCGAAGCGGGCGCCGATGTCGTCGTCAATTATGCGGGCAGCGAAGCGGCGGCGGCGGAGACGGTCGCGCTGATCGAGGCTCTCGGACGCCGTTCGTTCAAGGTGCGGGCGAATGTCGGTTCTTCGCAGGAAGTGGACGAGATGTTCAAGCAAGTGCTGGAGACGTTCGGCCGCATCGACATTCTGGTCAACAACGCCGGCATTACGCGCGACAATTTGATCATGCGCATGAAAGAGGAAGAGTTCGACCAAGTGATCGAAACGAACCTTAAAGGCGTGTTTAATTGTGTGAAAGCGGCGACGCGTCCGATGATGAAACAGCGTTCCGGCCGCATCATCAACATTTCGTCGGTCGTCGGCGCGCTCGGCAACGCGGGACAGGCGAATTACGTGGCGGCCAAAGCCGGCGTCATCGGGATGACGAAGGCGACGGCGAAGGAGTTGTCCTCCCGCGGCATAACGGTCAACTGTGTTGCTCCGGGCTTTATCGAGACCGACATGACCGACAAGCTGTCCGAAGAACTGCGCTCCGGCTTGCTTCAGCAAATTCCGCTCGCCCGTCTCGGGAAGCCGGAAGATATCGCGAAAGCGGTGCGGTTCCTGGCGTCCGACGATGCGTCTTACATGACCGGCCAAACGATACACGTCGACGGCGGCATGTATATGTAACGGACGCCACGGCAACAATGAGCAAAGGTATTCGGTCGTAAACGCCCGATTTCGGGCGATATGCGTCGAAAACGGAAGTCCTCGTGTTTTTTTAACTGCGATTGGGGCTGGCTATGGCAATTTGTCCATAAGTTAAGTATAATACCAAAGAGGAGGTGAACCGGATGTCCGACGTAATAGATCGCGTAAAGCGAATCGTCGTTGACCGTCTTGGCGTTGATGAGGCGGAAGTGACCTTGGAAGCATCGTTTAAAGATGATTTAGGTGCCGATTCTCTCGATGTAGTGGAGTTGGTTATGGAATTGGAAGATGAGTTTGATATGGAAATCTCTGACGAAGACGCAGAGAAAATCGCTACTGTAGGTCAAGTAGTTGAGTACATAAAATCTCATACGTAAGACGTATAAGTCCCGTTACTGTTAAGCGACGGGACTTATCTCCATCTCCGCCTAACGAGGAGCGAAGCCCGGTATATAAGCGCTCTCCTGTTTGACGTAATTGGCTACTAATTCTGGTGACAACGAGAATCGGACGATGCCGGTCTCGGTGCAACCATATTCATAGAGGTGGGTTTATAGTGAAGCAAAGAGTCGTGATAACCGGTCTTGGTGTTATGTCCGCGCTCGGCCGCGAAGTGGAAACGTTCTGGTCGAATTTGCTTGCGGGGAAATCCGGGGTCAGCACCATCGAATCGTTCGATGTAAGCGAGTACCCTACACGGATTGCTGCAGAAATTAAAGACTTCGTTGTTGAAGAATATGTGGATAAGAAAGAAGCGCGCCGCATGGACCGTTTTGTTCAGTTCGCCGTTGCGGCGACGCTGAATGCGTTGAAGGACGCGCAGCTCGACGTTCGCGAGCAAACCGATCCCGAACGCGTCGGGGTGTATGTCGGCTCGGGAATCGGCGGTTTGTCGACATGGGAAGAGCAGCACAAGATTTTGCTTGAAAAAGGACCGAAGCGCGTCAGTCCGTTCTTCATTCCGATGATGATCGCGAACATGGCATCGGGCCAAATTTCGATGATCACCGGTGCAAAAGGCCCGAACAGCACGGCGGTTACGGCTTGCGCAACGGGAACGCACTCGATCGGCGACGCCTACAAAACGATCCAGCACGGCGATGCCGATGTGATGATTTGCGGCGGCGCGGAAGCGACGATCAGTCCGACGGGCGTGGCCGGCTTCTGTGCGCTGCGCGCCATGTCTACCCGCAACGACGAGCCGGAGAAGGCGAGCCGGCCGTTCGATACAGGCCGCGACGGCTTCGTGATGGGGGAAGGGGCCGGGATTTTGATTCTGGAGTCGCTGGAGCATGCGCAGAAGCGCGGCGCCCGTATTTACGGCGAAGTGATCGGATACGGGATGAGCGGCGATGCGTACCATATGACCGATCCGGATCCGGACGGCGCGGCCCGCTGCATGGTGAAAGCGGTCAAGGATGCCGATATTCCATTTGAAGCGATCGATTACATTAATGCGCACGGCACGTCGACCCCGGTCGGGGACAGGTCTGAAACGACCGCGATCAAGAAAGCGTTCGGCGACCATGCCTACAAGCTGGCGGTCAGCTCGACCAAATCGATGACGGGTCATCTGCTTGGGGCGGCCGGCGGTGTCGAAGCGCTGATCTGCGCGCTCGCGTTGAAGAACAGCATCATTCCACCGACGATCAACCTCGACAATCAAGATCCGGAATGCGATCTGGATTACGTGCCGAACACGGCGCGTCCGGCGGATCTGGGCATCGTGATGTCCAACTCGTTCGGCTTCGGCGGCCACAACGCCACCATCATTTTGAAAAAATACGAGGCGTAACTTGCCTCACCGGAATTTGATCCTGCACGATGTTTAATGGGGCTGGGCGAGCTTGGCGGAAGTTACGCATTAGGCGCCCAGCCTCATAACCAATAGCCTATACGAAGGTGATACGACATGCATCGTAATTTAAAACAGTTGCAATCGGAGCTGTCCATCCCGTTTGGGAATCCGGACCTGCTAAGGCAGGCGTTTACGCATTCGTCCTACGTGAACGAGCACCGCATGGGTCATCATAAGGACAATGAGCGCATTGAATTTTTGGGAGACGCGGTGTTGGAACTTACGGTATCCGAATATTTATATGAGAAATACCCGGACCGGACAGAAGGAGAATTGACGAAGCTGAGAGCTTCAATCGTTTGCGAACCTTCGCTCGTCGGTTTTGCCGAGCAGCTCCAATTCGGTTCTTATGTGCTGCTAGGCAAAGGCGAAGAGCTGACTGGGGGACGCACCCGGCCTGCGCTTTTGGCGGACGTGTTCGAATCGTTCATCGGGGCGCTGTATCTGGACCAGGGACTCGAGGTGGTGCGCATGTTTTTGCAGCGGCATATGTTTCCTTACCTGCCGGAGCAGGGGCGGTTATTGACGGCCGATTACAAAACCTTGCTGCAGGAGCATACGCAGCAGCACAATCTCGGTCCGCTTGAGTACAGAATCGTGGACGAACGCGGACCGGCGCACGAGCGGGTGTTTATCGCCGAAGTGTTTCTGCACGATCGGATGCTCGGGCAAGGGGCGGGGCGCTCCAAGAAAGAAGCGGAGCAGCATGCGGCTGCCGGGGCGCTTGAAGCTTTGAAGGTAAGAACGGTGCAATCGTAAAGCAAGGAGGAGCGGCGGCCGGTGGTCGCCGTTTCTTTTTTGCGGCCCGACCGGGATCGGGGTATCTACGAAGCGCTGAGGATGTGTTACAATAGCCGTAAGAGGTGAGCCAATTTGTTTTTAAAGCGTATTGAGCTTTCGGGTTTCAAATCATTCGCCGACCGCACCGAACTGGAGTTCGTGCAAGGCATTACGGCGGTCGTCGGCCCGAACGGAAGCGGCAAGAGCAACATCTCCGACGGCATCCGCTGGGTGCTCGGGGAGCAAAGTGCGAGATCGCTGCGCGGGGGCAATATGCAGGATGTCATTTTTGCCGGAAGCGATGCGCGTAAAGCGGTCAATTACGGCGAGGTGTCGCTGACGCTGGATAATGCCAGTCAATCGCTGCCGCTTGATTTTAACGAAGTGACCGTGACCCGGCGGGTGCACCGGAGCGGGGAAAGCGAATATTTAATTAATAAACAGCCGTGCCGTTTGAAGGACATCACCGAGCTGTTCATGGATACCGGGATTGGAAAGGAAGCGTACTCGATTATCGGGCAGGGCCGGATCGAGGAAATTTTAAGTACGAAATCGGAGGACCGCCGGGGTATTTTCGAAGAAGCTTCGGGGATCGTCAAATATAAATCGCGGAAGAAGGAAACGGAGAAAAAGCTGCAGGAAACCGAGCAAAACCTGCTTCGGATTCATGATTTGGTGTCGGAGCTCGAGGATCAGCTGGATCCGCTTCGCACGCAATCCGAGAAGGCGATTCGCTTCAAGGAATTGAAGGAAGAGCTGAAGTCGAGCGAAATCGCCATGTACGTGTATCAGATCGAACAGATTTACGAGACGTGGGCGGATACAAATACGAAGCTGGAGACGTTGAAGCAGTCTCAGCTGGAGCTTGCCGGTTTCGTCAGCGCGCACGATGCACAGCTCGAGACCGACCGCTGGGAGCTGCGGCGCTTGGAAGAAGTCGTCGAAGGGCTGCAGGCGAGCTTGCTGCAAATCAGTGAGGAGTTCGAGAAATGCGAAGGCCAGGGCGAAGTGCTGAAGGAGCGGAAGAAGAACTACGCTTCGAACCGCGCGCAGCTGGAAATTACGGCGAGGCAGCAGGAAGACCGCTTGGCGGACAAGCAGGCTGAGCTTGGGGAGCTGCGCGGGAAGCTGCAGGCGGTCGCAGACAGGCTCGCCGAAACGCAAGGGATGCTGCGGGCCGAGGAGGACCGGCTGCTCGGCGTAGCCGGCGGCATCAGCAGCGCCGAAGAAGACCGCTTGAAGACCGAGCTGCTCGAGCTGTTGAACCAAACGGCGAATGCACGCAACGAAGCGCGTTATGCGGAGCAGCAGCTGGAGGCGCTGTCACGGCGCATGGGCCGGCTCGGCGACGAGCACCGCAAATGGCGGGAGCAGCAGGACGGCATTGCGGCGCGTAAAGCTGAGCTGGAGCTCCGGCTCGCGCAAGCGGTCGCCGGCATCGAGGAGGTACGTAACCGTTATTTGCAGGTGAACCAAGGTCTGCGCGCGAAGCAGACGCTTTCGGACGAAACGCAGGCGACGGTGCGCAAGTGGGAGCAAAAGCTGGATGCGCTTATTTCACGGCGGGACACGATGAACGAAATGGCCAGCGATTACGACGGCTTCATGCACGGGGTTAAGGAAGTGCTGAAGGCCAAAAGCCGCGGCGATCTTCGCGGGATACGCGGCGCCGTGGCCGAGCTTGTGAAAGTGCCTGCCCAGGTGGAAGTGGCGATGGAGACCGCACTCGGCGGGGCGCTGCAGCATGTCGTCGTCGAGAGCGAGGCGGAAGGCCGCGAAGCGATCGCCTTCCTGAAGCGCCGTCAGCTCGGACGCGCCACGTTCCTGCCGCTTGATGTCATCCGCGGGCGGTCCATTCCGGACAGCGAACAGCGCGCCATTCAAGGCATGGATGGCTTTGTCGGCATAGCGGTCGATCTCGTGCAGTTTGAGGAGACGTACCGGCATATCGTCGGCAGCTTGCTCGGCAATGTGATCGTCGCCCAGACGCTTGAGGTGGCGAACCGCATTGCGGCGCGCGTTCAATACCGTTACCGCGTCGTCACGCTGGAGGGGGACGTCGTCAACCCCGGCGGTTCGATGACCGGGGGAAGCCAGCAGAAGAAAACGACCAGCTTGCTCAGCCGTCAGCGGCAAATCGAGGAGATGGATAAAGAAATCGCCGTCTCCCAGTCGCAGCTGCGCGAGCTGCGTGCGAAATCGGAAGCGATGCGGCAGGAAGTCGCCGATGCGAACAAAGAGCTGGACGAGCTTCGCGCTCTTGGGGAAACCCGGCGCATCGAGGAGCAGCAAATTCGCGCATCGCTTGCGCCGCTTGACAGCGAAGCGAAGCAGGCGGCCGAGCAGCTGGAGCTGTACGGGGCCGACGATGAGTCGCTCTCGGCGGAACGCACGGAGCTGGAGCGCAAACGCGCTGCCGCCCTGGAAGCATTGGAGCGTCTTGCGAAGGAGGAGGCCGATCTGCAGCAAGCGATCCGGGATGCGGAAGTTCGCCGGAAGGCAAGCGAGTTCGCCAAGGAAGAGCTGCAGTCGCAGCTGACCGATCTGAAAGTGAAGGTCGCCTCCCAAATGCAGGAGAAGCAATCGCTCCAAGAGCAGGAACGCCGGATGTCGGCGGAGCTGGAGTCGATCCGGACCGAGCTGGAAGCATGCCGTTCTGCGCTCCGGCAGCTGGAAGCGGACATGGACAATCATGATCAGGCGACGATTCGGCAGATTGAGCAGCTGAACGAATTAAAGCTGAAGAAGCAAGAGGTCGCCGAACAGCTGGACATGAAACGGGCCGAACGGGCAAGCGGCGTGGCCAAGCTGGAAGCGGAGGAGAACAAGACGAAGGAGCAGCGCAACGAGCTGCGTGCGGTCGAGGAGCAGCTGAGGCAAACCGAGGTTCGGGTGAACCGGTTGGATGTCGAGCTCGAGAACTTGTTGAAGAAGCTGTCCGAGGACTACGAATTGAGCTACGAGCTGGCGAAGGAGCGGTTTCCGGTGCCGGAGGACGTGCTCGGTACGCAAAACAAGGTGCGCGACCTGAAACGCGAAATTTCGATTTTAGGCGATGTCAACTTGGGGGCGATCGAGGAGTATCAGCGCGTCAATGAACGGTTCCAGTTTTTGTCGGAGCAGAAGAACGACTTGGTTGAGGCCAAGACGGCGCTGTATGCGGTCATCCGCGAGATGGACGAAGAAATGGCGAAGCGATTCCGCACAACGTTCGACGCGATTCGCTCTCACTTCGTCGTCGTGTTCGCGAAGCTGTTCGGCGGCGGCCGCGCGGATCTGATCTTGTCCGAGCCGGATAACCTGCTCGATACGGGCATCGAAATCGTCGCTCAGCCTCCCGGCAAAAAGCTGCAAAACCTGCAGCTGCTGTCCGGCGGCGAGCGTGCGCTGACTGCGATCGCGCTGCTGTTCTCGATCATCCGCGTCAAGCCTGTGCCGTTCTGCGTGCTCGATGAGGTGGAGGCGGCGCTGGACGAAGCGAACGTCACTCGTTTCGCCGAATATTTGCGCGAGTTTTCGCAGCAAACGCAGTTTATCGTGGTGACGCACCGCAAAGGCACGATGGAGGAAGCCGATGTGTTGTACGGCGTGACGATGGAGGAAGGCGGCGTGTCCAAGCTCGTGTCCGTCCGGCTGGAGGAAGACGAAGCGATTATGGAGGCCGGCTGATCCGGGCTAGCAGGCTCGCCCTTCCCGGGTGCGGCTGCCGGCCTGGTAGCTTCCTTCGGCACGTTTGGCGGAAATAGCGGAACTGTGGTATCTTAATTTACGCCGATAACCGAAGAAGATTCGCTTATTTTACATAAAAGGTGGATGGTTTCGTGAGTTTTTTTAAACGATTGAAGGAAAGCATTTCGTCCAAAGCCGAGGCGGTGACGAGCAAGTTTAAAGAAGGGCTTGCCAAGACGCGGGATGTGTTCGTCGAACGGGTCGAGGATTTGTTCACGCGCCGGAAAAAAATCGACGAGGAGTTTTACGAGGAGCTTGAAGAGATTCTGATCGGGGCGGACGTTGGCGTAAATACGGTGCTGAAGCTGATCGAGGAGCTGCGCGCCGAGGTGCGTAAACGCAAAATTGAGAGCCCGAGCGAGCTGCAGCCGATTTTGTCGGAGAAGATCATCGCCCTGCTGAAGGGGGAAGAGCACGCCGCATTGAACATGGCTGCCAGCGGGCTAACGGTCATTCTGTTTGTCGGCGTCAACGGTGTCGGCAAGACGACGACGATCGGCAAGATGGCGCATATGCTCAAGTCGGAAGGCAAGAACGTTCTGCTTGCCGCCGGCGACACGTTCCGTGCCGGTGCGATCGAGCAGCTTGAAGAATGGGGGAGGCGCGTCGGCGTCGACGTCATCAAGCAGCAGGCCGGGTCCGATCCGGCGGCGGTCATGTTCGATGCGCTGCAAGCGGCCAAGTCGCGAGGCGTCGACGTGCTGCTGTGCGATACGGCAGGACGGCTTCAGAACAAAGTGAATCTGATGGAAGAGCTGAATAAAATATTCCGCATCATCCGCCGGGAGGTGCCGGATGCGCCGCACGAAGTGCTGCTTGTGCTCGACGCGACGACCGGTCAGAACGCGCTGATGCAAGCGAAGCTGTTCGACGAGAAGTCCGGGCTAACCGGTCTCGTCCTGACGAAGCTGGACGGGACGGCCAAGGGCGGTATCGTCGTGGCGATTCGTCAAGAGCTGAAGCTGCCGGTGAAATTCGTCGGCCTCGGCGAGAAGATGGACGATCTGCAGCCGTTCGACTCCGATCAGTTCGTACACGCGTTGTTTAACAAATGGGTGGAAGCGGAGAAGGAAGAGACGTCCCAAAGTTAGCAGTGAACAGGCGGAAGCCTGCTGCCGAGACCAAACCGTGGATGGGCCGGGGCCTGTCCGTGTGTATATCTTGGGCGCTGGCGGAGAGCAATCCGAAAGCAGAGAACAGTCTGGTTGCAATTGGAGAGCAGTCGGCGCGAGCCCGGCATCAGCCTGAGGAGCCATCCAACAGTTGACTGAGTGTCCTGCAGGGGCAAGGCGTGCGGCGCGCATCTTCCGCTTATAGCCTGACAAGGAGAAAAGCTTGACATCTGTTGATCGTTTCAGTATGATAAGTGATGTTGTCTGCTGTAAAGTGTTTTACCTTAACGGAGGTGAGGCGCGGATGTCGGAAGAGAGCGTCCTCCAGAAAACCAATCGGATCAACCTGCTGTTCGATTTTTATGAACGTCTGCTGACCGAGAAGCAGCAAGTGTTTATGAAGCATTATTTTCACGACGATTATTCGCTCGGGGAAATCGCAACGGAGTTCAATATTAGCCGCCAAGCGGTCTACGAACATATAAAGCGTGCCGAATCCGTGCTTGAAGAGTACGAATCGAAGCTGAATCTGCTCGTCAAGCATGAGGAGCGCGGACGGCTATTGGAGCGAATGACCGCTCTAGCGGACGCGCTGCCCGACGATGAGAAGCGTCAGCTGCTTGAGCTGGCGGATCGGCTGCAAACACTCGACTAAACGCGGGGGATATTCCTCCTTAAAGGTGGTGACGACGGATGGCATTCGAAGGATTATCCAACCGGCTGCAAAGCGTCTTCAGCAAGCTGAGAGGCAAAGGAAAGCTGACCGAAGACGATGTCAACGAAGCGCTTCGCGAGGTTCGTCTCGCGCTGCTGGAAGCCGACGTCAACTTTAAAGTCGTGAAAGATTTCGTCGCCAAAGTGAGAGAACGGGCGATCGGCCAAGAAGTGCTGCAAAGCTTTACGCCGGGCATGGTCGTCGTCGATATAGTGAACAAAGAGCTGACCGCGCTGATGGGCGGGACGCAAAGCAAGCTGGCTCGCGCCAACAAGCCGCCGACCGTGATCATGATGGCCGGTTTGCAAGGTGCGGGTAAGACGACGACGACGGGGAAGCTGGCGAAGATGCTTCAGCAGCAAAACCACCGTCCACTGCTTGCGGCGGCGGACATTTACCGGCCGGCTGCGATTAAGCAGCTCCAGGTGCTCGGCGAGCAGCTGAAAATTCCGGTATTCGCGCTGGGCGACAAGGTGAGCCCGGTAGACATCGCGAGGCAAGCGCTGCAGCATGCGAAAGACAATCATAACGATTATTTGATCATCGATACCGCGGGCCGCTTACATATCGACGAGAACTTGATGGACGAGCTGAAGCAAATCGCCCAAGCGGTTAGTCCGGACGAGATTCTTCTGGTCGTGGACGCGATGACCGGACAAGATGCGGTTAACGTTGCCGAAAGCTTCCACAAACAGCTGGAGCTGACCGGTGTCGTGTTGACGAAGCTCGACGGCGATACGCGCGGCGGAGCTGCGTTGTCCGTTAAAGCGGTCACCGGCTGCCCGATCAAATTCGCGGCGATGGGCGAGAAGATGGATGCGCTCGAACCGTTCCATCCGGAGCGGATGGCTTCGCGGATTCTCGGCATGGGCGACATGCTGACGCTGATTGAGAAGGCCCAGGCCGGCATCGACGCGGATAAAGCCAAGGAAATGGAACGCAAGCTGCGGCAGGCGGAATTCACCTTCGACGATTTCCTCGATCAGATGGAACAAGTCAAGAAGCTCGGCCCGCTTGATCAGATCCTGGATATGCTGCCGGGGGCAGGGAAGCTCAAGGGCATGAAGGACGTCAAGGTGGACGACAAGCAAATGGCGCGAATTGCGGCGATTGTGAAGTCGATGACGAAGGAAGAGCGGCAAAATCCGGATTTGCTGAGTCCAAGCCGACGCAAGAGACTGGCTGCTGGCAGCGGCAATTCCGTGCAGGACGTGAACCGGTTCATCAAGCAGTTCGACGATATGCGCAAGATGATGAAGCAGTTCTCCAGTATGATGGGGCCGAAAGGCGCCAAACAGATGAAAAACCTCAAGAAGTTAGGCCGCGGGATGAAGTTCCCGTTCTAAATAGCCGAAAGGCGCGCGGCTTTTACGCCGTTTATCTTATCAGGGAGGTGAATTTTAACATGGCAACTCGCATTCGTCTTAAACGTATGGGCGCTCACAAAGCTCCTTTCTACCGTGTGGTGGTATCGGATTCCCGTTCCCCGCGTGACGGTCGCTTCATCGAAGAAATCGGTACTTACAATCCGGTGGCTCAACCCGCTGTTGTAAATATTGACGAGGAAAAAGCACTGAAATGGCTTCAAAACGGTGCTCAAGCTTCCGATACGGTCCGCAGCCTGTTCAGCAAAGCAGGTATCATGACCAAGTTTCACGAATCCAAACTGCAGAAGTAATCTGTAAGATTCGGAGGGTACGATGAAAGATCTGATTCTCGTAATAGCGAAGAGGCTTGTCGATCATCCGGATGACGTACGTGTGAATACGGTCGAAGACGAACGCAATATTACGTTCGAGCTTTCCGTTCACCCCGACGATGTCGGGAAAGTGATCGGAAAGCAAGGACGCATTGCCAAGGCGCTTCGCACCGTGGTCACTTCTGCTGCAGTGAAGGAATCGAAACGTGTTTCGGTTGAAATCGTATCATAATGGAAATGATGAGGGTTAGGAGCTGCTTCCTAACCCTTTTCTTGTTTAAGGAGGCCCTGAGATTACGATGAGCGAAAAGCTGTATACAGTCGGTAAAATCGTCAATACGCACGGCATTCGCGGCGAATTGAAAATCGTGCCGCAAACCGATTTTGCGGACGAACGCTTCGCCGCAGGCAGCAAGCTGGTGTTCGTCGATCCGAATTCATCGGCGACCTTGCCTGTCACAGTCGAGTCGGCCCGGGAGCATAAAACGATGTTCATTATCCGCTTCCGGGGATTCGGGAATATCAACGAGGTGGAGAAGTACAAAGGCTGGCTGCTGAAGGTCGAGGAAAAATACTTGTCGGAGCTTCCGGACGGCGAGTTTTATTATCATGAGATCGTCGGCTGTACGGTGGTAACGGAAGAGGGCGAAACGCTCGGGGAAATTACCGAGATTTTATCCCCCGGCGCCAACGACGTGTGGGTCGTGAAACGTCCGAAGGGCAAACCGCTTCTGCTTCCTTACATCGACGACGTCATTTTGGATGTGGATGTCGAAGGGAAGAAAGTGACAGCCCGATTAATGGAAGGCTTGCTCGACCTATGAGGATCGATGTGCTGACGCTGTTTCCGGAGATGTTCGAAGGCGTGTTTACCTCCAGCATTCTCGGCAAGGCGAGAGAGAAAGGGCTTGTAGAGCTCCATACCGTCAACTTTCGGGATTACGCGAACAACAAGCATAACACGGTTGACGATTACCCGTACGGCGGTGGAGGCGGCATGGTGCTGAAGCCCGATCCGATTTTCGCCGCGGTGGAAGACATAACGCCAAAAGACGAAACGAAGCCGAGAGTCATCCTCATGTGCCCGCAGGGCGAGCCTTTTACGCAAAAGAAAGCGGAGGAGCTGTCAGCGGACAAGCATCTGATCTTCATCTGCGGCCACTACGAAGGCTACGACGAACGGATTCGCGAGCATCTGGTAACCGACGAGCTATCGATTGGCGATTACGTCCTGACTGGCGGCGAGCTGCCGGCCATGGTTGTGATCGATAGTGTCGTGCGGCTGCTGCCCGGCGTCCTGGGTAATGAAATGTCAGCGGTGACGGACTCGTTCAGCACCGGTTTGCTGGAGTATCCGCACTACACCAGGCCTGCCACATTCCGCAATTGGAGCGTGCCGGATGTGCTCATTTCCGGGCATCATGGACATATTGACGAGTGGCGCCGCAAGCAATCGTTGTACCGGACTTGGAAGAAGCGGCCCGATCTGCTGGCAGCTGCCGACCTTACCCCGAAGGATCGCAAGTGGCTGGCGGAATTCGAAGCGGAACGTGATCGGACGGAAGCCGATTGAGGGACTCGTCCGACCGAAATTACATAGGCAAAAAAGCAGGAGAAATCCGGAAGTTCATATTGAATAATGCACGAGTTTATGTTATGATATTTGACGTTGTGGCATTTTGCCACGAGTACGGTGGTCCTCTGCG
Organism: Paenibacillus validus NBRC 15382; assembly: GCF_004000985.1. Taxonomy (GTDB): domain Bacteria; phylum Bacillota; class Bacilli; order Paenibacillales; family NBRC-103111; genus Paenibacillus_G; species Paenibacillus_G validus. The sequence goes on along the minus strand of NZ_BIMH01000001.1, from coordinate 324,039 downwards.
CGTGACGAATGAAAAGACAGGCATCTTAAGAAGCGGCAAGAACACCTGTGTGGAAGGAGGGAGTCATCCATGAATTTGATTCAAGAGATTACGAAGGAACAGCTTCGCAGCGACATTCCGAGCTTTCGTCCTGGCGACACGTTGAAAGTGTATGTTAAGGTTATCGAGGGTTCGCGCGAGCGGATTCAGCTGTTCGAAGGCGTTGTAATTAAACGTCGCGGCGGCGGAATCAGCGAAACGTTCACGGTAAGAAAAATTTCTTACGGTGTCGGCGTTGAAAGAACGTTCCCGATTCATACTCCGAAGATCGACAAGATTGAAGTGGCTCGCCGTGGTAAAGTCCGTCGCGCGAAGCTCTACTATCTGCGCGGCCTTCGCGGTAAAGCAGCAAGAATTCAAGAAATTCGATAAGAAGAACACCGGGGGCTTGTTCAGACAAGCCCCTGTTCTATTTTTTCAGCACGATGCAAAGGGGTAGAACGCCGATGGAGCAGGGACAGGAACAATCCGTGAAAAAAGCGAATTCGGTCAAGAACGAAGCTTGGGAATGGACGAAGGCGCTGCTGCTGGCGGCAGCTCTTGTGATTATCATACGCTGGCTTATTTGCTCCCCGTTCGTCGTAGAAGGCCCGTCTATGGAGCCGAATTTCTACACGGGCGAAAAAATGATCGTGAACAAAATTTTGTATAAGTTCCGTGAGCCGAAACGCGGCGAAGTGCTCGTATTCCTCGCTCCCGACGGCAGAGACTACATAAAACGCGTCATCGCCTTACCGGGCGATAAAGTCCGGGTAGAGGGCGACAAAGTGTACGTCAACGACACGCAGGTCGAAGAAGCTTATTTGAAGGAAGCGTTGGATGAAGCTGCGAAGAAGGGCGTACCTTATAACCGACTGAACAATTTTGCGGAACAAACTGTGCCCGAAAACAGCTTGTTCGCGATGGGCGACAATCGTTCGAACAGCCTGGACAGCCGGGACAGCCGCGTAGGCTTTGTGCCGTATGATCATATCATTGGACGGGCGGATGTCATTTACTGGCCGCTCGATAAAATCAGCCTGATCCATTAACCGGGTCAGGCTTTATGTATACTTAGGCGAGGTGACGATAACATGACGATTCAATGGTTCCCGGGACATATGACGCGGGCGCGGCGTCAAATTCAAGACAAGCTGAAACTGATCGATCTGGCGATCGAGCTGCTCGATGCGCGCATTCCCCTGTCCAGCCGGAATCCGATGATCGATGAGATTTTACAGAGCAAGCCGCGGCTCGTGCTGTTAAATAAAAGTGATTTGGCCGATCCCGAGGCTACGCGCAGGTGGGTTGAATTTTTTGCCGATCAGGGCCTTCCCGCGCTGCCGATCGACGCCGTAGGGGGCAACCCGTCCCGTGAGATCTTGCTGCGCAGCAAGCAGCTGCTGTCTGCGAAGATCGAGGCGCAGATTCGCAAAGGCATGAATCCGCGCGCGATTCGCGCGCTGATCGTCGGCATACCGAACGTAGGCAAGTCGACGCTGATCAACAAGATGGCCGGCCGCAAGGTGGCGGCGACGGGGGATAAGCCGGGCGTAACGAAAGGGCAGCAGTGGATCAAGGTCGGTACGGAGATGGAGCTGCTCGATACGCCGGGCATTCTATGGCCGAAGTTTGAAGATCAGACAGTCGGGTTCCGACTCGCCGCTACCGGCGCGATCAAAGAAGAAATTTTGCAGCCGGAAGAAATCGCCTTGTTCGCGATGCGATATTTGGTCGCGCGCTACCCGGCAGCGGTGGGGGAGCGGTTCGGCGTCAACGAGGTGCCTGCCGACCCGTCCGATACGGATGCGGTTGTAGCTTTGATGGAAGCGATCGGCCGGAAACGCGGAGCGCTTGTCAGCGGCGGACGCGTCGACCTGGAGAAGGCATCTCTGGCCATCCTGCGCGAGCTTCGGGCAGGCAAGCTGGGGCGGATTACTTTGGAAATGCCGGATGAAGTTCAGGCTTAACTGAAGGAGCAGCAGCCGCAGTAGCATAGAGGGATGACGTTACGGGTAAAGCAAACGGAGAGCCTTCGCCGAGAACGGCGATTTTCTTGCGTATAACTGCATGCGCAGCAGACCGAGTCCTTGCGCGACGGCGCAATCATAGAAGAGTGAACCCGGCGTTCGAGTCAACGCCGGGCTTTTTCCATATGCTGCGAAAGGCTGCGCGCTCCTATACGAGCAAGACGTTTGCCTGCAGAAGCGTACGTACAGTTCCGGTTTCAGGGATGGTCAGAAGCCGGTGTTCGCGTTATAATGGTACATCATGACAAGTTAGGGAGAGAGTGCGGTTGGATGTCATGCTGGACTATGAACGCAAGTTATGGGAACAAGGGAAAAGGCATATCGCGGGCGTCGATGAGGTCGGCCGGGGATGCTTGTTCGGGGATGTGGTGGCGGCGGCCGTTATTTTGCCGCAAGGGCTTGTCCTGGAGGGTGTGAACGATTCCAAGAAGCTGAGCGAGAAGAAGCGGGAAGCGCTGTTTGACGTAATCCGGCAGCAAGCGCTGGCGATCGGCATCGGCGTCGTCGACGTGGCGACGATCGAGCGAATCAACATCAAGCAGGCGGCGCGGCTGGCTATGAAGAAAGCGGTGGAGCAGCTGCAGCCGGAGCCGGACATGCTGTTGGTCGACGCGGAGAATGTGGACGTCGCTTGCGAACAGCTTGCCGTCATCCATGGGGATGCGTTGAGTCAATCTATTGCGGCGGCGTCGATCATCGCCAAAGTGACAAGAGACCGGATGTGTAAAACCTGGGACCTGGAGTTTCCCGAATACGGTATCGCCATACATAAAGGGTACGCAACCAAGCTGCATCGCGAACGCATTGCCGCTTACGGCGCTTCGCCGCTGCACCGACGAACGTTTTTGAGAAATATCGAATTTGAGCAGCAGGTGTTGTTTTAGTGAAATGTCAGGCAGCTGCTGCCGATATATAGAAGTACCGGAACCGTAAGCCGGCAGGGGCGCGAAGGAAGTGAAGCGTCCCAGGCCGGCTTGTCGTTTAGCTGGCAGAACGTTATGGAGAAGTCGTTAGGACAGGCATTAACAAATAGCAGACATATGCAGCGGCTGCGCGCGCCCGGAACGATTGCACGCAGGCGGATGGGGCGTTCCATGAGCAGCAAGGCGCTTCCGTTTATCGGTTAGGATCATGGCCGAGCTATGATAGGTGAATCGGGATATAGGTTGCGTAATGGGAAATTCCGTTATTTTTTAAAATCCGTTCATTCCGCAGAAATTCAAATACGAGAGTATCGTTATGGTTGGCATGGCAGGTCAGGGAGACGAAGGAGGGGCAGCGGTGAATATTAGCGGGTTGTTACGCGGCTTGATCGGCGACGCTCAGGTTCAAGAGCCGAAGTCCTTGGAACTGAAGGCCGGGCAAGTCGTGAAAGGGATGGTTCTGCAGACGTTCTCGGACCAGGACGCCTTGATCAATATTAGCGGGGTTCAGGTACGCGCGCAATTGGAAGCGCCGTTAAAGCAAGGGGAATTGACCATGCTGCAGGTGCAGCCGGAGTCGAAGGACGGTCAAATCGTGTTGAAGCCGCTGCAGACCTCGCAGGTTCAAATAGCCGACGGTTCGCTGGGGGAAGTATTGAAATCGATGGGGATGAGCGATACGCCAGAAAACCGGCAGCTTCTTCAGCTGCTGCATCAGTCCGGCGTTGCATTGTCGAAAGAAACGGTCCAGGCTTTTGCGGCGCTGCAGGCCCGGATGTCTTCCGACATTCCGCAGGAAAACTGGTTGCCGACAGCTGTGATCGCTTATCAAAAAGGTCTTCCGCTGACTCCGGACACCGTAGCTTCTCTAAAACAAGCTGTTCAAGGCCCGCCGCTGCATGAAATGCTGGATCAATTAACGCGCACGGTTGAGAAGGAAGAACAGGGCGGGAAGGCATTGTCTCCGCAGACGCGCGCCTTGGTTGAAGCGGTACGCGTACTGCTGCAGCAGGTCAAAGAGGCCGGCGGCCAGTTGACTGGCGCAAGCGCGCCCGCAGGCGGCCCGGCGCAGCCCGGCAGCGTGAGCGCGCCCGCAGGCGGCACCGCGCAGCCCGGCGGAGCAAGCGCGCCTGCAGGCGATCCGGCACAAGCGCGCCCGATCGAAGAAGGCCATCATGCGCTCGGGCGCATCATGAAAGCGATCGGCGTCGAGCATGAGCATCAGGCGTTCAAGCTGCTCGGGACGGATTCGCCGTCGGAAGCGAGAGATAGACAAGCCGATTCGCTGAAGAGCGTGCTGATGCAGCTGGCGCAAGTGCCGGACGCATCGGAAGAGGTCAAGCAGGCCGCCCAGCAGGCGGTGCAGCAAATTACAGGTCAGCAATTGTTGTTGAGTCCAGACCGGAACGCCCTTTTTTCCCATGTCACCCTGTTCGTTCCGCTTGTTCAAGCGGACGGCACGCAGACGGCCGCCATACACATTCAGTCCCGCAAAGGGAAGAAGGGCGGTCTGGATGCGAGCAATTGCCGGCTCGTATTCGATTTGCAGATGAAAGCGCTCGGCGATACGTTAGTGGACGTTCAGGTGGTGAATCGAATCGTCAGCCTTCATGTGCATAATGACTCCTCGTTCACCGCGGCGCTTCTGGAGTCGTACCGCGAAGAAATTGCCGGAGGTCTTGCATCGATTGGTTACCAATTTATTTCCATGAAAGTAAGTCCATACCCGGCCAAGTTAAGCGATATTAACGACGCATCGGGCGAAGACCGCATGTCGGGGAAAGATTCCAAATCGAACGGAATTCCGTCGGTCTACTCGCACAAGCCCTATAAAGGGGTGGATATACGCGTATGAGTAAAAACGAACCGTCTGGAGCCGTAAAGAGAGCGGTGGCCCTCAAATATGCGCCCGAAAGCACGGCAGCGCCGAAGCTGGTGGCCAAAGGGAAGGGCCGGATCGCCGAATTGATGCTGGACAAAGCCAAAGAAAACGGCGTTCCGATTCAAGAGGATCCTTCGCTCGTCGAGGTGCTGTCCAAGTTGGACATCGATCAGGAAATACCGCCCGAGCTGTACAAGCTTGTGGCGGAGGTGCTCTCCTACATTTACCGTTCGGATTCCCGGGCGAAGGAATGGAGGAGTGAGCATTGACGGATCGGCTCGCCAATAGGAAACAAAGGGGCGCCAAGAGCGAAGCGGAGGCAGCGGCCTATTTAAACCGCGAAGGATGGACGATTGTTGCACGAAATTGGCGCTGCCGCACAGGAGAGCTGGATATCGTGGCGGAGGAGAAAGGGACGCTCGTTATTGTTGAAGTGCGCAGCCGAAATTTGAACGAGACATACGGTACGCCTTCCGAATCGGTCAACGGCAGGAAGCAGCGCCAAATCCGGGAGACGGCCGAAGTGTACTTGCACCGTTATCGGGTGTACGACCGTCAAGTCCGGTTCGACGTAGTCGCAATCCGGATGGATCGTGAGGACAACGTCATACAGCTGGAACATATCCGCAACGCTTTCTGACGGGAGAGCGATTGCGGATTTTGTATGTTGTCGAGACTTTGGAATTGCAGTGCCTTGGCCAAGGGGGGCGTCTACCGTTGTTGCTTCCTTTCGGGCGGCGTCAAGGAGCAGACGTTTGGCGATTTGTTTATTTTCAGGAAGGTCTCTACGCATAGAAGGATAGCGACAAGGGTTGTCGAATTCTATACAAAAAAATGGTTTTTGTTTCTGGAAGTGGAGAAAAACAGGAGAAATAAACTGGAGGCAACTATGATCGCTTATTTCAAAGATTTCTTGTTAAATATTTTCATTATCTTTTCTCCGCTCGTATTTTATCCCTATATTTACAAAACCAAAAGCAGAATTCTACTATACCGATTGCTGTTGTATATCCTCTTTGCGTTTGCCTTAGTAGTCACCATGTCCTTTCCAATCAATCTGAATGGATTAAATTATGATTTTCGCTCGATTCCTTTAGCGGTCGGAGCTCTGTATGGCGGAACGCAAGTCTCCCTTTTATTATACGCAACCCTCATTTTATACCGTTATCTTGCAGGATATCCGTACAATTTGTTTTACGCCATTGCGTTACTGCCCAGTTTTATTGTGATCGTTTTCTCGCTTAGAAAGTATGCCTATTTAAAGCTGTCTCATAAAATCATAGCAGCGGTCCTTTTATGTACCCTGATTAAACTGACGACATTTACCGCTTATCTCTTCATGACGCAGCAAATCGAACTTTTTATTAATAACCCTATGGAAACCTTGCAGACCTATGCCATCCAAGGTGTAATCGTGGGCTTATGCGTTTATTTAGTGGAATTTCTGAATACCTATTTTCACATGCAAGAAGAGGTTAGCAAAAGCGAGAAAATGAAAATGGTCAGCGACATGGCCGCTTCCGTTGCTCATGAGATTCGGAACCCGCTTACAACGGTGAGAGGTTTTATCCAGTTGTTTGGATCAGAAAACTTAGATAAAGATAAGAGACAACTGTATCAAAAAATATGTTTGGAAGAATTGGATCGTGCCCAGGTCATTATTACCGATTATCTCTCGCTGGCCAAACCCGATCCTGAAATTATTGAAAAGATCCATATTCATGAGGAAATCAGTTATTTATCGAATGTTCTCCTGACGTATGCCAATTACAATAATATACAAATCAATGCTATATTGCCTAAAGAACATCTCCTGCATATTGTGGGAGACCGCTATAAATTTAGACAGGCTTTAATCAATATCGGCAAGAACGCTATTGAGGCCATGTATAATGGAGGTCTTTTGGAAATTAAGGCTTATAAAATGTACGATCATGTTGTCATCATCATTAGCGATACCGGAATTGGAATGACTGCCGAGCAAATCAAAAGACTTGGAACCCCTTATTATTCGACCAAGGAAAAGGGCACAGGTCTCGGGACTATGGTTTCCTTCGGCATTATAAAAAAGATGAATGGGAAGATCGATATTAAGAGTGAGCAGGGCAAAGGTACGGAATGCAATATTATGTTCCCCAGCGCCTAGTTGAAAATGATGCGGCCGATAGCAGCGGCTATTAGCCGGGACGGCTAAGGCGGATTTGTACCGGCATACGGTATGCGCGCCAAGTCCGCTTGAATCTTAGCGATATTCGAGTATAGATTGAGGCAGCATCGTACAGGTCGGACAGTGGGCAGGATCCGCAGACGCTTCCTAACGGGAGAGCGATTGCGGCTTTTGCTTCTTGTCGAGACTGCGGTATTGCAGCGCCTCGGCGACATGATGGGCGTTCACTTCATCGCTTCCCTCCAAATCCGCAATCGTGCGCGCGACTTTAATAATCCGGTCATAAGAGCGAACGCTTAAGCCGAGCAGTGTGAACGAACGCTCCAGCAAGGCGGAGGCGTCCCGCTGCAGCCTTCCGTATTCGCGTAAACGGCGGCCGCTCAGCTCGCTGTTGAACAGTATGCCGGTTCCCTGAAAACGCCGTTTCTGCGTCAAGTGCGCCTGCTCGACGCGTTCCCGCATTTCGGACGATGACATCGGCTTCTCCAAGCCGGCTAATTGCTCAAAGGGAACCCGGGGCACCTCGACATGCAGGTCGATCCGGTCCAGCAGCGGGCCGGAAATTTTCGAGCGGTATTGCGCCAATTTCAAGGGGGAGCAGAAGCAGGCATCGTTCCCGTCGCCCGTATCGGCTCCCCAATATCCGCATGGACACGGATTCATCGAAGCGGCCAGCAGAAAATGGGCAGGAAACCGATAGACGGCTTTCGCCCGTCCGATCGTTACCCATCGTTCCTCCATGGGCTGGCGCAGCACCTCCAGCACCGTTCTCGTAAATTCAGGCAGCTCGTCCAGAAATAACACCCCGCGATGCGCGAGGCTGATCTCGCCGGGCTTGGGCACGCCGCCTCCACCGACTAACCCGGCCGCCGATATCGTATGATGCGGCGTGCGGAAAGGGCGTTCCCGCACCAGCTGCCGACGATCGGCGAATTTGCCGGAGGCGCTGTAAATTTTAGTTACGTCTAACGATTCCTGCTCGTTCATGGGCGGCATGATGGTGGGCAGTCGTTTGGCAAGCATCGTTTTGCCCGTGCCGGGCGGCCCGATTAACAGGATGTTGTGCATGCCCGCGGCACTGACCATCAGCGCGCGCTTGACGTGCTGCTGTCCGCAAACGTCGGCGTAATCGTCGGCTTGTGCATCCGCTTGAAGGGACGCTGCTTGTGCAAGCGCAGGGGCTAAAGCCTGTCGTCCGCCATCCGTATCCGCTGTCAGCCTCAAATTCCATTCCGCTAAATGGCTGGCCGGCACGACTTCACAGCCTTGAATCCAGCCAGCTTCCTCGGCGTTATCCCGCGGTACGATCACCCGGCGGATCCCTCGTTTAACCGCCGATTCGATCATCGACAACACGCCGGGTACTGGGCGAATCGATCCGTCCAAAGCCAGCTCGCCAATCAGGAGCGAACGCTCCAGCGCTTCCGGCTCCAGCTGGCCGCTTGTCGCGAGAATGCCTAATGCGATAGCCAGGTCGAATGCGGCGCCTTCTTTGCGAATGTCGGCCGGCGCCAAGTTCACCGTGATTCGCTGCAGCGGAAAGGTAAACCCGCAGTTTTTGACGGCCGCCCGCACGCGCTCGATCGATTCTTTGACCGCGCTGTCCGGCAAACCGACAATATTCATTTGGGGAAGTCCGTTGCTCAAGTCGACCTCAACCTCGATCAATCTGCCTTCCACGCCGTGCAAACATGCGCTCGTTACTTTTCCGTACATGCCAAAAAACACCTCTCCCATGAATTTGCCATGGCTAAAGGTGCTTCCTTATCCGCCTCATTATGATTGTATTGTAATCGTTCCCTTCAAAGCTTGCAACAGTTTGCACGCAGAAGCTGTAACACGACGTTTGAACCGCCGGAATTTTGGCGACAATGGGGCTAGAGGTGATGAGAGATGCAGGAAAAACCGTACTTTTGTCCGAATTGCCGGTCCAATCGTATTAAGTTCAGCATCATATCGAGCTACTCGCAGCGTTTTCTGAAAGACGCGATAACCGGGACGGTCCAGCAGGTGACCGAACCCGAAGCGATCGAAGGCCAGGAGCCGACGATCCAATGTCTGGTGTGTCAATTCACCGGAAACGAGCTGCGCTTCATTAAACAAGCGGAGAGAGAGCCTCGAGAATCGACTTCCATCAATACGATTTATTGAGACCGGAACGCGCATCTTCTTTGACGGAAATGCGCGTTTTTACATGTTTAACGCCTTGGCGAAGAAGTCTCGAACCTCCAGCCAATTATTCACGCGAACGTAACCCGTTTCAAGAATGTTGTGAGGAGACGTAAACAGCAGGCCTTGTCCTTCAAACCGTTCAAAATGCTTCGCATTATCGTCGATCAAGTAATCGGCCCGAATGATGCTTTTATCCCCGCAAAACACGAAATTCATATCCGACAAGAACGGAAAGTGCTCCTTCAGCCAAGCATACTTGGCATTAAAAGACGTCGGCACTTCCATGGCAGCGGTCGTGATGAAGATTTCGTACGATTCGCTCAATTCGCGAATGACTTCCTGACTGTGAGGCATGACCTCCAGGTCGCGAAAGAAGTCGTTCGTCATGAAAATCTCATGTATATCGTCGCTTCTTTCCGGCCGCAATGCGCGCAGCTTAACGCCGTGCAAATCCGCGGCAGTCAATTGTTCCTGGAAGCCCTCGTTATACAAACGCAAATATTTGCTCATGGCATCCGCAATGACTTCATCCATATCAATAGCAATTCGTTTCAACTTCACTCCGCCTTCCGTCTTTGTCTAATTTTGTCGAATCAGAAAACTGCTCCGTTCCGAAAACTAATATTTTGTGAATCTATAAAAATAATATATCGCTATTTTAACATAAAAAATAAGGTATCCGCTTAAAAAAAGTGTTACAATGATAAAGGTTTGCCAGATCGGACATGCTATTGTTTGGCAAGCGCGCGTATTTTTAGCGGTCAACTCTTACCGGAAGGGAAGGGTCGATTCCATAGAGCAAGTCAATACCGATAGGAGGATTTTGCTAAATGAATATCCATGAGTATCAAGGCAAAGAAGTGCTGAAGCAGTACGGGGTTGCCGTACCGGAAGGTAAAGTGGCTTTCACGGTGGACGAAGCGGTGGAAGCGGCGAAGTCGCTCGGTACTCCGGTCGTCGTCGTCAAGGCGCAAATTCATGCTGGCGGCCGCGGTAAAGCTGGCGGTGTTAAGGTTGCCAAAAACCTGGATGAAGTGCGTACATACGCTGAGCAAATTCTCGGCAAAGTGCTGGTGACTCACCAAACGGGTCCGGAAGGTAAAGAAGTGAAGCGCCTTTTAATCGAACAAGGCTGCGATATTAAGAAAGAATACTACATTGGCGTCGTCGTAGACCGCGGTACGGGACGCGTCGTGATCATGGGCTCTGAAGAAGGCGGTACGGAAATCGAAGAAGTAGCCGCTCATTCCCCGGAGAAAATCTTCAAAGAAGTTGTCGATCCGGCCATCGGCTTGCAACCGTTCCAAGCGCGTAGACTCGCCTATAACATCAATATTCCTAACGAGCTCGTAAATAAAGCGGCTAAATTTATGCTGTCGTTATATACCGCTTTCGTTGAGAAAGATTGCTCTATCGCCGAAATTAACCCGCTCGTTGTTACCGGCGATGGCAACGTTATGGCTCTGGATGCCAAATTGAACTTCGATTCGAACGCTTTGTTCCGTCACAAAGACATTGTTGAGCTTCGCGATTTGGAAGAAGAAGACGAGAAGGAAATTCAAGCGTCCAAGTATGACCTCAGCTACATCGCGCTCGACGGCAACATCGGCTGCATGGTTAACGGCGCAGGTCTGGCCATGGCGACGATGGACATTATTAAATATTACGGCGGCGACCCGGCCAACTTCCTTGATGTAGGGGGCGGCGCTACCAAGGAGAAAGTAACGGAAGCGTTCAAAATCATTTTGTCCGACGAGAACGTCAAAGGGATTTTCGTCAATATTTTCGGCGGCATTATGAAATGCGACATTATCGCGGAAGGTGTCGTTGCTGCGGCTAGAGAGCTGGGATTGTCTCGTCCGCTCGTCGTCCGTTTGGAAGGCACGAACGTAGAGCTCGGCAAAAAAATCTTGAACGAATCCGGCCTGAATATCGTGGCTGCCGATTCGATGGCAGACGGCGCTCAAAAAATCGTGGCACTGGTGAAATAAGTCGAACGACGCAAACAGGCAAAGCCTTTTCTAAATAATTCAGGGGATGTGAACCATAAACATGTCTATTTTGGTAGATAAAAATACAAAGGTCATCACACAAGGGATTACCGGCGCGACCGGTTTGTTCCATACCAAGGGCGGTTTGGAATACGGTACGCAAATGGTTGGCGGCGTAACGCCGGGTAAAGGCGGAACGAACATCGATATTACGCTGGAGAACGGTACAACCGTCTCTCTGCCGGTTTTCAATACGGTTCAAGAAGCGAAAAAAGCGACCGGCGCGACCGCATCCGTTATTTATGTTGCCGCTCCGTTCGCCGCAGACGCAATCATCGAAGCCGTTGACGCCGAGCTTGACCTCGTCATCTGCATCACGGAAGGTATTCCGGTTCTGGACATGGTTAAAGTCAGCCGTTACATGGAAGGCAAGAAGACCGTCCTGATCGGACCGAACTGCCCGGGCGTCATCACGCCGGACGAGTGCAAAATCGGCATCATGCCGGGATATATTCACACCAAAGGTCATGTCGGCGTTGTTTCCCGAAGCGGAACGTTGACATACGAAGCCGTGCATCAATTAACGACTCGCGGTATCGGCCAATCGTCCGCTGTAGGTATCGGCGGCGACCCGGTTAAAGGCTCCGAGTTCATCGATATTCTTAAATTGTTCAACGAAGATCCGGACACTTACGCGGTCATCATGATCGGTGAAATCGGCGGTTCTGCCGAAGAAGAAGCGGCCGAATGGATCGCGGCGAACATGAAAAAACCGGTTGTCGGCTTCATCGGCGGACAAACGGCGCCTCCGGGCAAACGGATGGGCCATGCCGGCGCTATCATTTCCGGTGGTAAAGGGACGGCAGCTGAGAAAGTGGCCACGATGGAACGCTGCGGCATCAAGGTTGCACCGACTCCTTCCGAAATGGGCTCCACGCTTGTCAGCGTGCTTCAAGAAAAAGGTCTGCTCGAAAAGTGCACGACCCGCAAATAATTCCCGAGAACGGCAAGCAGCCTCTCATTCTCCGCATGACGGAGATGAGAGGTTTTTTTTGTTGGATTCGCCCCGAGTTTCAGTAAAGTTGTTTCTATTATAAGGAGTGATATATACTATATGAACAACCGGCACCTTTTGTTTGCGCTTCATCAACTGCCCGGCATCGGTTGGAAGACGATTCAACGGCTTGTATCCCGATTCGAAACGCTTGACGATATGCGAACGCTGGAACCACGCGAATGGACGCAGTTCGGATTCACACCCGGCCGGGCCGGACAGATGAGTTCCGCATTGCGGGAGCTGTCCGAGCGGACTTTGGAGGACTGGCTCGCGAGGTATGAACGCGAGGGAATCCGCTGGCTGACCGTCTGGGATGCGGATTACCCGGCGCTGCTGAAAGAAACGGCCGATCCGCCGTGGATTATATACGGCAAGGGCGACTTCTCTTTAAGCGGGCGATTATGTATCGCGTTGGTAGGGACGCGAACGCCGACCGTGTACGGCAAGCTAACGGCGGAAAGGCTCGGTGAGTCGCTTGCGAATGCCGGTGTTTGCGTCGTCAGCGGCATGGCGCGGGGGATTGACAGCCTATCGCACGAAGGCGCTTTAAGGGGAAAGGGTGGTACGATCGCCGTCCTTGGCTGCGGGCTGGACACGGTGTATCCGCCGGAAAATAAAGCGTTGTTTCACCGGGTCGCGGAGCAAGGGCTGCTCTTGTCCGAATATCCGCTCGGTACGCTGCCGCGCGCAGGCTTGTTCCCGCAGCGAAACCGCATTATTGCAGGGCTAAGCGTGGGCGTCGTCGTGGTGGAAGCGGCGCTTCAAAGCGGATCGCTGATAACGGCCAACCTTGCGCTCGACTACTCGCGCGACGTGTTTGCGATTCCGGGGCCGATTCATTCGGCCAAGAGTCAAGGAACGCTGAAGCTCATCAAGGATGGGGCCAAAATGGTTACAAGCCCGGACGATATTATGGAGGAATATGCGAGCCGGATAGCCTCGGAGCATTCCGCATACATTAATGACACGAAGGAAACACTGGGAATTATGGCTGAAGACGAACGGAAAATCTATGAATTGCTGGAGTCCGGTCCGAAAACGATCGATCAGCTCTTGGGGCAAAGTCAATTTAACTTTGGACATTTGCACGCAGTTCTGATAAATTTACTAATGATGCGACGAATTGTAGAACTACCGGGATCAGCCTACACGATACCTTGATTTGTATACATATATATATGTTGAAGGGGGAAGGACACCTATGGCCGATTCGTTAGTCATTGTGGAGTCACCCGCAAAAGCCAAAACGATTGGTAAATACTTGGGCAGTAAATATATCGTAAAAGCTTCCATGGGGCACATTCGAGATTTGCCAAAAAGCCAGATCGGCGTTGAGATCAAAAAAAACTTTGAACCGAAATACATTACGATTCGGGGCAAGGGCTCTGTTCTGAAAGAATTGAAAGACGCGAGCAAACGCGTAAAAAAAGTATATCTGGCGGCTGACCCGGATCGCGAAGGGGAAGCGATCGCCTGGCATTTGGCGCACTATCTGGAAATTTCCGATCAGGACCCCTGCCGCGTCGTGTTTAACGAGATTACGAAGCAAGCCGTGAAGGACGCGTTCAAGACGCCGCGCAAAATCAATCAGGATTTGGTTAATGCGCAGCAAGCCAGACGTATTTTGGACCGGTTGGTCGGTTATAAGATCAGTCCGCTGCTCTGGAAAAAGGTGAAAAAAGGACTTTCCGCAGGCCGGGTACAATCTGTAGCTGTCAAGCTCATTTACGACCGGGAGAACGAAATTAATGCGTTCGTGCCGGAAGAATACTGGACGATTACGGCAAAGCTGTCTACGGGCAAAGCCGATTTCGAAGCGAAGTTCTACAGCGTCGGCGGCAACAAGAAGGATTTAAAGAATGAAGCCGAGGTTAAAGAAGTTCTTCAAGGGTTAAGCAAGTCGGAGTTTGTCGTCAGCGAGGTGAAAGAGAAGGAGCGGCACCGCAATCCTTCGCCGCCGTTCATCACAAGTTCGCTGCAGCAGGAGGCCGCTCGTAAGCTCGGCTTCCGCGCCTCGAAGACGATGTCCGTTGCGCAGCAGCTATACGAAGGTATTGATCTCGGCCCGGAGGGCACGGTCGGGTTGATCACTTACATGAGAACCGACTCGACCCGTATTTCGCCGGTGGCGCAAGAAGAAGCGAAGGACTTCATTGTGAATAAGTTCGGGGCGGAGTATTACCCGGAGACGCCGCGTGTTTACGTCAAGAAAAACAGCAACGCGCAGGATGCTCATGAAGCGATCCGGCCAAGCTCGGTGCTTCGCGACCCGGATTCCATCAAATCGCATTTGAGCCGGGATCAATTCCGTTTGTATAAGCTCGTTTGGGAACGCTTTGTCGCAAGCCAGATGGCCTCGGCCGTGCTGGATACGATGACCGTCGATTTAACGGCGGGCGAAGCTGTTTTTCGGGCGGTCGGGTCCAAGATAAAGTTCCACGGTTTTATGAAAGTTTATGTTGAAGGCAATGACGACGCGGCCGATTCCGGCGATGACGACGATCGTTTGCTGCCTCCGCTGAAGCAGGGCGATCAGGTAACAAAGAAACAGATTGATCCCAAGCAGCATTTCACACAGCCGCCGCCGCGATTTACGGAAGCGCGCCTCGTGAAAGCGCTCGAGGAGATGGGCATCGGACGACCGAGCACGTATGCGCCGACGCTCGAAACGATCCAGAAGCGCGGGTATGTCGCAATTGAAGATAAGAAGTTCGTTCCCACAGAGCTCGGCGAGCTTGTGATCCAGCAGATGATCGAGTTTTTCCCGGAAATCCTGGACGTGGAATTTACCGCGCATATGGAAGAGGGACTCGATCATATCGAGGAAGGCAAGGAAGACTGGGTTCAGGTATTGAGCGAATTTTACGAATCTTTCGAAAAAAGGCTGGAAGTTGCGGAAGAAGAAATGGAGAAGGTGGAAATCCAGGATGAGGTTTCCGACGAAATTTGCGAGAAGTGCGGCCGCAATTTTGTATACAAGATGGGTCGATTCGGCAAGTTTCTTGCCTGCTCAGGCTTTCCGGACTGCCGCAATACGAAGCCGATAGTCAAAGATATCGGCGTGCCGTGTCCGACTTGTCATCAAGGAAAAATCATCGAACGCCGCAGCAAAAAGGGACGCATATTTTATGGTTGCGACCGCTATCCCGAGTGCGAATTCGTCTCGTGGGATAAGCCGATCGGCCAGCCTTGTCCGAAGTGCAGCGGGATGCTGATCGAGAAGCGCAACAAGTCGGGTGTCTTTATTCAATGCGTCTCGTGCGACTTCAAGGAAGAAGCGAAGGACAACGAGAACGAGAGTGAAATGGAGTAACCGCATTATCGCTGACAGCGGTTAGCGGAGGCGTTGATGCGGAACATGCAGGAGGAACGAACGTTGACTGAAGGAAATAAAGTGACCGTCATCGGGGCGGGGCTTGCGGGCAGCGAGGCCGCCTGGCAAATCGCGTCGCAGGGCGTCCCGGTGGTTCTATATGAGATGCGGCCGGTGCGCAAGACACCGGCGCATATATCCGATCAATTCGCGGAGCTTGTCTGCAGCAACTCGCTGCGAGCGAACGGCTTGACGAACGCTGTCGGTTTGCTGAAGGAAGAAATGCGTATCATGAACTCGCTGATATTACGTGCGGCGGACAAACATGCGGTGCCTGCCGGCGGTGCACTTGCCGTCGATCGCGAAGGGTTCTCGGGCGAGGTCACCTCGATGCTGCGCAATCACCCGCTGATCGAGGTTCGCAACGAGGAGCTGGAGACGCTGCCGGACGGGATTACCGTAGTGGCTACAGGGCCGCTAACGTCGCCAGGCTTGTCCAAGCATCTGCAGGAGCTATTCGGCGAAGAATATTTGTACTTCTACGATGCGGCCGCTCCGATTGTCGAGAAAGATTCGATCGACATGAGCAAAGTGTACTTGGCCTCGCGTTACGATAAAGGCGAAGCCGCCTACTTAAACTGTCCGATGAACGAAGAAGAGTTTAACCGTTTCTACGATGCGCTTGTTACGGCGGAGACGGCGCCGATGAAGGAATTTGAGAAGGAAATTTATTTCGAAGGCTGCATGCCGATCGAAGTCATGGCTAAGCGCGGCCGGCAAACCGTTCTATTCGGACCGATGAAGCCTGTCGGACTCGTCAATCCCCATACGGGCGAACTGCCGCACGCGGTCGTTCAGCTCCGTCAGGACAACGCGGCGGGCACCTTATACAACCTGGTCGGATTTCAGACCCATTTGAAATGGGGCGAGCAAAAGCGCGTCTTCTCGCTAATTCCCGGTCTGGAGAATGCGGAGTTTGTCCGATACGGCGTGATGCACCGCAATACGTTTATCAACTCGCCCCGCTTGTTGAAGCCGACCTATCAATTCCGCAATCGCGACAACCTGTTTTTTGCCGGACAGATGACCGGGGTGGAAGGATATGTGGAATCGGCTGCTTCCGGCTTGATCGCAGGCATGAACGCAGCGCGCTTCGCCAAGGGGGAAGAATGCGTCGTATTGCCGGCAGATACGGCATTAGGCAGTATGGCGCAGTATATTACGACGGCGGACTTTAAACATTTTCAACCGATGAACGCAAATTTCGGATTATTTCCGCCGCTGGAAGAACGAATCAAGAACAAGAAGCTGAAGTACGAGAAAATCGCTGAACGAGCAATTGCGAAAATTCAGAATTTTTCACAAAACACACACAATTCGGCTTGTCAATGAAACTTGTACTATGTTACGATATACCCGTCTATCATGCATGTACCTTGGTCATGGGTCGGAAACTCACGGAAACTAAGCTTGTAATTAAGCTTAGTTTTCGTCTTGAATAGAGGAGGAAATTCGCCTTATGGAGACATTTCACGCGACGACGATATTCGCGATCCGGCATCAGGGGAAAGGCGCCATCGCCGGGGACGGTCAAGTGACGTTCGGCAACAGTATGGTGATGAAGTCGCAAGCGAAGAAAGTACGCCGATTGTACCGCGGCAACGTCATCGCCGGCTTTGCAGGCTCGGTGGCGGATGCGATCACCCTTTTTGAGAAATTTGAGGCCAAGCTTGAGGAGCATCACGGCAACTTGCAGCGGGCCGCGGTGGAGCTGGCCAAAGATTGGCGTCAAGACCGGGTGCTCCGGCGTCTTGAGGCGATGATGATCGTCATGGATCGTACGGGCCTGCTGTTGATTTCCGGCAATGGCGAAATTATCGAACCGGACGACGGCATACTGGCGATCGGCTCCGGAGGCAGCTTCGCGCTTGCGGCGGGTAGAGCGCTTCACCGGTACGCGCCCGACATGAGTGCCAAGGAAATCGCGAAGGCGGCTTTGACGATGGCTGCCGACATCTGCGTATTCACAAACCATAACATTATCGTCGAAGAGATCGAATAATCCGGGAGGTGGCGGACGTGCCTGCAAACAGCTTGACTCCGAAAGAAATCGTAGCCGAATTGGATAAATATATTATCGGCCAGCGGCAGGCTAAGAAATCAGTCGCCGTTGCCTTGCGCAACCGTTATCGCCGCAGCCGATTGGAAGAATCGCTCCGGGATGAGATTGTGCCGAAAAACATTCTTATGATCGGACCTACCGGCGTTGGGAAGACGGAAATCGCCCGACGGCTGGCTAAGCTTGTCGGGGCGCCTTTTATTAAAGTCGAAGCGACCAAATTTACGGAAGTCGGGTATGTCGGACGCGATGTCGAATCGATGGTTCGCGATTTGGTCGAAACGTCGATCCGGATGGTGAAAGCGGAGAAAACGGACCGATTGAAGGACAAAGCGGAGCAAATGGTCGTCGAACGTATCGCTGCGATCCTTGTGCCGAGCCCCTCGAAATCGAAAGGACAACGCAACCCGTTCGAAATGTTGTTCGGCAATCAAGGAAATCCGGCGGCCGAAACGGAGCCGGAGAATGACGCCGCGATTATCGCCCGACGCAAAGAAGTGAAGGAGCAGCTTGAGCGAGGCGAGCTTGAGCAGAAGGTGATTGAGATCGAGGTGGAGGACAACAGTCCGACAATGCTCGACATGCTGGGCGGCCAAGGTAACGAGCAGGCGGGCATGAATATGCAGGAGCTGTTCGGGAGCTTATTGCCGAAGCGTACGAAAAAGCGCAAGCTGCCGATCAAGGAGGCGCGCAAGACGCTGCTTCATGAGGAAGCGCAGAAGCTGCTTGATATGGACGAAGTCATTCAGGAGGCGGTGCTTCGCGCGGAGCAAAGCGGCATTATTTTTATCGATGAAATCGACAAAATTTGCAGTTCCGGCCGCGGCGGTGGGCCCGACGTATCACGCGAGGGCGTGCAAAGGGATATCTTGCCGATTGTGGAAGGCTCGACCATTTTGACGAAGTACGGACCGGTCAAAACCGATTTTATTTTATTCATGGCTGCTGGGGCGTTTCATATTGCCAAGCCTTCCGATTTAATTCCCGAGCTGCAGGGGCGCTTTCCGATTCGCGTCGAATTAAGCAGCCTGACCCAGCAAGACTTCGTACTGATTTTGAAAGAACCCAAAAACGCACTGACGAAGCAGTACACCGCATTGCTCGAGACCGAGGGCATCCGTGTCGAATTTTCAGATGAGGCGATTCTTGAAATTGCGCGGATTGCCGCAGAAGTGAATCAGAACACCGACAATATCGGTGCGCGTCGTCTGCACACGATACTTGAGAAACTGCTGGAGGACTTGTCTTTTGAAGCGCCTGAGCTTACCTTGGAGCAAATCGTAATCTCTCCCGAATATGTGCGCGAGAAGTTGTCCGATATCGTTCAGAATCGGGATTTGAGCCAATATATACTGTAATCGTTTGACTTGGAGGCACGAACATGACACTTTTGATGAAAACCAGAAGGCTGAATAAATTGTTGCAAAAAGAAGCGGGCAATCCGGTCAGCTTTATGGATATGGCGGCCGTTCTCGGCGATATTTTGTCCGCTGATATTTTTGTCGTCAGCCGGAGGGGAAAGGTGCTGGGCAGTTCGCTTACCACGTCGGGGCAGGAGGCTTGGACGAGGCTTTCCGTTCTGCAAGAAAATCGCTTTCCGAACGAATATAATCAACTTCTCATGCAGGTGACGGAAACGTCGTCGAATTTAGAAGCGGGTTCCGCTTATGACGTGTTCGGCGATCATGCGGATGAGCCGAGATTTCATATCACGCTTGTCCCGATTATTGGAGGCGGGGAACGCCTCGGGACGCTCGTGCTGACGAAGCGCGGCCGCGAATTTATCGACGACGACTTAATATTGGCTGAATACGGTTCAACGGTTGTGGCGATGGAGATTTTGCGGGAAAAGGCGGAGCAGATCGAAGTGGAAGCAAGAAGCAAGGCGGTCGTTCAGGTAGCGGTAGCCTCGCTGTCCTTCAGCGAACTGGAAGCGGTCGAGCATATTTTCGAGCAGCTTGAAGGCATGGAAGGGCTGCTCGTGGCCAGCAAAATCGCCGATCGTGTCGGCATTACGCGTTCGGTTATCGTCAATGCGCTGCGCAAGTTGGAGAGCGCCGGCGTCATCGAAACGCGCTCCCTCGGGATGAAAGGGACGTATATTCGAGTCCTGAATGATCAACTTCTTGCCGGTATACAGAGCGTGAAATTATAAATTTTTTTTGAAATGTGTCGAAATTAACAAAATAACATCGTTTTTTAAAGTCCTATATGAAAATATAGGGCTTTTTTCTTATTGAAATCATTTCCATCTTTCTTCAATATAGATATAGTTCTCGGTTACTACAATATATGCCATGGTTGTTATTATTTTTTTAAAAGATATTGTCGAAGAAAGGAGGATATTACCCCTCCCTTGTTGAATTACTACTCTCAGATTATTTCGTGCGAAAGTAGGAGTTTTTCTTATGATGATCCTGAATAAGCCCGGTTTTCAAATGATGGAACGCACGTTGGATGCGGCCACCTTACGGCAAAGAGTTATTGCCGATAACATAGCCAACGTCGATACGCCATTTTTTAAGAGATCGGAAGTTCGATTTGAAGAATTGCTGCAGCAGGAAATAAACGGAGGTTCAATCCAAGGATTTCGGACGGATCCGCGGCATATTGAAATTGGGCGTCCTAGTCAGCCCCAGCCGCAGTTGATACGGGACAATCAAACATTAATCAACAATAACCTGAATAATGTCGACATCGATTATGAAATGGCCTTAATGGCCAAGAACCAATTACGCTACAATACGATGGTGCAGCAAGTGAGTGCGGATATCAAAAAGGTTAGAACAGCTATAGGGGGACGGTAAGCGGTGAGATTAACGAACGGTTATGACATAAGTGCTTCCGCCCTGACGGCTCAGCGGTTTCGAATGGATGTCATTTCTTCCAACATTGCCAACGCCGACTCGACGCGCGCGCGCATGGTGAACGGCAAATGGGTACCTTATCAACGAAAGCTCGTAACGATGGAGCCGAAGCAGCAAAGTTTTGCCTACACGCTTCAAAACGCAATGTCCGGTAAGGATGCCGGGGCAGGCGAAGGGGTAAGAATTGCGCAGGTGATTGAAGATACTTCACCGCTTAAGCAAGTATACAATCCGACGCATCCCGATGCGGACGAGAACGGATTTGTCATGCTGCCGAACGTAGACATTCTGAAAGAAATGGTTGACATGATGTCGGCAACGCGATCCTATGAAGCGAATGTTACCGCTTTGAACGCCTCCAAGGCGTTGGTGACCAAAGCGCTCGAAATCGGTAGATAAAAACGACAAGCCATTTGGGTAAAGGGGTTACGAACATGATTGATAAGCTGAGCTTGCAACCGTTAATGACGGTCAAAGCCGCTGAGCCGAAAACCTTGACCGCTGCTGAAGTGTCCGACCAATTCAGTCGATTTTTAAACGGCGCGATTGCGGATTTGAACGCCCAGCAAGCTGGCGTAGATAAATTGAACAACCAATTCGTTAAAGGTGAAATTTCCGACGTTCACCAACTGATGATTGCCTCCGAAAAAGCATCGCTCGGATTGGAACTAACGGTTCAAGTAAGAAACAAAGTTATTGAGGCCTATCAGGAAATTATGCGTATGCAGGTCTAATCTTACTTGATTTATCTTCGTGATGTTCAGGTTGAATGGGGTGAAATGGTGAACGAGAATGTACTCCAATATTGGAACCGCATTAGACAATATTGGAATCAATTTAGCAAAACACAAAAGTTTACACTGATCGCCACTGTGATTTTGATCATACTGACGGTAGGGATCATCAGTTATAATTTTTCCAAGACGGAGTACGCACTGGCTTATACGAATTTGCAACCTAGCGATGCGGCAGCGATCAAAGGATATTTGGACGGGGCTAAAATCCCGTATCAGCTAAGCGATGACGGGAAGAGCATCGGCGTCCCCCGAAGCGAAGTGGCCAACGTCAAATTGGCGGTCGAATCGCAAGGTTTGAACAAAACCGGCAACGTCGGTTACGGCGCATTTAACCAGAGCAGCACATTCGGGACAACGGATCGCGAATTCGACGTGAAATACGTCAATGCCGTTCAAGGCGAACTGCAGCAGTTGATCAATTCCAACAATGCCATCCAGAGTTCCAAGGTTCTGATCAGCTTGCCTAAAGAAAGCGTGTTTCTTCCGAAGGGCGCCGAGCCGGAGAAAGCTACCGCATCCGTCGTTCTTGAGATCAAACCCGGATACACGCTGGATCAAGCAAAAGTAGATACGATGTACAACCTCGTTTCCCACAGTGTGAAGGGATTGCCGGTCGAAAATATTACCATTTCCGATCAGAACGGGGACTTGCTGGAATACTCCAAAGGCAAAGGAAAGACGAACGGTTCGTCCAGCCTGGCGAAAGACCAATTCGAAATCAATAACCAATTCCGCAATGATGTGCAGCGGAACGTGCAACAGATGCTCAGTGCCATCCTTGGCAGAGACAAGGTTATCGTCAGCGTGTTCTCTACAATGAACTTTGATCAAACGAGCTCTAAGCGCAATCTGGTGACGGCTCCCAATGAAGTCGATCAAAGAGGACTTGAAATTTCCGTTCAGGAAATTCAAAAAAATTATAACAGCGACAACAGCGCCGCAAACGCCGGTGTACCGGGAACCGGTGCAACCGATGTACCCGGATATCCAGGCAGTAACAACAGCGGCACGTCCAATTCCGAAGAATTGCAGCGAACCGTAAACTATGAAGTGAACCGCATCACGGAAGAAATCGTAGCTACACCATACACTGTAAAGGATTTAACCATTAACGTCGGGGTTGAACCACCCGATCCGGCAGATCCGAATTCATTAACTCCGCAAACGACGGAAGCGGTGCGCCAGATTCTTGTCAACATTGTTCGCGCGGCGCTGGCAGACAGCAAAGTGACGCTGACCGACGAAGATTTAGCTAAAAAAGTAACGGTGTTTCCCCATACGTTCGCTAAAACGAACGAATCGCAAGCTACCGCTTCCAACGCAATGCTCCTTTACGGAGGCCTGGGCGGATTGGCATTGGCGTTACTCGCGGGAGGGGCTTTCTGGTTCATGCGGCGCAGACGCAAAGCGCAAGAGGAAGCCGAAGCAGCTGCACTGCTCGAAGATGCGGCGCCGAAAGTGGAATTCCCGACTATTGATATCGACAATGTTAATAATGAAAACCAAATACGCAAGCAGCTGGAACAGTTGGCTAAACGGAAACCGGACGAGTTCGTTAATCTGCTTCGTACTTGGTTAGTAGACGAATAGAGGTGTACAGTGCTTGGCTAAAGTACAGCAACCCATTTTATCGGGACGGCAAAAAGCTGCTATTCTTCTGATCAGCTTAGGACCCGAGGTATCGGCCCAAATTTTTAAACATTTGCGGGATGAAGAGATCGAGCAGCTTACGTTGGAAATAGCCAATGTCCGAAAAGTCGATAATGCCGAAAAAGACGCGATTATGGCTGAGTTTCATCAAATTTGCCTAGCGCAAGAATTTATCTCGCAAGGCGGTATCTCGTACGCCAAAGAAATTTTGGAGAAGGCGCTCGGTTCCCAGAAGGCGCTCGACATCATAAACCGACTGACTGCGACGCTGCAAGTCAGGCCGTTTGATTTTGCGCGCAAAGCGGATCCGGCCCAAATTTTAAACTTTATCCAGAACGAAAACTCGCAAACCATCGCGCTTGTGCTCTCTTACTTGCAGCCGGAGCAAGCGTCGATCATTCTTTCTTCGCTGCCGCAAGATAAACAAGCGGATGTCGCCAAGCGGATTGCGCTGATGGACAGCACGTCGCCGGAGGTCATCAGCCAAGTCGAACGCGTGCTGGAGCAAAAACTGTCCGCTACCGTGACACAGGATTATACGAATGCAGGCGGGATTTCTTCGGTTGTTCAAATCTTGAACGGTGTCGACCGCGGGACGGAAAGGACCATTCTGGACTCCCTGGAGATTCAAGACCCGGAGCTTGCCGAAGAAATCAAGAAACGCATGTTTGTCTTCGAAGATATCGTCAACATCGACAATCGTTCGATTCAACGCATTATTCGCGATATCGAGAACGCCGACCTTCAGCTTGCGCTTAAAGTTGCCAGCGAAGAAGTGCGTGAAGCCATCTTCAAGAACATGTCCAAACGGATGGCCGAAACGTTCCGCGAAGAAATGGAATTCATGGGTCCTGTCCGCTTGCGCGACGTAGAAGAAGCACAAACGCGCATTGTATCGACGATCCGCCGTTTGGAAGAAGCCGGTGAGATCATCATCGCACGTGGCGGAGGAGATGATATTATTGTCTAATGTCATCAAGTTTTTTCAATATGTTCCTGTCGAGGACACGAAAATTGTCGAACAACCGAAGCCGCCGTTGCCGGATCTTGAAGAAACGGCTGAGGAAGGCCGCACGGCCGAACAGCAGCAGGAACTCGACGAGCTGAACCGTGAGAAAGCGCAAATCATTCAAGACGCGCAAAGTTTTGCCGAAGAGCAAGTTCGCGCGGCGATGGACGAGGTGGCTGTCTTAAAAGAACAGGCGCAGGCCGAGATCGAGGCCTGGTGGCAAGAACGCCGGATGCTGGACGAAAGCGTGCTGCAGGAAAACAAAGAACAAGGCTATCTGCAAGGCTATGAGGCAGGCTTGGCGCAAGCGGAAGCCGAGCTCCGCGAGCGTTACGACCAGATGCTGCAGGAGGCGGCTCAAACCTTGGAGCAAGCGTATATATTGAAGCAAGAGATCATTCAGGAATCCGAACCGTTTCTTATTGAAATGAGCTGTTCGATCGCCGAGAAAATTATCGGACGCCAGCTGTCGCTGGAACCGCAATGGGTGACGGAGATGATTCGCAAGGTGCTTGCGCGTCGCAGGGAAAAGGGAATGATTGCGCTTTGTGTTTCCCCTTCCCAGTTCTCCTATATTCAAGACGCGCGGGACGAGCTGTTGCTGCATATCGATTCCCAGGCCGAGCTGCAAATCATTCCGGATGGTTCGGTGCAAGATCATGGCTGTGTCATTCGCTCATCCTTCGGCAGTATCGACGCAAGAATCGATACGCAGTTGAACGAAATTAAGCAAGCGCTGCAAGATCTCGCCATCCGCAACGAAGGAGGCTAACCTGATGCAAAGCCCGTCCGCTCAAAAATATATTGATCATCTCAGGCAGATGGATCCGATTCGCGTTAACGGCAAGGTGACGCAAGTTATCGGACTGACGGTGGAATCCGAGGGGCCGGATGCGAGCGTCGGCGACGTCTGTTACATTTATCCGTTTAAATCGAATCAGCCCTTGAAGGCGGAAGTGGTTGGTTTCAAAAATAACAAAGTGATCTTGATGCCGCTCGGCGAGCTGAATTCCATCGGTCCCGGCTGCGACGTAGTCGGAACGGGCAAGCCGCTAACCGTGCAGGTCGGTCACGAATTGCTCGGTAAAGTGCTGGACGGTCTCGGACAACCGCTCGATGGAACGTTCTTGCCGGCAAGAATGACCCATTATTCGACCAACAACGTCCCCAGCAATCCTCTGAAGCGTCCGCGGGTTCAGGAGCCGATTAGTGTCGGCGTGCGTTGTATCGACGGTTTGTTAACGATCGGCAAAGGTCAGCGCGTCGGTATTTTTGCAGGATCCGGCGTCGGGAAAAGTACGCTGATGGGAATGATCGCAAGAAATACGTCAGCGGACGTCAATGTCATTGCCCTTATTGGTGAGCGTGGACGCGAGGTGCTTGATTTTATCGAACGCGACCTCGGACCGGAGGGACTGGCCCGCTCTGTCGTTATCGTCGCTACTTCCGATCAGCCTGCGCTAATTCGGATCAAAGGCGCTTTGATCGCCACTAGCATTGCCGAGTATTTCCGCGATCGCGGACTTAACGTCATGATGATGATGGATTCCGTTACACGTTTTGCGATGGCACAGCGGGAAGTTGGTCTTGCCGTTGGCGAACCGCCTGCAACGCGAGGTTACACCCCTTCTGTTTTTGCTACGCTGCCCAAGCTGCTGGAGCGATCCGGAACCGGGCCGAAAGGATCGATCACAGCGTTCTACACGGTGCTGGTCGACGGCGACGATATGAACGAACCGATTGCGGATGCGGTAAGGGGTATTTTGGACGGTCATATCGTTCTCAATCGAGGTATCGCGAACCGCGGTCACTATCCGGCCATTGACGTGCTTGCGAGTGTCAGTCGGGTCATGAAAGAAATCGTGCCTCAAGAACAGCAGCTTGCAGCCGAAAACTTGAAGCGTTTGTTAGCTGTATATAAAGATTCGGAAGACTTGATCAATATAGGGGCGTACCAGAGAGGGTCGAACCCGGAAATCGACCTCTCCATGGATTCGATCCAATCGATCTGGGACTATACGAAGCAGCGGGTGCACGACAAGTTGACCTATGCGGAAGCAACGGAGCAATTAATTCAACAATTTTATAGGGGTTGAGACCACTGATGCGCTTTCGGTACGCTTTTCAAAAAATCGTGGATCTGAAAGAGAACGAGAAAACTCAAGCGGAATGGGTTTTGTCTGAGGCGATCGGTCAAATGCGTAAAGAGGAGTCGAAGCTTTCCGAGCTTCAACAGTCCAAAACGGATATCCAGGAACAATTGCATGAAGCATCCGGTCGACGGACAACGGTTTCCAATCTCATGCTGCTGCAAAGTTATGTCGATCACATTGAAGGCCGAATTCAGGCGAAACACCGCGACGTTCAGCAGGCGAGAGGGGTCGTGCAGTTGAGACAGGATGATTTGAATGGAAAGATGCTCGAAGAAAAAGTATGGAACAAAGCGAAAGAGAAAGCGTACCAACGGTTCACCGCCGATCTGCTGAAGCGTGAACAGGACCAGTTGGATGAAATGGCGACGAACCGGTATAAACGGCTTTCTTAGCCTAAGCAGGGGAGGTGACGGTAGATGGCAGACGCAGACACAGAGCAAACCGCATCTTACGGCGCCATGGAGCGTTTTCTGATATGGTTCCTCATTCCGTTCGTTTTTACGGCCGTTTTGCTCGGGGTGTTGCTGACGATTTTCGATTACGACGTGATGAATAATGTGTTGAAAACGGCCAATAAAATACCCGTCGTCAACCAAGTGATTCCTGATCCTCAGTCGGATACGGATAGCGGGAAACCGCAGACTGAGGCGGCGAAGGCCCAAGAGGAGGGGGCCGACCCGACGAAGGATGATCAGGTTGCGCAAATGACGTCATCCGTCCAGCAGAAGGATCAGGATCTGCAAAAAGCGGAGGCGGCGATTCAACAACGGGATCAACAAATCAAAGAGCTTCAGTTGAAGAACAGCTCGCTTGAAGAACAAATGAAAACGAAGACACAGTCGGATGAAGAATATAAGGCACAAATTCAGCAGCTGGCAAGCCTGTATGCGAAGATGTCCCCCAGTAAATCGGCACCGATCCTGGAGAACTTGACGTTGAACGAACAAGTGCTGGTGCTGAGTATGATGAAGAACGACGAACGCGTGAAAATTTTGGAAAAGATGGATCCGAAGAAGGCGGCGGAAGCTTCCATTTTGATCAAGGATCAGAAGCTCGTTCGCGATACGGAACTTGCGGCTCTTCAAGAAAGGCTGCAAGCTATGCAAGCGCCGGCAGCCAAGACCGACAAGCTTAGCAAGGACGATCTGGGATCGACCTTCGCCAACATGACGCCGAAAAGCGCTGCGACGGTACTGCTGGAGCTTCAAAAGACGACGCCGGATAAAGTCATTTCCATCTTGAATTCCATGGACAATGCCGGCAGGTCGAAAATTCTTTCTGCCATTTCGGATCAATCGAAAGAAACGGCGGCTTTAATTTCGGCCCGACTCGCTCAATAGAAGCTTGAAAGGAGGTGAAAAGAAAAGATGGAAATTCAAGCTCAATCTGTGGCCCTGGGCGGCACTGCATCTGCAGGCGGAAGCGCCAATTCAGCGGGTTCTGCGCAAGGCTCCGCTTCAGGCGGGAGTGCGTTCTTGACGACGTTAACCGGAATGCTTGTCGGAGAAGCGAATCAAGCCGGCAGCGAGGCCAAGGGCGGGATGAACGGATTAAGCGCCTTGATTCAATGGCTCAACCCGTTAGCGGCGGCCGCTTCCGTTATGAACGAACAGTCGACCGAACTCCAGGCCGGGCAAATTGACGGTCTCCTTCAATTGCTGGAGCAGACGGAGCGGCAGGAAGACGTCGACGCGCTGCTAAGCAATCCGGATCTTCAAGCTTGGCTTGCCGAACTTCAAGCGCTTCTTGCGTCGCTGATATCGACAGATGCAAGTGCCGGTAAGGATGGCGAAGCGGCTGAGCATCCGAAGCAGGCCGGAGAAAAAGCTCATCCAGGTGAAGAACAAATGTTAAATCCGCAATTGTTCATACCGCTATTGACGCAAGTCGCTACAGACGCTTCGGAGTCTGCGGCGAACGTTCAGTCGAAGTTATTGTCTTCAGCCGAAGTCGTACAGATACTAAAGCAGCTTAAAGAAATAATGGCCGGCGGGCCCCTGCATCCGAGCTTGCAACAAGCGATGAAAGAGTTGCCGTCTGCGTTATTGTCGGCGGCCGCAACATTCGGCGAGTTACATAAAGCGAAAAGCGATACGCAACAAGCGGTGCAAACCGCTGTTTCAGCGAAAGCGAGTACGGATTCGGCGAATCCTTCAACCGCTCCGCTAGTTCAGGTGGTTTCCAATCCGATGCACAAACTCGAAGCGCTCGCTTTGGCACAGCATGCCTTAAAGCTGACGAGCGAACTAAGCGGCAGCGAAGAGGAAGCGCCTTTATTCGAACCGCTTCGTTCGGAGGATGGTCAATCGGGAACTTCCCAGCCGATGACGATGCACGATTTCATGAAACAAGTACAGAACGGGCAGATGGTTTCGAAATCAGCGTCGCTGCATATGCCTGCTTCGTCCTTCACTGAGGATATGACGCAATTTATCGTCAGCTCCTTCGTACTTGGGACGACGGCCGACGGCTTGACAGAAGCGAAAATTTCTCTTTATCCGCAGCACTTGGGTCATGTAGAAGTCAAGCTGACGATGCAAAACGGACATCTGATCGCCCAATTCGTAGCGGACAGCGCAGCGGGCAAAGAAATGTTGGAGGCACAGCTCTCCCAATTGAAGAACACCTTGCAGACGCAAGGCATTCAAGTGGATAAGCTGGAGGTCAGTCAAAGCCAAAGCTATCAATCCGGGATGTTCCAGGAAGGACGCCAACAGCAATCGCAGCAACCGTCCAAGCAGAAAAATTCGGGCAGCAATAAAGCTGCTTCTTTAGATGAACTTGGAGAGACGGAAAGGATGTCCGGCGTAGGAGACAATCGGACAGGCGTTAACGGTTCGATTGACGTCATCGCCTAAGTTGCGCTGTACGGCGGTTGGAGATAAGCGGGAAGCAGGAGGTGAACAACATGGCCGATTCCAATATCAGCACGAAAAATATTTGGCCTTATTATTCGAAAGCGAACGTCGACCGCGCAGAAAAGAAGACGGAAGGCAGCGAGCTCGGCAAAGACCAATTTCTGAAAATATTAATTACACAATTAAAAAATCAGGATCCGACACAGCCTTTGCAGGATAAAGAGTTTATCGCGCAGATGGCGCAGTTTACTTCGGTCGAGCAGCTGACGAATATGAGCAGCGAAATGAAATTGTTGCGCCAGTCTCTAGGCTTCGCATCGGGACTGATCGGCAAAGAAATTACTTGGTCTTACGCAGATAACGAGGGCACGACTCACTCCAAAACCGGGGTTGTCGAGTCGATTACCGTTAAAGATCATCAGCAATTTGCAAAAGTGAACGGCGAAGAGGTCGCGCTCGAAAATATTTCGCAGATCGGCAACCCGGCTCCTTCAAAGGAACCTGCAGGGGGAGAGGCACCATGACGGAACGGATGACGGTAGGTCAGCTATTTCCGAATGGCGTTACGCCTGCGCTCTCGAAGCCGCCTCAAACGAGAACTGGACGGGAAGCGCCATCGACTTCGTTTGATTCGATCTTGCACCACCAATTCGTACGCTTCAGTCATCATGCGGAAGAACGGTTGCGCCAAAGAGGCATTCAGTTCCAGCCCGAACAACTGGCGAAGATCCAGTCCGCCATCGACAAAGCGGCAACGAAAGGCGCCAAAGATTCGTTGATGCTCATTAACGATACGGCTTTAATCGTGAACATTAAGAACCGGACCGTGGTTACCGCAATGGACGGAGCATCAATGAAAGACAACTTGTTTACGCAAATTGACAGCGCCATGATCATTTCTTAAGAACAGGCCGGCCCGGAGTTCGGAGGCCTTGGTTGTGGACCGACTGAAACAACCAGTAACACCATTAAGCAAGGCTGACGAGTTCAGCCTTTAGGAGGCAATCGATCGATGTTAAGATCTCTTTATTCCGGTGTTTCGGGTATGAGAGGATTTCAAACGAAGTTGGACGTTATCGGGAATAACATCGCTAATGTGAACACGGTCGGGTTCAAGACCGGACGCGTGATGTTTAAAGATATTTTGAGCCAAACGGTCGCCGGGGTCTCGGCTCCGACGGAGGAAAGAGGCGGCGTGAATTCGAAGCAGATCGGTCTTGGCGTTACGGTTGCCGCGGTTGATACGATTCATACGCCGGGCAGCGCGATGACGACGAACAAACCGACCGACCTGCGGATCGACGGCGACGGATTTTTCGCGGTTTCCTCGATGGTAGACGGAGGCGACGGCCCATATTTGACTCGTGCCGGTAACTTTGAGCTGGATGCATTGAATCGCCTCGTGAATGCGGACGGGATGTTCGTCTTGAATACCGAAGGCACAGCGGTCACGTTGGAGGATGGCGTTACGGCTTTCTCCATCTCCCAGAACGGGGAGATTATCTCGGTTGCTGCCGATGGAACGGCGACTCCGACCGGACAGCTTATCGCTGTTGCTAAAGTGACGAACCCTGCCGGTCTTGAGAAAATCGGGGGTAACATGTACCGGATGACGCCGAACTCCAACACGGAAGAACTCGATCTGGGCGCCGCTACTGCCGCGAATCCGGAGACGGGAACGGGAGCTATCATCTCCGGTCAGCTTGAAATGTCCAATGTGGACTTAACGAGCGAATTTACGGAAATGATTATCGCACAGCGGGGGTTCCAATCGAACTCCAGAATCATCACAACTTCAGATGAAGTGCTTCAGGAAGTAGTCAACTTGAAACGATAGTAACGTTCAGTATCAGTAAACGGGGGAGCCGGTCTCCCCCGATCCTATCCCAAGCGGAGGTAGCCGATGGTAACGCTCACCCGGCTTAACGGCAAACCGATCATGGTTAATGCCTTACTGATTGAGACGATTGAAGAGACTCCGGATACTATGATTACTTTGGTGACCGGAAAAAAAATAATGGTGCTCGAACCGGTGCCGGAAGTTGTCGCCATGGTACAGCGCTTTTTGCAGACCGTAGGTCTCATCGGCGGAACGATAAAGAGCCTGAATTCGGAGGGGTCGTAAGTTGTTTAAAAGTAAAATTTTTATCATGGTCGTAGCTATACTTATTGCGATAACTTTAATTTTAACTGCAGCGTTCGTTCTCTGGAATTACATGGATAAATCCAGTTCCGATCCCCAAGACCAAGCGCAGCAATTGGTACGGGAAGTAAAATCCGGTAAAAAATTAACACCGGTACAAGTGAAAGAAAATACGGTCGAAATGAAAGACGTTCTGACAAACCTGGCCACGGCGAGCGGGGCAAGCGCGAAGTTCGTGAAAGTAAGCTTTGCCTTTGAACTTGAAAACAAGAAGGCTAAAGAAGAGTTTGATTTCCAGCAAAGCCGGATGAAAGCAATCGTAATTGAAACGTTGGCCGATATGACGCCGGAACAAGTTTCGGGCAAAAAAGGCTTTGACAATCTCACTTCAGCCCTTATGAATAGAATGAATGAACTGCTTCACGAAGGTAAATTGAATCAAATCCTTATTACCGATATCGTTCTCCAATAGATTGAGGGATATTCGCGAATAAGCAAGCGGGAGGTGACGCAGATGGTAGATGTGCTTTCGCAGAATGAGATAGACGCCCTGCTAGCGGCGCTCTCATCCGGTGAAATGGATGCGGAAGAACTTAAAAAGGAAGAAACTCAGAAAAAAGTTCGAGCCTATGATTTCAAACGCGCAGTGCGGTTTTCCAAGGACCACATTCGCAGCTTAACTCGAATTCACGAAAACTTTGCCCGTTATTTAACGACTTATTTTTCCGCACAGCTCCGGACCTTTGTACAAATAAATGTTGTCCAGGTCGAGCAGCTGCCTTATGATGAATTCATACGGTCCATTCCAAAAATGACCATCCTGAACATTTTCGAAGCGGAGCCTCTGGAAGGAAGAATGGTGCTCGAGGTGCATCCGAACGTGGCTTTTGCCATGCTCGATCGTTTGCTGGGAGGATCGGGTACCTCGCCAACCAAAATTAACGCTTTAACCGAGATCGAAACGATCGTCATGGAGCGGATTTTCAGCAGAGCGTTTGAAAGTTTGCAGGAAGCGTGGAAGACGGTCATTGATTTGTCCCCAAGGCTGGAAGCTTTGGAGACAAATCCGCAATTTATGCAGATCGTCTCGCCTAACGAAACGATTGCCTTAATTTCGTTAAGCACCAAGATCGGGGATACGACGGGGATGATCAACTTATGTATTCCACACGTCGTCATTGAGCCGATTATGCCGAGATTGTCGGTTCATCACTGGTTTGTGTCCCAGAAGAAGACGAGTGCCCCGGAAGAGCAGACGGCTTTGCAGAATCGGCTTCATAAGGCAAAGCTGCCGATTATCGCAGAGCTGGGCGCTTCCCAAATATCCGTACGCGAGTTTCTCAGCCTAAATGCAGGCGACGTCATTACGTTGAACAAATCGGTAAATGAGCCGCTGCATATACGGATAGGGGAAAGGTTGAAGTTTTATGGCAGTCCGGGTACGACCCGCGGTAAGCTGGCTATACAAATCAGTGAGATTGTCAGTGAAGGAGTAGAAGAGAATGACGAATAATAAGGATTATTTGTCTCAAGAAGAGATCGACGCCTTGCTGAGACAGTCTTCCGAAAGCGAGTCAAGCGGTGGTTTTTCGAGCGGCTCGAGTCCAAGAGTAGAAGACTACTTATCGTCGCTGGAACAAGATGCTTTAGGCGAGATCGGCAATATCACATTCGGCAGCGCCGCGACAGCCTTATCGACCTTGCTCGGTAAGAAAGTCGATATCACCACGCCAAAAGTTTCTGTGATTGCCCGAGCCGACTTGGTCGAAGAGTTTCCTAAGCCGCATGTCGCTGTCCACGTTAACTATGTTGACGGATTTGACGGCATCAACCTGTTGGTCATCAAGACGCGCGATGCGCAAGTGATTGCCGATTTGATGATGGGCGGAGACGGTACGGGGCAAAATATGGAATTGTCTGAAATTCATATCAGTGCCGTACAAGAAGCGATGAACCAAATGATGGGGTCATCCGCTACTTCAATGTCGACGATATTTAACCGATTCGTCAACATTTCGCCGCCGGGGATCGATATCTTGGATTTGGCAGAGGGCGGCGAACCTTCATCGATTCCGCAAGTAGACGTCTTTATCAAGGTTTCATTCCGCTTGACGATTGGCGACTTGATCGACTCCACGATCATGCAGCTGCTGCCCGTCGCGTTCGCGCGGGAGATGGTCTCCACCCTGATGGGCGGCGGAGACATGCAGGAAACGGCCGCTCCGCCGCCGTCGGCTCCGCCTGCTCCGGGCTCGATGGCGCAGGACACGCTTACGCCGCCTCCTGCGGCGCCTTCGAATGATGCATACCAGCAGCCGCAGGTTCAGCAACCGATGTACCAGCAAGCGCCGATGTATCAAGAACCGCCGATGCAGCAGCCGATGTACCAGCAAGCGCCGATGTATCAACAGCCCCCGATGATGCAGCCGCCGGGCTATGCGCCGCAGCCTGCCGCTTACGGGATGCCGACAGGGCGTAACGTCAATGTTCAGCCTGCGCAGTTCTCGAATTTCACGCCGCCGCAGCTGTCGCCTGCCGAAGATACGAACTTGAACTTGCTCTTGGACATACCATTGAAAGTAACGGTGGAACTCGGTCGCACGCATAAGGTGATCAAGGACATTTTGGAGCTTTCGCAAGGGTCGATTATCGAACTTGATAAACTCGCAGGAGAGCCGGTTGATATTCTCGTCAATAACAAGCTTATTGCAAAAGGCGAAGTCGTCGTTATCGATGAAAATTTCGGTGTTCGTGTCACGGATATCGTAAATCAGTGGGACCGGATTCAAAAACTGCAACAATACTAAACCATAGCGCTCTAGGAGGACTGTATACCCATGGCAAACCGAATTCTGATTGTAGACGATGCAGCATTTATGAGAATGATGATCCGCGATATTTTGTCCAAAAACGGTTACGAGGTTTGCGGTGAAGCGAACGATGGCGCACAAGCGATCGAGAAATACAAAGAGCTGCGTCCCGATCTAATCACGATGGACATTACGATGCCTGAGATGGACGGTATCCAAGCGTTGAAAGAAATTAAAAAAATCGATGCCAACGCCAAGGTCATCATGTGTTCCGCGATGGGGCAGCAGGCGATGGTTATCGATGCGATTCAAGCCGGTGCCAAGGACTTTATCGTGAAGCCGTTTCAAGCGGATCGCGTTATCGAAGCCATTAAGAAAACGTTGGGGTAACCCGAAACTTCACGAATTGAAGGGAATGTGAGCACTTGAAGAGACTCGCAACCAAGACGTTGCTAGCCGTTCTCGTTCTATGGATGCAAACAGCGGCGTGGTTAGCTGCTGTTTGTTTCGGGGAAACGGGGACCGATGCGCCCGGTTCGAGTCCTTTTGACTCACCGGACAACATCTATTCAGCCGGAGACACGCTCGGGATGATTGTCAAAGTCATTTTTTTTCTTATTCTCATTATCGTCATCTTCTTTGTGATTATGAAGATCATTGCTCAAAAAAATAAGTACTTCACAGGAAGATCCATTCGGTCGCTTGGCGGTTTGCCTCTCGGACAAAACAAATCGATCCAAGTCGTTGAGATCGGGAAGTCGCTCTATATCGTGGGGGTTGGCGAGAACATCCAACTGCTCGAGAAGATTGAAGACGAAGCGGAGGTCGCGCTCATTCGCGACATGATGACTGCGGGTCCGGCTATGACGGCGCCGGCGTTCGAATCGTTTGGCGGCTGGCTCAAAAAGCTGAGACAGAAGCCAGAGGTGGAGGAAGAGCTTGACATTGAAGCAACCTCGTTCCAGCACGTGTTCCAGACCAAGATGACGGACCGTAAGAAGATGATGGAGGAGCTGCTCCAGCAAGACAATAATTCAGATCGGTTGAATGATAAACCATGAAAAAGCTCATCAAATTATTACCGCTGCTTCTGCTTGCCGGAATGCTCTGCTCGGTTTCCGGCCAAGCGTTCGCGGCGGATCCGATTCCGGGTATTAATATCGATATCGGGACAGCGAACAGTCCGGACAATGCGTCGGGTACCGTTACGATCATACTCCTGATTACGATTCTTAGTCTTGCGCCTGCCATCCTCGTCATGATGACAAGTTTCACCCGGATTATCATTGTGCTCGGTTTCGTCCGAACGTCCCTGGGTACGATGCAAATGCCGCCGAATCAAGTACTGATCGGATTGGCGATGTTTCTAACCTTCTTTATTATGGCGCCGACGTTAGGTGAAATAAACGAGACGGCTTTCCAGCCTTATATGAAGGGGGAAATTACGCAAACCGCCGCATTGGATAAAGCGTCGATTACGATGAAGCAATTTATGTTTCAGCATACGCGCCAGAAAGATTTGAAGCTGTTTCTCGACTATACCAAAGCCGCGCCTCCGAGCGGCGTGGAAGATACGCCGCTGACCGCGCTCGTTCCGGCCTATGCGATTAGTGAGCTGAAGACGGCGTTTCAAATGGGCTTTATGGTATTCATTCCGTTTCTAGTCATCGACATGGTTGTCGCGAGCACCTTGATGGCGATGGGGATGATGATGCTTCCCCCGGTCATGATATCGCTGCCTTTTAAAATACTGCTGTTCATCCTGGTTGACGGTTGGTATTTGGTCGTGCGCTCGCTGCTGCTCAGTTTCAATTCGTAATCGGGACCCGAAAAGGAGGGACTTGCTTTGAGCTCGGAGTTTATTATCGGGTTGGCCGGCGAAGCGGTTTATACAACGTTAAAGGCCAGCGCTCCGATGATGGTGGTCGCTCTTGTCATCGGCTTGATTATCAGCGTTTTTCAGGCAACGACTCAAATTCAAGAGGCTACGCTGGCTTTTGTACCGAAAATCGTGATGGTGCTCGTCTCGATTCTGATTTTCGGACCCTGGATTCTAAATACGCTCGTCGATTTTACTTATAATCTTATGAACAATCTTTACAAATTCGTCGGGTAGGTACATGTAGATGGCTTGGTTCGTACAGTATCTCCCTGGATTTCTGCTGTTTTTTTGTCGAATTACTTCGTTTTTTGTGGTCGCGCCTATTTTTTCGGGTCGAAATGTGCCTGCGCAGTTTAAAATCGGGATCTCGGTTTTCGTAGCGTTTATCGCTTTTGTCGGGGCCGGCACCCAATCGCCGGTTGCTATGGATTCGATGTACGTGCTGCTGATTATACGGGAAATATTGGTCGGCTTATGCTTGGGCTTTGTCGCCTATATGTTTTTCACAATCGTGCAAATTGCAGGATCGTTCATTGACATTCAAATCGGGTTCGGTATTGCGAACGTCATCGATCCGATGACGGGAACGCAAAGCCCGGTGATCGGCAACCTGAAATTTATGGTCGCCTCGATGCTGTTTCTGTCGCTAAACGGTCATCATTATTTGCTCGAAGCCATCATGCGAAGCTATGAATGGATCCCGTTAAACAACGAGACGTTCGCCAAGTTTTATGGCGGGCAAATTTCAGACTTTATGTTGAAGTCATTCTCAAGCGTATTTGCGTTAAGTTTCCAAATGGCCGCACCGCTTATCGTTGCGATGTTTTTGACGGACGTCGGTCTCGGGCTTCTGGCGAGGGTCGCGCCGCAATTCAATATTTTTGTGATCGGGCTTCCGGTCAAGCTGTTGCTCGGCCTTATTATGTTGGTTTTATTATTTCCTGGTTACGAGTCTCTGTTCAGCAATATTTTCGCCAAAATGATGGAATCGATCAAGAGCTACTTCGGATTGTTTCAAACCTAAGGGGGGATGGACGTGGCGGCACTTCGTTTACAACTCGACCTGCAGCTGTTTGCCGGGGAAAAGACGGAAGACGCGACGCCCAAGAAGAAACAAGATGCAAGAAAACAAGGACAAGTGGCCAAAAGTATGGAACTGCCCGCTGCCTTTATCTTGTTTTTTTCCTTCCTGGCGTTTTACTTGTTCGGCGGGTTCATGAAAGGACATCTGGTCGGCGTTTTCCGATCGATCTATACGGACTTCCTGCTGGTCGACCTCACATCGCCCAATATGATGGTGTTATACGAGCAGCTGGCGCTGCAGATGCTGCTGATATTAAGCCCGATTTTCGTAATCGCGGTCGTCATAGCCGTGCTCGGCAACTATTTGCAATTCGGCTTCCTCCTCACGGGCGATCCGCTGATGATGAAATTCAGCAAAATGAACCCTCTTGAAGGCGCGAAACGAATGTTTTCGATGAGGTCGGTCGTTGAGTTTCTGAAGTCCATGTTGAAAATGAGCATTATCGGTTATGTCGTGTATTCGGTCTTATGGGGCGAGAAAGCGCACATTATGCAGCTAGCGCATCTCCCTCTTCAGGAGATTCTGACTTTTACTTCTTCGCTCGTGTTGAACCTTGGCGTGAAAATCGGAGGCATTTTGATCATACTGGCCATTTTCGATTTTTTGTATCAGAAATATGAGCATGAGAAGAATTTGAGAATGTCCAAACAGGACATTAAAGACGAGTATAAGAAGTCGGAAGGGGATCCGCTGATCAAAGGGAAAATTCGGGAGAAACAGCGCCGTATGGCGATGCAGCGTATGATGCAGGACGTGCCCAAGGCCGACGTTATCATTACGAACCCTACCCACTTTGCCGTGGCTCTCCAGTACGACGGTTCGAAGATGCAGGCTCCGACCGTCATTGCCAAAGGGACCGACTTCGTCGCTCTCAAGATCAGACAAGTCGCCAAAGACCATGGCGTCGCTACGATCGAAAATAAACCGCTCGCCCGGGCTTTGTACGCTCAGGTGGAAATCGGAGAAGCGATTCCCGCCGACATGTTCCAAGCCGTGGCCGAAGTATTAGCCTATGTATACAAACTTAAAGGCAAGGCATTGTGATCTTGGCCTGAAGATAGCGAACGAAAACTAAGTAGAGGGGGCACCGGCTTTGAAAATTAGAGACCTTGTCGTATTGATCGGCATCATCGGCATCATTCTCATGATGGTCGTTCCGCTCCCGATTTGGTTGTTGGACTTTTTGTTGATCCTGAATATTACGCTGGCGCTTATGATTATTCTGGTCGGGATGAATACGACCGATGCGCTGCAATTTTCAATCTTTCCTTCGCTTCTTCTCATTACAACCCTGTTCAGGCTCGCCCTAAACGTCTCCACCACCAGGAACATCCTGGCACACGCCGATGCCGGTAATGTGGTCGAAACCTTTGGTTCATTCGTCGCGGCAGGCAACCTGGTTGTCGGCTTCGTCGTCTTTATCATTCTCGTACTCGTACAGTTTATCGTCATTACCAAAGGTTCCGAGCGCGTTGCCGAAGTTGCGGCACGGTTTACATTGGATGCGATGCCCGGCAAACAAATGAGTATCGACGCCGATTTGAACGCCGGCATGATCAACGAACATCAAGCGAAGGAACGCCGTGAGAAAATTTCACGCGAAGCAGACTTTTACGGTGCGATGGACGGGGCGAGCAAGTTCGTCAAAGGGGATGCGATCGCGGGCATCATCATGCTGATCATCAATATCATTGGCGGTTTGATCATCGGGGTCGCCATGAAAGGAATGTCTTTCGCCGAAGCAGGCGAAAAATATTCGATTATGACGATTGGCGACGGCTTGGTGAGCCAAATTCCGGCGCTGCTTATTTCGACGGCTGCAGGTATTATCGTTACCCGGGCTGCGTCCGACGGCAATCTGGCGCATGACCTGACAACGCAAATTTTCTCCTACCCGAAGCTGCTCTATATCGCGGCAGGTACGGTGACGGCGCTTGGCCTCTTTACCCCGATCCATTTCTGGACGACGTTTCCGATTGCGGGTCTGCTTGCCTTTGCCGCTTATCGGATGCAGCAAATCGTGAACCGCAAGCAAGCGGAGGAGGTGCAGCTCGAGGAAGAGCAGCAAATTGAAGAAGTGCGAAGTCCGGAGAGCGTTATTGGGCTGCTCAATGTGGACCCGATTGAATTCGAATTCGGGTATGGCCTTATTCCGCTTGCGGACACGCAGCAGGGCGGCGATCTGTTAGACAGGATCATTCTCATTCGCCGTCAGTGCGCGCTGGAGCTCGGGGTCGTCGTTCCTGTTATTCGGATTCGCGATAATATTCAGCTGAGGCCGAATGAATACATCATCAAAATCAAGGGCAATATCGTCGCTCGCGGCGATTTACTGCTCGGTCATTACTTGGCGATGAGCCCGGGCATCGATGACGATTCGATTGCCGGGATCGATACGCTTGAGCCGGCTTTCGGTCTTCCGGCACTCTGGATCGACGAACAAACCAAAGAACGCGCAGAGCTTTCCGGGTACACGGTGGTCGATCCGCCGTCGGTGGTCGCGACGCATTTAACGGAAATCATCAAGAAGCATGCTCACGAACTTCTCGGACGGCAAGAAACGAAAGCACTTATCGAGAATGTCAAGGAAAGCTTCCCGGCACTGGTGGACGAGCTCATCCCGAATGTTCTTTCCTTAGGAGACGTTCAAAAAGTACTGGTGAAGCTGCTGCGTGAAAAAATTTCGATCCGGGATCTCGTTACGATATTAGAGACTTTAGCGGATTACGGCACCTATACGAAGGACCCCGATATTTTGACCGAATACGTGCGGCAAGCGTTATCCCGGCAAATCACCCAGCAATTCACGTCGATCGGCGACTCGTTAAAGGTGATCACCGTAGGCCCGAATCTGGAGAAAAAGATAGCCGAATCGGTACAGCAATCCGATCAAGGCAGCTACCTGGCACTCGATCCGACTTCAACGCAAGTGATCTATCAACGGCTTAGCGATCAGGTGACCAAACTGATCCAATCCGGGCAGCAGCCGATCGTACTGACATCGCCGACGATCCGCATGTACCTGCGCCAGCTGCTTGAGCGCACGATGCAGGATATTCCGGTATTGTCTTACAGCGAGTTGGAGCCTAACGTGGAAATCCAGAGCATGGGGGTAGTTAATCTATGAGAGTGAAACGGTACGTAGTGGATTCAATGCCGGATGCGCTGCAAAAGATTAGAATCGACTTAGGCCATGACGCAGTGATCATCAACACCAAAGAAATTCGTACCGGCGGATTTCTGGGGATGTTCTCTAAGAAAAAAATTGAAGTCATTGCAGCGATGGATACCGCTTCCCCCGGCGGTTCCGCCGCAGGAGCCAGGACGCCCGCGGGCGAGGCTGCCGTTGTTGCTGCAAAGTCGACAGCTCCCTTTGCGGCTCCGCCTTTCGCTCAGTCTGCCAAAAAGACCGTAGCCGCTGCTTACGGGGCGCAGACGCTGCGGGAAGAGAAACAGCCGGTTCTTGCTTTTCCCGAAGTGCCGGACGTGCTTCCGCCGGAATCGGCGGCATCATTCGTACCGGTTCAAACGGCGGCGCCCGCGCCGCTCATGCCGGTTCAGCGCATTCAAGCGGCAGCTCCGGTGAAAGCGAAGGAAGACATGCTCCTGGAAGAATTAAAGCAGATGAAAGAAATGATGTGCAGACTCTCACAGCAGCATGGAAGTGCCGAACAACTGAATCCCGCGGTTCAGCGGTTCGAGCAGCGTCTGCTTGAACAAGAGGTGGAACCTCATCTTGTTCAGGAACTGATTGCCCAGGTGCTGGAAGATGCAGTAATCTCGGCGGCTGAATTGTCAGAGACGTTCGTGAAGCAGTCGCTGCAGCGCCAACTGCTCGCGATGCTGAGAATGGAAGGCAGCAAGTCCATAGCGGCCGATACGCGCATTGCGCATTTTGTCGGCCCTACCGGAGTCGGCAAAACGACGACGATTGCCAAGTTGGCGGCCGAGCAGGTGCTCAAGCACCACCGCAAAGTCGGTTTCATCACTTCGGACACGTACCGCATTGCGGCCGTCGAGCAATTGAAAACGTACGCGACGATCTTGAACGTACCGCTTGAAGTTGTATTCTCG
Source organism: Paenibacillus validus NBRC 15382 (assembly GCF_004000985.1). Lineage (GTDB taxonomy): Bacteria > Bacillota > Bacilli > Paenibacillales > NBRC-103111 > Paenibacillus_G > Paenibacillus_G validus. The sequence continues at coordinate 283,040 of NZ_BIMH01000001.1, read as the reverse complement.
CCCTCGGATTTAACTAAAGCTTTCGACAACTTGAAGGATTGCGATCTTATTTTCATGGATACGGCCGGACGCAATTTCCGCAACGAAATGTACGTTTCCGAATTAAATGCGCTGCTGAAATCAAGCGGAAAAAGCGAAACGTTCCTTGTGCTCAGCTTGACAACCAAATATAAAGACATGAAAGCCATTACGAGCAACTTCAGCAAATTCAAGCTGCACAAGGTGTTGTTTACGAAGATGGACGAAACTGACTCCTACGGCGCAATCCTGAATTTGGTTCGCGAATTCGGGCTCCAGATCTCCTATATCGCGAACGGACAAAGTGTCCCCGACGATATTAGAGTGCTGCAAGAACAATTCATCATCGATCTGATTCTGGAGGACGATAATCATGAGTGATCAGGCCCAAGGGCTGCGGAATCTGATTAAACATCAGGGCGCCGATCAGGAAAAGGCGACCCGGATCATCACCGTAACCAGCGGGAAGGGAGGGGTAGGCAAATCGAATTTCACCTTGAATTTTGCCCTATCGCTCCAGAAAAAAGGGTTCAAGGTGCTCATTTTCGACGCGGATATCGGACTCGCCAATATTGATGTGCTGATGGGCATCTCTGCAAAATATAATTTGTACCACTTGTTGAAACGGGAAAAAACGGTCTGGGATATCATCCACAAAGGACCGAATGATATACAGTTCATCGCCGGGGGCTCGGGCTTTAACGAATTAATTCGTCTAACGGATGAGCAGCTTGACTATTTCGCGGAACAAGTGAATCAGTTGAACGGACATGTCGATTTCATCATTTTTGATACCGGGGCGGGCTTGTCCAAAGAAACGTTGAAGTTTATTCTCGCCGCACAAGAAACGATTGTGGTGACAACGCCGGAGCCTACTTCCATTACCGATGCTTATGCGATTATCAAAATGGTTCACTCGATGAGTTACGACGTGAAATTCCGGTTGGTCGTCAACCGTGTGACGGATTGGAAGGAAGGGCGGCAAACTGCGGATAAAATCAGAATGGTAGCCAAGCAGTTTATGGATTTGGACATTCCGACGATCGGATACGTGTTGGATGACAATTCGGTTTCCAAAGCGGTGAAAAAGCAAATCCCCTTTACGATCGCTTTTCCGGAAGGCGCGGCTTCGAGGTCGCTGGGCGAATTAACCGACGATTTTGTGTTGAACCAGCTGCCGGCCGACAATCAAGCGGGTTCGGTTAAAGGTTTCCTGAGCCGAATGATTCGTTTGCTGAAGCAATAGCGAGCAGGGATGTTGATTTGGCCCGGTGAACAGGAACAACTTCTGACCTTCTAGCTCAGTGACAACGTAGAGGAGTGAAGCTATGCAGCAGCCGTTTGATGTGTTAGTGGTCGATGATTCCATATTTATGAGAAAAATCATCTCGGATTTTATCTCGCAGGATCCGATGCTGCGGGTAGTCGGGACGGCCAGGAACGGGAAAGAAGCCGTCGAGCAGGTGAAGAAACTACAGCCTCATGCGGTTACGATGGACATCGAAATGCCGGAGATGAACGGACTTGAGGCGCTTCGCGTCATTATGAAGGAAAGCCCGGTTGCGGTCATTATGCTCAGCAGCTTGACGCAAGAAGGGGCGTCCGAGACGATAAAGGCACTGGAATGGGGGGCTGTCGACTTCGTCGGCAAGCCGTCGGGCTCAATTTCGCTCGATCTTCATAAGGTAAAAACCCAGCTGCTGGAGAAGCTTCATATCGCAGTGAGAATGAATGTGAACAAGATTGGGCTGCAGCGCCCGATCCTTCCACGTCAACCGGAGCTGAAGCCGATACCGCAGGCCCGCACGACAGCGGCTGCAGCGCCATCGAATCCGTCTCCAAAGGCTGAGAGGCGATCGGTTGACCGATCGCAAGCGGGCATCGGGCACTTGGTCGCGATCGGAACTTCCACCGGAGGTCCGCGTGCGCTTCATCAGGTATTGTCGGAGCTGCCGGCGGAGCTTGCGGCTCCGGTCGTGATCGTGCAGCATATGCCGCCGAATTTTACCAGATCGCTTGCTCAACGGCTCAATTCGATATCCGGTCTGAAGGTGGTCGAAGCGGAGGAAGGCATGCCTCTTGAGAACGGCACGGCTTACATCGCTCCCGGCGGAAGTCACATGGCGGTCGCCCGCAATGGGCCGGGCGCTTATCGCATCCATCTGAGCAAAGAAGAGCCGCGCAGCGGCCATCGACCGTCCGTGGATGTTCTTTTTGAATCGCTGCTTCCGCTCAAGGAGTTGAAGCGTCATATCGTGATCATGACCGGCATGGGATCGGACGGCGCCAAAGGGATGCTGGCTCTGAAAGAATCGGGAGCTGTAACCACGATTGCCGAATCGGAAGAAACCTGTATCGTCTACGGTATGCCCCGAGCAGCGGTCGAGCTTAAAGGTGTCATGCATGTGCTGAAGCAGCAAGAAATTGCAGGCAAATTAATATCCGCAATCGGTTTATCGGCCTTATCTTAGTCCTTATACATATAAACGATCCTGATGGAGGTGTACGGTTATGGAAATGAATCAATATCTCTCGATGTTTATTGACGAGTCCAGAGATCACTTGCAAGCGATTAACGAACATATGCTCAGCCTGGAAAGCAATCCGGAAGACATCAGCATTGTCCAGAACATTTTTCGTTCCGCACATACGTTAAAAGGAATGTCTGCTACCATGGGCTTCGAGGATATCGCCTCGCTGACGCATGAGATGGAGAACGTGCTGGATCTTGTGCGCAATCATAAGTTGAAAATGGATTCATTCATCTTTGATTGCCTGTTCAAAAGCACCGATTCGCTCGAGACGATGGTCGAAGACATTATTCAAGGCGGCACCGGTAAAGCCGACGTTTCGGACATTGTAGCGGCTTTGAAATCCATAGTCTCCGGCGATTACCTGAAAGGCACTGCGGGGGGATCGGCCAAGCCTGCTGATGGGCAGGACGAAACCAAAGCGGAGCTCGACGAATTCCAGCTCTCGATTGTCCAGCAATCGATCGAAGCGGGGATTCCGGTATTCTGGATCGAGGTCACCGTTCGTCAAGATTGCGTGCTGAAAGCCGCCCGCGCTTACATGGTGTTTAATGTGCTCGAGCAGAACGGGGAAGTCATTAAAGCGAGCCCTTCGGTCGAAGATATCGAGCAGGAGAAGTTCGGCGAATCGTTCGCGGTGTACTACATATCCCAGATCGATCATGACCAGCTGCATAAACAAATTTCCAGCGTATCTGAAATCGATAAGGTCGAATTGGTCGTGCTGAATCAAGAGAAGCTGGCTGAGCGCATGCTGCCGGCCGCGAGAGCGGCACAAAAGGAAGTTGCTGCCGCTGCAGCCGTAGTAACGCCGGAACCTCCTAAAGCCGAAGTGAAGAAACCGCCGGCTGCGCAGGCGGGAGCTCCGGTCGCCAACCGGACGATTCGCGTCGATATCGAACGTTTGGACTTCTTGATGAATTTATTCAGCGAGCTGTTGATCGATCGCGTCCGGCTGGAGCAGCTGGCCAGTGAAATTCGCAAAAACGAATTAACGGAAACGGTCGAGCATATGGCCCGCGTCAGCAGCGACCTGCAGAACATCGTGCTCAAACTGAGGATGGTTCCGGTCGATACCGTGTTCAACCGGTTCCCGCGGATGATTCGCGATGTCGCCAAAACGCTGGACAAGAAAGTGGATTTGATTATTACGGGAGCGGAAACCGAACTCGACCGTACGGTTGTGGACGAGATCGGCGACCCGCTTGTACACTTGCTGCGCAACGCCGTCGACCATGGTCTGGAACCGACGTCGGAGCGTATCGCCTTGGGCAAACCCGAGACGGGTACCATCCATCTTCGCGCATACCATAGCGGAAATCATGTGTTTATTGAAATCGAAGATAACGGCCGCGGCATTAACCGGGACAAGGTGCTTGGCAAAGCAATCCAGAACGGCGTCGTCACCCAAGAGCAAGCGGCGCGCATGACGGACAAGGAAGTGTATATGCTTCTTTTCGCTTCCGGCTTCAGCACGGCAGACAAAATCTCCGACATTTCCGGCCGCGGCGTAGGTTTGGATGTCGTGAAGACGAAGATCGAAAGTCTGGGCGGCGAAGTGCACGTCGATTCGGAATTCGGTAAAGGATCGAAATGGTCCGTACAGCTGCCGCTGACGCTGTCTATTATTTCCGCGATGTTGATTCGTCTTCACGGTGAGAAATACGCGATCCCGCTTTCTTCGATCGTCGAAACGGCCGCCATTCGCCCGGAGCAAGTTCGAATCGTACACGGCAATCAAATGGTCGACTACCGGAATAGCGTCATTCCGCTGATCCCGTTAGCCAAGCTGTTCGACGTCCCGCAGGGCGAAGACGAATCGGAAGCGGATATCCAGATCGTCGTTATTCGCAAAGGGGAGAAGATGGCCGCACTCGTCGTCAACGAGTTCATCGGCCAACAGGAAATTGTGTTGAAAACGCTGGGGAAATACTTAACCAACCTGTTCGCCGTTTCCGGTGCGACGATTCTCGGCGACGGGCAAGTCGCCTTGATTATCGATACGAACGCTTTAATCAAATAACGATAACCGCGATTGATCTACTGCACGATAATTTGAGGAGGACGAGGGTATGGGACAAGAAATGAAAGTAATCGTTTTCGCGTTGGCGCATGAAGAATACGGCGTTGAAGTTGAAAAAGTAAAAACCATCGAGCGGATGCAGCCGATGACGCGCGTTCCCAAAACGCCTGACTTCGTAAAAGGAGTCATCAACCTGCGTGGGGTCGTGACCCCGGTCATCGATTTGCGCGGCCGTTTTGGTTTCGCGGAGAGCGAATACACCGAGAACACGCGGATTATTATCGTCGGGGTGGACGATATCGAAGTCGGATTAATCGTCGATTCCGCTAACGATGTCATCGATGTGGACACCGACCATATCGCTGATCCGCCTGAAATCGTGGGCGGCATTAAAGCTAAATATTTGCACGGTATTGCAAAAATCGACGATAACCGGCTGCTCGTGCTTCTGAATTTGAAAGAAGTGCTCAATAAGAGCGAGATTGTCCAATTGGAGAACATAGAGGAGTAGATCCTGTGGAATCATTTAACGCATTTGCCGATTTTCAAATGGACGTCCTCAAAGAAGTAGGCAATATCGGCGCCGGACATGCCGCCACCGCATTATCGAAGCTGCTTGATAAGCCGGTCGACATGCTCGTGCCGAAGGTGCGGATGGTTCCATTTGAAGAGATTGCGGATAGCGTGGGCGGAGCGGAGCAGGTTGTCATTGCGATCTTCTTGCGAGTAGAAGGCGAGACGCCGGGCAACTTGTTCTTCATTCTTAAGCAGGAATCGGCCAAAAAACTGCTGCGCAATTTGTTAGGAATCGAAGTTGTCAGCGATGAGGGATATACGGAGATGGAAATCTCCGCGCTAAGCGAGATCGGCAACATCTTGGCGGGTTCCTATTTATCGTCGTTGGCTGACTTTACGAGGCTGAACATGCAGCCTACGGTTCCTTCTCTTGCCATCGATATGGCGGGAGCGATTTTGAGCTACGGCCTTCTCCAATTCGGTCAAATGGGAGATCAAGCGCTCTTGATCGATACGAAGTTTCTGAATGGGAAGGATGAAGTGGAAGGGCATTTCTTTCTCATTCCCGATCCCGAATCGTTTGAGAAAATTTTTATCGCTCTGGGAGTGCAAACTCCATGATCCAAGACAATTTGATCAAAGTCGGAATGGCTGATCTCAACGTTGCCCGCCAGACCGGCGTGCTGAAGACGACCGGCCTTGGTTCGTGCGTCGGCATCACGCTATATGACGCGAAAGCCAAGGTGGCCGGTATGGCTCACGTCATGCTTCCTAACTCGGATATAGCCAAAGAGGGCCAGCTTAATATTGCAAAGTATGCGGACACGGCGATTCCGGAGTTGATACGGTTAATGGAAGCGCTGGGTGCACAAATTCGCAGAATGGAAGCGAAAATGGCCGGAGGCGCACAAATGTTCGCTTTCGGCAGCCAGTCCGATACGATGCGCATCGGACCGCGTAATGTGGAGTCGTGCAAGGAGCAGCTGTCCCGTTTCAAGATTCCGCTTCTGGCGGAAGATACGGGCTCCAATTACGGCAGGACGATTGAATTCGACTGCGAGAAGGGAACTCTTCTCATCCGCAGCGTACAACACGGAGTGAAGGAACTGTAACCATGATTGGATCGATACGGTGGAACTTTATCATCGGCGCTATTGCCTTTATATTCACCTTTATGTTTTCTGTCGGGAACAATATTTGGTTGACGACGCTCCTTCGGAGCGTCTACAGCTTTGCTGTCCTTTTTATACTTGTCTTTGGTTGTCGTTGGCTGCTCGGCACCTTTGCCGGCTTTAATCAATGGAACTCGAACAAAACGGAGCTAGGCGAAGGGGATTCGGACGGCACGAAGGGAACTGTTTTCGATGCCGTCACCCCCCCGGATCAAGATGAGGAGCTTCATCAAATGCTGAAAAAGAAAGTAGACGCTCCTATGCCGGAAGAGGAAACGTTCTCTCCGTTAAACCCGCCCAAATTGTCTACCAAGTTCAGCGAAACGCCGGAGGAATTGGCTCAAGCGGTTCGCCGTATGACTGAAGAATAAGGGGGTGAAAGAGCGTCATGATCGGGCAAAAATCTCATTTAGCGAACATCGAGATGTGGAAGAGGTGGAGAGAAGAACACGATACTGTAGCCAAGCAAACGCTGATCGAAACCTATTTGCCGCTTGTGGACTACGTATCCGGCCGACTTTCCATTGGACTTCCCAAAAACGTATCCAGGGAAGACCTCATCAGTTACGGGGTGATGGGGTTAATCGACGCTATCGAGAAATTTGACTACGAACGCGGACTGCAGTTCGAAACGTACGCCTCATGGCGCATTCGCGGAGCGATGATCGACGGACTCCGGCAAGGGGACTGGGTTCCTCGTTCCGTACGCGAGAAGGCGAAGAAAATCGAGGAAGCTTACCAGAAGCTGGAGCAGCAATACCTGCGTTCCGTCACGGATGCGGAGATGAGCGCTTATTTGCAGGTAAGCGAAGGCGATTTTCAACAGATGGTTCAAGATATTGCGGTCACCACGGTATGTTCGATCGACGATCCTATCCGTGAAGAAGAAGCGGAGACCCGTCTTTCGTTATTGATTGACGAAAAGGCAAAAAATCCGGAATCGAAAGTAAAAGAAGTGTACTTGAAAGATACGCTCGCGCAAGCGATTGAACGGCTTACTGAAAAAGAACGCACCGTCGTCTCGTTGTTTTATTACGAAGAACTTTCACTTAGCGAGATTGCTGAAGTTATGAGTTTATCCCCTTCCAGAATTTCACAGCTGCATTCCAAGGCGATTTTGCGCTTAAGGGGTTCGTTAAGCCGGCATAAGTCGCATCTATTTCAAGACTAAGCTACGAAAGCGGGGTTATGAATATGGGCGACCTGGCGATGCCGTTAAGTTATTATTTGGACCTTACCTTATCCGATGATAAACTGACCGCCTACCTGCAGTTTATGAACTGCGACGATAAATTTGCCGTAACTAAAGAACAGCTGGACGAACTGATCAAATCGCATCATATCGTGCACGGTATCGACGAGGACAAGCTCCTTGCGATCGTGAGAGATCCGAAATCGTTTTTCTTTACGAAAACCGCGATTGCAACCGGTCAACCCCCGGCGCATGGACAGGACGGTCAAATACGTTTATTGTTCGATTTGGACGGTCAATCCAAGCGTCCGCTGGAAATGGAAGACGGCAAAGTTGACTATAAAGAAGTGACGGCCATCAACAATGTCCGTAAAGGACAGTTGATCGCAGAACGCATACCGGCAGGTAAAGGAACGGATGGACGTGCGGTCACCGGGGAAACCATATTCGCCAAGGACGGGAAGGAAGCTCGCTTCAAGCCCGGGAAAAATGTCGTCTCCGATCCGGATCAGCTTGCCCTTTACGCCGCTATCGATGGGATGGTGACGAAGACGGACCGCGAAAAAATCAACGTCTTCCCGATATTTGAAGTGAACGGCGACGTAGACTATAATATCGGCAATATTGATTTTGTCGGGTCGGTCGTTATTCGCGGCAGCGTGCTTCCGGGATTCCGGATCAAGGCCGCGGGCGATATACGGATTACCGGTAATGTCGACGGCGCGGATCTCGAAGCGGGGGGCTCGATCGAGATCACCGTCGGTATCCTGGGGCACAATAAAGCGATCATTCGCGCAGGCAAACGGGTCAAATGCTCGTTCATTCAGGATGCGACGGTCGAAGCCGGGGAAGAAGTGCTCGTGGGACAAAGCATCATGCATTGTCAAATTCGCGCCGGTAAACTGGTCGCCTGCAAGGGAACCAAAGGATTGATCGTCGGAGGAATGATTCAAGCGGGCGAATGCGTCATTGGGCGAACGATCGGAAACTCGATGTCGACGGCAACCGTCATCGAGGTAGGCGTGCTGCCGGAGCTGCGCAACGAGCTGCAGCAGCTGCGTACGAATCTAAAGACGTTGATCGAGAATTTCGACAAGACGGAGAAAGCGCTCGTGCTGCTCGACCAATTGGCTGCGGCCGGACAGCTCGGACCGGATAAAGTGGCGATGCGGATCAAGCTGAACCATACGAAGAAGCAGGTTATGGAAGAGATCTCTTCATTGAAGGAACGTGCACTGGAGATTGAGAAGTCGCTTGAAGATTCGGAGCGGGCGAAGGTCGAGGTCATCTCGAGCGTGTACAGCGGTACGAAAATCGTCCTCGGTCGTTACACGAAATTCATCAAGGACACTTCCCAGCGCGTAAAGTTTCAATTGGTGGACGGCGATATTGCGATGCTTCCGATTCAATAACGCAAGGCAACAGCCTGTTACGGGAGGGGAAGTTCAATGAGTTTGAAGGCGGTCGAATTGCAGTTTGCATTGCACAAGAACGAAGAGGTCGGAGTCAAACAGCAGCAGCTGACCCAGAAACCGTTATCCGACCAAGCTTCACTTTCGGAAGCGGCGGCCAAGCAAGTGGTTGAGGAACGCCATAAGAGCACGAAAACCGAGGAATCTGCCCGCGCATCCGTCAAGGATAACGGCGAACGTTCTTCGAAGCGGGGGACATCCGGAACCCCGAAGCGAACGGCCGAAGCCAAAGAACCGGAGAAAGCGCCGATCTCCCGCCATGATCATCCGTTTAAAGGGCATCATATCGATTTATCGCTTTGACATTAAGCTGTGAAAAAGGTGAACGCGTTGAACCAACCTTGGGTATATATCGTCTTGTTCGGCTTGGTGATCATCGTCTACGCCAAGCTTTTGCCGAAAAAAGCCGAGCATAGCGCGGAAATTCCGACCACGATGAAAGATGTGGAAAGCGCGATGGATCACTTTGCCGTCGAGCTGGAAGAGCAGAATAAAACGATCATTCAGCTCTTTACGGAAACCAAAAAAGATTACGAGGTTCATGCCGCCAAGCTTGCTTCCCGTGTCGAAACGCTTGAGAAGCATAATCAGCAGCTCCAATCCGAGCTTCACCGGGTCGGTTTTGTCGCCGAACAAATTCAGAAGCACCAGGCTCCGTCTGCGCCCGTGATTCAGGCAGAGCCTGCCCCGGCGTCTGCGCCCGGCTCCTTGTCAACGAATGCGGATCCTGCCCGTTCCGAATCGCCGCTTCAAGCTGTCCCTGTTGCGGATCAGGAGCCGGCGGCAACGCGCGAGCAGCCGAACGAACCTGTTGCATTAATGAATATCAAGCAGCGGTACGCCGAATTGTTCGAGTTGTACGAGCTCGGCAAGTCGATGGACTTCATCGCCAAGAAGCTCGGGATGAATAAAGGCGAGATCAGCTTGATCCTGCTGCTTGCGAAACAGGAGGAGCGCCCCTGATGTCCAACAAAAAATCGCTCTTGTACGGACTGGGCTCGGGGATGATCGCCGGTTCCGTGCTGCTCCAGCTGATGAGTTTCGCTCCCGCCGCAAACCAGGGGCTGTCCAAAGAAGACTTACAGCAGCCGGCAGCGGAAACGATGACCCGGGAACAAATCAAAGAAAAGGCCTCCGTATATTTCAATGTGTATGAGAAGGATGTTAAAGTATATTTGCAGCCGCAGGTTGACGCCTTAGTCCAGCAGCGCGTGAACGAAGAGCTGGAGAAAGAGAGGGCCAAACCGGTAGAACCTGTCCGAGAAGTTTATATCAACGTAACCAGCGGCCTTGTGCTTTGGCAAGTTTCGGACTTGCTGTATCAGAGCGGGGTCATTGCCGATAAGAAGACGTTTGAGGAAGAAATGAGAAAACGTCGGCTTGCCGGCAGCATAAATACTGGCGTACACGTATTTAAAGGTCCGCAAACGCTCGAACAGGTCATTACCGGCTTGACCGAGAAGTAACCGAACAGACTCCGGGGTTCCGGGGTCTGATTTTGTTTGATTATGGCGAAAAGGGGCGCTGGTTGCAACCTCATGTTACTTATGGTATAGTAATTCTCGGTGTAAAAATCCACACGCCGATGAATTCCGGTGAGCGTGCTTCCGCGTTGCAGCGGGCTGCGACAAAGTTTGCAGCGGCTGACAATAATCTGGGAGTTTCACCGAGAAGATGATATCGCGCGGAGGTACCAAAACAACTAATTTTGAGGAGGTGCGTGAGGATGGCAGTAATCTCCATGAAACAGCTGCTTGAAGCTGGGGTACACTTCGGTCATCAAACCCGTCGTTGGAACCCGAAAATGGATCGTTACATCTTCACCGAAAGAAACGGCATTTATATTATCGACCTGCAAAAAACGGTCAAAAAAGTTGAGGAAGCGTACAACTTCGTCAAATCCGTAGCCGAAGAGAACGGTACAATCTTGTTCGTCGGCACGAAAAAACAAGCGCAAGATTCCGTGAAAGAAGAAGCGGAACGCAGCGGCATGTTCTACATCAACCAACGTTGGTTGGGCGGAACGCTCACGAACTTCTCGACCATCCAACAACGGATTAACCGTCTGCATGAGTTGGAGAAATGGGAAAACGACGGTACGTTCGAAGTTCTTCCCAAGAAAGAAGTTATTATTCTTCGCAAAGAAAAAGATCGTCTGGAGAAATTCCTGGGCGGTATCAAACATATGAAGGGTCTGCCGAGCGCATTGTTCGTCATCGATCCTCGTAAAGAGCGCATTGCTGTTGCCGAAGCTCGTAAGCTCGGTATCCCGATCGTCGGTATCGTTGACACGAACTGCGATCCGGACGAAATCGACTACGTTATTCCAGGTAACGACGATGCGATCCGCGCCGTGAAATTGCTGACAGCCAAAATGGCCGACGCTGTGATCGAAGCGCATCAAGGCGAGCAAACGACAGCTTAAGCAGGCGAATACAAAAAAGGGTGGTTTAAAGGTGCAAAATCCTTTCACCGCCCTTTTTTTAAGGTACATATCCCTAAACCTAAGGAGGCCCTACCATGGCAGTAAGTGCAGCAGCAGTTAAAGAATTGCGTGAGAAAACAGGAGCGGGCATGCTCGATTGCAAGAAAGCGCTGGAAGAAGCAAACGGTGATTTGACGAAAGCTTCCGAAATTTTGCGTGAAAAAGGATTGGCCGCGGCAGCCAAAAAATCCGATCGTATTGCGACGGAAGGTATGATTGAGTCCTACATCCACGCTGGCGGTAAAATTGGCGTATTGGTTGAAGTCAACAGCGAAACCGACTTCGTTGCCAAGAACGATACGTTCAAAACTTTCGTTCGCGACGTAGCTCTTCATATTGCTGCTTCGAACCCGAAATACCTTCGCCGTGACGAAGTTCCTCAAGATGCGCTCGATAAAGAACGTGAAATCTTGACGAACCAAGCCTTGAACGAAGGCAAACCGGAGAAAATCGTGGAGAAAATCGTAGAAGGCCGTCTTGCTAAATTCTACGAAGAATACTGCTTGCTGGAGCAGCCGTTCATTAAAGATCCGGACAAAACGGTTGAAGAAGTGTTGAAAGAGAAAATCGCTACGATCGGCGAAAACTTGTCGATCCGCCGCTTTGTTCGTTACGAGCTCGGCGAAGGCTTGGAGAAGAAACAAGAAAACTTCGCAGAAGAAGTCATGAGCCAAGTGAAACTGTAAGACCTATACGGAATTCCAAAGGCGGGAACACGATGTGTTCCCTCTTTTGTAAATAGAGAAGGAAATGCGTAAGTGATGAAACGGAGGTATGCAGCTTGGAACGTCCGATATTTAAAAGAGTCGTACTGAAATTAAGCGGAGAAGCTTTAGCCGGACAGCAAGGATACGGAATCGAAGCCGACATCATCGCTTCCATTGCACAACAGGTGAAAGAAGTGGTCGATCTTCAAGTCGAAGTCGCCATCGTCGTTGGCGGCGGCAACATTTGGAGAGGTATCGCAGGCAGCGCCAAGGGCATCGATCGGGCCACAGCCGACTACATGGGTATGCTTGCAACCGTCATGAATTCGCTGGCGCTTCAAGACGCGCTCGAAACGATCGGCGTACCTACCCGCGTGCAATCTTCGATTACGATGCAGCAGGTAGCGGAGCCGTATATCCGCCGAAGAGCGATGCGCCATCTGGAAAAGGGCCGAGTCGTCATTTTCGCTGCAGGTACGGGCAATCCGTTCTTCTCCACAGACACGACGGCGGCGCTAAGAGCGGCGGAAATCGAAGCGGAAGTCATCCTGATGGCCAAGAACAAAGTCGACGGCGTATACTCCGCCGATCCGTTCAAGGATGCGACCGCGCAAAAGTTCGAAACGCTGACTTATCTCGAGGTGTTGAACAAAAACCTCGGCGTCATGGACTCCACCGCATCTTCCTTGTGTATGGACAACAATATCCCGCTGATCGTATTCTCCATTACGGAGAGCGGCAACATCAAGCGCGTCGTGCTTGGGGAGAAGATCGGCACGATTGTAAAAGGGAGTGTATAAAACATGCCTCAATCCATTAAGAAAAACGCTGAAGACCGGATGGAAAAAGCTATCGGTTCTTTGAAGAAAGAGCTTCTGACCTTGCGGGCAGGCCGCGCGACGCCAGCGCTTCTGGACCGCGTGCAGGTGGAATATTACGGGGCGATGACGCCGGTGAACCAATTGGCGAACATCAATACACCGGATTCCCGCACCTTGATGATTCAACCTTGGGATAAAAGCTCGGTATCCGCGATCGAAAAAGCGATCATGAAATCCGACCTTGGCTTGACGCCTTCCAACGACGGCAGCAGCATTCGCATCATCATTCCGGCGCTAACGGAAGAACGCCGTGCGGAATTGGTGAAAATGACGCGCAAGTTCGGGGAAGAAGCGAAAGTTGCGATCCGCAACGTCCGCCGCGATGCGAACGACGAGATCAAGAAGCTTGAGAAGTCGGCCGGCCTCTCGGAAGATGAGTCTCGCCGCCATCAAGAAGATATTCAAAAGTTTACGGATAAATTTATCGGTGAAGTCGATAAAGTGCTGCAGGCGAAAGAGAAAGAAATTATGGAAGTGTAACGGGTAAAGACCCCCTTAATTGAGGGGTTTTTAGTCTTTTAGTCTTTCCTGACGGGGGATTGGCAATGAAACCATTCAGAAAGTGGTTCGGAGGAAAGTCGGAAGGGGAAGAGGCTGCAAGCGCGCTCGATTCCGATAATATACCGAATCATGTCGCCGTCATCATGGACGGCAACGGCCGATGGGCGCAGAAACGCGGGCTGCCGCGGGTTGCGGGTCACCATTCGGGGATGAAAAACGTGAAAAAAATAACGATGGCGGCGAATCATATCGGGGTGAAAGTGCTGACGATGTATGCTTTTTCCACAGAAAATTGGAAGAGGCCGAAGGAAGAAGTTGAGTACTTGATGAAATTGCCGCTGGAGTTTTTTCCTAAAGAAATCGAAGAACTGATTGCGAACAACGTCCGAATACGTATGACCGGCTGGCCTGAAGGGTTGCCTGACTATACGTTGAAAACCGTTCAGGACGCGATCGACAAAACGAAACACAATACGGGCCTTATCTTGAATTTTGCTTTAAATTACGGGAGTCGCAAAGAGATGCTTTCCGGTATTCAGAGGCTTGCTCAAGACGCAAAAGACGGGAAAGTGAACCCGGCAGAAATCAATGAGCATCTGTTCTCGCGATATTTGCTGACCGATCCGTTGCCGGACCCCGATTTGCTTATCCGGACGAGCGGGGAGCTGCGGATCAGCAACTTCATGCTGTGGCAGCTGGCGTATTCGGAGCTGTGGTTTACGGATTTGTGCTGGCCGGAGTTCACCGAGCCGCACTTTTATGAAGCGATACAAGAATATCAGCGGCGAGCCCGGAGATACGGCGGATTGTAGCGGCAATTGGAGGAATCGACTTGAAGCAGCGGATCGTTACTGGATTAGTGGCGGGGCTCGGATTTTTCATCATGTTGTACTTGGGCGGCTACTGGTTTGCCGGACTCATTGTTGCGCTCGCGCTGATCGGGTATGACGAATTTTTGAGAATGAACGGCTTGAATCGAAACCGGGTGATCCAGGTCATCGGTTACATCGGAGTCGTCGTGTTGACGCTGCCGTGGCAGTTTGGCTTCATGTCGTCGGCGCAGGGCATATGGTTGTTCCTGTTTCTGTTCTTGGCCGCCACCGTGATCACGAAGAACAAAACGACGATCGATCACGTAGCGACGGCTTTCCTCGGCATGGCATACGTCGGACTCGGCTTTCATTATATGATCGAAACCCGCACCATTCCGGATCACGGGCTGTTTTTGACGCTGCTCGTATTTTTGTGCATCTGGACAACGGATTCGGGCGCTTACTTCACCGGTTCGATGATCGGGAAGACGCCGCTCTGGCCTACGATCAGTCCGAAGAAGTCGGTCGAGGGCGCCATAGGCGGAACGGTATTATCCGTCATCGTGGCGATCGGTTTCGCCTGGTGCCGGCCGGATCTGCTCGGGTACGCGCAGGCTGTATGGATCGGCCTCGTGATCGCAGTCGTCGGGCAGGTTGGCGATTTGGTGCAGTCGGCTTACAAGCGGGTGAAGGGAATTAAAGATTCCGGCATGATTTTGCCGGGTCACGGCGGGGTGCTCGATCGGACGGACAGCTGGCTGATCGTCTTCCCGTTTCTGCATGTGGTTTCCTTAATTCCGCATGTTTAATTATGAGTGCTGGGGGTAGGCCGCAGTGAAAAAGATCAGCATTCTCGGATCGACGGGCTCCATCGGCACGCAGACGCTGGATGTCATCTCGCATGATCCGGAAGCTTACGAAGTCGAAGGCTTGGCCGGCGGTTATAATATCGGCTTGCTCGGGGAGCAGGTCAGGCGCTTTCGCCCGAAGAAGGTAGCGGTGGCGACGCGTGATTTGGCCGAGAGGCTGAGAATCGATGTGCCGGCGGGAACCGAAGTGTTCTATGGCGAAGAAGGGCTGCTCGAAGTCGCTGCGGGGACGGACGCCGAGCTGCTCGTGACGGCGCTTGTCGGCAGTCAGGGCTTAAAGCCGACGCTGGCGGCCATCGAAGCGGGCAAGCACATTGGCCTGGCCAACAAAGAAACGTTAGTAAGCGCAGGGCACTTGGTAACGGCGCTGGCGGAACGGAAGCAGGTTTCGCTGTTGCCGATCGACAGCGAGCATTCCGCAATTTTCCAGTGCTTGAACGGCGAGAATAAAGATCATATACATAACATTACGCTGACCGCGTCAGGCGGATCGTTTCGCGATCGTACACGCGAAGAACTGGCCTCGGTTTCCGTGGAGGATGCGCTTAAACATCCGAATTGGTCGATGGGCGCGAAGATTACGATCGACTCCGCAACCATGGTGAACAAAGGGCTCGAGGTGATCGAAGCGCATTGGTTGTTCGGGTTATCCTACGACCAAATCGAGGTGGTGATCCATCCGGAAAGTATCGTTCATTCGTTCGTCGAGTTCGTCGACTGTAGCATTATTGCACAGATGGGCTTGCCTGATATGCGGGTGCCGATCCAATACGCTTTAACGTATCCGAATCGAATGGTAACGCCTTCGAAGCGTCTGAGGCTGGCCGACATCGGCAAGCTGCATTTTCGGGAAATGGACTTTGCCCGATACCCTTGCTTGGCGATGGCATTTGAGAGCGGCCGAAAGGGCGGCACGATGCCGACGGTATATAATGCGGCGAATGAGGTCGCGGTCGAACGTTTCTTGAAGGGGGACATCTCCTTCCTCGCCATCGAGCGCATTATCGCCGAGGTGATGGCGAAGCATGAGGCGATAGACGGGCCTGACCTGGATACGATTGTCGCGAGCGACGCTTGGGCGCGGTCGGCGGCGGCGCAAATCCGCCGAAGCTGAAGTCCTTGCCCGGGACGGTTGGCAAGCATGTTTGTTCGCGTCCGGTAATATGTTCATATCAAGGGCTCGGCTTGTGTTCCGTTTGTCATTAATGTTAATCTAAGGACATGGAATAGCGCCCTTCCCATGCTAGCAGATGTGAACATTGATGTATTTAAGGAGGCCGTGAACTAGGTGGACGTACTTCAAATCATCGTGCTGAATGTGCTCTTGTTTTTCGTACTCGTGACGGTGCACGAGTGGGGGCATTTTTATTTCGCCAAGCGGGCGGGGATCTTGACGCGCGAGTTCGCGATCGGCTTCGGTCCGAAGGTGCTTTCGTTCGTTCGCGGTGAAACCCGGTATACGCTGAGGCTTCTGCCCATCGGCGGGTTCGTGCGGATGGCCGGCGAAGATCCCGAAATCGTACAGATCAATCCGGGACAACGGATAGCCGTTGCCTTGGAGAATGAAACGGTTACGCATATTTATTTGAACGATTTCGACAGCCGCCGCGGCGCTTTGGAAGGTGTCGTGGAAGATATCGATTTGGAGCGTCAGCTGTTTGTCCGTATGGATGTCGACGGCGCGGCACAGCGCTTTGCCGTTCACCCTCGCGCGCTTATCGTCAGCAAGGAGAAGGAGACGCAGATCGCGCCATGGGAACGCCAGTTTGGCAGCAAGACGGTGGGACAGCGGGCGATGGCCATATTCGCGGGTCCGTTAATGAACTTCATTCTCGCGTTCATCTTGTTCGTCACGGTTGTTTTCGTGGCCGGTATGCCTTTGCCTGATCGGGTGCGCATCTCCGACACCAAGCCCGGTTCGGCCGCGGAGCGCGCCGGCTTGATGGGCGGGGACGTTATCGTTGAAGTGAACGGCGAGAAGATCGGCGGCGACAGCAAAAAGCTGACGACGCTGATTCAAAATTCGCCGAACAAGACGATGACCTGGGTGGTTGAGCGCAACAAGCAGCTCGTTACCAAAGAAGTGAAACCGGAACTGGATGAGAAAGACCGCGTGATTCGTGTCGGCGTCTCACTCGGCCCGGATACCCGGCCGGCTACGATCGGGGAAGGAATCAGCAACGGTTGGCGCAGCATGGTTTCCGCTACGACGCTCATCTTGGACGGCTTCGGCAAGCTGGCGACCCTGCAGGTGAAGATGGACGATCTCGGCGGTCCGATCCGGATTGTCGAGTTCACAAGCGAGCAGGCAAGCGCCGGACCGGCCCAGTACATCAACTGGATGGCTGTGATGAGCTTGTACCTGGGCTTGTTCAATTTACTGCCGATTCCGGCGCTGGACGGCAGCCGCCTTGTTTTCCTCGGGTTAGAAGCGGTGCGCGGCAAACCGGTCGATCCGAGCCGGGAGAGCATGGTGCATTTCGTCGGCTTTGCCATGCTGATGCTGCTGATGATCGCCGTCACATACAACGATATATTAAGGCTGATTAAAGGATAAATGAATCGCCGTCTGTAGGGGGAGCATTCGAACCATGTCGAAGGATAAACAGGATAAACAATTCGTCAAAGAAATTACGCCGCAAAGTGAAGATTTCTCGCGCTGGTACATCGATACGATCAAGAAAGCGGACCTGATGAGCTACTCACCGGTTCGCGGTTGTATCGTGTTCAAGCCCGACGGCTATGAAATCTGGGAAAACATTCAGCGCGAACTGGACCGTCGTTTCAAAGAAACGGGTCACCGCAACGCCTATTTCCCGCTATTCATTCCCGAAAGCTTCTTTCAGAAGGAGAAGGAACACGTCGAGGGCTTCAATCCGGAGCTTCCATGGGTAACCGAAGCCGGCGGCGAGAAGCTGGAAGAACGTCTGGCGATCCGCCCGACTTCAGAAACGATGATCGGTCATATGTACTCGGAGTGGATCAACTCGTACCGCGATTTGCCGCTGCTTATCAACCAGTGGGCCAACGTGGTACGTTGGGAGAAGAAAACACAGCCGTTCCTGCGCACCAGCGAATTTCTTTGGCAGGAAGGCCATACGGCGCACGAGGACGAAGCCGATGCCCGGAGAGAAACGATGCAAATGCTGGAAATTTACCGCGATTTCGCGGAAAATTTCTTGGCGATGCCGGTTATCATGGGCCAAAAAACGCCTTCGGAGAAGTTTGCCGGCGCCGTCGATACATTCTCTATAGAAGCGATGATGAAAGACGGGAAGGCCGTGCAGGCGGGGACGTCGCATTACCTCGGCACGAATTTCGCCGTCGCCTTTGATATTAAATACTTGGATCGGGACAATCAGCATACGTTCTGCCATACAACTTCGTGGGGCGTCAGCACCCGTTTGATCGGGGCGCTGATTATGGTGCACGGCGACGACCGGGGACTCGCGCTGCCGCCGAAAGTCGCGCCGACGCAAGTTGTCATGATCCCGATCGGGCCTCCGAAGACGCGCGACCAAGTGATCGCTTGCGTAGACGGTCTGTACGATCAATTGAAGCAAGCCGGCGTGCGTGTGAAGGTGGACGACCGTCAGGATCAAAGCCCGGGCTGGAAGTTCAACGAATACGAGATGCGCGGCGTCCCGGTTCGCGTCGAGCTTGGCCCGCGCGATATGGAGAACGGACAAGTCGTGCTCGTCTCCCGCATCACCGGGGAGAAGCGCGTCGTCGCGCAAAGCCAATTTGTAGAAGAAGTGCAAAAACTGTTGACGGAAACGCAGCAGGAAATGTATGATCGAGCCAAGAAGTTCCGCGATGAGAACATGACCGCAGCCGATACGTTGGACGAGCTGAAGGCGTTCCTGCAGCAGAAGCGCGGTTTTACGCTGTCCGGCTGGTGCGGTTCCGACGCTTGCGAGGCGACCGTGAAGGAAGAGACGGGCGCTACAAGCCGGAACATTCCATTTGAACCGGCTGTACGGAAGACCAAATGTCTCGTGTGCGGGGAAGATGCGAAGCATACAGTCGTATTCGGTCGAGCTTATTAAGAAGCGGTTAACCAGGAAAGCATGAACTAAGATAGGGGTACATAAGGGCAAAACGGGATGGAGTTCAATTCCTTTTGCCCTTTGATTGTTTATGGGGGAGGAGCATCATGAGCAGTAGCAGTACGGCTTTAAAACGGGATCGGTTTGAGATGCTGATGCAGCAGGCGAACGTTCCGGCGGATGTCGTGCAGACGTTTTTCGCGGACGGGTACATCGACAAGGTGGAAACGAGCCGTAAAAACCGCGAATGGACGTTCTATATCGTCAAGACGCAGGTCGTGCCCGGAGACATTTATCGTTCGTTTTGTAAAATGATCCGTGACAAATTCGCGCATATCGCGACGATCCGTTTCGTTCTGCAATACACTTCTGACGTGAACCCGGAAAGCGTGGCCCACGAATACTGGAGCATGTTTCTCGAGTGGGTGCAGCGGGAAGCGGCGTCCATCAACGGCTGGATGACCAAAGCCAAGATCGAGGTTCACGGCAAGGTGCTGACGTTGCATTTGCTGGATAGCTTCGGTTTGGAACTTGCGAAGAAGAAAAATATTAACGACTGGATCCGCCAATATTTTAACGGTTTTTTTGGCGTCGATTATCAAGTGAAATACGCTTTGAGCGACTCTCGCGAGGAAGAGCTTGAGAAATTTACGAAGCAGCGGGAGATCGAAGAGAAAGAAGTTACAAGCGTCATTATGACCGCCGTGGAAGCGGAAGAGGCGGCGCAAGCGGCTGTGCCTGATGGCGAAGTCAAGCTGATGGTCGGTTACGATATTAAAGAACCGGCCGTACCGATTCAAGATGTGAAGGACGAGGAGAAGAAAGTAACGGTGCAAGGTACCGTGTTCGGTCTGGATATGAAGGAATTGCGGAACGGAAGCACGTTGTTTACGTTCAATATTACCGATTTCTCAGACTCGATCATGGTGAAATCGTTCGCGAAAACGAAGGAAGACGTGAAGATTTACAGCCTGATCAAAAACGGTACTTGGCTGAAGCTTCGCGGCCGTGTCGAGTATGACCGATTTATGCAAATTCCGGAGCTTGTGATGATCCCGTCCGACGTTAATGAAATCGTAGCTCCCCCTGACCGGAAGGACGACGCGGCAGAGAAGCGGGTCGAATTTCATCTACATACGGCGATGAGCACGATGGACGGCATTACGCCCGTGGATCAATATATCAAAATGGCCGCCAAATGGGGCCATAAAGCGATTGCCGTGACCGATCACGGCGGTGTGCAAAGCTTCCCGGAGGCTTACAAAGCCTCGAAGAAGAATGGTATTAAAGTTATCTACGGCGTTGAAGCCAATATCATTGACGACTCCGTGAAAGTGGCGATGAACGCCACCGATATCGCGTTAGCCGATGCCGAGTATGTCATTTTCGACGTTGAGACAACGGGGCTTTCCGTTACGAACAACAAGATTATCGAGCTTGCCGGCGTCAAGATGAAGGAAGGCAAGGAGATCGGCCGGTTTGCCACGTTCATCGACCCGCACGAGCGGATTCCGTATAATATCCAGCAATTGACGAATATTACCGACGATATGGTGCGCGGAGCGCCGGACATTGCCGAGATGCTGCCGAAGTTTTTGGAATTCGTCGGCGATGCCGTTCTCGTTGCACATAACGCGCGGTTCGATATGGGCTTCCTGAATACGAACTGCAAGCGTCTCGGACTGCCGGAAGTGAACAATCCGGTGATCGATACGCTGGAACTGGCCCGTTTGTTGTACCCGACGATGAAAAATCACCGGTTGAACACGCTGTCCGACAAGTTTAAGGTCAGCCTCGATAACCATCACCGCGCCATCGACGACTCCATTGCGCTCGGATTCGTGCTGTTTCACATGCTGAAGGAGGCTGCGGAGCGCGGGTATACGCAGCTCGACCGGCTGAACGACCAGGTCGGCAAAAACTTGACGACGCAGCGCCCGTTCCACTGCTGCATTTACGCGCAGAACATGATCGGGAAGAAAAACCTGTTCACGCTCGTTTCGCTCTCGCATACCGAATATTTCCACCGGGTCCCCTGCATTCCGAAGAGCAAGCTGCAGGAAATGCGCGAAGGGTTGATCATCGCTTCCGGCTGCGAGAAGGGCGAGCTGTTCGAGACGGTGCTGAACAAGTCCATGGAAGAAGCGGAAGCGGTCGCCGAGTTTTACGACGTGCTCGAGATTCAACCGACGAACGTGAACATGCACCTGGTCGAGAAGGGGCTGGTCGGCAGTCCTTCACTGCTGGAGGACGCAGCCAGACGCATCCTGCAAATCGGGCGCAAGCTCGGCAAGCCGGTCATCGCGACGGGCAACGTTCACTACCTGCACCCGCGCGAGAAAATAAACCGCGATATTACGATTCACGGCATTACCGGCTTCAGCCCGCTCAAGGACATTCGCAAGCCTGACGTTCATTTCCGTACGACGAAAGAAATGCTCGCCGAATTCGAGTTCCTCGGAAAGGAGGACGCCTTCGAAGTCGTCGTTCACAACACGGCGGAGCTTGCAGACCGTTTCGAAGAGCTGGAGCTGTTTCCGACGAAGCTGTTTACACCGATCATCGAGGGCGCGGATGACGAAATTCGTAATAAATGTTACGAGACCGCGCGCAGCATCTACGGCGAGCCGATACCGGAAGTGGTGACGGCGCGTCTGGAGAAGGAGCTAGTCCCGATTATTAAATACGGCTTCTCGGCAAACTATCTGATTTCCGAGCGGCTTGTGAAGAAATCGAACGAGGACGGTTATCTCGTCGGCTCGCGGGGCTCGGTCGGTTCGTCCGTCGTCGCTACGTTCCTGGGGATTTCCGAGGTTAACCCGCTGCCGCCGCACTATATTTGCCTGTCGTGCAAGCATAGCGAATGGATTCTTGACGGCTCGATTCCTTCCGGGTTCGACCTGCCGGATAAAGCCTGCCCGAACTGCGGCGAGAAGCTGAAGGGCGAAGGGCAGGACATTCCGTTCGAAACGTTCCTTGGCTTTAAAGGGGACAAGGTTCCCGATATCGACTTGAACTTCTCCGGAGAATACCAGCCGCACGCCCACAACTACACGAAGGTGCTGTTCGGCGAGAAGAACGTGTTCCGGGCCGGTACGATCGGTACGGTCGCGGAGAAGACGGCTTTCGGATTCGTGAAGAAGTATGAAGAGGATCAAGGCAAAAAGTGGCGCGGCGCCGAACTGAGCCGTCTGGCTTTAGGATGTACCGGCGTCAAGCGAAGCACCGGCCAGCATCCGGGCGGTATCGTCGTCGTGCCGGACTACATCGACGTCAATGACATTACCCCCGTGCAGTACCCGGCGGACGATACGAGCGCCGACTGGAAGACAACGCACTTCGACTATCATGCCTTCGACGCGAACTTGCTGAAGCTCGATATTCTCGGGCACGATGACCCGACGATGATGCGGATGCTGCAGGACTTGACGGGCGTCGATCCGACGACGATTCCGATGAACGATCCGAAGGTCATGAGCATGTTCAACTCGGTCGAAGCCCTGGGCGTGACGCCTGAGAAAATCCGCACGCCTGTCGCCACCTACGGGGTGCCCGAGATGGGGACGAAGTTCGTGCGCCAGATGCTGGAAGAAGCAAAGCCGTCCAGCTTTGCCGATCTGCTGCAAATTTCCGGACTGTCGCACGGTACGGGCGTGTGGCTCGGCAATGCGCAGGAGCTGATCAAGAAAGGCATCTGTACGATCAAAACCGTTATCGGCTGCCGCGACGACATCATGCTGTACTTGATTTATAAAGCGGGGATGGACGCGGGACTGGCCTTCAAAATTACGGAAAGCGTACGGAAAGGGAAGGGCTTGACCGAAGAGTGGAAGGAAGAGATGAAGAAGCATAACGTGCCGGCCTGGTATATCGATTCTTGCGAGAAGATCGAATACATGTTCCCGAAGGCGCATGCCTCGGCATACGTGATCTCGGCCGTACGTACCGCCTACTTCAAGCTGTACCATCCGATCGCCTATTACGCGACGTACTTCTCGGTCCGTGCCACGGACTTTGAACTGGACCTGCTCTGCCAAGGCTATGACGCGATTCTGCGCAGGCTGATTGAAATTGAGGAAAAAGGGTTCCAGGCGCTGCCGAAGGAGAAGAACATGATCTCGATTCTCGAGATGGCGCTCGAGATGACGGCGCGCGGCTTCTCCTTCAAGCCGGTCGATCTGTACAAATCGGACGCCACGAAATTTCTCATTGAGGGCGATTCGCTCATTCCTCCGTTCTCCGCGATTGCCGGTATCGGGGAGAACGCGGCGAAGAACATTGCCGCCGCCAGGGAAGCGGGTCCATACTTATCGATCGAAGATTTTCAAAGTCGCAGCAAAGCGTCGAAGACGATCATTGAGCTGCTCGGCAGCATGAACTGCTTCCGCGGCTTGCCCGAAACGAATCAGCTTTCGCTGTTCTAAGGAAGACGGACGGCGCGGGAGCCGGAAGGCGCCCATGTTGCATAAACAATCGCACTTATGGTATAATCTGCTATGGTGGTAACAATGTAATATCTCGAAACCGGAGAGTGGGGCAACCCACTCTTTACATTTTGTATTAGGGTTTTCGGCGACTCGTCTCATATAGATAGGAGGAATAGACGTTTGAGCAATCAGATCAAATCGACGGTGGAAGCTTTGGTTCGTCCGTACCTGGACGAGAACCGGTTTGAGCTTGTCGACATTGAATATGTGAAAGAAGGCGGCAATTGGTTCTTGCGAGTGTATGTTGATAAAGAAGGCGGGATCGATATTGACGATTGCGGCCGTATTAGCGAATACCTTAGCGGCAAGCTGGATGAAACCGACCCGATCCCGGACGCTTACTTCTTGGAGGTGTCTTCGCCGGGCGCAGAGCGTCCTTTGAAGAAGCCGCAAGATTATGAACGTGCTGTCGGTCAGCATGTGTTCATTACGACCTATGAGCCTATCGATGGACTGAAGGAATTCGAGGGCACGCTGCGATCGTTCGACGAGAAGACGGTCGAAGTTGAAATCGGCAAGAAGAAGCACAGCCTGCCGTTTGATAAAGTGGCAAGCGCCAGACTGGCTATTTTATTTTAATTGCCGCCGCGCGCGGTTTCGCATTTTATGAGAGGGGGAACTCCATTCAAATGAACATGGATTTTATCGAAGCTTTAAATGAAATTGAACGGGAGAAAGGGATCGCTAAGGACTTGCTGATCGATGCGATCGAAGCGGCCTTGATCTCGGCCTACAAACGCAACTTTAACACGGCTCAGAACGTGCGCGTCGATATTAACCGGCACACCGGTTTGATCAAAGTGTATGCACGCAAAACTGTCGTAGACGAAGTGCTCGATCCGCGTCTTGAAATTACGCTTTTTGCCGCAAGAGAAATGAATCAGAATTACCAGCTTAACGATATCGTCGAGATCGAAGTGACGCCTCGCGATTTCGGACGCATCGCTGCGCAAACAGCGAAGCAAGTCGTGACGCAGCGTATTCGGGAAGCTGAACGCGGGCTTATCTACAACGCTTACGTCGATAAAGAAGAAGATATCGTCAACGGTATCGTGCAGCGCCAGGACCAGCGAAACCTGTACATCGATCTCGGCAAGATCGAAGCGGTCATGCCGCTTACGGAGCTGATGCCGACCGATAAGTTTAAACAAGGCGACCGGGTCAAGGCGTATATTACGAAGGTAGAGAATACGACCAAAGGACCGCAAATCGTCTTGTCCCGCACACATCCCGGCTTGCTGAAACGACTGTTCGAGCTCGAGGTGCCTGAAATTTTCCAAGGCGTCGTTGAGATTCGGTCCGTCGCCCGCGAAGCCGGCTTTCGTTCGAAAATCGCCGTTTACTCCCGCAACGCGGAGGTCGATCCGGTCGGCTCCTGCGTAGGACCGAAGGGGATGCGCGTGCAAACGATCGTCGGCGAGCTGAAGGGCGAGAAAATTGATATCGTCCGCTGGGTCGACAGCGTGGAAGAATATGTGGCGAACGCACTCAGCCCGTCCAAGGTTATCGAGGTGCAGGTGTTCGAAACGGAGAAAATGGCCCGTGTCATCGTGCCGGACTACCAGCTATCGCTGGCGATCGGCATCAAGGGCCAGAACGCGCGTCTTGCTGCCAAGCTGACCGGCTGGAAAATCGACATCAAGAGCGAGACGCAAGCCGAACAGGAGTATGGACGTCCGAAGACCTACACGGAAGAGATGCATCAGGATTCGGTCAGCATCGATTAAGCGGTCGTATCGACCTGTTAGCCATACGGGGGGGAGCAACGGATGAAGCCTAGAAAAACACCGCTGCGCAAATGCGTAGCCTGCCAGCAAATGATGCCCAAGCGGGAGTTGATCCGCGTCGTCAAAACCCCAACCGATGAGCTGCTCATCGATCTGACGGGCAAGAAAGCCGGACGCGGCGCCTACCTATGCGGCAAGTCTTCTTGCTTTAAGCTGGCGAAGAAATCGCGGGCCCTCGATCGGGCGCTGAAGGCGCAGGTCAGCCCTGAAATTTACGACGCACTGGAGCAAGATTTTATAAAGGTCGAAGACGAGTTTATTGCTGGAAAGCATGCGGCGGGTGATGATGACGATGAATGATCGTTTTTTTAATAATTTAGGGCTTGCGATGCGCGCAGGAAAACTGGTGACCGGGGAAGATATGGTTATTGAATCGGTTCGGCACGGGGATGCTAAGCTTGTTATCGTCTCCGAGGACGCTTCTGCCAATACCCTGAAGAAGCTCAGCGATAAATGCAGTCATTATCAGGTTCCTATTCATCAATACGGCAGCCGGGATCAGCTGGGAGCCAGTATCGGGAAAGAAGCGCGAGTCGTCATTGCCGTAACCGATGCGGGATTTGCGCGATTGTTATTGAAGCAGTAAAATCGCTCGGAGGTGGACTGTATTGACAAAACAAGATAACAATAAGGATAAACTAAGAGTATACGAATACGCGAAGTCATTGAACATGAGCAGTAAAGAGATTATCACGATTTTGAAACGACTGGGCCTTCCGGTCAACAATCATATGAGCGTAATGGAGAACGATGCGGTGAATAGTGTAGAGAAATTTTTCAAAGATATTAAAGCAAATGCGGCGGCCAAACGCAGTGATTCCGGTTCGAGCCAAGGCTCGAACAAACCGGCCGCGAATACGAATCGTCCAGAGTCGAAACAGCAGACCGTAGCCGTCCAGCCGAAACCGGACCAGCGTCCGGCTTCCGCGCAAGTGCAGACGGCATCGCCTAGACCGAGCGGCAGCCAGCAAGAGGAAAGACCGCAGGGCGGTCAAAGCGGCGAGCCTCGCCAAAGCGCTCAAGGTCAAGGCGGCGGCGGATATCGCCAAGGCGGCCAAGGTCAAGGCCAAGGCGGCGGGCAAAACCGTCAGGGCGGCCAAGGTCAGGGCGGTGGATACCGCCAAGGCGGCCAAGGCCAAGGTCAAGGCGGCGGGCAAAACCGTCAAGGCGGCCAAGGCCAAGGTCAAGGCAGCGGGTACCGTCAAGGCGGCCAAGGCCAAGGTCAAGGCGGCGGGTATCGTCCAGGCGGTCAAGGCCAGGGTCAAGGCGGCGGGTACCGTCAAGGCGGCCAAGGCCAAGGTCAAGGCGGCGGGTATCGTCCAGGCGGTCAAGGCCAGGGCCAAGGCAGCGGGCAAAACCGTCCAGGCGGTCAAAGCGGCGGCCAAAGCTCGTTCGGCGGTGGTCAAGGTAACCGTACAAGCGGCCCAGGCCGTCCGCAGGGAACTCAAGGCGGTTCGACTCCAGGCAGCGGCCAAGGTCAACGCAGCCGTCCCGGCGAATCGCGTCCGAACGATCGCGACCGTCGCGATTCCGGTCGTCCTACGACTATTCCTCCGAAACCGGTGGGAGCGGTTGTAGATATCGACGGTGACGATGCAGGGGCTAAAGCGAAAAAGGCCAGACCGCCGCAAAGGCAGTTCGATAACCGAGGCGGCAATCGCGGCCCGGGCAACCGCGGCAACGGCAGAAACCAGGGCAGGGGCGGTCGTTTCCAACAAGAGCCGCCGAAGCCGAAGATCGACAACACGCCGAAGAAAATTATCGTGCGCGGTACGATGACGGTCGGCGAGTTGGCTAAATCGCTGCATAAAGACGCTTCCGAGGTCATCAAGAAGCTGTTGTTCCTCGGCGTGATGGCGACCATCAACCAGGAGCTTGATTTGGACGCGATTCAACTGCTTGCTTCCGATTACGGCGTTGAGGTCGAACTGAAAATTCCGGTGGAGGAAGACAAGTTCGAGAATTTCGAAGAGAAGGACGACGACGAAGATTTGCAGGAGCGTCCTCCGGTCGTCACCATCATGGGTCACGTCGACCACGGGAAGACGACGCTGCTCGATGCGATTCGCAAAACGAATGTGACGGAAGGCGAAGCCGGCGGTATTACGCAGCATATCGGGGCGTACCAAGTTGAAACGAACGGTAAAAAAATTACGTTCCTCGATACCCCGGGTCACGAAGCGTTCACTTCGATGCGCGCCCGCGGCGCCCAGGTGACCGATATCACGATCATCGTAGTCGCAGCGGACGACGGCGTTATGCCGCAAACGATTGAGGCGATCGCCCATGCCAAAGCGGCCAAAGTGCCGATTATCGTGGCGGTTAACAAAATCGATAAGCCGGATGCGAATCCGGATCATATCAAACAAGAGCTTACGGCCTACGAGCTCGTTCCGGAAGAGTGGGGCGGCGATACGATTTTCTGCAACATTTCGGCCAAGCAGCGGATCGGGCTTGAGAATTTGCTCGATATGATTTTGCTCGTATCCGAAGTTCAAGAATTTAAAGCGAATCCGAACAAGCGCGCAAGAGGTACGGTGATCGAGGCCGAGCTGGATAAAGGTAAAGGGCCGGTCGCTCGCGTCCTCATTCAGCACGGTACCCTTAAAGTCGGCGACAGCTTTGTAGCCGGCGTACACTTCGGCCGCGTTCGGGCTATGGTTAACGATAAAGGCAAGAAGTTGAAAGAAGCGGGTCCATCCACCCCGGTCGAAATTACCGGGATGACCGAAGTGCCGCAAGCCGGCGATCCGTTCCTCGTGTTCGAGGATGAGCGCAAAGCAAGGGCAATCGCCGAGAAGCGTGCGATTACGCTTCGTCAGTCGGAGATGGGTGCGAATTCCCGCGTAACGCTGGACGATCTGTACAAACAGATCAAAGAAGGCGAAGTCAAGGATCTCAACGTCATCATCAAAGCGGACGTGCAAGGTTCCGCGGAAGCGTTGAAAGGCTCCCTCGAGAAGATCGACGTGGAAGGCGCTCGCGTGAAAATCCTGCTTAGCGGCGTAGGCGCCGTCACCGAGTCCGACGTTATTCTGGCCTCGGCCTCCAACGCGATCATCATCGGCTTCAACGTCCGTCCGGAGCCGCAAGCGAAAAACACGGCCGATCAAGAGAAGGTCGACATTCGACTCCACAGCATCATCTACAAAGTGATGGAAGAGATCGAATCGGCGATGAAAGGACTGCTCGACCCGACCTATAAAGAAGTGGTCATCGGTCAAGCGGAGGTTCGCAATATTTTCAAAGTGTCCAAAGTCGGAACGATTGCCGGCTGCATGGTCACCTCCGGTAAAATTAACCGAAACGCCGAATTGCGCGTCATTCGCGGCGGTATCGTAGTATTTACAGGGAAAGTCGACTCGCTCAAGCGGTTCAAGGACGACGTCAAAGAAGTCGCTCAAGGCTACGAGTGCGGTATATCTGTAGAGAAATTCAACGATATTAAAGAAGGGGACACGATTGAAGCCTTCGTCATGGAGACTGTAGAGAGGTAAGAGGTGAGGACGCTATGGCAAAAATTCGCGTGGGCCGAGTTGGCGAGCAAATTAAAAAAGAAATCAGCCAAATCATCCAATCTGAACTGAAAGATCCGCGAATCGGTTTCATTACGGTAACCGGCGTTGACGTTACGAACGACTTTTCACAGGCCAAAGTTTACTTAAGTGTCTTGGGCAGTGACGAGCAGAAGCAAGAGACGTTGAAGGCGCTTGGGCGCAGCAGCGGTTTCATCCGTGCCGAGCTCGGCAAACGGATCCGGATGCGTAAAATTCCGGAGCTCTTGTTCAAATTCGACGCGTCGATCGACTACGGCTCCAAAATCGAATCGCTCCTTCATCAGATTAATGAAGGGAACGCGAATCTATGAGCAGCGGATCGGACTATGCCGTACAGCTTCAAGCGGCTGCCGATTTCATCCGGGGGAACGACGATTTTCTGGTGGTGTCTCACATGCAGCCTGATGGGGACGCCGCCGGGTCGACGTTCGGCGTCGCCTGGATGCTGCGCGCTATGAACAAGCGCTTTACCTTGATCAACGAAGGACGGATGCCGGAGAAATTTAAGTTTATGGCCGGCTCTCTCCCCATTATCGATTACGAGAAGGACCGCCCGAACCGTATGTTCGGGAAGGTCATCTCCGTCGATTGCGCGGACTTCGGACGAATCGGCAAAGTGAAAGACTGCTTCGAGCCGGACGCCCTCCTGCTGAACATCGATCATCACGCGACCAACGATCTGTTCGGAACGGTGAACGTGGTGAAAGCGGATGCGGCGGCAACGGTTGAAGTGCTGTACGATTTAGCTGTTGAACTGGGCCTGCCCTTTAGTGCGGAATGGAACGTCTGCATTTATTCCGGACTGCTAACCGATACCGGGGGGTTCCGCTATTCGAATACGTCGCCGAAGGTGCTGCAGATTGCAGCTGATTTATTAAATCGCGGCGTTCAGGGGCACGATTTGGCGGAAAGACTGCTCGAAACGATGACCTTCGGACAAATTTCATTGCTGAAGAAAACGTTGAACACTCTTTCGTTCTCTCACGATAACCGGATCGCTTGGCTGTCGGTTTCGCTCGATGATTTACGTTCGTCGGAAGCGGCCAGCGAGGATATGGACGGGCTGGTCAATTATGCCCGCAACGTCGAGGGCGTCGAAGTCGGCATGATGTTCAAGGAGAAGCAGCCGGGGGTTGTGAAGGTCAGCCTGCGATCGGGCGGACAGGCGAACGTCGCAGAGCTCGCGCAGCGGTTCGGAGGCGGAGGTCATGTGCGCGCGGCAGGGTGCACGATCCACGGTACCTTGGAGGAAGCGATCGAACGCGTCGTACAGGAAGTAGGGATGGCGCTCTCATGACGTTGGAAGGCATTTTACCGATTTGGAAGCCGAAGGGCTACACCTCGCACGATGTTGTGGCGAAAGTGCGCCGTATTTTAAAAATAAAACGAATCGGACATACCGGCACGCTCGATCCGCAAGTGACCGGCGTGCTTCCCCTATGTATCGGACGTGCTACGCGTGTCGTGGAGTATATCCAGGATTTGCCGAAGGAGTACGAAGCTAACGTCTGGCTGGGCCTGGCTACCGATACCGAAGACTTGACCGGCACGACCATCGAGCGGATGGAAGGCGTCTCCGAGCGACTGACCCCCGAACAGGCGGTCGAAGCTATCAACCGGTTCGTCGGCGATATCGAGCAAGTGCCGCCGATGTATTCCGCGGTTAAAGTCGAGGGGAAACGTCTTTACGAGCTGGCTCGTCAAGGCGTCGAGGTCGAACGGAAGTCGAGAGTCGTTACAATTTATCGGATCGATGTGCTGGAGACCGACTGGAGCGGCGAGTATCCGGCCGTACGTTTTCGCGTACTTTGCTCCAAAGGCACCTACATCCGCACGTTGTGCGCCGATATCGGCAAGGCGCTCGGGGTTCCGGCGGTCATGGCCGAACTGGTGCGTACGTCGACCGGCAATTTAACGCCGGAACGGTGCTTAACGCTCGAGCAGGTGCAGCAGCTGGCCGAGGAAGGCGTCTTGGCCTCGCACCTTGTCTCTATGGAAGAAGCGCTGCGCCATCTGCCGCAGGTGCGTCTTCATGCGGACCAAGTGGCGAAAGCGCTGCTCGGTCAGAAGCTTCGCTTGGACGAAGATCAGCGTGTCGGGCTTGAACGATTACAGCCGGATGAAACCGGACAAATCGCCGCTTATTCCGATGGGGAACCGGAGCTCTTGGTCGGCGTGTACGAATGGAATGCAGAATCAGGCCTGCTGCGGCCGGTCAAAATTTTTTCGTAATTTTCGTAATGGGATTGTAGGTGAACGTAACGATGATGCATACGGTATCGCTTTCGTTTCCGCTGGAAGGGCCAGAGCGGTCTGGCCGTCGTCCGCAGGTGCTGGCGATCGGTGATTTTGACGGTGTGCACCTGGGGCACCAAGAAGTGATACGCCTTGCGGTGGAGCGAGGCCGGGAACTTGACAGCGGCGCAGCGATTATGACGTTTCATCCTCATCCGAGGGAGCTGCTGGGGATGAAGCATTACGTGCAGCTGCTTACTCCGCTGGCATTGAAGCACGAAGTGTTGAGCGGGCTTGGCGTGGACATGACGTATGTGGTCGAGTTTAACGAATCGTTCATGCGCGTCAGTCCTGAGGACTTCGTCGAGCATATGCTCGTGCCGCTCGGTTTGGACACCGTGTTTGTCGGTTTCGACTTTACGTTCGGTTATAAAGGGGCAGGCACGCCCGATACGCTGTGCGAGCTGGCGAAGGGCCGTTTCGCCGTCGAAATCGTGCGCCCGTTTCACCTGCACGGAGACAAGGTCAGCAGTACGAGAATTCGCAGCTGTCTGCAGGCCGGAGACGTGCGCGAAGCGGCGGAGCTGCTTGGACGAGCCTACGAGCTTCAGGGCGATGTCGTGCACGGCGACGCACGCGGCCGCACGATCGGTTATCCGACGGCCAATATCGCCTTATCCGACCCTTATGTGCTGCCCGCCAACGGTGTTTACGCCGTCGAAGTGTTCGCACGAGGGCGCTGGCACGGCGCGGTGATGAATGTCGGCGTGAAGCCGACGTTCACGGACGGCTTGCTTCAACCGACCTTGGAGGCGCATTTGTTTGACTTTAGCGAGACGATTTATGGAGAACGCGTGAAAGTGCGGCTGGTCGACTATATTCGGGCCGAGCGTAAATTCGCGTCGATTCAGGAGTTGATCGCACAGATCGGTCAGGACGCCGATCGTGCCAAACAGACGCTGATGGAAAAGAAATAACAGCTGCAAGCGGATTTTATTTTACTTTTATCTATCCGATATGCTATACTATGAAACGTTGTCGAATCGGGATTCGATAGAATCTATCGGATTTCGCCTTGCACATACATCCGTAGCGTGGAGAATCGAGACTCCGACGGTCTCTGGGCTACCGGAGATATACTTATATGGAGGTGAATCAACAATGGCATTGACACAAGAGCGTAAACAGGAATTGATCCAAACGCACAAGACTCATGAAAATGATACAGGGTCCCCTGAAGTGCAAATCGCGATCCTGACGGAAAACATCGTGAACTTGACGAGCCATTTGAAGACGCACAAGAAGGATCACCATTCTCGTCGCGGTCTGCTCAAAATGGTCGGTCAACGCCGTAAGCTGCTGACGTACTTGAAAAACAAAGACGTTAAGCGTTACAGCGCACTGATTGAGAAACTCGGTCTTCGTCGTTAATTCGCGGCTAATTCCACAATCAAAGCAACCACGTTTGTCCTTGGGGCGCTCCAGATCGTTTGCATTTGGATGCACGGGGATTCGGGGTTGCTTTTTTTGGCTAATGTTTTCGCAAAAAGAAGGAAATACTAACCATTACATAGAATGGTTTAGTACAACAGTTCCGTGCGAACGGGCATACATAGGCATATCTCGAAGGCTCATGTTATGAACGAACGCCAATACTAGGAGGTTTTGTATGGAAAGTAAGGTTCAGATGGATCTTGGGGGCCGGACTCTCGTGCTGGAGACCGGACGATTGGCGAAGCAAGCCAACGGCGCGGTCGTTGCCCGCTACGGGGAAACGGTCGTATTATGTACGGTGACGGCTTCTGCCGAACCGAAAGATTTGGATTTTTTCCCGTTAACAGTGAACTACGAGGAGCGTTTGTACTCCGTAGGTAAAATTCCGGGCGGTTTCATCAAGCGCGAAGGCCGTCCGAGCGAGAAAGCGATATTGGCTAGCCGGCTGACCGACCGCCCGATTCGTCCGTTGTTCCCGGAAGGATTCCGGAATGATGTTCAAGTCGTTGCGATCGTGATGAGCGTAGACCAGGATTGCACGCCGGAGATGGCTGCCATGATCGGCGTATCCGCGGCGCTTAGCATCTCCGACGTTCCGTTCAGCGGTCCGGTCGGCGGCGTTATCGTAGGCCGGGTAGACGGTCAATTCGTCATCAATCCGACGCTCGCGCAAGCGGAGAAGAGCGATATTCATCTGGTGGTCGCCGGCACGAAGGATGCGATCATGATGGTCGAAGCGGGAGCGGACGAAGTGCCGGAAGAAGTGATGCTCGAGGCGATCATGTTCGGTCATGACGAAATCCGTAAGATCGTAGCGCTGCAGGAGCAGCTCGTGGCGCAAGTCGGCAAGCCGAAGATGGAAGTGAAACTGCACACGGTGGACGCTGAAGTGAGCAAGGCGGTTCGCGAATTCGCTCAAGCCCGTCTCGTGGAAGCGGTCAGAATTCCGGAGAAGCACGCACGCCAAGATGCGATCGACGCGATCAACGCAGAAACGAAGGAACATTTCATCGCGGTGTACGCGGAAACACCGGATAAGATGGATGACGTTAAAGAAACGTTGTACGATATCGTGAAGGAAGAAGTCCGCCGCCTGATTACGCACGATAAAATCCGTCCGGACGGACGAGCTCTGGATGAGATTCGCCCGATCGAATGCGACATCAATTTGCTGCCGCGTACGCACGGCTCCGGCTTGTTTACGCGCGGTCAAACGCAAGCCTTGTCCATTTGTACGCTTGGCGCGCTGGGCGACGTGCAAATTTTGGACGGGATCGATTTGGAAGAATCCAAACGGTTTATGCATCACTATAACTTCCCTCCGTTCAGCGTAGGCGAAGCAAGACCTCTTCGTCCTCCGGGCCGCCGCGAAATCGGTCACGGCGCTTTGGGCGAACGCGCCCTGGAAGCGGTCATTCCGAACGAAACGGACTTCCCGTATACGATTCGTCTTGTATCCGAGGTGCTCGAGTCGAACGGCTCGACGTCGCAGGCCAGCATTTGCGCAAGCACGCTCGCGATGATGGATGCAGGCGTTCCGATTAAAGCGCCGGTTGCGGGCGTTGCGATGGGGCTCATCAAGGACGGCGATCAATTCTCGATTTTGACCGACATCCAGGGGATGGAAGATCATCTCGGCGATATGGACTTCAAGGTAGCCGGAACGGCGAGAGGCGTCACAGCGCTGCAGATGGATATCAAGATCGACGGCATCGACCGCGACATCCTCGCGCAATCGCTGGAGCAAGCGAAGACGGGCCGGATGTACATTTTGGATAAAATGATGGAGCGCATCTCCGAGCCGAAGTCCGAGCTTTCGCAATACGCGCCGAAAATCGTGACCATGCAGATCAATCCGGACAAAATCCGCGACGTGATCGGGGCCGGAGGTAAAATCATCAACAAAATCATTGAGGAAACCGGCGTGAAAATCGACATCGAGCAGGACGGACGCGTAT
The DNA here is from genome assembly GCF_004000985.1 of Paenibacillus validus NBRC 15382. Taxonomy (GTDB): domain Bacteria; phylum Bacillota; class Bacilli; order Paenibacillales; family NBRC-103111; genus Paenibacillus_G; species Paenibacillus_G validus. The sequence goes on along the minus strand of NZ_BIMH01000001.1, from coordinate 248,294 downwards.
TCATCGCATCGTCGAACAGCGAGATGAACGAGAAAGCCCGTTCCATCATTGAAGGCATCGTACGCGAAGTAGTCGTCGGTGAAATTTATTTAGGCACCGTGCGGCGTATCGAGAAATTCGGCGCGTTTGTAGAGATTTTGCCGGGTAAAGACGGCTTGGTCCATATTTCTCAGCTGTCCACCGAACGTGTGGCGAAAGTGGAGGACGTTGTGAAGATCGGCGACCAAATTACGGTCAAGGTAACCGAAATCGACGCTCAAGGTCGGGTCAACCTGTCGCGTAAAGTACTGCTTACACCTCCGAGCACTCCCGCACAAACTTAATAATCCGCGCTGCACCGCTTGTGTAGTCGTAACGAAGAAAGAGTCAGAGCAGTCTGTCTCTTTTTTGTTGTGTCCGCCTGCATGGTCTTTTGATCGATACCGCGCACGCATCGGCTTCTCCGGGTCTAAACTTGTCTGCCCCTGCATATGAATGGGACAAACAAAAGGAACGGAGACAACCCTTATGAATCGAAAGCAACGTCAACTGCTGTTGGTGGCATCTGCCTGTTTAGGCGGCATGCTGTTGTTCGTTCAGCAATCACCGGGCGTGGAACGGTTTACCGAGCATGCGCGGCAAGCAGGCGAAGCCGGGCGGTCCTTCGCGTTCGCAGATCCGTTCAAAGCGCTCACAAGGCAAGTATGGCGGGAGGATGCGGGCGACACACGCTCGCAGGCGCTCGCTTACCTGCGCGCCGAGGCGGAGAAGCGGAACGTTCCTGCCGTGAATGCCAAGATCGATCCGGTCTGGAAGGCGCTGCCGGGTTACAACGGGATCGAGGTCGATATCGATCGGTCATTGGCCGCAGCCGAAGCGCAATCGTTTCGACAGCCGCTGCCGATCGTTCTTCGGGAGGTGCCGCCGCAGATCGGGCTCGATCAATTGGGACCGCATCCGATTTATAAAGGCAACCCGCATAAGCGGATGGTCGGTTTGATGATCAATGTTGCGTGGGGAGATGAATATATTACGCCCATGCTGAATACGCTCGAGAAGGAAGGAGTACGTGCGACTTTTTTCCTGGATGGGAAATGGCTCTCGAAAAATGTGGAAACCGCGAAGAAAATTGCGGAACGCGGTCATGAGCTGGGGAACCATGCGTATTCTCACAAAAATATGAGCAAACTGAGCCGCGAGCAGAATACGGCTGAAATTACCAAGACCGAACAACTGCTGAAGGAGGCAGGTGTGACGAACAAGCTATTCGCGCCTCCTTCCGGCGATTTCAATCAGACGACGGTCGAGGTGGCGCATGAGCTGAAGCTGCGTACGATTCTCTGGACCCTCGATACGATCGATTGGAAGAAGCCGGAGCCGGCATCGATTGTTCGCAAAGTGACGACACGGGTGGAGCCGGGATCGCTCATCCTGATGCATCCGACGCCGTCCAGCAGCGAAGCGCTGGCCGGGATGATTCACGCCATCAAGAGCAAAGGACTTCGGCTCGGCACCGTCAGCGAAGTGATTTCGGCGGATCGCATTCCCGAAGTTGAGTCGAAAGGGCAATAATGTTAAGATCTAAATATTATACCAATCGGGTGGCTGCATAAGCCGAACGAATGAGGAGGCTTCTTTGCTTGGACAAATATACCCTCAATAATGGACTGCGTGTCGTCATAGAGAAAATTCCGACGTGCCGCTCCGTCGCATTCGGCATTTGGGTCAAAACCGGATCGCGCAATGAGAATGAAAAGAACAACGGGATTTCCCATTTCATCGAGCACATGCTCTTTAAGGGAACCGACAAATACTCGGCTAAAGATATCGCCGAAATTTTCGACGGTATCGGCGGCAACGTCAATGCGTTCACCTCGAAAGAATACACGTGTTATTATTGCAAGGTGCTTGACGAGCACTTGCCGCTGGCGGTAGAAGTGCTGTCGGACATGTTTTTCCGGTCCGTGTTCGATCCGGCTGAGCTGGAGAAAGAAAAGAACGTTATTTACGAAGAAATTTCGATGTATGAAGATACGCCGGACGATATGGTCCACGATTTGATCGCACGTGCGGCTTTCGGCGGACATACGCTCGGGTATACGATCATCGGCACGCAGGATAACTTGGCTGCGATGAACTCCGACACCTTGAGAAGCTATATGAAAACGCACTATACGCCGTCCAATACGGTTGTCAGCATCGCCGGCAATGTGAACGACGACGTGCTCAAGCTGATCGAGCAGCATTTCAGCGGCTTCGCTGGCGATGCGGCGCCGGAGACGCGGGAACCGCTCGGCTTCCATAGCGAGCTCGAATATTACCAGAAGAAGACGGAACAAAATCATATCTGCTTGTCGCTGCCCGGATTATCGGTGACCGACGAGCGCCTGTACGCGATGATTCTGTTGAACAATGCGATCGGCGGCGGCATGAGCTCCCGTTTGTTCCAAGAAATTCGCGAGAAGCGGGGACTTGCGTACTCGGTCTACTCCTATCATACGTCGTATCAGGACGGCGGGATGTTTACGATTTATACCGGAACCGCGCCGAAGCAAACGGTCGAAGTGCTGAAGGTGACAATGGAGATGCTGGATGACATCAAGCGCAACGGCTTGACTCCGGCTGAACTGCGCAAGGGCAAGGAGCAAATGAAGGGCAGTCTGATTCTTAGCCTGGAAAGCACGAGCAGCCGGATGAACCGCATCGGCAAGAACGAGCTGATGCTCGGCAGACATTACAGCCTCGACGAAATGATTGAGCGGATCGAACGCGTCGAGATGGAACAAATTCAGGCTTTAACCGCAAGTTTGCTGTCAACTCCGTTTGCGCTGGCGATGGTAGGCCAGTCGAACGATGCGATTGACGGGTTCGGGAGGGATCAGCTTGTCTGAGATGTTTGACGTGCGGATTAAACGGCTGCCGGGGAATGAAGACATGCCGCTGCCGGTGAAAATGTCGGAGCTTGCGAGCGGCTTCGACCTGTACGCCGCCGTCGGCGAGCCGGTTGTGCTTGCGCCGGGCGAACGGGCGCTGATCCCGACCGGCTTCGCGCTGGCGATGCCGGGCGAGCTGGAGGCGCAAATCAGGCCGCGCAGCGGACTTGCGTTCAAGCACGGGATAACGACGCTTAATGCGCCGGGCACGGTCGACGCCGATTACCGCGGCGAAGTGAAGGTGCTTCTGATTAATCACGGCCGGGAACCGTTCACCATCGAACGGAAAGAACGAATTGCGCAAATGGTATTCCAGCGCGTACCGCAAATTCGTCTGGTTGAAACGGATGAGCTTGACGACACCGTTCGCGGCGTCGGCGGCTTTGGCCATACGGGAACAAAATAACGATAGGGAATTGAGAAGGACAGGGCGCCCCTGTCCTTTTTTTGTGCTTGCCGCTCTTCCTGTAGAGTCCCGGCGAGCCGAAGCTTCGCCTCTTCAGACGTTCTCCCGCGCTGGAACCCATCTCTGGGCAACCGCATAAGATAAGTTATCGAGAGCGATTTAGAAAGAGGTGAAAGGAATGCTGACCGGGATTCATGTGGGTTTGATCGGCGGCGACGCCAGACAGCTCGAGATTATTCACAAATGCTCCGAGCTGGACGCCACTGTCGTACTGATCGGATTCGACAATCTCCAAAACGGGTTCAGCGGGATCACCAAGGCGGAGCTGACGCCGGAAGCCTTAGAAAGCCTGGATGCCCTGATATTGCCAGCCGTAGGAACCGATGACCAAGGACGCGTCGAAAGCATATTTTCTTCGAAGGAATTACGTCTGTCACATGAACATATAGCCGCCTTGCCGAAACACGCCAAAGTGTTCACCGGCATGGCGAAGCCTTACTTACGCGAGCTGTGTTCCACTGTCGGCATCGGACTCGTCGAACTGTTCGACCGCGATGACGTGGCGATCTACAATTCCATCCCGACGGCGGAAGGCGCTATTATGATGGCGATCCAGAACACGGACATTACGATTCACGGCTCCGAATCGATGGTGCTCGGATTTGGCCGTACGGGCATTACGCTTGCCCGGACGCTTCAAGGGATGGGGGCGAAGGTCAGATTCGGGGTGAATAGGCCCGAATATTTTGCCCGCGCCACGGAGATGGGCATGAATCCTTTTTATTCGAAGGAATTGATCTCCCATGTGTCCAAAGTCGATTTCCTGTACAACACGATACCTTCGTTGATCGTGACGGCGCAAGTTATTGCGAACATTCCGCATCGTGCCATCATCATCGACTTGGCTTCGAAGCCGGGCGGCACCGATTTCCGGTTTGCGGAGAAGCGCGGCGTCAAGGCGATGCTCGCTCCCGGATTGCCGGGCATCGTGGCGCCGAAGACGGCGGGCCGGATCATGGCGGATACGATAATCCGCATCATCATGGAAGATGAAGCGACTAGGAGGAATGCCTGATGGATTGGACAAAAATAACGGTAGGTTTCGCGTTGACCGGCTCCCATTGTACGTTTGAGGAAGTCATGCCGCAAATTAAACGTTTCGTCGACGAGGGAGCGAGGGTGGTGCCAATCGTTTCGAATACGATTATGACGACCGATACGCGCTTCGGAACCTCGGAAAATTGGCAAAAACAGTTGAAAGAGATCACAGGAAATGATATTATTTCTTCAATTGTAGATGCCGAACCGCTCGGTCCTTCGAAACTGCTCGATGTCATGGTTATCGCGCCTTGCACGGGAAATACGACGAGCAAGCTGGCCAATGCGATGACGGAAAGCCCGGTGCTGATGGCCGCCAAAGCGCAAATGCGGAACGGACGTCCGCTTGTGCTCGCGATTTCCACGAATGACGGGCTCGGATTGAACGCCATGAACGTCGGCAAGCTGCTGATCACGAAAAACATCTACTTCGTCCCTTACGGACAAGATGCGCCGGCGGCCAAACCGAATTCGCTCGTGGCCCGCATGGACTTGATTATGGAAACGTGCGAAGCGGCGCTCCAAGGCAAACAGCTTCAGCCGATGCTGATTGAACGTTTTAATTACTAAATTTATAGATTATGGCAAACATACTGCAGGGGAGAGAACTACATGTCGAATCAAAAATTGTTTAACGTTGCCGTCGTAGGCGCAACAGGTGCCGTAGGAGAACAAATCATCCGTTTGCTGGCGGAACGGAATTTCCCCATTCAAGAGCTTAAACTTCTGTCCTCCGCTCGTTCGGCAGGCTCGAAGGTTTCGTTTAAAGGTCAAGAAATTACGGTGCAGGAAGCGACGCCGGACAGCTTTCAGGGCGTCGACATCGCGCTGTTCAGCGCAGGCGGAGACGTCAGTAAAGCGCTCATTCCGGAAGCGATCAAGCATGGCACGGTTTGCGTAGATAACACTAGCGCATTCCGGATGGATCCGGAAACGCCGCTTGTCGTGCCGGAAGTCAACATTGACAAAGTGAACGAACATAAAGGCGTTATCGCCAACCCGAACTGTTCGACGATCCAAATGGTGCAAACGCTGAAGCCGCTCTACGACCGCTACGGGATTTCCCGTATCATCGTATCGACTTATCAAGCGGTATCCGGCGCAGGTGCGCGCGCGATCGACGAAATGCTTCGCCAATCCCGCGAGGTGCTCGCAGGCAATGAGGTGGAACCGCAAATTTTACCGGTTGGTTCGCTGCCGAAAAAACATCAAATCGCCTTCAATGCCATTCCGCAGATCGACAAATTCGTCGAGAACGGATTTACTTACGAAGAGATGAAAATGATCAACGAAACGAAAAAAATTATGGGCGACGAATCGCTTGAAGTAACGGCGACTTGTGTGCGTGTTCCGGTTGTTTACGGTCATTCGGAGTCGGTTTATGTCGAACTGAAAAGCGATTTCGACATCGAAGAAGTGAAACAGCTGCTTGCCGATGCACCGGGAATCATCCTCCAGGACAATCCGGCGGAGCAAGTATACCCTCTGGCGACGGATGCCGCCGGCAAGCTGGAGACGTTCGTCGGCCGCGTTCGCCGCGACCTGAGCAATCCTCGCGCGCTCAACCTGTGGATTGTATCCGACAACTTGTTGAAGGGCGCGGCGTGGAATGCCGTGCAAATCGCCGAGTACATCGCGATCGAACAAAACTAACGAAGAGGCTGGCTTCCCGTTTCGTACGGGAAGCCAAGCTTTTGCTTGCAAGCTGCTGATCGAAGACATTCGAAGTGGCGGCTGCAAGTAATGGAAGAACCGAAAGGGGAGATCTTTGATGAAGATCTTGGTGCAGAAATTTGGAGGCACATCCCTTTCCACTGCCGAAGCTAGAGCAAACGTAATCGAACACATTCAAGACGCTTTGAACCAGGAGTACAAACTCGTAGTTGTCGTATCGGCGATGGGACGGAAGGGTGAGCCCTACGCGACAGACACCTTGCTGGATTGGATAAGCAAGAACGGAGACTGTTTACCGGCAAGAGAGAAGGATCTGCTGCTGTGCTGCGGCGAATTCATATCGGCAGCGACGCTTTGCAGCCTGCTGCATGCGAACGGCATCCCCGCTGTCGCATTGACGGGGGCGCAGGCGGGGATTCAAACGAATGATGACTACGGGAATGCACAGATCGTTTCGATCGTGCCGAATCGAATCTTGGACCTGCTTGAGCAAGGAAACGTTGTCATTGTGGCCGGCTTCCAGGGCCAGACGTCAGGCGGGGATTTGACGACGCTCGGCCGGGGCGGCAGCGATACGTCGGCGACGGCGCTAGGCGCTGTGCTGAAGGCCGAAATCGTCGATATATTCACCGATGTGAGCGGCATATTGACGGCGGACCCGCGGATCGTCGAAGATGCGAAGCCGCTGGATGTCGTATCGTATACGGAAATTTGCAATATGGCGCATTTAGGGGCGAAAGTCATCCATCCGCGCGCCGTCGAAATGGCTATGCAAGCCGGCATTCCGGTGCGCGTGCGCTCCACCTTCAACAAGCACCCGGGAACGCTTGTCACGCATCCCGAAGCGATGAAACAATCGGGTACGCTTCATGACCGTTTCGTTACCGGAATCGCGCATGTTCCCGGCATTTCCCAAATTCGGGTAGCCGCGCAGGAAGGCGCATTCGATCTGCAGCTTCGCGTGTTTAAGGCGATGGCGAGAGAGAGGATCAGCGTCGATTTCATTAATGTCAACCCGTCAGGCGTCGTGTACACCGTCTTCGATCAGGAAACGGACCGCGCTTTGAAAGCGCTGGCCGAGCTCGGCTTGATGCCGCTGATCACGTCACATTGCGCCAAGGTGTCGATCGTCGGCGGCGGCATGAACGGCGTTCCCGGCATTATGGCCACGATCGTTGAAGCGTTGACGGACCAAGATATACAGATTTTGCAATCCGCCGACTCCAATACAACCATTTGGGTGTTGGTGCAAGGGGAAGATATGGCCCGGGCGGTACGGGCTTTGCATCGAAAATTCAATCTGCATAAATAAGCTCGTAAGGAGGAGAAGGTCGTGGATTTCGGAAGACTGGTAACGGCTATGATTACCCCGTTCGATGAGAATCTTAACGTCGACTGGGCACAATTCGAGAAAGTAATGGACTATTTGATTGACGACCAACAAAGCGACAGCCTCGTCATTTGCGGCACGACGGGGGAGTCCCCGACTCTCACCGAGGAAGAGAAGCTGCAATCGTTCAAAGCGGCCGTTACGCATGCGAGAGGACGGGCGAAAATTATTGCCGGCACGGGCAGTTACGACACGGCCCACTCGATTCATTTGTCCAAGGAAGCGGAGAAGCTCGGCGTCGATGCGCTGCTGCTTGTCGCACCCTATTACAACCGTCCGACGCAAGAAGGGCTGTACCAGCATTTCAAAGCGATCGCAGAATCCGTTTCGATTCCGGTTATTTTGTACAACGTTCCGGGCCGTACTAGCGTGAACATCGATGCGCAGACGACGATTCGGCTCTCCCAAATTCCGAACATCGTCGCGACGAAAGATTGCGCGGGCACTGACCAATTAACGCAAATCGTGAGCGGCGCTGCGTCCGGGTTTCGCGTGTATACCGGCGATGACAGCATGACGCTGCCGGCCTTATCGGTCGGAGCGTACGGCGTGGTCAGCGTAGCCAGTCATGTAATTGGAAAAGAAATGAAAAATATGATAAACTGCTACTTGCAGGGGAACGTACAGGAAGCGGCTAAGCTGCATGGGCAGCTTTTGCCGATTTTCAGCGGATTGTTCTTCCGCCCCAACCCGGCCCCGGTGAAATATGCGCTTAACCTTCGAGGGGTTTCGGTCGGTGGCGTACGGCTCCCGCTCGTGGATGTGACCGAACAAGAAGGACAATTCATTGCGTCCCTATTTGCATGAAGTCTTCGATGAATCGGTGCCGTTCGCGGCATCGGTTTTCTTTTTTTAGGAGATGCTAAGCAGTACCCGGCACAGGGATGAGCGGTATTTACGGTTTACTTGTAATGGCAAGATTCTTTCATGTATAATGGTGGCAAGTGACTGGTGCGGTTTATGAATTGGTTAATCGTTCATATGGAAAATCGTCGTCAAATCAACCAAGGAGGTTTATACGTTGTCAAAGAAAAATATAGACAAACTTTCGATTTTTGCCCTAGGCGGCGTGGGTGAAATCGGTAAAAACATGTATGTGATTCAGTATGCGAACGACATCGTCGTTGTCGACTGCGGCTTGAAATTTCCAGAGGAGGACATGCTCGGTATCGACATCGTAATCCCGGATATTTCATACTTGACGGAAAACCGCGATAAAGTTCGCGGTATTCTGATTACGCACGGACATGAAGATCATATCGGCGGCTTGCCGTATGTACTCAAGCATCTGAATGTGCCTATTTACGGAACCCGGTTAACCTTGGGGTTGATCGAAACGAAATTGAAAGAAGCGGGCTTGCTTGGCGAAACGAAGCGTCATGTGATCACAGCGGATTCGGAATTGAAAATGGGTTGCATTACAGCGACGTTCTTCAAAACGAACCACAGTATTCCGGATTCCGTCGGGGTTTGCCTGGAAACGCCGGAAGGGAACGTGGTGCACACCGGAGACTTCAAATTCGATCAAACGCCGGTTAACGATCAGTACGCCGATTTGCACAAAATGGCGGCTATCGGACAAAAAGGTGTACTGGCCCTGTTGTCCGACAGTACGAACTCCGAGCGTCCGGGCTATACCGGATCGGAACGCAGTGTCGGCGCAGAAATCGAAGAGGTGTTCCGCAAAGCGAAGCAGCGCGTCATTATTGCAACGTTCGCGTCCAATATTCACCGGATTCAGCAGGTTGTCGACGCTTGCGTGGCAACGCGTCGTAAGCTGACCGTTATCGGGCGCAGTATGGTGAATGTCGTATCGATCGCCAGCGAACTCGGTTACCTGAACATTCCGGACGGTATGCTGATCGAGCCGGAAGAAGTGAACAAGATGGCAGGCGATCGCGTAGCCATTTTGTCGACAGGCTCTCAGGGCGAACCGATGTCCGCGTTAACGCGTATGGCTCGATCGACGCACCGCAAGGTCGACATTTTGCCGGGAGATACCGTCATTATTGCGGCGACTCCGATTCCGGGCAACGAGCGTTACGTCGGGCGTACGGTGGATGAGCTTATGCGCATCGGCGCGCATGTAATTTACGGACCGGGCTCGATAACCGGTGTGCACGTTTCCGGACACGGCAGTCAAGAAGAACTGAAGCTGATGCTGAATATGATGAGGCCTAAATATTTCATTCCGATTCACGGTGAGTATCGGATGCTGCGGCAGCACGGCTTGTTGGCCGAATCCGTCGGCATTCCGCGCGAAGACATCTTCATCGTGGACAACGGTGAAACCGTCGAAATTCAAGACGGCGTCGCTCGCAAAGGTTCGAAAGTGCCGGCGGGCAACATCTTGATCGACGGTTTGGGCGTAGGCGACGTAGGCAACATCGTGCTTCGCGACCGCAAGCTGCTGTCCCAGGACGGCATTCTGGTCGTCGTCGTAACGTTGAGCAAACAGGATGGTGCGATTTTGTCCGGTCCGGACATCATCTCCCGAGGTTTCGTGTATGTGAGAGAATCCGAAGGTCTGCTTGACGAGGCGAACCGGATCGTGACGAGCACGCTCCATCGCCTGATGAATGAAAACGTAAATGAGTGGGCATCGCTCAAAACGCATGTAAAAGATGCACTCGGACGATTTTTATATGAACAAACCAGAAGAAGACCGATGATTCTCCCGATTATTATGGAAGTCTAGTCACTCGCATTAGTCACTTGAACCCTAAGTTATATAAACGTTAAAGCTTCCTTGTTCGGCCGTTGCCGGGTAAGGAAGCTTTTTCTATACGTGCATATTATTGGCGAAGCGTACCATACTAAAGAAGATTTGGATACTTAGTAGGGGGAATTTGCCATGCTGACGAACAGACAGGATCAACAGCCGCAACAACAGCCGCAACAACAGCCGCAGACAGCTCAGGGGCAGGACGAAAATCGCAAGAACGGAGCGGTTGAAGCCATCCAGCAGCTGGGTCAAACCGTCGTGCCGAGCGGCGAATCGAATATCTTTTGCATGACGATCATCGGTCAAATAGAAGGACACATGGTGCTGCCGCCGCAGAACAAGACGACAAAGTACGAGCATCTGATTCCGCAGCTCGTAGCGGCCGAACAAAATCCGAAAATTGAAGGCGTGCTGATCATTCTCAACACGGTGGGAGGCGACGTAGAAGCGGGGCTGGCCATCGCCGAAATGATTGCCACCTTGTCGAAGCCGACGGTCACGCTGGTGCTTGGAGGCGGACACAGTATCGGTGTACCGATCGCCGTGTCGGCGAACCATTCCATTATCGCGGAAACCGCTACGATGACCATCCACCCGATCCGGCTGAACGGTCTGGTTATCGGTGTGCCGCAAACGTTTGAATATCTGGATAAAATGCAGGAGCGCGTCATTCGTTTCGTAACCCGGCATTCCCGTGTAGACGAGGATAAATTCAAGGAGCTTATGTTTAAAACGGGCGAGTTGACGCGGGATATCGGAACGACCGTCGTCGGGACGGATGCCGTGAGATACGGGCTCATCGACAGCTTGGGGGGAATAGGGGAGGCCATCGGCAAATTAAACAGCATGATCGAAGAACGCCGGAAAACACTCTCCGGGGGTGTGGTGCAATGACGCATTACACGATATTGCCGATGGACAAGGTCATGGAAGGCATTGACGCGATGGAGTCGGCGACGCAATTGCTGGAAATCGTCATGAACGGCGTGACGATGCAGGTACAGCCGATCAATCAAACGCAGGCTACCATCGTACGGCTCATAAGCTGCAACCCGCAAGATTTTTTAAATCCGCAGTACACCCCTGGCCGGTTAATCGAATTTAAACCGGTCTTTCCCGGCTAACCGTTTTTGCAGGCGTCCCGTTCAGCTTCGCTCCAGTTTATGGTATAATAGGCTGACGGGGGTGAATGGTTTTGGCCAAGAGGAAGAAGAGTGGCAAAGGTATCAAAACCAATTTAAAATTTGAGCTGTACGGCATCCTGATCTTAACGTTATCCGTCATCGCGCTTTCCCGTGAAGGCTCGGTGGCCCGTTCGCTCACCTATTTGTTCCGGTTCGTGATCGGGACGTGGGATTTTGTCATCCCTCTCGTATTCATATACGTCGCGTTGTACGCGATGATGAAGCGCCAGTGGCCGATTTGGCGAACGGTCCGAAAGTCGGGGATTTTGCTCATCATGCTGTCCCTGCTGCTGATGAGCCACATCAGCTTGTTCACACAGCTGTACCCTAAGGCTGATTTCACGGCAGGGCAGATCGTCTTCCAGACGTGGACGAGCCTGGTCGAGGGGCTGAGTCCTTCCGAAGAGGGCCAAAACATCTTGACCGACGGTGTAGGCGGCGGGATGACGGGTTCCTTACTGTATGGGGCATTGTATTTCATGTTCGGCAATTTGGGAGCGCGGCTCATTCAATTTACGCTGGTTGTAGCCGGCTTTATTCTGGTTACCGGGTGGTCGTTCGGCGATCTGGCAGCCAGGCTGCAGGGACGCAAGCCGTTCAAGGATACGCTGCTCGGGCAATTCCTAAAGCGGAAGATGATGGAGCGGAAAGCGGCCAGAGCATCCGAGGCGGCCGCAGCGACCGCGGCAGCGCGCAAGAAGAAAGCGGCGGCTGTTCTCGCAATGCCGATCGACGAAGACTTCGACGAAGAAACGTACAGACCGGACCCTAAGGCTCGCAAATCCGCGGCCAAGAAACGGTCTTTGTTCTTTGAGCTGTTAAAACCTTCGGAGGACGGCGGGAAGAAAGCGCGCGTTTCCTCGAAACGAACTAAGGATGAGACGTACTCGGAGGCGGACGAAGAAGTAACGGTATACTCCGCTTATGCCGGGGAAGAACCCGATTCGAACGATGGCAACGATGCGAAAGAAGCCGCGGGATACGACTCGGCGATTCCGGTTATTCGCGATTTTCAGGAACAAGTGCGGCAAGAAAGCTATGACGAGAACGAATTGAGCGGACAGCCGCAAGCCTCTGTCACGGGGGCGGCGACCGCAGCAGCCGATCCGGCAGCGCAGCCGCAAGAGCAGCAGAGCCTCGATACCGCGAACGGTGAAGACTTTGACATCAAGACGAAGCCGCTGACGATACCTTACGAACTGCCTTCGCTGCAGCTTTTATCCAAGCCGGCTTCGGGGAAAGGCGCCGATTCGCTGGACTACAAAGCGGTCGCCCGCAAGCTGGAAGCGACGCTGGAAAGCTTTGGCGTGCGCGCCAAGGTGCTCGAAGTGGTGCGGGGGCCGGCGGTGACTCGTTACGAAATTCAGCCTGACGTCGGGGTGAAGGTTAGCCGCATCGTCAGCTTGACCGACGATATCGCGCTGGCTCTCGCCGCTAAGGACATCCGGATGGAAGCGCCAATTCCCGGTAAATCGGCAATCGGCATCGAAGTGCCGAATACCGAGGTGTCGATCGTTACGATGCGTGAGGTCATGGAGACGGCAGCCTTTCAGGATGCCGCCTCCAAGCTGTCAATCACGCTCGGCCGCGACATTTCCGGCCAGCCGATCGTCGGCAACTTGTCGAAGATGCCTCATATGTTGGTTGCGGGGGCTACAGGTTCAGGGAAATCGGTGTGCGTCAACGGCATTATCACGAGCATTTTATTCAAAGCGAAGCCGGATGAAGTCAAGTTTCTGATGATTGACCCGAAGATGGTCGAATTGAATGTGTATAACGGTATTCCGCATTTGCTGGCGCCCGTCGTCACCGATCCGAAGCGCGCTTCGCTGGCCTTGAAGAAGGTCGTCGTCGAGATGGAGAAGCGGTATGAACTGTTCTCTAAGAGCGGCACACGAAATATCGAGGGCTACAATAACATGCTGGTGGAAACGCAAACCGGTGCTCCGCTGCCCTATATCGTTGTCATCGTCGACGAGTTGGCCGACCTGATGATGGTCGCCGCCAATGATGTCGAAGATGCGATTTGCCGCTTGGCGCAAATGGCGCGCGCGGCCGGTATCCACTTGCTGATTGCGACCCAACGGCCTTCCGTAGACGTGATCACCGGCGTGATCAAGGCGAACATTCCATCGCGGATCGCCTTCGGCGTATCGTCGCAAGTCGACTCGCGAACGATTCTTGATTCAGCCGGAGCGGAAAAGCTGCTTGGCCGGGGTGATATGCTTTATTTGCCGATGGGCGCGTCCAAACCGGTCCGCGTGCAGGGGGCCTTTTTATCCGACCAGGAGGTCGAATCCGTTTGTAATTTCGTGCGCACCCAGCGCCAGGTCGAATACGTTGAAGATATGGTACCGCTTGTGGAGGAGAAACAGGACGATCAGGACCTGTTTGAGGACGAGCTTTACGATCAAGCGGTGCAAATCATTTTGGAGGCGAAGCAGGCGTCCGTATCGCTGCTGCAGCGCCGTATGCGCGTCGGGTACACCCGTGCGGCGCGGCTGATCGATACGATGGAAGCGCGGGGTATCGTAGGGCCGTACGAGGGCAGTAAGCCCCGCGAGGTGCTGATCTCCATGGAGCAGTACGAAATCAACCGAATGAGCTCCTAGCGAGGTTGAAGGATGCATTACGAAAGTATTGAATAGAAGCGGCATCCCTTTCTCATAATAACCCTTAAATAGGTCTGACATCATGAGAGTGGGAAAGGTGAGTTGCCGCGAATGAACAAACGATTGATTGTCATCACCGTTAGTTTGGTAGTTGTGTTATTTGCCGGGTTGGAGCTCAAGCACCGCTTACATACCGAGCAAACGTTCAGCAAGAACGAAATCAGGTACGGAACGTCCGGAACAGCAGACGTGTACGAGCTGCAGGGGCGTTTGAAATTCCTAGGCTTTTATAAAGGAGACGTCGACGGAGACTTCGGCTATCAGACGTTAAGGTCGTTGAAATGGTTCCAGTCGGAATTCGGCCTGAAAGCTGACGGCATTGTCGGCGACAAAACAAAGGTAAAGCTGTGGGAAGCCACCAAAGACTGGAAGGCCAAGCATGACGAGCTTCCGCCTTGGGTCACCGGCAGTTCGCAGGGCAACGCTCCGGCGAACAATGCGGCAGGCGGCGGCGGCGGAGCTGCCCCGAGTACAGGCGGAACGGCGCCTGCGCCGACAGGCATGACCCCGTCCACGAGACTCGGTCTATCGCTTCAGGATATGAAGCTGATGGCGAACGCCGTTCACGGCGAAGCGCGAGGAGAGCCGTACATCGGGCAGGTGGCGGTGGCCGCTGTTATCCTTAACCGCGTCAACTCCCCGAGCTTTCCGAACACGGTCTCAGGCGTTATTTTCCAGCCGGGCGCCTTCACGGCTGTGGCTGACGGCCAAATTTGGCTGGAGCCGAACGAAACGTCGTTCAAAGCGGTCCAGGATGCGCTGAACGGCTCAGACCCTTCGGGCGGCTGCCTGTACTATTTTAACCCGGCCACGGCGACTTCAAAGTGGATTTGGACCCGTCCGCAGGTGAAAACGATAGGGAAACATATCTTTTGCAAATAACCTGTAAATAACTCGGCGAAGAAGTGACCGCTTTGCGGTTGCTTCTTCTGTTTATAGAGGAATATAATGGAATAACCGGAAAGGCGGTAGACCGATGTCGAGAGGGGTTGTTGCAGCTTTGAAGCATATCCAACTTGAACGGGGAACCGTGCGCGGGCTACGCGTGCATGTGCTCCCGACCGAGCAATTTAAAACGTTTGCGATTTCCGTATATATCGGGTGTCCGCTGAAGGAGGACACCGTGACGCCGACCGCTTTGATTCCGTTCGTGCTGCGCCGGGGCAGCCGGGCTTATCCGGAAACGAAACAATTCCGGGAGCGGCTGGACGATTTGTACGGCGCCGGCTTCGGCTTTGACGTTTACAAGCGCGGCGATTATCAGATGGTGCAGTTTCGGATGGACGTTATTCAGGATGATTTTGTCTCAAGCAAGGAATCTTTACTGTCACAGGCGCTGCAGTTTTTAGGCGAGGCTGTGACACAACCGGCGATGGACGCCGATCGGTTGAGGGCCAAATATATCGAATCGGAGAAAACGACCGTCCAGAAGCGGTTGGAAGCGATCGTCAACGATAAGATTCGCTATGCAGCCGAACGCTGCATCGCGGAGATGTGCAAGGAGGAGCCGTATCGGCTGCATCCCCTCGGTCGTATTGAAGATTTGGCAGCCATTGATTCCGATCTGCTGACGAACCGTTACCGTCAATGGCTCGCTCAGGCGCCGATTGACGTGTATGTAGTCGGCAACACCAGTTTAAGCCAGGTACTCCCGTTGATCGAGCGTTCCTTTCAGCTTGGCGACAGCCGCGGAACCGCTCAACCGGGCTATGCCTTGAAGGCGGAGCATCGTCAAGTGACGAAGGTGAACGAAGTGGTGGAACGCCTTGACCTCAATCAAGGCAAGCTGAATATGGGGCTGCGCATCCCGACTTCGTACGGTGACGATTCGTATCCGGCCGCTCTCATGTACAACGGCATTCTGGGCGGTTATCCGCACTCCAAGCTGTTCACAAACGTCAGGGAGAAGGCGAGTCTGGCCTATTACGCTTCGTCCCGACTGGATGGACATAAAGGCATTCTCACGATACAATCCGGCATTGAGATCGGGAACTACGAGAAGGCGGTTCAAATCATTAAAGACCAGCTTCAGGCGATGAAAGACGGGCAGATTAACGACACCGAGCTGCAGCAGACGAAAGCGATGATAACCGGACATTTGCGCGAGCTTCAAGACTCAGCGTTCGAGTTAATCGCCTTCGACTTCAATAACCGGTTGTCGGGAGCGGAGCGCACCGTGCCGAAGCTGATTGAAGCGGTGGAGCAGACGACGCCTGCCGACATACAGCGGATCGCCCGGCAAACCGAGCTGGATACGATTTATTTTTTAACCGACAGCAAAGGGGGACAATAAATGCAAACGATCCCTTACCCGCAAGTCAAGGAAACGCTTTACAGCGAGCAGCTTCCTAACGGATTGACGGTATTCATTTTGCCGAAAGAAGGATTTCAAAAAACATACGCCACGTTCTCAACCAAATACGGCTCGATCGATAATCATTTCCGAGTAGAAGGCCGGCCGGAGCAAAAAGTGCCGGACGGCATCGCCCACTTTCTGGAGCACAAAATGTTCGAAGAGCCCACAGGGGACATCTTCTCCGTATTTGCCGCCCAAGGCGCGTCGGCCAATGCGTTCACAAGCTTCGATCGAACCGCTTACTTGTTTTCGGCGACCGGGCATATCCGGGAAAATTTGACGACCTTGCTTGATTTCGTGCAGCATCCTTACTTTACGGACGAGAATGTGGAGAAGGAAAAGGGGATCATCGGCCAAGAGATTAAGATGTACCAGGATAATCCGGATTGGCGCGTTTATTTCGGGTTAATTGAAACGATGTTTCATGTTCACCCGGTGCATATCGATATAGCCGGCACTGTCGAGTCGATTGGGGAAATTACGAAGGAAATGCTGTACGAATGCTACCATACGTTCTACCATCCGACCAATATGAGCTTATTTGTGGTCGGCGGCGTCGATCCGCAGGAAATAATGGATTTGGTTAAGCAAAACCAGGCGGCCAAGACGTTTAAGCCGCAGGGAGAGATTCACCGTCTGTTTGAAACGGAGCCTGGTGAAGTAAAGGCGCCGCGGAAGGAAAGCACGCTGCCCGTTTCCGTGCCGAAATGCTTGTTCGGCTGCAAGGAATCGAGTCAACCGCTTCGCGGCCGTGAGATGATGAAGCGGGAGCTGGCGATGAAAGTGGTGCTCGACATACTCGTCAGCCCCAGCTCAGCCATTTACCAGAAGCTGTATGATGAGCAGCTCATTTCCGACAGTTTCGGATCCGAATACAACATTGCGGAGCAATACGCATTCTCGGTAATCGGCGGCGACACCAAGGATCCGGAGCTGTTGATCAACCGGGTGAAAGAAGAAATAGACAAGGTGAAAGCGTCCGGCATCGACCGCGCCGATTTTGAACGGAGCAAGAAGAAGAAGATCGGTGCTTTCCTCCGCCAATTGAACTCGCCGGAGGCAATCGCCAACGAGTTTACGAAATACCGTTTTAAGGATATGGACCTTTTTGACATATTGCCGGTGTATGAACAGCTTTCGCTTGAAGATGTGAATGCATGCCTGGCCGATCATTTCAACTGGAACCAGCTCGCAGCGTCCATTGTCCGAAGCGAGGCGAAATGACACCAACCGGAATTAAATCTTTTACCGAACAAACCGTACTAATAACGGGGGCGAGCCGCGGAATCGGCGCGGCGATCGCCCGCCGGTTTGCCTCCGTCGGCATGAACGTCGTCATCCATTATTTGCAGTCGCATGAATCGGCGAACGAGACAGCCCGAAGCTGCATGCGGCACGGAGCCCGTGTACTGACGGTTACCGCTGATTTAAGATCGCTCGATCAAATCGAACGTATGCGCGAGAAGCTCGAACAGCACGGACTTATTCCCGATATTCTGGTTAATAACGCGGGTATTTCCCATTACGGGATGCTGTCTGATGTCACGGAAACGGAATGGGATGACATTATGAACATCAACTTAAAAGGTACGTTTCTGATAACGCGGCAGTTCATGCCCGCGATGATTGCTCAAAAATACGGGCGGATCATTAACGTTTCGTCGATTTGGGGCATCTCCGGCGCTTCTTGCGAAGTCGCATATTCGACGGCGAAGGGCGGGATCAACGCCTTCACGAAAGCACTGGCAAAGGAGCTTGCGCCCTCGGCGGTAACGGTGAACGCAGTCGCTCCCGGCGCCGTGGACACGATGATGATGGCAGGCTTCGACGCGCAGGAGAAAGCGGCGCTTGAGCACGACATTCCGGCGGGAAGGTTCGCCCAACCCGACGAAATCGCTTCACTCGTTTATTTCTTGGCGCTGCCGGAATCCGGCTATATTACCGGACAAATCATAAGTCCCAACGGCGGATGGCTGACCTGACCAACCGTATAAACTTTGCGTGTTTTGCGAATTCTAACCTTTGTAACGTCGATATCACTTCAAAGGAGGAATTGCGGCATGGCAACTGTGCTGAAGGTGTTTGAACGCTGGAAGGAATTTTTAGGAGAGCGTGTAGAGCAAGCAGAGAAAGCCGGGATGAGCGATGAGACGATATCGAAACTCGCGTTCCAGATCGGCGAGTTTTTATCCGATAAAGTCGATCCCGAGAACAAAGAAGAACGCGTCCTGAAAGAACTGTGGGATGTATGTGACGAGCAAGAAAGAAAAACGCTCGCCAAAGCTATGGTGAAGCTTGCCAAAGCGAATAATTAACCATAAGCGTCATTTTAAGCCAGCCTCCTTCCCAGGGGGCTTTTTTTGCGCTGCCTGCGCATAGCTTGGAATGGCGTTTTGAAACGTATATACTAAGGAGAAGAGCTCGGAAGATACAGAAATGAGGGTAGTAAGAAAGATGAAAGGGCTTATCCGAATCATTGCGTTGTTCCTTACCGTCGGTTTGCTCGCCGGGTGCGGCAAAAATATTCCCAGCATCGATCCGGCCTTGCTGCAAAGCAAACCTTCGCTGCTGGTAGTGACCGAACCGAACTTGGCGCCCGATACGAAGCAGCGGCTGCAAGCCGCTTTGGTGGATTGGCGCGATCACCATCAGACCGCCTTCGATTGGTTCGCTGACGTGTCGACGCTGTCGGAAGAACAATTGGAAGCGATCCGTTCCCATGCCTACGATTATATCGTAGTGGCCGGTCATGAACTGGTGCAGGCGACGCTTCCGCAAGCGGAGCAAATTGGAAACCGCAAATGGATTTTGCTTGATGATCAGGTTGTCCGGCAGACATTGTCCATCCAAGGCTCGCATATCATGGTGAAGTCGGTTCTGGAATCGCAGCTTCGCGGCGAATGGGACGAATGGGTCAGGCAGCAGCTCGTCTCCGATCGGGCGATCGAATGGGTGACTACCTCGGCGTATCCGATTCCGTCCGAATGGGCGCCGTCGGAAGAGGCCGAATACGTGTCGCTTGCGGATGCGGAAGGCTGGTACAGTCAATTACAGTTTCAGGTTCGCTCGCACGGCCCTGCTTGGATTGTCGTGTTCGCGCCGCTGGAAAAAAGTCAATTGCAGCGCATTCGCGGCTTGCAGGTGCCTGTTGTTAACATGGCGCAGACGACGGTCGAATTGAACTGGAACGAAATTCTCGTTACCTTGAGGAACAACCTCTCGAACCAGGCGTGGACCCCCGGTTTGCAGCCTTATGAGCAGCGGGAAGCGGTTGTGAAGAAGAATTTTTGAAAACCCGCCTGAAACGGGAGGAATTTATCGAATATTGTAGAATATTTTTCGTATCCCCATTTGTACAAAACCTAACATTCTATGATCGGAGAACGGACATGACGAACGAAAATAACGATAAGAAGCAATGGTATATGGAGTATAGAATACATAAGAACCGTCCAGGCTTGCTGGGCGATATCGCTTCTTTGATGGGGATGCTCGACATCAACATCGTGACGATCAACGGGGTGGAAGACCGTACACGCGGCATGCTGCTGCAAACGAATGATGAAGAAAAAGTGGAATTAATGGGTAAAATGTTAAAAAAAGTGGATAATATAACTATAACGGCTCTTCGTACGCCCAAATTGGTTGACATTTTGGCGGTACGTCACGGCCGTTATATCGAACGCGACTCGGACGATAAGAAGACGTTCCGCTTTACGCGCGACGAACTAGGACTTTTGGTCGATTTTCTTGGCGAAGTGTTCAAGCGGGATGGCAATCATGTTGTCGGCTTGCGCGGGATGCCAAGGGTAGGGAAAACCGAGTCCATCATTGCCGGCAGCGTGTGCGCGAACAAACGGTGGACGTTCGTTTCTTCGACCTTGCTTCGCCAGACGGTGCGCAGTCAGCTGTCCGAGGACGAGATGAACCCGAACAACGTGTTCATTATCGACGGTATCGTATCCACGCTGCGTTCCAACGAGAAGCATTACGGGCTGCTCCAGGACATTATGGGCATGCCGTCCACAAAAGTGATCGAGCATCCGGATATTTTCATCCGGGAATCGGAATATACGTATGATCATTTCGACTGCATCGTCGAACTGCGCACGACGCCTGATGAAGAGATTACTTATGAAAGTTTTACCGGCGGTTTCGATTCCTATTGAGGATGTCCGGCTAAAGGTTCAAAGCATACGACTCATAACGGGAAGGGGTGACAAGCGTGACCGATCTCGGTCTGTTATTGAAGAAAGCGAGAATGGAAAAGAAGATTTCGCTTGAAGATTTGCAGGAAGTGACCAAAATCCGCAAGCGCTATTTGGAAGCGATCGAAGAAGGCAACTACAAAGTGCTGCCCGGCAATTTTTATGTGCGCGCATTTATCAAGAGCTATGCCGAAGCCGTAGGGCTCGATCCGAACGAAGTGCTGCAGATGTATCAGAATGTCATTCCTGCGACGGAAACGGAGAAGGTTGAGCCGATCCGCACGACGCGCACATCGACGACCCGAAATACGGAACGTATCGGCAAATGGGCCTCCAACATCATGGTGATCTCTTTTGTCGTCCTTATTTTGGGGATTATTTATTACTTTATGAGCATCAACTACAAGGGCACGAGCGACGCCAGCAACAATTTGCCGAAGCAGATTACCGATAAGATCGAGCCGGCCGCGCCAAAAACGGATAACGGGGGAACCCCGGGCACGGGGGCAAACGGCGGCGGACAGCTCGCGCAAACGCAGCCCGAGCCGATTGCAGCGGCGCCGGTCGCGCCTGCGCCTGAGCCTAAGAACGAAGTGAAGCTGGTCAAGAGTGAGCGGGGGACCGATTTTTATGCGGTCAGCGGAACCGATAAGCTCAAGATCGAGGTGAAGGTAGTCGGCGACGAGTGTTGGATGAAGATCGACGAGCTCGGCACAAGCCGCCAACAGCTGCACGAAGGAATATTGAAGAATGGGGAAGTGAAAAGTTGGGAACTTGCCAATCCGGCTTATTTACGTTTTGGCAAAGCCAGCGCCATGGAGATTGTCATTAACGGTCAAAGCTATCCGGTCGGCAATCAGGCCAACGTGAAGAACGTGCAGGTGGACTTCCTGAAATCGTAGCCGCATCGGCGGGCATCCAAGGAGACACGCGCTGCCTTTGTGCAGAGGGTGTCTTTTTTGTTACAATAAAAACTGGTAAAATTTTGACGGGAAGGAAGTTCGATTCATGAGCAGTGAAAATTCATTCGATATCGTATCCAAGCTTGATATGCAGGAAATGAACAATGCGATCAACCAGGCGGAGAAAGAGATCGCCACACGCTTCGATTTCAAGGGCAGCAAGAGCAGCATCACCTTGGAAAAGGAAGAGCTTGTCGTCGTCTCGGACGACGATTTCAAGCTGCAGAACGTGCTCGACATTCTGCAATCCAAGATGGCCAAGCGGGGCATCTCGTTGAAAAATTTAGAATACGGCAAGGTTGAGCCGGCCGCGAACAGCACGGTGCGCCAGCGGATTAAAGTCAAGCAGGGCATCGATCAAGACATTGCCAAAAAAATCAATATCCTGATTCGTGATTCGAAGCTGAAGGTGAAAAGTCAAATTCAAGGCGATCAAATTCGGGTCACCGGAAAGAGTAAAGACGATCTTCAGCAAGTCATGCAGCTGCTTCGCAAAGCCGATTTGCCGCTGGAGCTGCAGTTCATCAATTTCCGTTAACGGCACAGAGTAGGCTTTAAACCTTGCGGATTCTAAGACCTGCAAGGTTTTTCGTGTTTTTGACACTGTTTGCGGGAGTATATTATACTTGTAGCAGACCCAATTAGAAGTAAAAGGCTTCATGCCGTTTTGGAGGAAATTTCATGACAGAGAAAGTCAAAGTGGTTACCCTGGGCTGTGAGAAAAATTTGGTCGATTCCGAGATTATGTCCGGCCTCGTCCATGAACGCGGGTACCAGCTCGTAGCCGAGAAGGAAGAAGCGACCATTATCATCGTCAACACGTGCGGCTTCATCGACGCGGCGAAGGAAGAGTCGGTGAATACGATTCTCGATATGGCGGAACTGAAAGAAACCGCGAATTTGAAAGCTTTGATCGTTTCCGGTTGCTTGACTCAGCGCTATAAGAAGGAATTGATGAACGAGATGCCGGAGATCGACGGCATCGTCGGAACGGGTGATTTCGATAAAATCAACGACATTATTGATGAAGCGCTGGCCGGGAAAAAACCGATCTTTGTCGGTAACCCGGTGTTTAACTATGAGAAGAAGCTGCCGCGCCGTTTGTCCACTCCTCGTTATACGGCTTATGTGAAGATTGCTGAAGGCTGCGATAACGCCTGTACGTTCTGCAGCATCCCGATCATGCGGGGCAAGTTCCGCAGCCGCAGCATCGAATCAATTTTGGACGAAGTGGCCCAGCTCGCCGCGCAAGGGGTCAAGGAAATCAGCCTGATCGCGCAAGATTCGACCAATTACGGTACGGATCTTTACGATTCGTTCAAGCTGCCTGAACTTATGAACCGCGTCAGCGAAGTGCCGGGCATCGAGTGGGTTCGGCTGCATTACGCTTATCCGGGATTTTTCACCGATGAGCTGATCGAGACGATTGCCGGCAATCCGAAAATTTGCAAATATATCGACATGCCTCTGCAGCACAGCGAGGACGGCATCCTGAAGCGGATGCGCCGTCCGGGACGGCAGCGCGACGCGCGGGAGCTGATCCGCAAAATCCGCGACCGCATTCCGGGCGTATCGCTGCGCACCTCGATTATCGTCGGTTTCCCGGGAGAGACGGACGAAGACTTCGAGAAGCTCAAAGCGTTCGTTCGCGAAGTAAAGTTCGACCGGCTAGGCGTCTTTACCTATTCGAAGGAAGAGGATACGCCGGCATCCTGGTTGCCGGATCAAGTGGCAGACGACGTGAAGGAATACCGGGCCAACGTGCTGATGGAAATACAGCGTGAAATCTCGAATGAACGCAACAGCAATCGGATCGGCCAAGTGATCGACGTGCTGATCGAAAAATACGACGGCCGGAACGATGTTTATGTCGGGCGTTCGCAGTTCGACGCGCCGGAAATCGACGGCGAGGTGTTTGCCCGCGGCGCCGATTTGCAGATCGGCGAAATTGCCAAGGTTCGCATTACGCATTCGTTCGAATTTGATCTGTCCGGGGAGGTTGTGGCATGAATTTAGCCAACCGGATTACGTTGGCGAGAATTTTTTTAGTACCGATCATCATGTTCTTCCTGCTCATTAACGTCAAATTCCCGCATGTCCGGATCGAGCAATTTACGATTACGTACAATCAGATTATCGCTGCGCTGATCTTTATTATTGCGGCCAGCACGGACAGCCTTGACGGTTATATCGCGAGAAAACGGAAGCTTGTCACGAATCTGGGCAAGCTTCTGGACCCGCTTGCCGACAAGCTGCTCGTATCCGCCGTACTCATCTCTCTGGTCGAGATGGATAAACTGGACGCCTGGATTGCGATTGTGATCATCAGCCGGGAGTTTGCAGTCACCGGCCTGCGTCAAATCGCTCTGCTGGAAGGCACCGTCATGGCTGCAAGCAAATGGGGCAAGTGGAAGACGGCGACGCAAATCACGGCGATTATTGCGCTTCTTATCAACAACTTCCCGTTTGCTTTCATCGATTTCCGTTTCGATCTCGTAGCCAGCTGGATAGCTGCAATTATTACGCTTTATTCCGGCTTCGATTATTTTATTAAAAACAAACACGTTATCAATTTCGACGACAAGAAACAGTAGGGCGACCTATTGTTTTTGTTGTATCCGGAGGGGAATAGGATGAGAGCGGAAATTATCGCCGTCGGCACGGAGCTGCTGATGGGTCAAATCGCCAATACGAACGCGCAGTTTTTATCTAAAGGCTTGGCCGACCTGGGCATCGGCGTATATTTTCATACGGTCGTCGGTGACAATGCCGGACGGATCAAGGAATCGCTTGCGCTTGCGAAGAGCCGGGCCGACTTGATTATTTGCACGGGCGGTCTGGGGCCTACGCAGGACGACATAACGAAGGATGTGCTTGCCGAGGTGCTTGGACGGCCGCTGGTGATCCACCAGCCTTCGATGGACAAAATGAAGGAGCTGTTCGCCAAACGAAACATGCCGATGGTCGAGAGCAACGCCCGGCAGGCGCTGATGCTGGAAGGGAGCGATCCCCTGGCGAACGAAACGGGCCTTGCGGTGGGCGTCGCCTTAACGGTGGACGGCACGCGCTACGTGCTTCTGCCGGGTCCGCCGAGCGAAATGAAGCCGATGTTCGAGCTTCAGGTCAAACCGTGGTTAGAAGCGAATGTCGAAGGCCTGGAGGCGCTTCATTCGACCATGCTCAAGTTTGCAGGCATCGGCGAGTCGTCGCTGGAGCATCAACTGATCGATTTGATCGACGCGCAGACGGATCCTACGATAGCGCCTTACGCCAAGGAAGGCGAGGTGGCCATTCGGTTAACGACGCGCGCAGGAAGCGCGCAGGAAGCCGCACGGAAGCTTAAACCGCTGGAGGATGAGATACGCCGCCGGCTCGGAGGCTTCATCTATGCGGCAGAAGACATCTCGCTCGAAGAATTCCTCTTGCGGGAGCTCGCTTCCCGCGGCCAAACACTCGCCGTGGCCGAAAGCTGCACCGGAGGACAGCTCAGCGATTTGCTGACGGCCGTACCGGGCAGCTCGAACGCTTTCGCCGGCGGGGTGATCAGTTATACGAACCAGGTGAAACACCGCGTGCTCGGCATTCCCTTGAACGAGCTCGAAGGCGAGGGAGCTCCCGGAGCCGTCAGCGCGGAAACGGCGATCCGGATGGCGGAGGCCGTACGGACTTTGTGCGGGGCCGATTACGGACTATCCGTCACCGGCGTGGCAGGACCCTCGGAATCGGAAGGCAAGCCGGTTGGCTTGGTGTATGTCGGGATTGCGGGCGGGGGCGAGGCGGCGGCGGTTGAGCTGCAAGCATGGGGCAACCGCTCGACAATCAAGCTGCGCGCGTCCAAAAGCGCGCTCTATCAGCTGTGGGAACGGCTAAAATCGTAGTTGCCGCTCACTAGAAAATAAAGTATAATAGATTTACGCGGAAGCACCGTAACAACTTTAAACCTTGTTACGGTTTTTATTTGGACCAAGATGCGAATATATGTTCGAGAAAAACCTTGGCAAAGGTTATGAAAACCGTTATGATGGAAACATAAGAGAATATAGAAGAGGGAAGTGAGTCTCTTGACGGATCGTCGCGCAGCACTGGAAAATGCCCTTCGTCAAATCGAGAAGCAGTTTGGTAAAGGGTCGATTATGAAACTGGGTGAATCTACCCACATGCAAGTGGAAACTATTCCAAGCGGCTCGCTTGCGCTCGATATCGCGCTCGGTATCGGCGGTTATCCGCGCGGTAGAATTATAGAAGTTTACGGACCGGAGTCTTCAGGTAAAACGACCGTAGCGCTGCATGCCATCGCGGAAGTGCAGAAGGTAGGCGGCACGGCGGCATTCATCGATGCGGAGCACGCTCTTGATCCGCTTTATGCAAGCAAGCTTGGCATCAACATCGACGAACTGCTCCTGTCACAGCCCGATACGGGCGAACAGGCGCTCGAGATCGCGGAAGCGCTCGTACGAAGCGGCGCGGTCGACATCATCGTCATCGACTCCGTAGCCGCGCTCGTGCCGAGAGCGGAGATCGAAGGGGAGATGGGGGATTCGCACGTCGGGCTGCAAGCGCGTCTGATGTCGCAAGCGCTGCGTAAGCTGTCCGGAGCGATCAACAAGTCGAAGACGATCGCCATCTTCATCAACCAGCTGCGCGAGAAAGTCGGCGTCATGTTCGGGAACCCGGAGACGACCCCCGGCGGACGGGCGCTCAAGTTTTATTCTTCCGTACGTTTGGACGTACGCCGCGTAGAAACGATCAAGCAAGGCAACGATATGGTCGGTAACCGGACGAAGATTAAAGTCGTTAAGAATAAAGTAGCGCCGCCGTTCAAACAAGCGGAGATCGATATCATGTACGGCGAAGGAATTTCCAAAGAGGGCAGCATCGTCGACATCGCGACAGAAATGGATATTATCCAGAAGAGCGGCGCGTGGTATTCCTACAGTGGCGAGCGTCTTGGTCAAGGCCGTGAGAACGCGAAGCAATTCTTGAAGGAAAATCCGCATCTGGCGGATGCGATCGAGAAGAAAATTCGGGAAACAAGCAATTTGGTTGCAGTAGTCGGACCGAATACGGACGATGATGAAGAGGAAGAAGAGGATTTGGCAGTACTCGAATAAATCGGCTTAAGGCACCTTTTCTTAGCAGGAGGGTGCCTTTTCGCCGTTTCTTGTGGAGGTAGTATGGATGACCGGTTATCAAGAAAGCGCACCGCTGGGCGGTTTTATTACGAAAGTGGAGCGTCAGGCGAGAGCTCAGCAGCGGTACAATGTTTTCATCGACGATAAGTTGGCTTTTTCCGTCCATGAGGACATTATGATCAAGTACCGGCTCTTAAAGGGTGCGCAGGTGGAGTCTGCGGAGATGGAACGGATTCTGGCGGCTGAAGAGAGGCATAAGGCTTACTTGAGCGCTGTTCGATTGCTGGCGAGCCGGCTTCGCTCCGAACACGAGATGCGTTCGCGGCTGAAGGAAAAGGAATTTCAGCCGGATGTCATCGAAGACGTGATCTCACGGCTGAGAACGGAAGGGTACTTGAATGACGCTTTGTTTGCGGAACAAATGGCGAAGCAGCGTTCGCAATCGCAAAAGAAAGGGCGTCACTGGATCAAACAGGAATTGAAGCAAAAGGGCGTACCCAAAGAGCATATCGAAACGGCTCTTGCCGGAGTGGACGCGGAGACGGAGCGGGAGGCGGCCTACGCGCTCGTTTCCAGACGTTATAAGCGGGAGTGGGAGGAAGACCCGTCGAAAGCCCGGCGGAAAATCGCTTCCTTCTTGCAGCGCAGAGGGTACACGTTAACCGTCGTTCAACAAGTTCTGGGCAAAATGCCGCAGCGCAGCATGGACGATGATGACTTGGCGGAGTTGGATCTTTCGGAATATGAGTGATCCGATTAAATATTTATCCTATTTAGATAGGGGGCGAAGGCCAACAGCTTGACAAGCTTCTTGACCAAACTATAAAATAATCATGTATATTCATCATATACAGAATCATTCCTTGACAGCCCAAGGAGACGATTCGCAAAGTAAAATCGCCAATTTTTACTTTTTCTAACGTATGTAGAATGGATTAAACAACCTGATTATCCCAAGCTTACCCCTTGGAGAAACAACGAGGGAGGTGAACTGGATGGAACCGATCATCTGGATCCTGATTGTTCTCGTTGTTGGTGTACTATGCTTCGGGATCGGTTATTTTATCCGCAAGTCCCTTGCAGAGGCGAAAATTTCAAGTGCTGAACATGCCGCACAGCAGATCATCGACAACGCTCGCAAAGAAGCGGAGGCACTGAAAAAGGAAACGGTTCTGGAAGCGAAGGACGAAATTCACAAGCTCAGAACCGAAGCTGAAAAAGACATTCGTGAACGTCGAAACGAAACACAACGACAAGAGAGACGACTGTTGCAAAAAGAGGAATCGCTGGATAAAAAATTAGAATCTCTTGAGAAAAAAGAAGAGCAGGTCGCCAACAAGGAGAAACGAATCGAAGAAACCCAAGCGCAAATTGATCAGATTTATCGTGATCAAGTTTCCGAGTTGGAGCGAATTTCCTCGTTGACGATGGATGATGCGAAACAGATCATCTTGACGAACGTGGAGCGGGAAGTTCGCCATGAAACCGCGCAATTGATTAAAGAAATCGAACAACAA
Source organism: Paenibacillus validus NBRC 15382 (assembly GCF_004000985.1). Classification (GTDB taxonomy): domain Bacteria; phylum Bacillota; class Bacilli; order Paenibacillales; family NBRC-103111; genus Paenibacillus_G; species Paenibacillus_G validus. Next base: position 220,058 of record NZ_BIMH01000001.1, on the reverse strand, counting down.
GCCAAAGAAGAAGGCGACAAGAAGGCCAGAGACATTATTACTTTGGCCATCCAAAGATGCGCCGCGGATCATGTGGCCGAAACCACCGTATCCGTTGTTGCGCTTCCTAACGAAGAAATGAAAGGGCGCATTATCGGTAGAGAAGGCCGTAACATCCGGGCACTGGAAACATTGACCGGTATCGACCTCATTATCGACGATACGCCGGAAGCGGTTATCTTGTCCGGCTTCGATCCGATTCGCCGTGAAATTGCGCGTACGTCGCTTGAGAAGCTCGTAGCCGACGGACGTATTCACCCGGCTCGAATCGAAGAAATGGTGGAGAAGTCCCGCAAAGAAGTGGACGAGCGGATTCGCGAGTACGGCGAGCAAGCGACTTTCGAAACCGGCGTACACGGACTCCACCCGGATCTGATCAAAATTCTGGGTCGTCTGAAATTCCGTACCAGCTACGGTCAGAACGTGCTGAAGCATTCCATGGAGGTCGCTTACCTCGCAGGACTGATGGCAGGAGAGCTCGGAGAAGACGTGACATTGGCGAAACGTGCCGGACTTCTTCATGACATCGGGAAAGCGCTGGATCACGAAGTGGAAGGCTCGCACGTGGAGATCGGCGTGGAGATCGCCAAGAAGTACAAAGAACATCCAGTCGTTATTAACAGTATCGCCTCGCATCACGGCGATACGGAAGCGACATCGGTCATCGCCATGCTCGTCGGCGCAGCGGATGCTTTGTCCGCAGCAAGACCGGGTGCGCGCAGAGAAACGCTGGAGACGTACATCCGTCGTCTCGAGAAGCTTGAGGAAATCTCGGAATCGTTCGATGGCGTAGAGAAATCTTTTGCCATTCAAGCGGGGCGTGAGGTTCGCGTCATGGTCCAACCGGAGAAAGTGGACGACACCGAGGCGTTCCGATTGGCTCGGGATATTACGAAGAAAATCGAGAGCGAACTCGATTATCCGGGTCATATTAAAGTGACGGTCATTCGCGAGACGCGTGCCGTAGAATATGCCAAATAACCTGAGAGCAGCACAATCCGAAAGAGAAGTGGCCGACACAGCCACTTCTCTTTCATTAGGTAGACCGATGAGCATGTATAGGGGGTTACGAACATTAGACTGTTATTTATTGGAGACATCGTAGGCTCGGTTGGACGCAAGGCGCTAAAGACGTGCTTGCCGAAGCTGAAATTGAAATACAACCCGACCTGGATTGTCGTGAACGGAGAGAACGCAGCGGCGGGCCGCGGCATTACGTCGGCGATTACGCGCGAATTTTACGAGCTTGGCGTTCAGGGGATTACGATGGGGAATCATACGTGGGATCAGAAGGACATCTTTGAATTTATCGATGGGGACGACCGGATTGTCCGGCCGGCCAATTATCCGGCTGGCACACCGGGCAAAGGATTGACATTCGTAAAGACCAAAGACAAGGAGCTGGCGATCATCAATCTGATGGGACGCACGTTCCTGCCGCCGTTGGATTGTCCCTTCGCGAAAGCCGACGAATTGGTAGAGGCGGCGCGTAAACGAACGCCGTACATATTCGTTGACTTCCATGCCGAGGCAACGTCGGAGAAGCTGGCTATGGGCTGGCATTTGGACGGCCGCGTGTCGGCCGTGGTCGGTACGCATACGCATGTGCAAACGCATGACGAGCGCATTTTCCCGCAAGGAACGGCCTATTTGACCGATGTCGGCATGGTGGGACCCCGTGACGGTATTCTGGGCATGGAGCGGACGGCTGTTTTATATAAATTTATGACCCAGCTGCCGTCCCGGTTCGTCGTGGATGAAGGCCAGTGGCACTTCCACGCCGTCTGTATCGACTTGAATCCGACGACCGGACTCGGTCAGAAGATGCAGCTGATCCGGATGAATGAAGAAGACCTGTTGTTCGAATAGGCGGCTTGCTCCTTGCCGCTTTTTCTAAATTGACAAACAATTCAAATATTTTCGAAAATACCACTTTCGGTTAGAAGGAATTAACCGCAAATTCCTAGAATATGATTAGTACTGGAAGCTATCATCATTCCCGAGGAGGTACTTTTCATGGAAGTATTAAAGGTTTCAGCAAAATCCAACCCAAATTCCGTTGCTGGCGCACTTGCCGGAGTGTTGCGTGAACGTGGGGCGGCGGAGCTCCAGGCTATCGGCGCAGGGGCGCTTAATCAAGCTATTAAAGCGGTAGCGATCGCCCGAGGATTTGTGGCTCCCAGCGGGGTTGATTTGATTTGCATACCAGCGTTTACCGATATTGTCATTGACGGTGAAGATCGCACGGCGATCAAGCTGATCGTGGAGCCGAGATAGTTCATATACGTTCATATCATAAACCCAAACGCCTGTTTACGCCGTAGACAGGTTTTTTTGGGCTGTGCGCCGGCAGGCGAAGAGAGGGAGGATGAGAGATCGTGACCAGGATCGTCATCGACGGACATTGCGACGTGTTATACAAATTGTTTGAAAACCGAGCGCTTGATTTCTACGGTACGAGCCTCAGCGGATTAGACGTGACGTATGAGCGAATGTGCCGTTCCAATATAAAAGTGCAATTTTTTGCAATTTATTTACCGGAACGTATAACCGTCCCTCATTTTGACTATTACTTGGAATACATCTCCATTTTCAACAGGAAAGTCGCATCGGACGGTCGCATCCGTCCGATTAAGAATCGAGGCGATTTGGAGGCGGTGATGAACGGCAAGCAGCGCGGCGCGCTGTTGACGTTGGAAGGAGCGGATGCCTTACACGGCAATCCGCTTTATTTGCGGACGTTGTACGAGCTGGGCGTGCGGATGATCGGCACGACGTGGAACTACGCGAATTGGGCGGCTGACGGTATTTTGGAGCCGCGGCAAGCAGGCTTTTCCAGGAAGGGAAAAACCTTTATTAAAGAATGTGACGAACTGGGCATTCTAATGGATGCTTCTCATTTATCGGTGGCGGCTTTTTGGGATCTGGCCGACACCGCGCGCTTGCCCTTCGTAGCGTCGCATTCCAACGCGAAGGCGATATGCGGGCATCCGCGCAACCTGGATGACAGCCAAATCCGCGAAATCATTCGCCGCGACGGGCGGATCGGAATCACGTTCGTTCCTTGGTTCGTCAAGAGTCAAGGGGGTGCGACGATTGACGACTTGCTCAAACATATCGATTATATTTGCGCATTGGGAGGCGAACGGCAGGTGGCGTTCGGATCAGACTTCGATGGAATTGACCGCTGGATTCCGCAGCTGGAGCATGCGGGACAATTCCCGCGGCTGGTCGAAGCGTTGGCCAAACGTTATTCGGACGAACAAGTGAACCGATTTCTTTATGCCAATTGGCACTCGTTGTTACAGGCCTATTTGCCGGTTCACTAAAACTTAACATCTGTTTTCTAGATACAAGACCATTAAACTATTCTCTATTTGATATGGATATGATCTAAAATAACTATCTTTACAATTGGGTTAAAACCCTTGCAATTTACCTCTTGACGACTTAAAATTTGGGTGACACCTGAAAGATCTATCGTGGTTTGATCGTCTTTCGGACCGATCAAGGGGTAGCTGCAATGGCAGCGAATTTAAAAGGAGTGGACAACGGTGATTAGCCAATTATCTTGGAAAGTCGGAGGACAGCAGGGGGAAGGCGTGGAGAGTACCGACAAAATTTTCTCTACAGCTTTGACCAGACTGGGGTATTACTTGTATGGATACCGTCATTTTTCCTCGAGGATTAAAGGCGGACATACGAACAACAAAATCAGAATCAGTACGAAACCGATTCGTGCGATTTCCGACGATTTGGACATTCTCGTGGCTTTTGACCAAGAAACGATCGATGTAAATGCGCATGAGCTGCGTGAGAACGGCGTTATTATCGCCGATGCAAAAGTGAATCCTGTCGTACCTGAAGGCGTAAAAGCAAGACTGTTCCCGGTTCCGATTACGGCAATCGCCGAAGAGCTTGGCACTTCCTTATTTAAGAACATGGCCGCTTCCGGCGCATCTTGGGCTTTGCTCGGCTTGCCGCTTGAAGTGTTTAATAAAGCAGTAGAAGAAGAATTCGGACGTAAAGGTCCGGCTGTCGTCGAGAAGAACATCGAAGCGGTTCGCAAAGCGGCGGAGTTCGTTCTGAATTTGACTGGAGGACCACTGCCGGAATTCCAATTGGAACCTGCAGACGGCAGACAGAAGCTGTTTATGATCGGGAATGACGCTATCGGCTTGGGCGCGGTCGCTGCAGGCTGCCGTTTCATGCCTGCATACCCAATCACGCCGGCTTCCGAAATCATGGAGTATCTGATCAAAACGCTTCCGAAATTCGGCGGTACAGTGATTCAAACCGAGGACGAGATCGCGGCATGTACGATGGCGATCGGCGCTAACTACGGCGGCGTACGCGCCCTGACGGCTTCGGCAGGTCCTGGTCTTTCCTTGATGATGGAAGCCATCGGCTTGGCCGGTATGACAGAAACGCCTGTCGTTATCGTCGACACGCAGCGCGGCGGTCCTTCCACAGGTCTTCCGACGAAGCAAGAGCAGTCCGACGTCTTCGCGATGATCTACGGCACGCACGGTGAAATTCCGAAAATCGTCTTGTCGCCTTCCTCGATCGAAGAGTGCTTCTATGACACGATCGAAGCGTTCAACCTGGCGGAAGAGTATCAAGTGCCTGTCATTTTGCTGACCGACCTGCAGCTTTCCTTGGGTAAACAAACGAGCGAGCTGCTTGATTACAATAAAATACAAATCAAACGCGGTTCGCTCCAAACGGGAGAGCTTCCTCCGCTTGAAGACAACAAAATGTTCAAGCGTTATGAGTTTACCGAGAGCGGCGTTTCGCCGCGCGTCGTGCCGGGCCAAAAATACGGCATCCACCACGTAACGGGCGTCGAGCACGATCAAGACGGCCGTCCGTCGGAAAGCCCGATCAACCGTAAGAAAATGATGGACAAACGGATGGGCAAACTCAAAAACATCAAAGTCAACAACCCGATTCTCGTGGATGCACCGCATGAAACGCCGGATCTGCTGATCATCGGTATGGGCTCCATCGGCGGTACGATCGACGAAGCTCGCGGCCGTTTGACTAAAGAAGGCTTGAAAACGAACCATGTAACGGTGCGCTTGCTGCATCCGTTCCCGGTTGAGGAACTGAAACCTTATCTGGAGAAAGCGAAGCAAATCGTTGTCGTAGAGAACAACGCAACAGGCCAACTCGCTTCCTTGATCAAATTGAACGTCGGATATGCCGATAAAATTAAAAGCATGCTGAAATACGATGGAAATCCGTTCTTGCCAGCCGAAATCACAAAATTTTGTCAGGAGTTGAACCTTGTATGGCAACGTTAAAAGACTTCCGCAACAATATCAAACCGAACTGGTGTCCAGGGTGCGGGGACTTCTCCGTACAAGCGGCGATTCAAAGAGCGGCTGCCGGCGTGGGTCTTGAGCCTGAACAGCTTGCCGTTGTCTCGGGTATCGGATGCTCCGGCCGTATTTCCGGCTATATTAACGCTTACGGATTCCACGGTGTGCACGGTCGTTCGCTTCCAATCGCGCAAGGTCTGAAAATGGCTAACCGCGAGCTGACGGTTATCGCTGCTGGCGGCGACGGCGACGGCTTCGCCATCGGGATGGGCCATACGGTCCATGCGATCCGCCGTAACATCAACATTACGTACATCGTCATGGACAACCAAATTTACGGGTTGACGAAAGGTCAAACATCGCCGCGTTCGGCAGAAGGCTTCAAAACGAAATCGACGCCGGCCGGTTCGATCGAATCCGCCTTGTCGCCGCTTGAAGTGGCGCTTGCTGCAGGCGCAACGTTCGTCGCACAATCTTTCTCCAGCAACCTGAAACAGCTGACTTCGCTGATCGAAGCAGGCATGAAGCACGAAGGCTTCTCCTTCATCAACGTATTCAGCCCGTGTGTGACGTTCAACAAAGTGAACACATACGAGTGGTTTAAGGAAAATATCGTGGACCTGGAAGAAACACCGGATTACGATCCGTCCAACCGCGTGATGGCGATGAACAAAATCATGGAGACGAACAGCTTGGTGACCGGTTTGATCTACCAAGACAAATCGAAGAAAAGCTATGAAGACCTCGTGTCCGGATTCAAACCGGAAGGTCTTAATAAAGCGAATCTTCAGCTCACCGAGCAAGAGTTTGATAAATTGGTGGCGGAATTCAAATAATTTCATGAATTGTACGCGAGCATACGGCCCAAGCCGTATGCTTTTTATTTTGCGGATGGGTATAATGGGGAAGAGAAGCCATAGAAAGATCAAGGAGAGATGGGACATGAAGCAAGTACTGATCGGCGTTTCCGCGAGACATATTCATTTATCGGCGGAGCATATCGAGGTATTGTTTGGAGCCGGCTACGAACTGAGGGTATTAAAGGAGCTTTCGCAGCCGGGTCAATATGCAGCCAAAGAAACGGTAGCCGTTGTCGGTCCGAAGGGGCGATTCGATAAAGTCCGGATCCTTGGCCCCGCACGTCCGCATTCGCAGCTGGAAGTATCCCGGACCGATGCGTTTGCGCTGGGGATGAATCCCCCCGTTCGCGAGTCGGGGCGCACCGAAGGCACGCCGGGGATTAAGGTGATCGGCCCGGAAGGGGAAATTGAACTCCAGGAAGGCGTTATTATCGCGGCACGGCACATTCATTTTCATACCGCAGATGCGGCTAAATGGGGCATTCGGGACAAGCAGCTGCTGAAGGTGCGTGTGGAAGGCGAACGCTCGCTTGTGTTCGAGCAAGTGATCGCGCGCGTGTCCGACCAATTTGCGCTCGATATGCATATCGATACGGATGAAGCGAACGCAGCGGGTGTGACAACAGGCGATGTCGGTACGATTTTGTCCGAATAGACTGATTTTCATTCAAGTTCTTTGAAAAACGTGCCGTACTAGTGATATAATAAAGGGTACGATCTTTGCGGCACACTGCAGTTTCAGGAGGAACGCGAGTCTATGACGACAACGAACAAATCGAAGAAAGATTATTCCATATATTTTCAACCGCCTTCCTATTCGGATGCGAAGAAGCGGGGGAAAGAGGACATTGAAGTTCATTACGACTTCAACGTCCCGGAAGATATGAAGGAAATCGGCAAGGACAAGTTTTACTTGATCCAAACGTACGGCTGCCAAATGAACGAGCACGATACCGAGACGATTAAAGGGATGCTGGAGCAGATGGGCTACCGGTCTACCGACGACCGCAAGCAAGCGGATATCATCCTGCTCAACACCTGTGCCGTCCGGGAGAATGCCGAGGATAAAGTGTTCGGGGAGCTCGGGCACCTGAAGCATTTGAAGCTTGAGAAGCCTTCGCTGATTCTTGGCGTCTGCGGCTGTATGTCGCAGGAAGAGGGCGTCGTCAACCGGATCATGAAGAAGCATCCGTTCGTCGACCTTATTTTCGGCACGCATAACATTCACCGGGTGCCGGTGCTGCTCAAGGAAGCGATGTTCAGCCGGGAGATGGTTATCGAGGTATGGTCCAAAGAGGGCGATATTATCGAAAACTTGCCGAAGAAGCGTGAAGGCATTAAAGCCTGGGTCAATATTATGTACGGCTGCGACAAGTTCTGTACGTATTGTATCGTGCCTTACACGCGAGGCAAGGAACGGAGCCGCCGGCCCCAGGACGTCATCGCCGAAGTGCGCGAGCTGGCGCGGCAAGGCTTCAAGGAGATCATGCTGCTCGGTCAGAACGTCAATGCGTACGGCAAGGACTTCGAGGACATCGAATACCGCTTCGGCGACTTGATGGACGATATCAGGAAGATCGATATCCCGCGCGTCCGATTCACGACGTCGCACCCGCGCGATTTTGACGATCATCTGATCGAGGTGCTTGCGAAGAAGGGCAATCTGGTCGAGCATATCCATCTGCCCGTGCAGTCGGGCAACAACGAAATTTTGAAGCGGATGAGCCGCAAATATACGCGGGAGCATTATTTGGAGCTTGTTCGCAAAATCAAGAAGGCGATTCCTGATGTCGTACTTACGTCAGACATTATCGTCGGGTTCCCGGGCGAAACCGACGAACAGTTCGAGGATACGCTCTCGCTCGTGAACGAAGTCGGTTTCGACAGCGCCTTTACGTTTATTTACTCGCCTCGGGAAGGTACGCCGGCCGCTGCAATGCCGGACGATATCCCGGCCGAAGTGAAGAAACAGCGGTTGTACCGCTTGAATGACGCATTGAACGCGATCAGCAAGCAACGCAATGAGCTTTTGAAAGGTCAAACGCTCGAGGTGCTCGTAGAGGGCGAAAGCAAGAACAATGCGAACGTGCTGGCCGGGCGGACGCGTACGAATAAACTGGTTCATTTCGAAGGACCGAAAGAACTGATCGGCCAATTTGTGCAGGTACGGATTACGGAAACCCCGACGTTCTATATCAAAGGCGACTGGGTGCAGGAAGCCGTAACACAACAACTGGGAAGCTAAGGGGCGTGTAAACGGATGGCAGAGCAAAAATATACCGATTGCGGCATGGAATTGTATACGAACACGGAATTGATCGTGCGCGAAGATATTTTGGCGAAAGCGCGGGAATTGGCGGATCTGATTTCGACCTCGAACGAGGTTCAGTTTTTTCAAAAAGCGGAGAAGCAAATTGCGAACAACGATCACATTCAAACGCTGATCAGCGCGATCAAGAAAAAACAGAAGGAAATCGTCGCTTTTCAATCGTTCCAAAATCAGAAAATGGTCGATAAAATCGAAAATGAAATCAATGCGCTTCAGGACGAGCTCGATGCCATTCCGATCGTTAGCGAGTTCAAGCAATCGCAGGAAGACATCAACTACCTGCTGCAGCTGGTCATGAGCGTCATTCGCGATTCGATCTCGGAGAAAATCAATGTCGAAGAAGGCGAAGTCGTCAATTCGAGCTGCTCGGAATAAGCGTTCGAGCGTCATCGACGTATAATCGGAAGCCATGCTGGCTATCCTCACCTTATCCGACAACGATAAGGAGGAACAAGCTTGGATATCGTGAAATTCAAAGTTGATACACATAACGAGGCGGATCGGCAGGCGATCCTGCGGGAGCTCGCCGAGCATACCTCGTTAACGGCAAGCGAACAGGAGCAACTGTTACAGGAGCTGGACGAGCTGGAAGTGCAGTCTGGCGCAGAACCGTAAGCGTAATCTGCAAAGCAATGAAGAAGACCTCTGAACGCCTGGAGAAGGCGGTTCAGAGGTCTTGCTGTTGACGCAGCCATTGCCGGGCTTCCTCCATCCGGATCGGCATCGATTCGGGCGGGTTCCAGGCAAATGCGGACATCAGCTTCGCAACGGGAGGCAGATCAAGCCGGGCGGAGGCGAGAAGCTCGGGACGACATCCGAACAGCTCCCGCGGCGTCATGCTGCCCAGACAGGCGCCTTCGCGTATGACGATCGCTTGTTCCGCCCATTCTGCGACAAGCTGCATCTGATGGGTGGCGATGACGACGGTTTTCCCGCGCTGCGCGAGCAGTGTTAACACGTCGTGGATCAGGCGCTGTCCTTCGGGATCGAGGAATGCCATCGGTTCGTCGACGATGACCGCCTCCGTATCCATGGCGAGCACGCCGGCGATTGCGACCATTTTCTTCTGTCCGAAGCTGAGCTCGCTGGGATTACGGGCAGCGAGCGGCTCAATGGCGAGCAGCGCCATGCATTCTTCCGCGATCCGGTGTGCTTCATGAACAGGGCGTCCAAGCTGCAGCGGGCCGAAGGCGATGTCGTCCTTCACGGTCATGGAGACGATTTGGTCGTCAGGATCTTGAAAGACGACGCCGACCTTCCGCACCCATTCCGCTTGATTGCTCTTCGTCACCGGCTCGCCCATAATGCGGACGGCGCCGGAGGCGCAGCGAAACAATCCGTTCATGTGGAAAATGAGCGTCGATTTCCCGGCGCCGTTCGGACCGATTAACGCCGTCCGGGAGCCGCGCGGAATTTCGAACGAAATGCCGTTCAAGGCTGCAGGCTGAGCGTCGCTGCCGCCGTACCGGTATACGACGTTGTCGAATTGAAACATAGGCTCCATCATCCGATCTCCTTCCATAGCTTGTCCGCAAGGAACAGCAGTGCGACCGGCACGGTCGCGAGCGCCGCTAACGCGCCGTCTGCCGAACGGTAGGCGGGGAGCGGGGATTGCGCAGGTACGCCGCGGTAGCCGCGGGCCATCATTCCCCAATAAATACGTTCGGACCGCTGCAGCGATCGCTGTAACAGCAGTCCGAGCAGCCGGGCAAGCTCGAGCGTTTGCCGGTAGTTGAAGTAAGCGCGGAGCCGCAAGCCGCGGCTGCGGCGCGCTTGCATCATGCGGAATGCTTCGTCCCGAATGACGAGAGTAAAACGCAGCGTAAACAGAATCAGTTCGATGAAAATCCCGGGAACTTTCAATCGAAGCAGCGCTTGGAAAAACGAGGGAAGCGGCAGCTCGTGGAAACAAACCGTCAGTGCTTGTACGGTGAAAAGCAGCCTGGCCGCATACACGGCCGCCTTCTCTGCGCCAGCGGCGGACAAGGTTAAGCCGTTCCCAAGGGCAATGCCCGTCCCGCTCTCATACAAGGGGAAAAATAAAAACGAGAACAGGACGAACGGAACGATAAGCCGAGCTCTTCCCCAGAAAGAGCGGAGCGGTACATTTGTCATAATCAGGTAAAGCTGTCCCCAGACAAGCAGCGCTCCGAGTATGTCCAACCGGTTCATGCTGACCGCCATCACGATACAAAGCAAGGTTGCCGCAATCCGGAGCGGGGGATAGCGTACGATGGTCTTCATCGGGTTTTGCGGCTGATCAGCTTGCCCAGCAGCAGAAACAGGACGAATGTCAGCACAGTGCCGAATATACCGGCCAGACTGCCCGAATACCAGCCTTCGACTCCCGGAAAGGTATAGTCCGGAAACCAGGACCCAAGCAGCGTGCCGGCCTGTTCGATATATCCGATTTCCTCACCGGCTTTCTCGAAGCCGTCCGGGTGGCTGGAAGCGAGCAGGGAGACGAAGGCGGCGATCAGCAGCGAAGCGATCAGCCAGAAACGAACCGGTTTGTTCATAAGGAAGCGGTCTCCTTCCCTGGCAAATAAAACGACGAACGCAGCGCGATAGGCAGAACGACGGCTGTGATCAGGCCTTCACCGATCCCAATCCACGTATGCCAGAATACAAGCGCCGCCGCCGCGTCCCCCAAACCTACGACGCCGGACAAGGCAAGCTGCACCGAGGCGGCCAAAGAGACGAGTACGACCGAGCACCAAGCGGATACGAACGCCGCCGCCGCTTTGGGGATGAATGAGAGTTTGCTCAAGAGCTTATGGGTGACGACGGCGAAGGCAGGAGCTAGAATCGCCATGTTCAGCACGTTCGTGCCAAGCGCCGTAATGCCTCCGTCTTGAAAGACGATAGCTTGAATGGCCACAACCACTGTCATGACCAGCGTTGCCGGCCAGAAGCCGAACAGCAGTGCCGCCAGTGCGCCGCCGATCAAATGGCCGGAAGCCGCTGCGCCGAGAATCGGAAAGTTGACCATCTGCGAAGCGAAAATAAACGCGGACATGACGCCCATTACCGGTACAGCCCGATAGTCAAGCTGACGGCGCGAGTGCCGGACGCTGCCTGCCAATACCGCAGCCGATACGATGGCGGAAGCGCTCCAAACCGCGGGGGATAAAATCCCGTCCGGGATATGCATTCGTTTCTCCTCCTTCTGTATGTAGGAATATGCATGATTTCAAACCATATCATATCACTGTGCTACTTTTATGTAAATGAATAGCACGATATTCGCACATCAAGGTGGAAGGTTTATTTCTTCAGCGCGCATATGCTAGAATAAACAGAGAGATTGTACGCGTCGAGGTGTAAATATGGAAAAAGACGTCTTAACACGATTTGGCGTGTCGATGCCGGAAGAGCTGATCAAGCAATTCGATCTCTATCTGACGGAACAAGGTTATACGAACCGTTCGGAAGCGATCCGGGACCTCGTCCGGCGGGTCCTCCTTGAACCGGGCGGCATGGATACCGATCAGCTGGTCGCCGGAACTATCGTGATGGTTTACGACCATCACGCTTTCGAGCTGCCGCTCACCTTGATGGAGCTCCAGCATGATTATCACCATCAGATTATTTCCACGATGCATGTGCATCTGAATCACCATCAATGCATGGAGATTATCGTTGTTCGTGGCATGCTCGGTCAGCTGCATGAGCTTCGGCAGCGTATACAAGTGTTGAAGGGCGTACATTACGCCGAGCTTTCGGTTACGTTCGTCGACAATCACGAAACGCCGCAAGACCCTCACACGCCGCACGGACATTCGCACGCTTAGGCGAACCGATCGGCAATTGTTTCTGGATGGCTTCAATAATTTGTCAAGGAAAAGTCGGCTCCGCTATATGCTTCCTCTTTTATTTATGGTATTTTGTAAACGGTAGGGCATTTGCCCGTAATGTGAAGCAAAGGGGAAGTTATATCGGATGGCGACGATCGTCATGTTAGTTTGTTTGGTTGTGATGGGGTCATTCTTCAGTCTCTCGTTCGTATTGGCCTTTAAGAAGAAGAAAACGGCAGCTATTATGTGGCTGATCGTCGGCTTCGTCAGTGCGTTTCTGTTTTATTACGGGATTTATCAAGGGTGGATTTTGATTCCCGAGCAAAAATAAGGCATGAACGGACGATACTCCCGCGTACAATGTGAAGAAATTCGGCGTGGGGGGGGAGTCGATGCGGAAATTTCAGGAGCTGCCCGGGGCCACCGCGCCAAGGCCTCTGGCCCATGCGCATTACGCGGGCGGCTGGACGGACACCGTGCTCGGACATGCGCATTCGCTCGAGCTGTTTACTTATCCGGTGAACGGAAGTGCGGCCGATGGACATGTACATACGTTTCAAGGCCATACGCATATGAGCGCCGGACATTTTCACCGATTCTTCGGTTCTACGGGTCCGGCCATCGCGCTGCCGAGCGGGGAGCATATCCATCGGGTCGAATTCAGTTTGGACGATGAGCCCTTCGAACCGAAAGGGAACTTTTATAAAACGGTGCTTTCGGTGAAGCGGCACGTCCATCATTTTGCAGCCGCGTCGGGGCCGGAGATCGGACACGATCTCGGGACTTGGGACGAGTGAGCGGGGGGGAAAGATCTGGCGGCTCCACTTCGGAGAAGCCGGGTCTTTTTGTCGTGGCGTCTTGGCCCAAGCTTCGGCAGCTTAGGCGTCGGCCTGCCGCATTTTACCTGTAAGTCAGGGTGTTCGGTGAGAGGTCGGCCTATCCTGAAACCATGAGTTGATATTCAGAGCAAGAGGTGACCGGGTTGTTACAATTGCCAATAGATGCACTCATTCCGGACGTTCGCCGTACGCTGTCCGCACATGCGCGGGCGGTGCTGGTGGCGGAGCCGGGAGCGGGGAAGACGACAAGGGTTCCTCTGGCGCTGTTGAACGAGCCCTGGCTGCAAGGACGCAAGATCCTCATGCTGGAGCCGCGGCGTTTGGCGGCGAAGGCAGCGGCGCGTTATATGGCCGAAATGCTGGGGGAGAAGGTCGGTCAAACGGTCGGGTATCGGGTAAGACTGGAGACGAAGGTAAGCGCGCAAACCCGGATTGAGGTTATTACCGAGGGCGTGCTTACGCGTCTGCTGCAGGCCGATCAGGCGCTGGAGGATACGGGCGTCGTCATCTTTGATGAATTTCATGAACGCAGCCTGCAAGCCGATCTCGGTCTGGCCCTTTGCTTGGAGTCGCAAACGGTGCTGCGTGACGATCTGCGGATTCTGGTTATGTCGGCGACGCTCGACGCAGCGGCGGTTAGTGCGCTGATGGGCGATGCGCCTGTATTGGTTAGCGAGGGACGGAGCTATCCGGTCGTCACGCATCATTTGCCGCGTAAACGGGACGAGACGGTTGAGCAGGCGACGGCAAGAGCGATCGAAATGGCGCTTGCGCGGGATGAAGGCGATATTTTGGCCTTTTTGCCGGGAGCGCGGGAAATCCGGCGTGTCGAAGCCATGTTGGCAGGTTTGAAAAGGGTTCCGGGCATTCGTATCGCGCCTCTGTACGGCATGCTGCCGCAGCAAGCGCAGGAGGCAGCGCTGCAGCCCGGACAACAGGGAGAGCGGAAGATCGTGATCTCGACGCCGATCGCCGAGACGAGTTTGACGGTCGAAGGCGTGCGCATTGTCGTCGACAGCGGCTTGATGCGTGTGCCGCGGTTTTCGCCGCGCACCGGCATGACGCGTCTCGAAACGGCCAAGGTGTCGCGGGCGTCCGCCGATCAGCGGCGAGGACGCGCCGGCCGGCAGGCGCCGGGCGTCTGCTACCGGCTATGGTCGGAAACGGAAGACCGGGCGCTGGCGGAGCATCGTACGCCGGAGATCGCCGAAGCCGATTTGGCCCCGCTTGCCCTGGAGCTGGCCGCCTGGGGAGTCGCGGATCCCGGAGCGCTCCAATGGTTGACGCCGCCGCCGGCTGCCGCCTATGCGCAAAGCGTCGAGCTCTTGAAGCAGCTCGGCGCGTTGAATGCGAGCGGCGCTCTTACCGGGCACGGCCGGCAGATGGCCGAGCTGGGGATGGAGCCCCGTCTCGCGCATATGGTGCTCCGCGCGATTCCGCTTCACCTGGGGGAGATGGCCTGCGAACTGGCCGCTATGCTGCAGGAGCGGGATGTGTTCGGCGGCGACCGGCAGGGCGACGATGCGGATATTCTGCTGCGATTCGCCGCGCTGCACGATTTTGCGAGGCAAGCCCAGGCTGCGCAGGGGACGGCTGCCGACGCGGCGGTCAAACGGCGCGTTCTGGAGGAAGCGGCGCAGTGGAAGCGGAGGCTTGGCTTAAGCGGTGCGACTAGCGCGGACAAGGACGCAAACTGCGGGCTGCTGCTTGCGCTGGCTTACCCGGATCGAATCGGGCAAAACCGCGGGGACGGACGGTTTATTCTCAGCGGAGGGCGCGGAGCGGTGTTCGGCAAGCCGCAGCAGTTGTCGCAAGAGGCTTATCTGGTGGCTGCCGAGTTGGACGATCAGGGAACGGACAGCCGCATCCGGCTTGCCGCACCGCTAACCTTGGACGACCTGTACCGGCACTTTGACGAACTCATCGTCCGGGAAGCGGTTGTCCGATGGGACGACCAAGCCTGTAATGTGCGGGCGCGCAAACGCGAACGGCTCGGTGCGCTGCTGCTGAAAGAAACGGTATGGCCGAATCCGGAGCAGGGCGAGGTCGTCCAAGCGCTGCTCGAAGGTGTGCGTACGGAGGGCCTCGACCTGCTGACGTGGACCAAACCGGCGAAGCAGCTGCGTGAACGGCTTGCTTTCATGCATCGCCATGCGCGCGGGGACGGCTGGCCGGACGTTTCCGATGAAGCGCTGCTGGAGGGGCTGGACGAATGGCTGGCGCCGCATCTGTACGGGATGAAGCAGCGCGAAGATCTGCAGCGGCTGCAGCCTGCCTCGCTGCTCGAAGGCATGCTGTCCTGGCCGCAGCGTCAAGCGCTGGAGCAGGATGCGCCTACGCACGTAACCGTGCCCAGCGGCTCGCGCATTCCGATCGACTACAGCGATCCGGATGCGCCGGTGCTGGCCGTGCGGCTGCAGGAGATGTTCGGGCTGCAGCATACGCCGCGATTGGCCGGTGGCCGGGTGCCGGTTGTTCTGCACCTGCTGTCGCCGGCACACCGTCCGGTGCAGGTGACGCGGGATTTGGCCAGCTTCTGGCGGGATGCGTACTTCGAGGTGAAGAAAGATCTGAAGGGCCGGTACCCGAAGCACGTCTGGCCGGACGATCCGCTGGCGGCGGCCCCGACGAATCGGGCCAAGCCGCGAAGCTAAAGGCATAAAGAGAAGAGACCGCCCGGCACGATGGCCAGGGCGGTCTCTTTCGAGATTGGAATTGTTATTTTACGCGGTACGTGAAAGACTTTGCTTGGGCAGTCCGGAACAAATACCAGCCGCCGATGATCATGGCTGCCGAGATCAGCAGCGCGATAAATTTAGGCAGCCAGTAGAGCAGCAGTACGCCGCCTGCGATGAGGCCGAGCACGCTGCAAATTTTTTTCAGCGCGTTGTCCGCTGTTCGGAGAAAGCGAAATCCGAAGTACAGCAGAATGAAAGCTAAAGCGTACGAGATAAACGCTTCAAACCCGCCCCAAACAAATAATGTGCATACGCCAAGCAATCCCAGCGCGATGCCTCCGATCGATCTGCCGTTCCATACCATATTGTTCTTCACCTGTCCTTTATTCAGTAGTTCGTCATAGGTTTATTGTAAACGATTTAGGCGCAATCGGAAACCGTCCGAAGACGGACGCTAAGCTGGACCTAGGTCGGGGTTGCGTATGATGCGCGTAGGAGGGGAAGCCGCGTTGCAACAACAGAGTCCGAACAGGTTATAATGGACGTATATCCCATTTAAAGGAGGTCGGTTATGCAGGCGCAAACCTCTTGGCGAAAAAAATTCGCGGTTGCTTTTATCATTTACGCTGCTGCGATTGGTCTCTACCTCGCTGCGGCGACAATCCATCCGATTCCGGAAGCTTACCGCGGAACGGCGGCCGATCCCGCCACGTTCCTCGATCCGGCGAAATACAGGCAGAGCCTCCTATATTCGGCACAGCGGAACTGGATTTTTTTCATCAGTTATCCATGGGAATGGGCTGTTTATTTGTACCTCTTGTTCAGTCGAAAAGGGGCGGCTTGGCAATCCAGGCTGGAGCAATCGCCGAAGCTTCGGAAGTTCACGCTGCCGTTATTTGTGCTGCTGCTGCAAGGCTTCGTGTTCCTATGCTTTTTGCCGCTTCGGGTGCTCAGCTATATGTTATCGCGAACGAACGGCATCTCGACCCAAGGATGGGGGAGCTGGCTGCAGGACCGGGCCGTCGACTTTGGCGTTAACTATGTGCTGATCGTGATCGTGGCTTCCGTCGCTTTCCTGATTATGCGAAAGGGCGGGCGCTGGTGGCTGAAGCTGTGGCTGCTGTCGATTCCGTTCACGCTGTTTATGATGTACATCCAGCCGGTCGTCATCGACCCGCTCTATAATCAATTCAACCGGCTGTCCGATCCGCAGCTGGAAGCGAAAATTTTGTCGCTTGCGGACAAAGCGCACATCCCGGCCGAGCGCGTGTATGAAGTCGATATGTCGGAGAAAACGAACGCCTTGAACGCGTATGTGAGCGGCATCGGGGGGAGCTTGCGGATCGTGCTGTGGGATACAACGCTACAGCGTCTGAACGAGCCGGAAATTTTACTGATCATGGCGCACGAAATGGGGCATTATGTGAAGCATCACTTGGAGTGGAGTGCGATCGGCGCCGTCGGCTCCAGCTTCGTGCTTCTGTGGGCCGGGAGCTTCGCCATTCGCCGTTTGCTGAAGCGATACGGCGATGACTGGGGCATCCGCCGTCTGCATGAGCCTGCTGCGCTGCCGGCGGTGCTGCTGCTCATCTCGGTGCTCACCTTCGTCTCCCTGCCGGTCAGCAATGCCGTTTCCCGGCAAGCGGAGCATGCGGCCGATATCTATGCGTTTCAGCTGATCGGCAGCAAGGAGGGGGCCGTCACGATGTATCAGAAGCTGGCCGAATCGTCATTAAGCGAAATGAATCCGCCGTTGCTCGTCAAGCTGTTTCGCTCCACCCACCCGAGCCTGATGGACCGCATTTTATATGCCCAAGATGCGCCGTAGACGTCATATTGTGTTGATGCCGGGTATGGCTACAGCGCCTCGCTTTATGGATGCGATCGGCGAAGCGCTCGCCGATCGGCTGAAGGCGCATGGCGATGATCGCCCCTCGGTGCAGACGGTGTTTCCTTATGGTGACTGGGGACGGCATCTTGTGCTGCAGCTTCGCGAAATCTCCGTCGACCTCGGCTTGTCCCCGGGACGCGCCGAGCGTTCTATCGGCGCCAGACGTATCCGGGCCGAGCTGCAGGAGTTAACGACGCTGGAAGAAGTGCTTATCGTCGGTCATAGCGGCGGTGGCGTAGCAGGGCTTCACGTATCGCGGTGGCTGCGGAAGGAGTTTCCGCACCTGCGCCTTCGCAACGTGCTCGTCGGATCGCCCAAATGCCGGGTGCTGCCTGACGAGCAGCATGCGGTTCTGGCGATCCGGGCGTCATCCCTTGACGGCCGAACCGTCGACCCGGTCGGACGGCTCGGCAGCTGGGGCGGATGGGAACGGACCCTGCTGGGTCTTGTCCGGTGGAACCGCTGGAAGTTCGCACCGCAGACGCGTATCGAGCTGCCGATCGTCGGCGGGCATCCGGATTATTTTCGCGGGTATGCGCCGTATGTGGATGAGACGGGGATGTCGAACCTGGAGAAAACGGCAGGATGCATCGAGAATTGGTTATCTGCCCATTAATCGCGGGGGGCGTGGAGCAGAGCGTAATAGCGTCCCGCTGCACAGCAGGATAATGAAAAAAAACGACCTGAATCAGGTCTCGAATTAGGTAGGGGTCGCCGGCTTGGCGGGGGGCGGTGCGAGTTTGGCCCGTTCCCCGCACCAGGCGTATTTTTTGTCAAAAGGCCGCGTTTGGTGCGGTTGCCCGGGAAATGAAGATTAGGAAATAAGGGAAATACGGAAAATACGGAAATCCAAGAGATCCAAGAGATCCAAGAGATCCAAGAAAACCAGCCTCTGCTGCAAACAGAAAAAGAACGATTGTGGAATCGTTCTTCGAAGTTAACAAGTATGAAATTGATTTACATGACGGGCCGTGTTAAAATCAAATATAACGCTTGAAAATGTAAAGATAAATAATCATATTTATCTAATTTAATATTACCACAATAAAAAGCCCGTGTCAAGCGTTTCCCCTCACATTTTTTTATTAAAGGAGAAGTCGCATGAATTCCAATGAACATCCGCAATGGCAAGAGGAACAACAACGCGTCCGTCACGTGGCGGCGGAAATCCGGGAACGGATCGGATCGCTGCAGGAACAGCTTGGCGCGATTCGCTCCGATATCGTCACGCTCCGCACACACTTCTGGGACGATGTAACGGTTAACTTCGAGGATGCGGCCGAAGCGGCCGAAACGTATGCGAGCATGAAGCAGCAGGCCGAGGTATTGTCCGAGCGGGAACGCAGTCATAAGCATGCCCGGGCGCAGCTGCTCGTTCTGGAGCGGCTGAAAGACTCCCCTTACTTCGGGCGCATTGATTTTCGCGAAGACGGAGAATCCGCTGCCGAGCGAATCTATATCGGTATCGGCTCGCTTCTTGAGAAATCGGGCGAGACCTTCCTGATTTACGACTGGCGCGCTCCCGTCTCCGGCATGTATTACGATTATGCGCCCGGCCCTGCGCAGTACGATACGCCGATGGGGCGAATAAGCGGAACGATGGAGCTGAAGCGGCAGTACATGATCCGGGGCGGCGAGATCCGCAGTTTGTTCGACACCGGGATTACGATCGGCGACGAGCTGTTGCAGCAAGTGCTGGGCAAGCAGTCGGACACCCAGATGAAAAGCATCGTCGCGACGATCCAAAAGGAGCAAAACTCCGTTATCCGCGACACCAGCAGCAAGCTTCTTGTCGTTCAAGGAGCGGCAGGCAGCGGGAAGACGTCCGCCGCTCTGCAGCGGGTTGCTTATTTGCTGTATCGGTATAGGGAGACGTTAAGCGCCGAGCACATTTTATTGTTTTCGCCGAACCCGATGTTCAACAGCTATGTGTCGACCGTCTTGCCCGAGCTGGGCGAAGAAAACATGGAGCAGACGACGTTCCAGGAATACGTTGAGTTCCGTCTTGGAGATGCGTTCGACATTGAGGATCCGTTCCGCCAGCTGGACGATGCATTGACGATGATGGACACGGCCGATTATGACGTGCGTATGGAGAGCATTAAGTTTAAAGCGAGCCTCTCGTTCCTGCAGGTCATGGAAAGGTATGTGAACGGTTTGAAGGAGGAAGGACTTGTTTTCAAACCCGTTATGTTCCAAAACCGCGAGCTGATCGGTGCGGAGGCGATGCGTCAGCAATTTTATGCGTACGACCCGAGCTGGTCGATTCCGAACCGGCTGCACCAGCTGGTTGAATGGCTGCAGCAGCAGCTCAAACAATTCGCGCGGGCCGAGAAGCGCAAGCCATGGGTCGAGGACGAAATTGAGCTGCTCGATCAGGACGCTTACATGGAAGCGTATGAGGCGCTGCGCCGCAAGAAACGGTTTACCGAAGAGTCGTTCGACGATTTCGAACAGGAAAAGGCAGCTTTGGCCGCGATGGTTGTCAACGTGCATTATAAGCCGCTGCGCAGCTGGGTGAAACGGCTCAAATTTGTCGATCTGCCGGCGACGTACGCTGCGTTATTCGCAAGTCCCCGGAAAGCTCTCGATTGGGCCGGCGAAGCGGGGCTGCCCGGATGTTGGCCGGCGGTTTGCGCTCTAACCCTTGATCGGTTGAAGCGTGGAGAGCTGGCGAACGAGGACACGACGCCGTTGTTGTATTTGAAGGACCGCATCGAAGGCGCGCACCGCAATCTGAAGGTGCGGCATGTGTTTATTGATGAAGCGCAGGATTATTCGCCGTTCCAATTCGCGTATTTGATGCAAATGTTCCCGAGCAGCCGATGGACCGTGCTGGGCGATTGGAATCAAGCGATTCACGTACAGGCGGCGGACCGCGACCGGTTCGGCGATTTGATCGCGCTGTTCGGCGAGGAGCAGTCCAAACGTATCGTGTTCACCAAAAGCTACAGGTCGACCCGGCAAATCGTCGAATTTACGCGCGGGATGCTGGTCGGAGGGCAGGTTATTGAGCCGTTCAACCGCGACGGTCTCCTGCCGACGGTAACTTATGCCCCCGATCTTGGCACCATGCGCGAACAAATCGTACGGCAGCTTGAGACACTGCTCGAAGAAGGGCACCGAACGCTTGCCGTTATTTGCAAAACGGCGGCCGAAAGCCAGGACACGTATGCGGCGCTGAAAGAGCGCTTGCCGGTTCGGCTGATCAGTACGGAGACGGTTACGTTCGAGCCCGGCCTGCTGGTCATCCCCGCCTATTTGGCCAAAGGGGTGGAGTTCGATGCGGTTATACTGCATAACGCCTCGGAGGAACGGTACGGGCGGGAGAGCGAAAGACGTTTGTTTTACACGGCATGTACGCGGGCCATGCATGAGCTGCACTTGTTCCATACAGGGAAAGTAAGCCCCTTTGTGGCGCAAACGCCGCCGGAAACTTATATAAAGCGCTGATGCGGAAAACGGCCGGTCTATTCAGAACCGGTCGTTTTTGCGTCAGCCGGGAAGAAATCGGTTATAGTGAATAAAATAAAGTCTACGGACTATGCTGGTAAGGAAGCCCAAATTAACGATTGAAGGAGGTGCGGGAGTCGGATGAAGAAAAAAAACGTTTTTTTTCAAACCTTAATTTGCCGGTTTCAAGATGACGATGTGTCGGCGTTGGCCGCTCAATTGACTTATTATTTGATCCTGTCGTTCTTCCCGTTTCTCATCTTCGTCGCGGCACTGCTTAGTTTTACCCGTTTTTCGGCTATAGACGCGCTCGAGCGGTTAAGCTTGTTTTTACCGGAGATGTCCAATCAGACGATCTCGGAGGTTTTATATGAAATCGAGCAGACCCGCAGCGGCTCGCTGCTTTCGTTCGGATTGATCGCGGCGCTCTGGTCGGCGTCCAACGGCGTCAATGCGATTATTAAGGGACTTAACAAGGCGTACGATGAAGAGGAGAACCGCCCGTTCTGGCTCGTCCGTTCGATGTCGCTGCTGACGACGGTCGTTCTTGCGGTTGCGATCCTGTTAAGCTTCAGCATGCTCGTGTTCGGCCGGATGATCGGCGAATGGATTTATCATACGGCACATTTGCCGGGCGATTTCTCGCAGTTATGGGGATGGGTTCAGTATGCAATCCCGCTCGTCGTGTTATGGACGATGTTCGTGCTGTTATATTCGTACTTGCCAAATGTGCGGCTAGGGTATAAAGCGGTCATTCCGGGCGCGATCTTTGCGACCGGCGGCTGGATTGTCGTCTCGATGCTGTTCTCCTTCTACGTGAATCACTTTGACAGCTATTCGAGAACGTACGGCAGCATCGGAGGCATCATCGTTCTGCTGACCTGGTTGTACTTATCGAGCATGATTATATTGTTGGGCGGCCAAATCAACGCAACGCTTCATTTTATGAAGACAGGAAGGGAGAAGCCGCCGTGCAAAGCGTTCTCGTTGTCGCTTTTCGGATGGAGTCGTAAGTCAACGTGAATGAAGTTGATTACATAAATTATTAATTACATTAATTAAAATCCGGCAAAACTGCAAGGAGTAGACGCCATGTCTTCGCCGCCGTATAATATGATTTCATCTTTTTGGCGGGAGGCCCCTATATGAACCATGGAAAAGATCGCTATGTCAGACAGCCGGCGAACGCAAGCACCTGCTGGGAGCCGATGTATCGCTTGGACGTGCCGCTCGACCCGCTTGAGCGGGGGCTGCTTATGACGGGCGAACTATGGCGGCTGCATCGCGTATCCCATTTCGGAGCGGCCGCTTTAGCCAGTCCGGTCAAACACTCGCGGTACGAGCATACGTTAGGGGTATGGGCGCTCGCCAAGACGTTTTTCCCGGAATGGCGCGAGCTGCATGCGGCGGCGCTGCTGCACGATATCGGCCATCTGCCTTTCTCTCACGCGGTGGAGAAAGCGATCGGGCAAGATCAACATCGCATGACCGAACAATTGATCTTGTCGGCGCCGATAGCCGGTTTGCTGAGCAAACACGGCTTGTCCGCATCGGATATCGTCGACTTACTGAATACCGACTCCCCGTTGACGCACCGATCCGGTTTTTTGGGCTTGGATCACCTGGACAGCTTCCTGCGCGACACGCATGCAGCGGGCTTGTACGATCGGCATCCGGCGGAGCTGATCCGAAACATTCGTTTCGAAGGCCATGTTGTGAGCACCGATGAAGAGACGGCCTCTCATATACTGGAAGCCGTTGTTCGCGATCACCGCATATTCCTGCATCCGTACCATCTGGCCCTGGATGCGCTGCTGTCGAAGGCCGTGCTGGGTCTCATTCGCGAAACGCCCTGTTTCGCGGAGGAGATCCGGACGATGACGGACGACCGGCTGCTGGCTCGATTCGAGTCGTCCGGGGACGACGAGGTTCGGGCCATGGCGAAGGTGCTGTTTCATCAACCGCATCGGCTCCGCCCGAGTGAGGCGCATGCCCCGCATGCGATTCGGGCGGAAGTCCGCAAGCTGTATCCGAAGCAGCCGCTCGTCAATGGCGTTCCGCTCACCGAGCTGCGGGATGATGCGAAGCTTCTCCTGCAGGAGCTGGAATCGCTGCGCGGCGTGTTCTTTTACCGGATCGATTAGCCGCCGCGTTCGTCGGGAAGGGAGAGTTCTGATCGGCAGATGCAGGGAATCGGATCGCTTGAAGCGTCTCTACAGAGAAGAGGCGCTTTTTGTATTGCCAATCATACCGATACGACCTCAAAAAAATTTGCAGCCTTTATTCAGCGGAACATACAGTTGTGACGTCTATATTAGAGTAAGGCTCAAATCTTGGTCGAAAATGTTGAAGCAGGGAGGAGTATTGCGTCATGAAATGGATTCGCCGCATGTTGTTAATTGGCATAACCGCCGTTATCCTGGCTATAGGTTGGCCGCACCTCGACCGCCTGAAGCCGGCAGCGGCCTTCGCGTGGCGCTCCGTCAGCAGCGGGGAATTTCTGAAGCCGGGCCCCGTCATTCAGGGGGAAGCCGCCGCGCTCGTGAATGGGGAGACGGGGGAACTTCTGTTCAGTAAACGGGCAAGCGAACGCATGTACCCCGCAAGCACGACGAAAGTGATGACGGCGCTTATCGCCTTGGAACGGTTGAAGCCGGAAGATCGGATTACGGTTGGCGACGAGGTGAGCTTGCGTACGCCCGGTGAAAGCTCCGCAGGACTGACCGCCGGTCAAAAGCTGACGCTGCGCGATCTGATCGCGGCCATGATGCTGCCGTCCGGCAACGACGCCGCCCGCACGGTCGCCGTCCATGTGGCCCGCAAATCGTGCGGCGCCAAGCTGAAGACGCGGGAAGCGATGAACTGCTTTGCGAAGCTGATGAACGAACGGGCGAAGCAGCTGGGGGCGGACGACTCCCACTTCGTCAATCCGCACGGGCTGCACGACCCTGACCATTATTCGACGGCTCGCGATCTTGCGATCATCGCCGTGAAGGCGATGGAGCAGCCGGAGTTTCGCCGCATCGTAGCAGAGCCCGAGCATCGGGTTGCAGGCAGCGCGGGGACCGGTTCTACGGTTTCGAGCAGCGGTTCCCCGGCCCCGCAGCGCTATACGAACCGCAATTTGCTGGTGCAGCCGAGCGGCGGTTATTATTTTCAAGGCGCTAACGGGGTGAAAACCGGATTTACCGATGAAGCCGGCTATTGTTTGGTCGCTTCGGCTCAACGCGGCGGCACTCAACTGATCTCCGTCGTGCTGCGGTCGACGCAATCGGAAGTCTGGACCGATTCGACAGCGCTGTTGACGTACGGTTTCGGGAAATCGTCGTAACGCGTAGAATTGCGGCGCATGCAAAACCGCCGAATGACGGCTTATTTACATTCGGTACCGAATTCGATATAGTGTCTGTAACTGCTGGAAAGTTATTCCTAATGAACGAGCTTGCCGTATTCATTCGGGGGTGAACCGGACACCGGGATCGGTTCCGGCAGCCGGACAGAAAGGACTGTCGGAGGAGACGCAGTACAACGATGTCTTAGGCGGGATGGGAGAGGGAGTCCGGTGATCAGTACGTTGATGTGGGTGTGCATCCTTACTCTGGTGATTCATAGCGTTGAAACGCTGTCTTACGCCATCCGGTTGTCGGGCGTACGCGCCGGGAAGCTGGCTGTCGCGCTATCCATAACGGGGATCGTCGTGCTTGTGTCGCGTACCGCGAATTTGATTCAAGCGCCGTTAACGGCGAAGCTGATCGACCAGGCGAAAGGCAGCGAATCGTTTCCGCTGGAAACGTATTTCAGATACATTTTGGGCGCATCTTCGCTCGGGACGCTGGTCGCGATTGCGCTGTTTCCGACCTTTGTCTTTTTGTTCGCGAGGGTCATTGCGCATTTGGAAATCGAGGGCTCGATCCCGAAGCTGATCTCCAGCGTCACTGTCGATAAAATCAGGCACGCGAAGCATCACCTGCGCAAACCGCGTCTTTCCATGCTGCGTAGTCTCCGATATTACGGCATTCCGAAGCGGCTGCTCGTCTTGAACGCCGTCGTCACCGCAATCTATACGGTAGGCGTCCTGTCTTCGTTGTATGCGGCTCATCTGGTACCGGCCTACAGTATGACGGCATCGCAATCGTCCGGACTCATCAACGGAATTGCGACGATTATGATGACGGTGTTTGTCGACCCTCAGCTGGCGCTCATTACGGATAAAGCGATTGCGAACGCCGAGGCGCGGAGCAAGCTCGGACGTATTTTCGGCCTGCTGATGATTTCGCGGTTTGCGGGCACGCTGCTTGCGCAGCTTTTTTTCTTACCGGGTGCGTACTGGGTCAGTTTGGTAGTACAGTGGCTGTAACATGGAGGCACTCGACGTTAGCGGGGAATTGACGCACGGATTGATGGATGGAGGATGACCGGGAATGGAGAACAGGATGCATTCGCCGCTGGGCCCCTTGGCTATTAACGTACGGATTCGAACCCGAAAAGCAGCCCGTGATGCATTAACTTTCGTTCCGACCCCGTCTTCCGGCAAGCCCGCACAGCCCGAGCAAACCGAGCAGCCCCCAGTTGGCCCGGCTGGTGGCGTCGGCTGCATTCGTCTGGAAAGCTTGAATCCCGCCGTAGGGAAGAGGAGTTCCTCCGAGGCCTGGCGGTACGAAGCCCGGCGTACTGCCGGATCGACCGAGCTCCGCCGTACGGTCGAGGCCGGCGCCGGCCGGGCTTGCTGGCGCGGCTGCGAGGGGCGTTATCTGCAGCGACACAGCAGCGAAAGCCGTCGTCACAGGCACGGACGCAGACAGAGCGGCGAACACGATGAAAAAGAACCAGCTTTTCAACATTCAACATGACCTCCGTTAGCCGGGGAACCCATTTTTCTGATAGCATTCCCCAATTCGCCTGCGCGCTTGACATCAATCAAGGAATATTTCGATACCTGTTGACAGCGGTCAAACGATCCGATATATTTATCTTAAATTAAAGATAATTCGACGGGGACGATCGGCCGAAAGGTTGAATTATTTTTATGTATAAATCTTAATATTAAGATTTTATTGCGTGAAGTCTTAACTTTAAGATAAAATAAAACTTTGGGAGGCTTTTTTATGATGATGGACACCGGATTGTTGATCATTCGTTTGGTTGTTGGCTTGACGTTAGCGGCGCATGGCGCTCAGAAGCTGTTCGGCTGGTTCGGAGGCTACGGTCCGAAAGGCACGGGGGGCTGGATGGACTCCATCGGTATCAAGCCGGGCGTACTTATGGCGGTGCTCGCCGGGTTGATGGAGCTCGCAGGCGGCATATTGTTCGCTGCGGGGCTGTTCACACCGGTTGCCGCCGCGTTGATCGCGGTCACGATGCTTGTTGCGATCGTGAAAGTGCACGCTGCTAACGGCTACTGGGTTTCGTCGAACGGATACGAATACAACCTGGTGCTGATTGCTGTTTCGGTCGGCATCGCATTCATCGGCGCCGGCGCTTATTCGCTTGACGCGCTGCTGTGAGCATTGGGCCCGCTGCGCCCGATGGGAGCGTACCTCCTCACCTAATACTGTCAAGAGAATGGAGGATTTATTCGATGATACGCATTTATCCCGCTGCTTCCCGTTACTCTGCTGACCACGGCTGGTTGAAAAGCAATTTTAGTTTCTCCTTCGGCGACTACTACGATCCTGAGAACATGAACTTCGGCGTCTTGCGGGTGTTGAACGACGACACGATTGCAGGCGAACGCGGCTTCGGGGCTCATCCGCATCGCGAGATGGAGATCGTCACGATTGTCCTGAAGGGTCAGCTGCAGCATGAAGACAGTACCGGCCACAAAGCCGTCACAACGTTCGGCCAAGTGCAGCGAATGTCGGCGGGCACGGGCATCATTCATTCGGAGGTCAACCCGTCCAGCGAAGAAGTACAGCTGCTGCAGCTTTGGTTCATACCGGCCGAACGGGGATTAACCCCGTCATACGAAACGACGGATTACGACTTGACGAAGCTGCGCCACCAATTGCTGCCGGTCGTTTCCAACGCATCCGGTCCCCATATCGCGCACATCCATCAAGATATGACGATCTATTTGAGCGAGCTGGAGAACGAAACGATCGACTTTCAGCAGAAGGAAGGGCGGCGTACGTTCCTGTTCGTCATTGAAGGCTCGCTGACGTTGAACGGTGACAACAAGCTCGATCGCCGGGATTCCGCGCGAATCGAGGACGTTACCAACCTGTCCCTTCAAGCCGAAGGTCAGACGCTGTTTATGCTGATTGACCTTCCCTAAAATCAAGATTCCGTAAACGAGGTGCCGGTCCTTCGCTGCAAATGCGGGGACCGGCACTTATTTTTATGTGAAAAATCTATATTTTTCAAGTTCAAGCGAATACGTTATACTGTTGCTATATCTTTTCCATCTTGGGGGTTGAACCGTACATGAGCCAGAATGGCGATTACGGCGCGATGGGGCGCCAATATTTACAAGCGGAATCATATGGCGTCGCGGCTTTTTGTTTATATCGCGCGATTTTGGAAAATAAGGAAAACGCCAGTGCGTGGAACGGCTTGATCCTCGCCTTGACTTTCATGCGTAAGGAGTACGATGTCCAGACGGTGCTTGCGAGATTTGCCCTGCAGCCGCAGCTCCCTTATGATCCGGACATGATTTCGTTCGCGATGATGATGTGGCAGAACAACCCGCGTGCGCTTGGGGAATGGATGGCCGCGGTGTCCCGGATGCGGGGGACCGGCGAGCATAAAGCGATGCTGACCGGGCTGGAGGCCGACCTGAAGAAAGCATACGGCGACCTTGTGGAGCAGCACGGCGAAGAGACGTTACAGGAAAAAGGCATGATCCCGCTTGCGGAATATGCCGCCAGACGGATTGAACTTGACTGGATTCACGAAGGCGGATCCGTCGATACGATATATAACAACGCGAAAGAATGGATCGAAGATCCCGAGCAGGCGCTCTCGTGCGTTCGCTTGCTTTGTATGCTGCCGGACCCGCGCAGCGAGAAGCTGCTGCGTCGCGTTTGCCGCAACGAAGAGCTGGATAGCAAGGTGCGCACCCATGCGCTGCTTGCGCTGCGCTGGCTGGGCATACGCGGCAACGTGAAGTTCCATAACTTCGGCGAATCATTCGTCGTTAATCTGGACAATCCGCAGCCGGAGCTGACGGTCTCGGTACCCGCCGTCTTCAAGCCGGCCTTGAACCGGATGATGCTGTGGGTTGCTAAAGAACAAGGTCATGTTACAGCGGACGAATACGAAGCGGCCGCGTCCACCGACGAACCGGAATTTTCGGACGAACTGGCCGAGAAGGTGAAGAATGCCGAGCTTCCTTCGCTGCTGCAGGAAGTCGTGCATACGCTGATTCGTGCCGCCTATGACAAATATTATCCGCTCGTCCCCACGATTCGCGGGACTCGGGACTGGGCAGCCGCATTCCTGATGCTGATGAAGGATTACGCCGTCGGCGTCGGGATGGGTTGGCCGCTCGGCGAACCGGAGCAGATCGAGCAAGCTGTGCTTCACCGCAATTGGCTGCTGAGCGGTTCGCCGGACTTCTATGAAACGCTGCAGTCCGTCCATGCTTAACGCGCCGACCCCGTTATGAAGAGAAGAACCGATTTCCCGCATAGAGCTGACGGCGGGGAGGCGGTTCTTTTTGTTATTGAACATAAAATGAAGCAAGCTGCCATTTTTTACTTGCCAAAACTAATAACATTAGTTATTATAAAACTAACAACATTAGTGTATGGGGGCGGTGAATCTTATGATGCGTATGAAAAGAGAATTGACTTTGGCGCAACTTACATTTTTTCCTAGGTTATTTCCGGTAAATTGTTATTTGATTGAGGAAGAAGACGGTTTAACGCTTATCGATGCCGCGCTTTCGGTAAGTTTGAAGGGGATTCTGCAAGCGGCTCGGCTCATCGGGAAGCCGATCGTGCGCATCGCGCTGACGCATGCTCACGGGGATCACGTAGGGGCGCTTGACGGACTGAAGCGCCAGCTGCCGGACGCGCCGGTTCTGATCTCGGTCCGCGACGCACGGTTAATGCGCGCGGATTCTTCCTTGGATCCGGGCGAGCCTCAACGGCCGATCCGCGGCGGCCTGCCGAAGAAGCTGCAAACCCGTCCCGATGTTCTGCTGAAGGATGGCGACCGGATCGGTTCGCTGACGGCCGTCTCCGTACCGGGGCATACGCCTGGCTCGATGGCCTTCTACGA
This sequence comes from Paenibacillus validus NBRC 15382, assembly GCF_004000985.1. Classification (GTDB taxonomy): domain Bacteria; phylum Bacillota; class Bacilli; order Paenibacillales; family NBRC-103111; genus Paenibacillus_G; species Paenibacillus_G validus. Next base: position 190,625 of record NZ_BIMH01000001.1, on the reverse strand, counting down.
CGAACGCACCGGCTTTCTGATCGCCGGGGACGCGATGCAAACAAGAGGCGGAATTGCGGTATCGGGCCAGATGGTGCCTTGGTTTCCTTTTCCGGCGATGGCTACGTGGGATAAACAAACGGCGCTGGACAGCGCCCGGAAGCTGCGCGAGCTGCAGCCCTCGATGCTGGCGGTCGGTCACGGCGATCTGCTGCCGAACCCGCTTCAGGCGATAGACCGCGCGATTGCCCAAGCCGAACTTAGTTTAAACGGAAAACCCGCGCAAAGGAGCGTTTAGCATGTCACCGAGAATGGGATTGGATTTACCGGCTATTTTACAGGCAGCCACCGAAATCGCCGATCAGCAGGGCCTGGAGAACGTCAGTTTGGCCGGGCTTGCGAACAAGCTGGACGTTCGTTCTCCATCGCTTTACAACCATGTGAACGGACTTCCCGGTTTGCGCAAGAAGATGGCCGTGTACGGCATCGGGCTGCTCACGGCCGACATGAGGCACGCTGCCGTCGGCCGGTCCGGCGACGAGGCGCTGCGCGCCATTGCCCGCGCCTACGTGAGCTTCGTGAGGAAGCATCCGGGCTTGTATGAGGCGACGCTGCGGGCGCCGGAGGCTGACGATGAGGACCACCGCCGCGAATCGGAGGCGCTTGTCGCCCTGGTCGTCCGTGTGCTTGACGTGTACGAATATCAGGGGGAGGACGTTTATTACGTCGTCCGCTGCTTTCGCAGCATGCTGCACGGCTTTGCCTCCCTGGAGCAGCAGGGCGGCTTCGGGATGCCGCTTGGCCTGGACGATACGCTCGAGCTGCTGATCGATGCGTTTCTGGCCGGCATGCGGGTGTTGAAGCAGCAGCGGGTTAGCGGTCTGACGAAACCCGATGCATGGAGCGAGAGAGCGGGGGATTCGCGATGACTTTTATCGGATTCCTGTTATTGTTCAGTGTGGTCTGCGGAATTTTAGATGCGAAAGCACGCAAGGGGGGGTGGTAAGATGTTTGCCGGACATTTTGGATTGGCTGCCGCGGTGAAGGCGAAGACGCCTGAAGTACCGTTGTGGGCATTAGTCATAAGCACGCAGCTGCTGGACGTCGTCTTCGTCCCTTTGTTTCTGGCGGGGGTGGAAACGATGGAGCCGGTCGGGGCGGGAGGCTACGGAGAAAGCATTATTCATGCCGATTATTCGCACTCCTTGCTGGGAGCGCTGCTCATCAGCCTGCTGGCCGGCTGGATCGGCGGCCGCTTATGGGGGCGGCGCGGAGGTCTCGTTATTGCCGCCCTAGCATTCAGTCACTGGCTGCTCGACCTGGCGGTGCACCGGACGGATATGCCGATATTGCCTGGCAATACCGGAGATTTGCCGCTGCTCGGATTCGGCTTGTGGACCTCGGCATCGGCCAGTATCGCCGTTGAGGCGATCCTGCTTGCCGTCGGCTTCTTCTTATACACGCGCTCTATAGTAGGCGCGAAGGGAGTGAAGTCGAACCGCGGAATAAGGTTTGCCGCGATTGGAACGATGGGGGGGCTGCTCGTTTTGTCGCTGCTGGCGGATGTGCTGGGGATCGGTTGACAGGCTGATTTTGTAACTTTTTCCTGGCGGCTTGCGTTAGTTAGGTGAACGTACCGATAGGAGGAAACAAGCTCATGTGGAAAAAGCGCTGCTGCTTGCCGCTTCGCTGCTGCTGCCGCTAACGTGCGCTCCTGCAGAGGCGGCTAAAGTCAGGCCGCTCATAGGCAAAGCCTCCAAAGCCGGTTGCGGATGACGCGACGGTGATGGGGGCTGCTGTTCGTAAGCCCGAACCACCCGGGCAAGGGAAGCAAGCTATTCCTTCGCAGGCTTGCAGGAGTCGGGCCGTCTGGTGTCGAAAGCAAATGCGAAGCAATTTCCTGTATAAACAAGAGACGGAGTGAGACATGATGTTAACCAACCTCAAAACCCAATTGCAGGAGCCTGCCGTCCGGGAGCTCCTGGAGTATTCGATATTTCCCGATCCCGACCTGCTGGAGCAAGTCGTCGGCGAGTACGAGCGAAGTGAGGAACTCGAGCTGTATGGCTATGAAGAACAGGGGGAACTGGTCGGCATTGTCGGTTTTACGGTGTCGGATCGGAACGAGATGGAAATTAAACATCTAGCCGTTCACCCCGACGCGCGCGGGCGCGGTTACGGCAGGGGACAAATACTAGAGCTGCTCGCGCTCAAAAAACCGGCCCGTATCGTAACGGAGACCGATGAGGAAGCGGTAAATTTTTATCGGAATATCGGGTTCACCGTGATCGGATTGGGGGAAAAATATCCTGGGATCGAACGGTACCGCTGTGAATACGAGGCCGAAATCGACGATAACCGGTCCTAATCACGCGTAAGGGGGAGTGGTTGTCATGTGGCAATGGGTCGCCATGATCAGCATGACCGCGGATCATATCGGTTACGTTTTTTATCCGGATGACCCGTTATGGCGGGTTGTCGGAAGGATGGCTTTTCCCGTTTATGCGTATTTGCTCGTTCAAGGCTACCTGCATACGCGCAGCGTCTGGCGCTATTTGCTGCGTCTGTTGTTTATTTTCGCCGTCGCGCAAATTCCTTATATGGCTTTGTTAAAGACGCTGGAGATGAATGTCGTCGGCACGCTGTTGATTAGCTTGACGGTTCTCTGGGCGATCGACAAGCTTTCATGGGGGTTGAAGACGGCCGTAATCGCGGCTGCCGCGGGTCTGCTCCTGTGGATTCCGTTCGATTATGGGGTGTACGGGCTTATCCTCGTGCTCGTGTACCGGTATGTCCGCACGTATTGGGCCGTTGCCGCACATGCCGTCTTGACGCTAATCCTGTATGCGGGCGTTCCTATCCAAATGTTCAGCGTATTGGCGACGCTGCTTTTATATGCCGGGGCATTGCCGATAAGCCGTCAGGTGCCGGCTTGGCTGTGGCGCAGTTTTTATCCCTTGCATTTAGGGATACTGTTCATTTGGTTCACGCTTCAGATCAATTAGCGGCATAAATTATTAATCGAATTAAATAGATAGAAGAGGCATCCATGGGACGGGAGTGTCCTTTTTTGACAAGTCCATGATATGATAGAGCACATAAAGACGGGGCCGGAAGCGGGAAAGGCGGTGAGCGCGTGAATAATGGAACGGCCTGTGCCGGGCAATGTCCGCTTTGCGGAGCGGATAACGGGTGCAGTTACGTGCAGGGGAAGCCGATCGAAGCGTGCTGGTGCTGGAAGGAGCTGGTCCCCAAGACGCTGCTGGAACGGATCCCGGACGAGCGAAAGGGGAAGGCGTGCGTTTGCAGGCCATGCGTGAACGCCGGCGAGAGCGCTGAACGAAACGTGCAGGACTGATTTTCGGGCAGCTTTCGATATAATGGAAATACTTACATCATAGTCTAGTCGTACAAGGAGGCGAAATCTATCGAGACGTTGCTGATCGGGAGCATTTGTTCGGCGCTGTCGACCGGATTAGGCGCGTTACCGATCTTATTTTTCAAAAAGCTGACCCACCGTTGGCGGGATTTGCTTCTCGCCTTTACGGCGGGCGTGATGGTGTCCGCTTCGATGTTCGGTTTAATCCCTCAGGCGCTTGACGTTTCCAACACGTTCGTCGTTTCCGTCGGCGTCATGATGGGGGTAACGATCTTAAGCTTAATGGAGAAGTTCATTCCTCACATCGATGTGGAGCGTCCGCAGAAGGTCATTTCGGATAAAGCGTTCTTGGTGGTGGCGGCATTATTCCTGCACAATATACCCGAGGGTCTTTCGGTGGGGGTCAGCTATGCGCACGTGAACCCCGAGCTCGGCGCTATCGTGGCGATCGGAATCGGGCTGCAAAACATGCCGGAGGGGCTGCTCGTCGCCTTGTTTTTGAGCTATCAGGAGATTAGCCGTTGGAAGGCGTTTCTGGTGGCGACGCTGACCGGCGTTGTCGAGATTTTTGCCGCGCTGCTCGGTTACGGAATGACCCATTACGTGCAAGGGCTGGTCCCTTACGGTCTGTCGTTTGCCGCGGGTGCCATGATGTTTATCGTATACAAAGAGCTGATTCCGGAAAGCCATGGCGACGGGAACGAGCGGATTTCCACGTTTTCTTTCATCTTCGGGCTGCTCGCCATGATTGTCCTGATGGACCTCTTTAGTTAATTGACCGATCACTCCTGGACGAAAGGAACTACCGTATGATAACGATCAAAACACATCTGGAACGTATGTTTGATCATGTGCATTGGGCCAACCTGCGCATCCTCGCAGCGCTGCAGGCCTCCGATGGCAAACCGGATAAAGCCGTCAGGCTGTTCGCCCATATTTTGGGCGCCGAGAACGTATGGTTGACCCGGATGAACGGGGAAGACGGCGGATCGTTTCCGATCTGGCCGGAGGCCGATTTGGCGGAGTGCGGGCGTATGGCGGAAGCGAATCGGGCCGGGTATGCGCGATTGTTCGAACGCTTGAACGAGAGCGACTTGTCCGAAGCGACGACGTACCGGAACACGAAAGGCGACGTTTTTCAGACGGTGCTGGCCGATATTTTAACGCATGTGTCCATGCACGGCAGCTATCATCGCGGTCAAGTGAACGCGCTGCTGCGCGCCGAAGGCTTCGAGCCGGCCAATACGGATTACATTACGTTCGTCCGGTAATGCGGCGATAATTTCCTGTTCAAGAAGGTGCGGTATGTTAGCCTATAACATTTGTTTTATTCGAAGAAGCGATGAAATTTTACTGCTAAACCGGAATAAGCCCTCCTGGATGGGCAGATGGAACGGCGTAGGCGGGAAGGTCGAGAACGGCGAGACGCCGCGGGCTTCCGTCCTGCGGGAAGTATATGAGGAGACCGGCATCCGGCTGGATACGGTTCGCTTCAAAGGGATCGTCACTTGGCTGGTGGACGGCCGGCATTACGGCGGCATGTATTTGTATACGGCCGAGCTGGAAGCGGCTTACCCCTATGAAACGCCGATCAAGACGGAAGAAGGCATCCTGGACTGGAAGAAGATCGATTGGATCCTCGACCCGAACAACGAAGGGGTCGCGTCCAATCTCCCGCGGTTTATTCCGTTGATGCTTCAGGAGGACGGCTGCTACGATCATCATTGCCTCTTTATGAACGGTGCGATGACCGGCGTCGTGTCCAGACCGATCGCCGCCGCCACGGAGACCGATGCGGCGCTGCTGGCAGGCGCCAGGGAGAAAGCGGAGCTCACCCCATAACGTAATGCGATTTACACCCCACAACCTGCGCCTGCGGCTATGTTGCGGGGTGTTTGCTTGATCCGGACAAAAACAGAACGTAGCCGGGAATATGCAAACGGGGGAAGATCGAATGTCGCGCGGGTAAACCGAAATCCATAGACTGGATATTAACTAAAAATTAATGCAAGAGAAGCTGAAAAACGTAAAGTATGCTATACTGAGACTAGGTGCTTCATAAAAAATTTATAATTCGAGCGACCTACTATATCAGACATCGAATGTGGGGAGAACATGGGGGAACTACAGCTTGCGATTCGTCATTATGGCATTCAAACGGCGCGGCGGTTGCCGTTATTTTTGTGTTCAGTTTGGATCGTATTTTTAGTCGAGCTTCTGAGCCGGGGCAAGTGGGGCGATACGTTCGGCTGGACGTTCCTGGCGATTCCGAAACTGACGCTGAACGCCTTGGTCGTGTTGGGGCTGTTGCTGCTGCTCAGCGCGCTTACGAACAGTGTCCGGCTTTCGTTCTGGCTGGTGGCCACCGTCTGCCTGGCGTTCAGTCTCATCAGCGGGATCAAGCTGGAAATTCTTGGCGTCCCGTTCCTGCCCTGGGATCTGCTGCTTACGAGCGAAACGAAGGACATGACACCGTATATCGGCGGCCTGTTCAATTTTACGGTGATATCAGGAGTTGTCGTGTTTATTGCAGTCAGCCTGTTGTTACTTTATAAGCTGCCGCGAGTCGCCGTGAAATTGAAATGGAAGCACCGTACGACGATGGGGTTGTTCTCCGCGCTTCTGCTGGTTTCGATCTATAACGACGGAGCCATTTCCTTGAAGAAACTGGCCAATATAGAAAACCTGGCCTGGGATCAAACGGAAAATGTGAAGACGAACGGCTTTCTGTTGTCGACGATCATGAATTTAAAGTTTTTGAACTTGAAGGAGCCGTCCGGCTATAACGATCAAAGCATCCGCTCGATTGCTTCGTCCGTCCCCCCGGCGGTACCGGTTGCAGGGGATGTGAAGCCGAACATCATTGTCGTCCTCAGCGAATCGTTCTGGGATGCGACGCAAGTGAAAGGCTTGACGTTCAGTCAAGACCCGATTCCCTTTTATCACGCGCTGAGCGCTAAATATTCGAGCGGAACGATGCTTTCTCCGCAATACGGGGGCGGTACGGCCAATGTCGAATTCGAGGTATTGACGGGCAATTCGATGCGCTTCCTGCCGCAAGGTTCGATTCCATATAATCAGTATGTCGATAAAGGCATCGATTCCATGGCCAGCATATTGAAGCGTCAAGGGTACGACACGACGGCGATTAATCCATTCCATAGCTGGTTTTATAACAGCAAGAAGGTGTATGAGAACTTTGGTTTCTCGAAGTACATCTCGCAGGAGTTTTTTGAACCCGACTATGAAGGTCCTTATTTGTCCGACCGCTCCGTGGCGAAGTATATTATCGAATCCGGGGAGAAGACGCCGGGGCCCGATTTTATTTTTGCCAATACGATGCAGAATCATTACCATTACTACCCCGGTAAATTCAAGGAGAATACAATCGAGGTGACCGGCGTGACCGGCGAAGCGAAGGGTCTCTTCGAAACGCTGGCCCAAGGCTTGCAAGGAGCAGACAACATGCTGAAGCAGCTGGTCACGTACTACGAGCAGAAACAGGAGCCGACCATTATCGTATTTTTCGGCGATCATTTGCCAAGCCTCGGCGAAAATTATAAAGCTTATAAAGATAGCGGCTACCTGCAAGAGAACGACCCGGATTTTCTGAATAAAATGTACCGTGTCCCGGTGCTCGTATGGAACAACTACTTGCCTCAGCATCAGGACAAGCTGGACATGAGTCCTTCGTTCCTCAGTTCATACGTATTGAAGCTGGCTGAGCGCCCAGGCACTTATTACACGGATTTTTTATATCAGCTTTCGCAAAAGTCGCCCGTCATCCCGCCGAAAAACATGTACGCGGTGATGGGGATCGATGAGAATGCGCTGCAAAGCTATGAGAAGCTGCAATACGATATTATGTTCGGCAAACAATATGGATACGGCGATTGGGCCGGGACGATCAAGGACCCGAATTACGTATTAGGGCCCGGCAAGCTCGAGATCGAGGACATCCAAGTCCAGGTCTCCGGCGACGATCAGGTTGTGAAGGTGTCGGGGCAAAACCTGCCGCACAATGGCGTCGTGCTTATCAACGGTCAACCGGCTGTCACCGAATGCAAGAAGCTTGGCGAATTAACAGCGGTCGTAACGCCGGAAGCTGCCGGCTCGCAGGAGTTCAATATCGAAATCGTGGTGAAAGATTCCAAGGATATCGTGGTCGCCACCTCCAATAAAGTCGCCTATTCGGCGAATGCGGCAAATGCGGCAAATGAGGTGAAGTAGCCATTCGTACAAACACCCCTTAAGTCAGGCGATGGGATTTACCGCCAGGTAGGTCTAAGCCACTGCCAAGGGGTGTTTTTCTGTTGACGGTACACGTTCCTCCACGCGTACCAACGGTTCGCTAAATCAGCAGGTTTCGGCTATACTGAACAGGGAACCCTTATCAGTTAGGAGAGAATAGATGTGGAATATTCAGCCCAAGATGTTGCGGATTGGATGCTCGCCAAGGTCAAGAATGCGGGCATTTTATATCAAAGCGACGCCGTTAACCATATTGTCAGCCACTTCGGAGAATCCTATATTTATGTGAATGAGAACGGAAATACGTCCATTTCCAAAGAGGTCAAAAAATTATTCAAGAAACTCCATGGCGGCCGGGTTGCCTGGGATCGGGACGGTTTCTTCTGGGGATGGACATGAAGATCATTGATTTATCCGTACCCTTATATACGGGCATGCCTGTTTTTCCCGGCGATCCGGAAGTACGTGTTGCCGTGGTGCAAACCTATGAAACGCATGCGTGGGAATTGCGGCAGCTCATCCTCGGTTCGCATACGGGTACGCACGTTGACGCCTTTTCTCATATGCATGCAGGTCTGGAAACGTTAGATGAAATACCGCTGGAACGTTTTTTTGGCAGGGCTCGGGTTGTCGATCCCCGGCAACCGGATTGGCCCAGAGACAGAGGATTGTTGTTTATAGATGAGGTCGGAATAGAAGCAGCCGGTAAAATCATCGGGTTGAATCCGGGATTTGCAGGCGGGAATCTAACGGAAGAGTTAGAGAGAGCTCTACTCGGCGAGAGAATCATCACGTATACGGATTTAATTCATTTGGACCGGCTGCCGAAGGAAACAGACTTTATGTTTTTTGGAGTGCCCTTAAAGATTAAGGGCGGGGATGGTTCGCCGGTCCGGGCTTTTGCTATTTTGGAAGACGAGTCTTCCGGGATTTCATTGAAAGAAACGCCATGAACGGTTAAAATGAACGGGGAAGCTACTAGCTACGTACAGCGCAAATAGGATCGGAGTATGGATGGATGAAGAAGTTTAAGAAGTTTTATATCGAAATTACAAGCGTCTGTAATTTGGCTTGCAGCTTTTGTCCGCAAACGAAGCGGCAAGCCAATTTTATTAAAATCGAAGATTTCAAAAAAACGCTCGATCAAGTTCGGCCTCATACGGATTATATTTATTTTCATTTAAAAGGCGAGCCGCTGCTTCATCCCAAGATCGATGAACTGCTCGATATCAGCCATGAAAAAGGGTTTAAAGTCAATATTACGACCAACGGGACATTGCTCCATAAAGCCGGACCTAAAATCATGATGAAACCGGCGCTCCGTCAGATGAACTTCTCGCTGCATAGCTTTGACGGACATGCCGGCTCCACCGACAAGGAAGGCTACATTTCCAGTGTTTTGTCCTATGTGAAGGAAGCGGTACAGAAAACCGGCATGATCATCTCCTTGAGGCTATGGAATCTCGATACGGACAATGCAACGAACCAGCAAAGAAATCGAAATCGCGAAATTCTGGAAATCATCGAACGCGAATTTCATCTGCCCTACAGAATCGAAGAAAAATTCGTGCGAGGCAGCGGATTGAAAATTGCCGACCGTATTTATTTGAATCAGGATCATGAATTTCAATGGCCCGATCTCAAGGCGCCGGAAATAGAGGGAAGCGGATTCTGTCATGCGCTTCGGAACCAGGCGGGTATACTTGTGGACGGAACGGTAGTGCCTTGCTGTCTGGACGGAGAGGGCGTTATTAATTTAGGAAATATTCACCGGACGCCGTTCTCCGAGATCGTGGAGGGCGAACGGGCGAACAATCTGTATAACGGTTTCTCCAGAAGAGAAGCGGTTGAGGAATTATGCAAGAAGTGCGGGTATCGCACAAGATTCAGCGTGTAATCGTTTCGAAGGCTTGGTCAGAACGCTGCTGCTGCGGCTATCTGACCAGCCTTTTTTTGCTTTGCGGTGCAAGAATGTCGACAGCTGACCGTTCACTGGAAACGAAATTGTACTGCAAGTGCGGTTCATATCTGCTAGGATAACGTTAAAAGGGTACGCAGGGGGGCATGAAGCGATGCTGCAGCTATTCGTCGATATGATCGAGCGGGTCGGCTTTCTGATAGCGCTCGCATTTGCCTTTTCCCGCAGCCGCTGGATGCGCAGCTATATGAGCTATCAAGGGGACAAGACGTATCAATGGCGGTTTCTTGTTTTTTTCACCGCCTATGCGGTTATCGGAACGTACTCTGGTGTGACCGTCTCCAATTATACGTATCAACCGGCCCCGTGGATCGGCGAGGTTTCCCCGACAGCGGCCATTGCCAATTCCCGGACCGTGGGCGTTGTCATTGCCGGCTTGCTTGGAGGGGTGAAGAGCGGACTGATCGTCGGTATCGCTGCCGGCGTGCATCGTTACAGCCTGGGCGGATTCGTAGCCGTCGCCTGTATGGTTGCTCCTATCCTTCAAGGCGTGTTGGCGGGGCTTTGCCGCAATGCGTTCAAGAGGCGCTTCCGCAAGGTAGCGTCGGTCCAGCTCGCCTTCGTCGTCGGATTCATGGCCGAGTCGCTGCAGATGGGGCTCATTTTATTGCTGGCTAAGCCCTGGGAAGAAGCGGTCGGCTTGGTATCGCTCATCGGATTTCCGCAAACGTTCGCTAACAGCGTCGGGGTTGCGCTTTATTTTGTGCTGTACAATACGATGGAGCGGGAAGAGGACCGTATCGGCGCGGAGCATGCCCACCGAGCGCTGCAAATCGCCGATATGACGATGCCGCTCTGGCGGCTGGAGTTCGAGAAGGCGGTTCAGGAAATCGCCAAGGTGTTGAATGAAGAGACGAAAGCGGTTGGCGCGTTTTTCACCAAGAACGGTTCCGATTGGGTGATGGAAGGAAGAAAGACGAAGTTTTGCATCGACCTGTTCGTTGGCATTCCCAATCAGCGGCCGATCGGACAGTTCCGGTTGTATTTTGAACGGGAGCAGGATGACAATCCATCCCGCCGGCGTATGCTGACTTCCCTGGCCGGACTATTGTCCCAGCAGTATGCGTTTGTCGAATCGGAGAGGCAGGCGCAGCTTCTTGCGGAAGCCGAGATTCGCTCGCTGCAGGCCCAGATGAATCCGCATTTTCTGTTTAACGCGCTGAACACGGTCAAATCGTTCATTCGCACCAAACCGGAAGAGGCGCGTCAGATGGTGATGCATCTGTCGAAATTTTTACGCAAAAATATGAGCAACGGCAACCAAAGAATGGTTACGATTCGCGACGAATATGAATTGGTAATGTCCTATCTGAGTCTGATTAAAGCGCGTCTCGGGGATCAGCTGGAGTTTTACGCCGATATTGACGAACGCGTACTGGATCATCACATTCCTCCGTTTACGATTCAGCCTCTCGTCGAGAACGCTATCGTGCATGGGATCAAGGGCATCGAGAGGACCGGCGTGATCCGGCTCATCGTGAAGGAGGAGCCGGAAAGCGGCGAGAGGCATGCGCGAATTACGGTCGAGGATAACGGAGTAGGCTTGACCTTCATCCGGGAGGACGGGCAGGAAGATCATACAGGCATGGCTTTGCGTAATATCGAACAGCGTCTGAGCTATCATTACGGGAAAGTGCGGCCGCTTGAAATCGAGAGCAGTCCGGGGGAAGGAACGAAAATTACTTTTTGGGTGAGGTGAGGGATCCATGGGTTGGAATATCGTAATTGCCGATGATGAAGCACCGGCAAGGGAAGAGCTTGTATATTTGTTGGAGCAGCTCGCTGACGTGGACCGGGTGACTCAGGCGAACAGCGGCATGGATGCGATTAAGAAAGTGAAGGAACAAGCCCCGGATGTCCTGTTCCTCGACATGGACATGCCGGACTTGAACGGGCTTCAAGTGGCGGAAATCGTCGGCGAGCTGAATTCGCAGGTGAAGATCGTCTTCTCCACCGCCTATGACCAATATGCCGTCGATGCGTTCAAGGTGCGGGCTTTTCACTATATGCTCAAGCCATTCGACGAAGATGACTTGGACAGCGTCTTCCGGGAGCTGCGCAAAACGCGGACGGGAACGGGGACGAAAGCCCCAGCCATCCCGCCGGCCGGAAATTCGTGCGTCAAGCTGGCGCTCGAAATGGAAGAAGGCATTAAGTATGTGTCCCCGAAGGACATCATCTATATTAGCAAGGAGGGCAAGTATGTCCAGGTTCATATTCGCGATAAAGCCTATCACGTTACGTACACGTTGGTAGAGCTGGAACAGAAGCTGGAGCCGTTCGGTTTCTTCCGCTGCCATAAGAGCTATCTCGTCAATCTGGCCGCCATCGCCGAGCTGAAAACGTGGGTCAACGGGGCCTACAATCTGCTGATGGACGATGAGGCGCGAAGCACGATACCCGTCAGCCGCAATTATGTGAAAGCGCTGCGTTTGAAACTTGAAATTTAACATCATAGATGACAAATTCGGCATGATGCGCTTCAGGCGTATCGCGAAGACTCCAAACGATTTATACTATTTGCAAGCGCTCTCAAAACAAACCGGTTGGAGGAATGCAAGACGTACAGCCAGCTTGGGCCTGGTTCGTACGGACTGTGTTCGCGCGACAATAACGCTTACGAGGAGTGGGATCATGAAAAACAAATGGGTTTCGTACGGGGTTTGGGGGCTGATCGCGGCGTTAGGCGCGCTAGGGTTCGCGATGATCGCGCTTGCGAACGGCGAGAAAATTTCGGCGGCCTGGCTCATCATAGCCGCAATCTGCACTTATGCTTTTGGTTACCGTTTCTATAGCCGGTTCATTGCCAGGAAGATCTACGAATTAAACGACAACCGGGCAACGCCGGCCCATGTGCATAACGATTCCAAGGACTACGTCCCGACGAATAAATACGTGCTCTTCGGCCATCACTTTGCGGCGATCGCCGGAGCCGGTCCGCTGGTCGGTCCGATTTTGGCCGCACAAATGGGGTATTTGCCGAGCATTCTGTGGATTATTATCGGAGCTGTACTTGCGGGCTGTGTGCAGGACTTCGTCACGCTTGTCGGATCCATGCGGCGGGACGGGAAGTCGCTCGGTCAGATGGCGAAAGACGAAGTCGGCCGATTCGGCGGCACGTTAGCTTCTATTGCAACGCTGGCGATCCTCATTATCATCGTCGCCGTACTTGGACTCGTCGTCGTGAAAGCGTTGGCGGAGTCTCCGTGGGGAATGTTTACGATCGCCATGACGATGCCGATCGCCATCTTCATGGGCTTCTACATGCGATTTATTCGACCGGGGAAAGTCATTGAGGGCTCCATTATCGGTTTTGTTCTATTGATGATCGTATTATGGGCAGGACAATTTGTTGCCGCCAATCCGGTGCTGGCGAAGATGTTCACCTTCACCGCGCCGCAGATCGCCCTGATGATGGTCGTATATGGCCTGATCGCTTCGATTTTGCCGGTGTGGGTACTGCTTGCACCCCGAGATTATTTAAGCTCTTTCTTGAAAATCGGCGTCATCATTTTACTGGCGGGCGGTATTTTGGTGACATTGCCGGAGCTGCAAATGCCGGCTGTGACCAAGTTTATCGATGGGACCGGTCCCGTATTCTCCGGCAATTTATTCCCGTTCTTGTTCATTACCATAGCATGCGGCGCCGTTTCCGGCTTTCATTCCCTGATTTCTTCCGGGACGACACCAAAGCTGATCGAAAGAGAAAGTCATGCGCCCTTCATCGGATATGCCGGTATGGCCGCGGAATCCTTCGTCGCCGTCATGGCCTTGATCGCCGCGTGCGCCTTGGAGCCCGGCATTTACTTCGCTATGAACTCGTCGCCGGCCGTTATTGGAACCGATCCCGCTGCCGTCGCCGCCAAAATTTCATCCTGGGGCTTCACGCTGACACCGGAACAAATTACGAACACAGCCAAAGAAATCGGTGAAAACACCATTCTCTCCAGAACGGGCGGGGCGCCGACGCTTGCCGTCGGCATGGCGGAAATCTTTTCAACATTCCTGGCCGGGGCCAAGGCATTCTGGTACCATTTCGCGATTTTGTTCGAAGCGGTCTTTATTTTAACGGCTGTGGATGCGGGCACACGGGTAGGACGCTTTATGCTTCAGGATTTGATCGGCAACTTCTACAAGCCGTTTGCTCAAACGAAAGTGTTCAAGTATAATTTCCTGGCTTCGTTTATTGTTTGCTTGGCCTGGGGCTACTTCTTGTATCAAGGAGCCATCGATCCGTTCGGCGGCATCAATTCGTTGTGGGCGCTGTTCGGGATTGCGAACCAAATGTTGGCTGCCATCGCTCTCGCCGTCGCGGCGACGATTATGATTAAAATGGGCAAGGCCCGCTACGCTTGGGTAGGAATCGTGCCGTTCGTGTTCCTCGCGGTAACGACATTAACGGCCGGCTTCCAAAAAACGTTCTCCTCTCAGGCAAGCATCGGCTTTTTGGCGGCTGCGAAGAAATACCAGGACGGGATCGATCAGGGGCAAGTCATCGCGCCTGCCAAAAATATGGACGTCATGCATCAGATTGTGACGAACAACTATATCGATGCAGGCCTCACGATCTTCTTCGAGATTGTGGTGATCCTGATGATTATTGAATCTTTACGCGTCTGGTACAAAATTTTGATCCAAAAACAAAAACCGGTATTAAAAGAAGCGCCGTTTGTCAAATCTACTTTTGGAGCCTGATGCCATGAGAACGATAACGAGCTTTGCCAGCAAGGCCAAAGCGACAATCAAGGTCATTTTCAGTATTCCGGACTATGAGAAATACTTGAAGCATCAGCAAGAGCGCCATCCGCATGAAACCCCTTTGACGGAGAAGGAGTTCTATATGCTGTCACTTCACGAGCGTTATGAAAGCGGTAAGATCAATCGCTGCTGCTAACAAGGAGAGACGGAGTAAGGCGGGTGCATGCAGCCCGTCTTGCCCCGTCTCTTCGTTTATGCAACCTGTGCGGCTTCATCCGGCTTTGGCATCAAATGTCGAAAAATGCGCGATAATATCACGTATTTTTCGACTTTATTCTCATATAGCGTCGAATAATGTCGTTATATCAAAGATTTCAATAAAGAAATCATTGCTTATCTAGGTATAATAGACTATACTTGGCTTATATTCTTAACGATAATGGCAAACTCATCGAAAGGTGGGGACGCAAAGCTTCGGGTCTAAGGCGGTAACGCTATGACGGCTGGGCCGCCGAATTAGGGACGGATCTGTATATACGAATCCAGTTCTATTCGGACTGGATTTTTTGTTGTTTCTAAGGAGGGAAATACTAGATGACCATACGATCAAATACCAATTTGGCAAGTAAAGATGCTCTTGAAGACAGCATTCGAACGATTCTCGAGCAAATAGGGGAAAATCCGGACCGGGAAGGTCTGCTGGATACACCGAAACGAGTCGCGAAAATGTACCGGGAAGTGTTCTCAGGTGTGGGGGTGAATCCGGAATCGGCGCTGACGACAACGTTCGAAGAGGAGTACGACGGGATCATCACCGTAAAGGATATGACTTATTACACCTTCTGCGAGCATCATCTGATCCCGTTCTATGGAAAGGCGCACATCGGATATATTCCGGATGGGAGAATCGTCGGCTTAAGCAAATTTGCCAGATTGGTAGAGCTGGTCTCGCAGCGTCCGCAGGTGCAAGAGCGCATGACGCAGCAAGTTGCGAGTGCCGTATTGAATGTGCTGAAGCCGAAGGGTGTCATCGTAACCGTGGAGGGAACTCACTTATGCATGTGCGCGCGGGGCGTGAAAAAACCGGGAACGTCTACGGTGACAACGGTGAAGAAGGGGATATTTGCCGACAACGTCTCGCTATGTGAAGAGTTTGACCGTTCCATATCCAGAGCCTAGGAAGGGGGAAACGGCGATGCTTTATTTATCGAGAAGAATCGATTTTTCGGCAACTCACGTTTATCGGGTTCCCCAGTGGAGCGAAGAGGAAAACCTCCGGGTCTTCGGGCGCTGCAGCAACTCCAGCGGCCATGGGCATGATTACAAGCTGGAAGTGATGGTCAAGGGACGATTGAATGAAAAATCCGGGATTGTTGTCAATACAACGGATATTAAACAAATCGTGAGTTCATTTGTGGAAGAGGAGCTCGACGGGAAGTTTTTGGACCGTGAACATTCCTATTTTCAGCATCGCATACCGACTACGGAAAATGTAGTTGAGTACATCTGGAATTCGCTGGAACAGCGGTTTCAAGATTGCGAATTGCACCGGATTCAATTACATGAAAACCACTATTTAAGTTCGGTAAAGGAGGCGGGATGCTTGATACGACTTACACGCAAATATCACTTTTGCGCTGCGCACCGATTACATAGCGTGCATTTGTCGCCGGAGGAGAATAAGAAATTGTTCGGCAAATGCAACAATCCGCATGGGCACGGACATAATTATTACCTTGATGTCACCGTCGAAGGCGAGCCGGATCCGGTAACGGGCATGATCATGAATTTGGCGGATTTGGATGCCATTGTGGAAAGAGAAGTGCTCGATAAGCTGGATCATAAGCATCTGAACCTGGATACGGCTGAATTTAAAGAGTTGAATCCGACATCCGAGGTCGTAGCGCTCGTGATCTACAACATGCTGCGACCGCATCTTCCCAAGCTCCGAAAAGTCGGACTGTGGGAAACGGAAAAAAATTATTTCGAGTATTGCGGACCGGGTGAATGAGATGATTGACTTTCTGCAGCTCCAAGGAAAAACCGTTGCAATTACCGGGGCGTCCCGCGGGATCGGCAAAGAAACGGCATTATTGCTCAGTCAATTGGGAGCGAATCTTGTGCTGGGAGCAAGACATGAAGCCGAATTAAAGCAGGCAGCCTCTCAGATGAATGCGAATACGCTAGCCGTACCTTTGGACGTAACGAATGAAGAAAGCGTTAGCCGATTTGCCGAAGAGGCGATATCGCGGTTCGGCACCATTGATGCACTCATCAACAGTGCGGGCACAGGGGTGTTCGAATCGGTGTTGACGATGTCCAGTGACGATTTCGATCGAATGATCGCCGTTAATTTGAAAGGTACGTTCCTCGCCTGCCAATATTTCGGAAGGCATATGGTTGAAAACCGTGCCGGTAAAATGATTAACGTCGTATCTGTCGCCGGCACGACGGCACTGCCCGGCTGCGGCGGTTACTCCGCTTCGAAATTCGGGGTACTGGGATTAACGAGAGTATTGCAAGCGGAATTGAGGAATAAAGGCATACAGGTAACGGCCGTATTGCCCGGCGCGGTAGCGACTCCATTCTGGGACCGGATGGAACTGAAGCCGGATGCATCCGACATGATTCCCGTTCAATCGTTAGCCAAGCATTTGGTGTATCTCTTATGTCAACCAGAAGGTTCGGTCGTTGATGAAATGACGGTTATGCCTCCGCTCGGGATTTTGTAAAGGGGGAAGTGTCGATTGTGAAATCCATATTTCCTAAATTTTTTGGGAATTTTCATGCAGGAGCTCTAAATGCGCGGGCCCCTCTACCTTCCCCCTTATCAGGCGATAATATCCATGATCATCAACGGCGCGCCTTGATTGGATGGATTGCCAATCGTATGAGTCAACATCTGAATAGGGGTAAAGGGGAATCGGGATTTCTGATCTACCTGTCCTTCACTGCAGCGGAGAACGAACCTCAACCTAAGAACGATGAGGGCCGGTATTTATTATCACTGGCTGCTCGTTTGGTGGAAATGGTGGAGAAGCAGGAGGATGTTTATCTGAAAATAAAGGAAATGCATCTTTCGGATCGGCATCATCGCTGCTTCTTGAAGACTTATGAAGAAATTAAACAAGATCTAACCCAATATATCCCTTCCGCTCCTACAATCGAGCCGGTCGGCCATCCCGAAGAGGATGAAGTATGGCAGGTGTACCGCGACGTGATGTATGCCATCACGCAGCGAAAGTTTCTGCTGATCCGCAAACATGAGGTGGAGCCATACAAGGCAGGCAAGCTATTGTGCACAGCCCCGGTTATCGAACGATCGGACATTCCGAAAGCCAGGGAGCTCGCCAAACAAAGTCTGATCGGTATTGGGATCCCGCAGACCGCGATCATGAGCCATCTCCTTGTTATTTCTGAGGCGATTACGAATATTCTCAAGCATGCTCGCGAAGGAAAGATGACCATGTTTATAACCGACGCTGCCATCCATCTCCTCGTGGAAGATCAAGGGCCGGGCTTTCCGTTAAAGCATCTTCCGAATGCTGCGCTCATGGCGGGTTATTCGACAAAAAAATCACTCGGCCAAGGATTCACGCTCATGATGAAAATGACGGAACGGGTGCTGCTTTCCACGATTCCCGGTGAAGGGTCCTCCCTGATCCTCATATTTAATCGTTAAGGGAGAGTACGAAGCTATGATACCGGATGACCCGACTGTAAAGGGCACCATTCAAAAAACATTGATGACCTGCCTTCTTTTTGAAGGCTTTTGGGACCGCTGGATTGCCCATGGCATTCGAAGAGAAGACGTCGCTGGCTTTCAACGACGGTTAACAAGCGCCGAAGCTTGGAACGGGATTTTGCAGAAATGCGCGGAGGATTTTGCGAAGCAAGCGATCTTCCTTCAGGCTCAGCAGGACAGGAAGGAAGCGGAGGAACATTTCCGCATGGCCGGCTTGTACTATAACCTGCTGCAGTGGCTGTACCCCACAGGGGATGAGAAGCGAAAGTGGTTTGCACGCTGCAAGGAGCTCTTTCAACGGGCGGATAGGCTTTCCGAGGATCAGATCCTGGAGGCCGTCATCGACGTCGACGGAAACGATTGCTTCGGCAGAATCCGTGTGCCTGAACGGAAGAAGGGCATCATGGTCATCGTCAATCCCATTGATTCCTCCAAAGAAGAACTGTTCACCTACGAGACGGATTTCGCAAAGCTGGGTTTCGTTACGATCAGCTTTGACGGGCCAGGGCAGGGGGAAACTTATGTACGCACGTCATTCAAGGCCACCCGTCTTCATTGGGAAAAGTTTATGAATCAAGTCATTGACTACGCATCGAACCAATACCCGGGACTGCCTCTCGCTTTATTCGGAACCAGCTCAGGCGGCGCTTGGGCCATCGAAGGAAGCGCTCATCCGAAAGTGAGCAAAGCGATCTCGGTAAGTCCTGCTTGTGCAAGTGGTGTGAGGATGCCGGATTATTTCATGGAGCGTATGGCTTATATCCTCGATGATTCCGCACAAAGCCTGCTGCCGAAGCTGGATAACTTCGATAATTTCAGCCCGATTTTCCTGTTTCATGGAAATAAGGACGTGATGGTCAAGGATACAGATATTTACGAGCTGTACCAGAAGCTGCCGGGGGGAAAACAACTTATCGAATATGAAAATGAAGGCCACTGCTGCAACTTTAAATTACGCGAGATTAGGAAGATTTCGGCCGAGTGGTCTTTAGGAGGTTAACATGATGGACTTCAAGCAATTTTGCCAGCTGCTCTCCGAGCTGACGCACGTTCCGCACGAGAAGATCAACGAAAGCTCATCCTTTCGCGATGATCTGGGAATCGACTCTCTCCAGATGGTCAATGTATACATTCAATTATCGCAAAGATTTGCAATCGGCTTGGAGCAATGGATCGGTTCGGCAGATATTACGACTGTCGGCGGCGTATACCACGCAATGACAAGAGGAGGCGTACAATCATGACATTAGCTCAGAAGGTTTTTCACTATCCGGATGCGGACAAGGTCGTATTAACGACATTCTCCGGCCATTATACGAGCCGGGATATCCAGGTCGAGATGGACCGGTATATCTCGTTATTGCGTCCGCTGGAATTAAAGGGTAAAAAAGTAGGACTGCTGGTCCCGGCTATCCCTTCTTATGCAGCTCTTGTCCTTGCCATCAATGAACTGGGCGGTACGATTATCCCGTTAAGCTGGCAATTTCGCAAGGAGGATTTGTCTGCCGTTCTTCAATTTCTTGATCCTCATGTCGTATTTTCCATCAACACGCACAATGGCTTTCCTTTTGCAGAGGTCATGGAGGCTTGGGCGATTGGATCCGGGAAGGAAACTTTGCTGTATACGTCGGACGACTGCAAGGAATGGAAATCTAAAGCTATAGCGGGTGCAGAGAGAGCACTTGAGCAAGACAAAATCGACTTTATATGCTGCTCTTCGGGAAGCACAGGGACGCCCAAAGGGATGGTTGTCGGCATTCATGCGTTTGATTTCTCGTTTCAATTGCTGAAGGATTTTAACGAATTGAAACCGACGGATGTCGTGTTTTTGAACGCGCCTCCCAACTCGGTGTTTGGCATTGCTTCCTTACTGACCGGTATTCGCTCGGGCGTGCGCATCGTATTTCCGGATAACTTCGAACTGCCCCGTATGATTACACTGATGCAGGAGACGGCCTGCAACAAGGTTGTGAGTACGCCGTCCATTTTTAAAGCGATTTATACATTCGGCCAATCCTTGAACCCGGACGTATTTAAGAAGATCGAGTTCGTCGGCTTGACCGGCGAAATGATGACGGAAGATTACGTGAAGCAATTTGAACTGATGCAGCAATGCAAGTTTGTCGGACAGTATGGCAGCTCGGAGCTTGGAGGCGCGATGCTGTGCGATCTTCGTCAACAATTGGAGTTTACGGTTTATGACGGCGTGCAGTATAAAGTCAAGGAAGACGAATTGCTCCTGAAATCGCCCGCTGCGTTTAGCGGCTATTATCAAAATCCGCAGCTAACCGAACAATGTTTTGATGAGGAAGGATGGTTTTACACCGGCGATCTTGTACGCTTGAATGAGAAGAACAAGCTCGAGTTCATCGGACGCAAGAAGGAGTTGATTAAGAAGGGCGGGCAGCAGGTCATCCCGGGCGAGGTAGAGAAAGTGCTGTCTCAGCATGCAGGCGTGAAGCAGGCTGTTGTGATCGGGGCTCCGCATCCTGTATTCGGCGAGCAAATCGTAGCCTTTGTCGTTCCTCAGGATGATCTGCGCACCGATGATTTATATGCGTTCTGCCGTGCAAAAATTGCAGGCTATAAAGTTCCCGACCGGATTGTAGCTATTGCGGAAATTCCCGTAGCCCAAGGCAAAGTCGACAAAATTACGCTGAGAACGATGGTTGCTAAGCAATAGCGAAGGAGGAGTGCTACCCATGAGTAAATCAACGGCAAGCCAAACCTTGCGCTGGCAGTTCATTCGCAAGATGCTCATTATGATGATAACCATTGCGTTGATCTCCGGTACGTTTCAATACTTTATTCTGCGTGAACAGATCAATGAAAATGTCATGAATGAGGCTTTGATGATTGGCAACAGCATAGAGCACGGCATCAAAGAAACGGATCTTGCCTCCAAATCGATCGAACAACAAATCGACTATAAATTAGAATCCATTTCCGCGCGGATTGCCGATCACTTGCAAGGAAAGTCCCTTGATCATATTACCGATCAGGATCTGATCCGCTTGCGCGATCAGTTTCAAATTGCCGGGATTACCCTTTTTGCAAGAAAAGGGGATGACATCGTAGGGGTTAAATCCTCGGACCCGAAGGAGATCGGGTTTAGTTTCAAAAGCATCATGCAGGAAGCCTTTCTGGCCTTAGACCATTTGCTGCAAGGGAAAAAGCCGGAAGGCAACGGTATCGTCAGTTATGTGAACCAGAATATCATTAATCTTTATATCGCTCAATCCGGCTCGCATGACGATAAACCGAGATTTTTCAAGTATGCTTATTACCACCAGCCGGGGACGGATTATGTGATCAATCCGTATATTGAAGCGAATGAAGTGTATCAATTCACGCAAGAGGTCGGCCCGGATTCGTGGATTAAGAAGGTGTTGAGCGAGAACAAATATGCGAAGGAAATTGCGGTGCTGGACCCGCGCGTATTTGAGGACCCGAGCCTGGCTGAGAAAATGTACCCTCCTTTGAAAAAGATTGTCTATGGAACCTATAACGATCAGACTCAGGAAGACGAGCAGATTCTCGTGCAGATGGACAAGAGCGCTCAACGGGTATCTTATGTGCAAAAGTTCAATGGCGAAAAATTGTATAAAATGTTTATCCCGTTTGATGAGGGCCGAGTGATTTATATTTCGCTCGATTACGAAACAATGAGCGCGCCTTTGTATCGCCAATCCCTCATTTTGATTATTTTCGGCTTACTTTCTCTCGTAGCGCTCTTTATACTTACTGCCAACTTCTTTAATAGCATTTACCGTAACATTCAAAAGATCATCATTCAAATCAAACAGCTCGAAGCGGGAGATTTGACGGCGAAAAGTCAAATTCTGGACGGGGGAGAACTCGGCGAGCTATCCGACTCAACCAATACGATGGTCGACACGTTACACCAGTTGTTGACCGATACTCGCGAGAAAGCGACGCAAGCACAAAAGCTGTCCGTTCTCTTAGAAACGGATGCAAACGAGTCTCTCGAAAAAGCGTTCACGATGTCCATGGAAGCGACCGCCGAATCCAGGGATACCGTTGAAGAAATTTATTACTTTTTGGATCAGCTCGAGAAGCATCTGGTTCAGCAGTTAGACGATCCGGGCGCCAAAGTCATTATGGACAAACTGGATGAAATGCGACAATTGGCTAATCACCGGACAAACAATACAACCGAGATTACGATTGCCCTTTCCGATCTGTTCAAAGCTTTGCATGAACAATCCAGTGAACTGTCCGATCTTTCCCATTCCCTTCTGGATGATCTTGCAAAGTTTAAGCTTCAATAAATAATTCCGGCGATGGGCGGCTTACCAAACGAACAGCTAGGAGGAATGATCGTGAGATTGGAAATGAAGCAGCACATACAAGGATCTACGTTGCGCGTAGAAATCATCGGTCTCATGGATTATTCGACCATTGACGACTTTGAACTCGGCATTCCCGATAACGTAACGAAGATCATAGTTGATTTGGCCGGTTTGGATTTTATTGATTCTACGGGGATCGGTGCGTTTCTATCCATGATCTATGATGCGAGCGAACGTGGAAGTACGGTTGAATTCGTAAGTATGAATAACGTTATTACCGAATTGTTCGACACCATAGGCATATTTCGAATCATGGAGTCTTTGCAAAAAGGGGGACAGTAAGTTGATGTTCCGAAAAGTACTGCTCCAAACCAACAGTGAGGTTGGTTCCACTACAGAAATGAATAAAACGCTGCAGCGAGAGATCCAAATGGCTCGTAATATTCAAACCAAGCTATTGAATGGGGAGAAGCCTGATCTGACGAACGGCGAAGTATCGGGGGTTTCCTTCCCTGCAAGGTTGATTGGCGGTGATTATTATGATTTTTATCCGCTTTCTAACGGGAAGGTCCGAATTATAATCGGAGATGTGATGGGCAAGGGAATCCCTGCCGCCATGCTTATGATTCTTACTCGCGGAGCCTTCCGAAGCGCTGCAGAAGCCACGAAGGGACCCGGTGAGACGCTTACCGCGATGAATAATGCCTTGTACCGGGACTTAAGAGTGCTCAAGTCCTTCGTCACGGTGTTTTGTGCAGATTGGGAACCGGATACCGGCGTTTTTGTTTATGCCAATGCGGGACATAACCTTCCGGTGATCGTTAGGGCGGAGGTTGGCGTCGTGCAGCCTCATGACTTGAACGGCGTCATGCTTGGCGGATTACCCGGACAGGTTTACAAAGAGAAAGAAATGCAGCTTGAGGATGAGGATCTTGTTTTCTTCTATACGGACGGGATCGTGGAATCCCAGAATAGTAAGGGCGAGATGTTTAAATTGGACAGACTGGTTCGAATTCTTGAACAACATGGGCATAAAAGTGCGGCTGAAATCGAGACGATTGTTGTTGATCATATCAACCTCTTTACGGAAGGCTTGCCCCAAAAGGACGATATTACCATGGTCGTGCTCAAGGCAGGCAAGGAACAGACGGAAATCACAAGCTTTAACTCCCCAATCGTATGTACATAAGGAGGGGTAGCTCTTGTTCGCAAAGGGAAAAAGTGTTGTATCCAAAGGGAAAACCGTAAAAGAAGCGGTAGCCATCGCGTTAGACCTTATGGGTGAAACGATGGAGCATGTGGATATTGAAATTCTCGAGACGGAATCCAAGGGAATACTGGGTATTGGCTCAAGACCTGCGGTAATACGGGTAACGCTCAAGGAAATGGGGGCCGTATCCGAAGCGGAGGACCCGGTGTCCATGGCCACGCTGGAAAAGGAGATGGCCTCTATAGAGCCGGCGGAGGATCGCTTGCTTCCCCCGCTCTCGCCAGAGAAGCGGGATGAATCCGATTTATTAGGAAAAGTCTGGGTTGCGGATGGAATGATCTTTTGCAAAGACGCGGAAGATCACTACCCGCTCATTTCACCAGGGAAAGATATCAAATTTTATAAAAATGACGAACTCATTGAAAAAACAGTGGTGGTCAGCGAACAAGATATTCTTCATGTAGAGCTTCAAGACGACATACTGGAGCCGCAATGGGAGATCGTGGTAAGCGATGATAAAATGGAAGCCGTGCTCAAGGTAGTCCCGGGAGCCCGCATCTACCGCAGGCTAAAAGAAAAGGCGCCTCACTCCTATATCCAACTGGAAGTAGAGGAACATCTGATCCCCGTGACGATTGAAACCGGACCCGTCATGGAAAAGCTTCGCGAGTTGGGGATTGTGTACGGTATCGACTATACCCAGATTGCCTCGGCTTGCACGAGTGATGAGCCAGGTGTATTCGTCATCGCGAAAGGCAATCCTCCGAAACCCGGTAAAAACGGCTGCTTCTTATCGCTGCAAGATATGGAAATCAAAAACGGCTTAAAGGAACGTTCGGACGGTACGGTCGATTACCGGGAGATTCGCGAGTTTCCTTCTACGCAGCCCGGACAAGTTTTAGGTATCGTCCAGCCGCCTGTGCCGGGGATGCCTGGCACAACGGTAACCAATGAACCTGTGTTTCCTCCGGAAGTTTTACCCTTGGTTGTTCATGAAGGGAAGGGCATAGTTCTGGTTGGGGATGGAACCAAGGTAGTTGCAACCGAAGCCGGACATCCGCTCATTAAAGAGAAGGGGACAACCGTCCATATTTCAGTCGTTCCCAAATTAATGATCGCCAAGGATGTCGACCTTCAGACTGGAAATTTGCATTTCGTTGGCGATGTTGAGATTGTTGGCTCCATTCAGGATGCCATGCTTGTGGAGGCTCAGGGTAATGTACTCGTTCATCATAATGTAAATCGGGCAAAAATATTTGCAGGCAGCTCGATTATTATTCGAAAAAATATTATTTCAAGTGAAATCAACGCAGGGAAAAATCATATGTTGATCGCGGAGATTCATCACATTCTTGGGGATCTCATCCAGCAAATGCGGAGCATGATCAATGCGATACATCAGCTCTCGACGGTGTCGGCATTTAAAGTTTCCTCTTTTTCCCAGGCGGGGCTTGGTCCCCTAATTAAAATCTTATGCGACGGAAAGTTTAAATCGTTTCCTCAGCTTACGACGTCGCTCATTCATAAGATTCAAAGCGGTACGGGAGTATTGGAGGAAAGTTGGGCGGAATTTAGCGAACGATTGTATAAGGGGTTTATGCTGACCCATTCCGAATTCAGGTCCGTGGAGGAGATGGTTCAGCTTATGAAGCGAGCCGAGCAGCTATTTACCGACACGCAAGAAAATTCGGAAAATGCCGATTGCTTCATTAAAGCAGGCTACACCCTGAACAGCCAGCTGTACTCAAGCGGCGATATCGTCATTATGGAACAAGGGGTGTATAACTCCAAGCTGTATGCGGGTGGATTTATCGAAGTGGACGGATATATCCGCGGCGGTGAAATTTATGCAGCCAAAGGTGTGAAGATTAGCGAGGCTGGAGCTAAGGGCGGCATGAGTACAAGAATCACGGTCCCCAAAGGCGAGACGATTCGGTTGAACAGGGTCATGGAAGATACGATGATCCAAATCGGAACGAAAATGCACAAATTTACGACCCAATCGTCGAACGTGTATGCACGTCTCGATGAAGAGGGGCAGCTGCTGATCAAGTAATAGGGGGTGTCGGAATGTTTCATTACGTCATTGAGCAACAAGGTTCAAAAACCGTCACGTCTTTCGAAGGAGATATGGATATCGATGTAACGGAATTAATGGAAGACGAAATGTTACCGAAGTTATTGGAAAGCAAGGAGATTGAAATCGATTTTGCGAAAGTTCATTTTGTAGATTCGTCGGGCATCGGTTTGTTGATCTCGCTCATTAACAGCCTTCGGGAGCAAGGAAGCCAAGTTGTTATTAAAAAAATTAATCCGGAAGTGATGCAGGTGTTTTCACTCCTCCAGCTTCCGGAAATACTGGGTCGTGATGTGTTTGATGGATTGGAGCAGCAATGAATCATCGCAGCAACCCTGTTGATTAAGCGGTTTGTAAAATTTTCGCTTCCAGGTTGGCTCTGATCATTCTAATCCGCTGCTTCACATAAAAGTCATAAGCCGCTCCTTTCAAATCTTTAACGGAGATGGGCAGGTCCGAATCGTTATCCATAATGATCATTGATCCATCATCAAAAAACTTAAAAGTAAGATCGACCCAATTAGCGTCAGCTATCGTAAGGATCTTCTCAATCTGGGCATCGGAAAGATCGCGGCTGTTCGATTCCATCAGTTTCTTGTAATAGTCTCTTTCAATGAATCTGACTTTGATAGCGTTCATCGTCTACACCCCTCTCCATTATAGAACAAGCGTTCTTATACCTAATTATACAGAACAATTGTTCGCAGTCAAGTGCATTTGGTATAATGTACTTGCAGGGAACACAACCTAACGGGTATAAACAAGGAACCTGCCGAAAGGAGACGCCGGGCTATGGACATTCAATTGTTGACGGATATGATCAAGGATGACCGCGGCAACTATTACGTGGCAGTTTACAAGAATGGAAAAGAACTGACCTTAGTAAACGCAGCGGTGGAACGGGCTTTCTATGAGGTATTGGAGTTTAATGAAGATTTTAAAACGAAGCATGCGGAGTATGAGCGCCAGTTCATCGGCAAAATAGCCATGGATAAGTTGCGGCACGACGTTGTTTACGCGTCCAGAGAGGACGGTCATGGACGCATGTACGATCTGGATGCGGTTGCCGGCGCATACCGGGTTACGTTTATCGATTCGATCGAATTTTACCGGAATCCCCGAGCCGGACGCAGCTCGAATTGAAAATACGGTTTGTCAGACAAATAGCTGGCCGCGCTCTGCGCGGCCAGCTATTTGTCGATGTATGCCTGATTAATGATGTCCGGTGGCCGCAGCGGAGCTTGAGATCCCCGGTTTGGGCTTCAGGTTCACGAGTAATATGCTGACGAGGACGAACAAGAGACCGACTCCCAAATGAATCGTAATGGGTTCGTTCATCATAAGAGAGCTTCCGGTAATGGAAACCAGCGGGATTAAGAAGGTGAAGGAGGCCACTTTACTGGCTTCTCCGGTACCGATCAATATAAAGTAAGTCAGCCAGCCCAACGCAATGACGAAAATGGAGATGAAGAGCATAATGGCTACGAAGGATGCGTCCCACTGAATGCTGGACCAGGCTTCCGAGACCGATCCGGAACCCATTAACAGAATGCCTCCGATGATGAGCTGCATCGCGACAAGCCATACGGAATCCGCACGATCTCCGATTTTCTTCATATAGACGGTGCCGAAAGCCCAACAAAGCGCAGTACCGAGAGCAAGCAAAACCCCGACTAACGAAATATTCCCGGTCAGTGCGCCTGCGCTTATGGTGGCAACGCCTGTAAATCCGAGAATCAAACCGATGATTTTCAGCCTGTACATCGATTCGCCGAGCCACAGCCAGGAGAAGATGCCGAGCAGTACGGGCTGCAAGAATACGATGGCGGAGAAGAGTCCGGCGGGAAGATAACCCAGTCCTATCGTTTGCAATCCGTAAAACAGAACGATATTAAGTAAGGCCGATAACAAGTAGATCGACCAGTTTTGCTTGAAGCGAAGCTCTTTGTATCGAAACAGCCCAATGAACACCAACAACAGTCCGCCGATTTCCGTTCTCAGACCGGCAAACAGCAGCGGCGGCGCGTAATGCAGGGCAAGCTTGGTTAAAGGCCAATTCACTCCCCACATGACGATTAAAAATGCGAGCAGCAAAGAGGCCTGTTTACGTGACGGTCGATGCATGAATAATCGCGCTCCTTGTTGTTTACTGATTGTATATGATAAGCTAAATGATAAGATAAATAAAATGAATGTTTTTTATAAGGAGCATTAGTAATTAGTTATGACGATAACCCAGTATATGGTGTTCGCAAAAGCGATGGAGACCGGCAGCTTCACCAAAGCCGCACAAGCCTTGAATATGACCCAACCGGCGGTCAGCCACGCCATTTCCGGTCTGGAGTCCGATCTGGGCGTCAGTCTGATTGTCCGCGACCGCAGAAAAGGCATTGTCCTCACCGATGTGGGTCAACGGGTGCTTGTTCAGATTCGGGAAATTTTGCAGCGGATCGAGAACATTGAACAGATTGCAGCAGCGGAAAAAGGGCTTGAAGTAGGAACGATTCGGATAGGAACGTTTCCGAGCGCGGCGGCCCATTTTTTTCCTAAAATCATCGATTTCTTTCAACGAAATTACCCCAATCTCCGGCTTGAGCTCCATGAAGGAACGATCGAGGAAGTGAAGGAATGGTTGCGGACGAGGGTGGTGGATGCCGGCATCATCATACTCCCGGACGGGAAGATGGATCATATTCCCATACTGCGGGATAAGATGGTCGCGGTCCTAAGGGACGACCATCCGTTATGCCTTCGAGCCTCCGTCACGATCAACGATCTGGACAGTGAGCCTCTGATCGTTTGTCATGGGGGCTACGATGCGCCGATCATCGAGATGTTTCACCAGGCGGGAGTCAGATTGAACATTGCGTATGGGGTTTACAATGTAAACACGGTGCTGAACATGATCAAGGAGGGCTTGGGCGCGGCCATCCTATCCGGCCTTTCCCTCACTCATTTGCCCCCAGGCATCCAAACGCGCGATCTGGAACCCCGGGTTTACCGGGATGTTAGCATTGCCGTACCTTCCTTGCCGGAATGCTCGCTTGCCGTTCAGCTGTTTATCAAAACGATGAAGCAATTATTCGCCCCGGATTCGAATATGTTTCAATAAAATATTTGTTCTATCTGTTACACATAGCAGAACAAGCGACTTGTTGAGGGAAAGATTCCCGCGATACGATACTAATGCTAGCTATGCTCAAGCCATGCGCTTCCTGTTTGATTGAATATAACCATTAGGAGGTATCTTGATCAAAGACAATCACATTAAGGCTGCCGGCGGTTTGCGCGAAGCGGTCACGAAGGCACGGAAATCGGTGCCTCACACGATGACGATTGAGGTGGAAGTCAAGAGGCGTCGGTCGGCGTCGACGTCATCTCCATGGGGAGCCTGACTTACTCCGTGGAAGCGTTGGATATCAGTTTGGACTTATATGCTAAAAAATCGGTATACACCTAAAAGAAAGGGCCCCTTGCGGGCTTTTCTTCTTTTAGGCGAATATGCAGAAAAAGGTGAATGATGGGAGAATTGTTGGCTTTATTATCCATGACGTTATTTGCTGTCAATATTATCATTACGAAGATGGCTACTTCCCGGTTGAGCTTAACGCTAGGGTTTTTTATTTCCGCTTCGGTCAATATTATGTTTTCCACGTTGTTGTTCGCTGTTCAATACATGGTGAAGGGTGACATTCAGCCGTTTCATCTTCAGGCATTTCTCTTGTTCTTATTGTCCGGCTTCTTCGCAACTTTCCTGGGACGATGGTTCTTCTTTGAAACGATTGAACGGCTGGGGCCGGCTAAAGCCAGTACGTTCCAGACGAGCAATCCCGTATTCACCGTCTTGATTTCATGGGCTGTGTTGGGCGAATCTCTAAGTGTAGGCAAATGGTTCGCCGTTATCACGGTATTGTTCGGATTGTTTCTCGTGAACTACGTGAAGCCGAAACGGGCATTGACTGCGGAAACCAGCGCTGCCGATTCGGAAATCGCAGCTGCCGGGCAGTCGGGCGGGAACGTGCTCCGAGCGTTGTTTCATCCTTATATCCTGTTGGCGCTGTTGAGCTCGTTAAGCTACGCCGTCGGGAATATTTTGAGGGGATCGGCGGTACAGCAGTGGAACGAGCCGATACTGGGCGCATGGATCGGGGCTGTAGCCGGACTTTTGCTGCATATGACGTTCAGCATGAAAATCAGTACCGTCGCCGATCAAATTCGAAACGCCGACCGCCGGGGACTGTTGCTTTATGCGAGCAGCGGGGTTCTTACGATCACGGCGCAGATTTTATACATCGCGTCAATGAAATGGCTGCCGGTTTCGATCGCAACCGTAATCAATATGTCTACGCCGATTCTGGTCCTGCCGATCAGCTATTTTCTTTTGAAAAATCAGGAAGGGATCACATGGCGGACCCTGCTTGGCGTCTTGCTGGTGCTGGCTGGAATCAACGTCATCATTTTGATGTAAAATCATGCT
The DNA here is from genome assembly GCF_004000985.1 of Paenibacillus validus NBRC 15382. Lineage (GTDB taxonomy): Bacteria > Bacillota > Bacilli > Paenibacillales > NBRC-103111 > Paenibacillus_G > Paenibacillus_G validus. The sequence continues at coordinate 160,518 of NZ_BIMH01000001.1, read as the reverse complement.
TCGGAATTATTAATAGTAGTATTAATAATCCCGCAAGTTCGGATTCGCTCGAGCGCGTATAATGGAGTCATACCACATTACGAAATGAGTTCCGCATCGTGGAATGATAGAGGGGGAGGGGCATAATCGCTGAGCGTGAGAAAGTTCAATCCTTGGAGAGGGCTTTACGAATTTTGGAATGTTTCACGATGGAAAAGCCGGATATGTTTCTTGGCGAAATCGCCGAGAAGAGCAAGCTTTCCAAAAGCACCGTCCACCGGCTGCTCGCAACGATGATCCTATGCGGATACGTCAAACAAAACGAAGACAATCAGAAATACAGTTTAAGCTTGAAATTGTTCAGGCTGGGGTCGATCGTCGGAGGAACGATGTCGCTAAGGAGCGTCGCATTATCGTTTATGAAGCAGCTGTGCGGGGAAATTTCCGAAACCGTCGGCTTGAGTATAGTCGATGACGATTATCGGGTATGCATCGAGATGGTAGAGAGCGCCGAAGTCGTTCGGAATTTCGTCAAGGTCGGCCAACGGGTTCCTTTATATCAGGGAGCATCCAGTATGGTGCTGCTCTCGTTCATGCCCGAGCCACGGAAGCGCCGCCTGATCGAACAAGGAGAGAAGGACGGGCAGCTGCTTATGACAGCACCCGAGCTGATGGACCGCCTCGAACAAATCGTCCGGCTAGGGTACGGCACTTCCGTCAACGATCGAATACCCGGAGCTTTCTCGGTTTCCGCACCGGTATTCGATCATAGCGGTCACGTTGTCGCCAGCTTAACGGCAGCCGGCCCCGTTCAAAGACTGACGGACAATCGGCTGCAATTCCTCATCGAGAAGGTGACACAAAGCGCCCATCAAATTTCCGCTGCTATGGGTCATTCCGGTGTCATGATGGAAACAACCCGATAAACCGCATGATTATGAAAGCGCTCTATTTTGACTTTGTGCAAGGAGGGATGCAGGTTGGATGCTCAAGTCCATGAATTAAAGCTGCTTGTGACGAAGGCTGTCCGGATGCTGGAGCGTATCGAGCTGCTGGATAATAACGGCCATGTCAGTGTCCGAATACCCGGAGCAGACCGTTTTCTGATCAATTCGCGTAAAGCGAGCCGGGCTTCACTTACCGTTCATGATATTGTCATGTGCGACATGGAAGGCCGACTCGTCGAAGGAGATTCGGAACCGCCTAGCGAGTTCCACATCCATACGGAAATCTATAGAAGAAGAGCGGATGTCGGCAGCGTCATTCACAATCATCCTCATTATCAAACCGTGCTGGGCATAGCGGATATTCCACTAAAGCCGGTGTTTGGGGTCGGGGCCTTCGTACGGGATGTACCGATGTTCGAGGACTCCAGTCTGATCAATACCCGGGAATTGGGAGAACAAGTGGCGGAGAAGCTGGGCAAGGCCAGTTCCGTTCTGCTTCGTCATCATGGAACCGTTGTGGCGTCCGAGAATGTCCAAAGCGCGTTTACAATCTCCGTGTTTCTGGAAGAAAATGCAAAAAAACAATATGACGCCGCCTTGCTGGGACCGAACATGAGGGTGCTGGAGGGCGACAATCTGGAACGCACCCGGTCCTCCAACTGGCAGCCGAGCATCATCCAAAAATTGTGGACGTATCACCAGGAGAAAGCGGAAAAGCAAGGTGCGCTTAGCGGAATCGAAGATGACAAGGAGGACGATCATCGATGATTAGTCAAGAACAGAACGAGTTTCTAACGCAAGTCGGTCCAGGGACGCCGCTTGGTCTATTGCTTCGCCGTTACTGGTTTCCGGTTGCTGCCGCATCGGATCTAAATAACACCTATACCAAGAAAGTGCGATTGCTTGGCGAAGACTTGGTTCTATACCGCGACAAGTCGGGCCATTTGGGATTGGTTCAGGAACGATGTCCGCACAGAGGCGTCTCCATGGTGCACGGCATCCCCGAACAAGACGGGCTCCGCTGCCAGTATCACGGATGGTGCTTTAACTCCAGCGGACAATGTACCGAACAGCCTAATGAGCCGGAGCACAGCACCTTTAAAGACCGCATAAAAATCGCTGCCTATAAAGTTCAAGAGATGGGCGGACTGATCTTTGGTTACATGGGTCCGGAGCCTGCTCCGCTGCTGCCCCGATTTGACGGGTTCGTCGTCGACAACGCGATTCGCGTCATCGGTCAGGCGGTGCTGCCGGTGAACTGGCTGCAGATCATGGAAAATTCGATGGATCCGGTTCACACGGAATGGCTGCATGGGCACTACCATGAATACATTACGACACAAAACGGGTCCAAGCAGGAAGTAGCTTTTCAACGCAAGCATTTGAAAATCGAATTTGACCGGTTCCAATACGGTATCGTTAAACGCAGGCTGCTTCACGGTCAAACGGAAGACAGCGATGATTGGAAAGTAGGCCATCCGGTCGTGTTCCCTTATATGCTGGCTGTCGGCAGCGGCGGACTTGGCACTTACGCCTTCCAAATGCGGGTGCCGATTGACGATCACCATACATGGCACGTTTGGTATAACGCTTATGTGCCGGGACCGGACGTAGAAATTCCCGACAATCTGAAAGAGGTCTGTGTCTACGAAGTGCCTTATAAGGATCAGAACGGAGCGTTTATTACCGATTACATTGACGGACAGGACATTATGTGCTGGATTACGCAGGGTGCGGTTGCCGATCGTACCAATGAGAAGCTGGGCACGACGGATAAAGGCATCATTCTATTCAGACAGATGCTGAAGGAGCAGATCGCCAAGGTTGCGAAGGGGGAGGAGCCGATCAATGTGTTCCGCGATCCTGCCGCCAATCAGTTCATTGAACTGCCGCTTGAGCGTAAAAAGCACCATTTCAGCGAAGGCTTCGCCAGTATTACGCAGCGGTTTCAGACGAAATATTGCCCGGTTGCCCAAGATTTAATCGCCTTATTCGAACGGGTAGGAGTCCATTAATATGAGCGAACCAGCCAAGGGACCGGATAAGGTCAAATTTTGCAACGGATGCGGCCATTCGATGCACGATCCCAGCAGCATCATCATTGAATATTGGAGCTCTCATCATACGGTTTATTTCTGCTGGTGCCACGCTTGCGGCTGGAGAGGGGAAGTGGTGGAAGTGAAACGTATGATTACGACCGAGACGGAGGAATAGCCTATGATTTCCGAACCGGGACCGCAGCGTCCGGTGATCCGTGTAGGGATCGCCGGACTCGGGACCGCAACGAAAGCGATGCTTCCCGCTTTCCTTAAACATCCGGGGATACGCATTACCGCCGCCGCTTCCCTGGATGAGGAACAGCTTCGCCAATTTCATGCCGATTTTGCTGCGGAGACTTATCCTAGTGTGGAGCGGATGTGCCTCTCGCCCGAGGTGGACGCCGTTTACATTGCTACACCGACACCATTTCATACGGAACATGTCCTGCTCGCCGCCTCTGCGAAGAAGCACATCATTTTGGAAAAACCGATCGCCACTTCGCTGGAAGAAGCGCTCCGGATGGTAACGGCGGCAGAAGCGGGCGGGGTGACGATGGTGGTCGGCCATTCGCACAGTTTTGACCCTCCTATTTTAAAGATGAGAGAAGTGCTTGAAAGCGGGATCATCGGGAAGTTCACAATGGCCCATACGTGGTGCTACACCGATTGGATGTATAGGCCTCGCCTGCGTGAGGAGCTCCGAACGGAATTGGGCGGCGGGGTGACTTTCCGGCAAGGCGCCCATCAGTTCGATATCATCCGTTTGCTGGGCGGGGGCAAGGTCAGAAGCATTCGGGCGTCTGCCGGCGCTTGGGACCCCAAGAGGCCGACGGAAGGCAGCCATGTTGTTTTTTTCGATTTTGAAGACGGCGCTTCCGCAACCGCCGTGTATAACGGATACGATCATTTCCATACGACGGAATGGACTTCGAACATTGGAGAATGGGGTGAGCGGGTGACAGCCGGAGCTTATGCGTCCAATCGCAAAACGATACGGGCCATGAGCTCGAGCCAAGAGCAGGCGTTAAAGAGCAGCCGCTCCGGTTACAACGGCAAGTCGTCCATGAAATATGCGGACCGTGATGTGCAGCAGCCCTTTTTCGGTCTAACCATCGTCAGCGGGGAACGGGGCGACATTCGGCAAACGCCGGAAGGTCTGATGGTGTATGGCGAAGAGGGAGTCGAGCATCTTAAGCTTCCGCAAGATGTGAATGGGCGTGATAAGGTCGTTGAGGAATTTTATGAGGCGGTGATTCAAGGGAAGCGCCCTGTTCATGACGGAAGATGGGGGCTGGCGAACTTGGAAATTTGTTTAGCCGCACTGAAGTCGTCCCAGGAAAAAAAGGAAATCGTGTTAAGCCACCAGGTGCCGCTGAAGTAGTCAGGATTAGCGATCGTTACTCGTTGATGTCTTCATCGGCACTTCTTAAAGAAACGATTTGTAAGCGATTACAAACAATTTCTAAGGGAGATGAAAATTATGAAACAAACAAAATGGAAGCAACTGCCGCTTACCTTACTGTCGTTCGCCTTATCCATCGGGATGGCCGCCTGTTCCGGCGCCCCGTCCGAGAAAGACGCCGCCAGCCAGCCGGCTGCTGCTTCCGGCGCATCTGGGGCTTCCGCTGCAGCCGGAGCCGCTGAGCCAAAGGCCGATCTTCAAATTGACAAAAACAATAAAAATCCGATGACGGTTACGCTTGCAGGAGGGTCGGTCGGCGGTTTTTGGTCGGGTATGGGGCAAGTGATTTCCAAGTCGTTCTCGACTTCTTATCCGGGCTCGGCAGCCACCTATGAACCGGGCAGCGGCGCGGGGAATATCAAGCTCATTGACGAGGGGCAAGTCGAATTAGGCATCGTGCAAGCTATTGAAGTGACGGCTGCCAAAAACGGTATCGCTCCCTTCAACAAGAAATATGAAAACCTGATGGCGCTTGCTACGATCTATGACAACGCTGTTCTTCAAGTCACGGTCCGCAAAGATTTTGCAGATAAGTACGGGTTAACCGGTTTAGCGGATATTTCCGCCAAGAAAGCTCCCGCAAGAATCGCCATTAACCAGAAAGGAAATATGAATTCCCTGGGGGCGAATACGCTGCTTGAGGTCAACGGCATTACGGAGGCGACCTTGAAGCAGTGGGGCGGGTCTTTAACCTGGACAGGAAGCGCGCAGCGGTTTGAGGCTATGCAGAACAACCGGATGGACATTTCCATCGACTTCGTATTTGCGCCGGATTCGAAAGTGGAGGAAACAGCCGTCAATACCGAGCTTGTCCAGTGGAGCCTCGATCAAAAATCCAAGGACGCCCTGAAGAAAGTATGGGAGCTGAATGATATTGTTGTGCCGAAGGGTACTTATAAATGGCAGAAAGAAGATGTGAATACGGTAACGCTGAGCGCCGTTATTCTCGTAAGTAAGAAAGCAAGCGTACAAGATCAATACAAAATGGCGAAAGCTCTGGTTGACAATATCGCCATCCTCCGGGAATTGCACCCGGCCATGAAAGAGATATCCGCGCAAAAGCTGGCGGATACCGGGTCCGTTCCGTTAGCGCCCGGAGCCAAGGCCTTATTTGAAGATGTCGGTGCTCTGAAAAAATAATGAACCTCTACGAGTAGAAATCGCTGAAGTCCTAACAAGATGGAAAGGTGGTATTCAACTTGACGAATGAACATACAGAAGCACCAGGCTCCGGGTTCAAGGAGTGGTTTCGGGAAGGGGCTTTGCGAAGACCCCAGGGCCTATTCCGCATCGTCATTATTGGTTTTGCCTTGGCCTTATCGATTTTTGAAATTTGGCTCGGTGCGATCGGGAATATGGATTTGTTTCAATATGCGGCAATCTTTTACCCTTTTGTACTGGGGATCACGTTCTTGTTATACAGTTCCAGGAAGAATGTAAGAAATGAACTTCCGACATGGTGGGATATCATTTATTCCTTGCTCTCATTCGCCATATGGATTTTCTTTATGGTGAACACGCCGGAATATTTACAAAGAATCCCGTTATTCAACGAATTGACTTCGCTCGAAACGTTTGTAGGGATTGTTCTTGTGGTACTGACGCTTGAAGCGACACGCCGCACACTGGGCTCCTCCTTGACGATTATCGTGCTGGTCTTTATGGCCTACACCGCTTTTGGCCATTTAATTCCCGGAGCTTATTCACACCGGCTGATTACGTTAAATCATTATTTGGACGATATGGTTTACACCGTTAACGGTATATTTGGAACCACGATTGGCGTTGCGGCCACTTACGTGTTTATGTTCGTCCTGTTTGGCGCCTTCTACACGCAAGCCGGCGGGGGAGACTTCTTCTTTAAATTTGCTGCCATGCTCTCCGGCCGTTCTGTCGGAGGACCGGCCAAAGTCGGCGTTATTTCCGCCGGGATGTTCGGCATGATCTCCGGCAGTCCGACGGCGGATGTATTGACAACCGGCTCCGTCAATATTCCGATCATGAAGCGTATCGGATACAATCCGGTTTATGCAGGCGCCGTAGAGTCTGCGGCCTCGGCCGGAGGAAGTATTGCTCCGCCGATTATGGGTTCCGCGGCATTCCTGATGGCGGAATATGCCGGCATTCCCTACAGCGACATTATGATTGCGGCCATCATACCGGCGGTATTGTATTATATGGGGATCTTTCTGCAGGTCCATTTCCGTTCGAAAAAATTAAATATGCCCACCATGGACAGTGTCCCTAAATTTAAGGAAGTGATGAAAGAAGGCTGGATGCATCTGCTGCCTATCTTATTCCTGATATGGGGAATCGAGCAGGGATACACCGCGCCATACGTCGCCATTTTGGCTTGCGCTCTGATCATTGTCATGAGCTGGTTTAATCCGCAGCGAAGAATCGGCCTGCGTAAAATCATCGAAGCGTGCGAAGAAACGCTCATACGCGTCATTCCCGTCACCTTGGCTTGTGCGGCGGCGGGCATGTTTATCGATGAAATTATGCTGACCGGGCTGGCCTCCAAATTCGGAACGATGATCTTCGAGTTTACGTTCGGAGATATATTCTTGTCACTGGTAGCCACAGCGATCATGTGTATTATTTTCGGAATGGGCTTGCCGACGTCCACTTCGTACATCTTGACGGCGGCGCTTGCCGCGCCTCTCTTAATTAATTTGGGTGTCAGCGTCATGTCTGCGCATCTGTTTATCGTGTATTATTCTGTGCTTTCGTGTATTTCTCCGCCTGTAGCAACCGCATGTATCGCCGCAGGCAGCATCGCCCAAGCGGACCCGAACAAGATCGGCTGGGCGGCTTGCAAACTCGCCTTGGTCGCATTTATTATGCCGTTTATGTTTGTGTATCAGCCCGGATTGCTCATGGAAGGAACCATCGGTACGATTCTCGTTGCGGTCTTGACTTCCGCGATTGGCATCGCTTCCTTGGCTGCTGCAGTGGAGGGCTGGCTCCTGAAAAATCTGAACGGGTTTGAGCGTTTAGTCATTTTCGTAGCGGGAGTCATGATGATTTTCCCTCAAGCTTATATGGATATTATCGGGATTATCGCTGCGTCGTCGGTGTTGGTCTCCAAGTATTTAAGTCGGCGCGCACCCAACTTAACGGAGAATAAAAGTATATGATGAAATCATGGGTGGAACGACTTCCGGAGGCAGAGCGGGGAACCTATGAGCAGCTAGGTTACCATACCCGTCAAACGATGGGTTCCAGACCCGCGTTGTTGATCATTGACTGCACGTACGGTTTTACGGGTTCCAGACCGTTACCTTTGGAGCAGGCGACTCAAGAATACCGGACTTCCTGCGGAGAAGCGGCGTGGGAGGCGATGTCCGCGATCCGGCAGGCCGCCGGGCGGTTTCGCGAACTTCAGCTTCCGGTCGTCTATACGGTTATGGACCTGCGGCAAGGGACTTATGCGGGGACGGCGACAAAGCCTAAGTCGGTCACGCATGAAGCTCACGAATTATTTAATCAATTCGCGGAAGACATCCGACCGCTCGACCGCGAATGGGTGATGCCGAAGACCAAAGCAAGCGCCTTCTTCCACACCCCCTTGCTGAGCTATCTCATCAGGCAGCAGGTGGATGCCCTTGTCTTATGCGGAGGCTCCACCTCCGGTTGTGTGCGGGCGACAGCCGTTGACGGATTTTCCAACGGGTTTCCATGCTTCGTTATGGAGGACGGTTGTTTTGACCGCTCCCGATTTGCACATGAAAATAATTTGTATGATCTGGACGCCAAGTACGCTTCCGTACTCACTTGGGAACAATTGAAGCCGTCCATTTCCGCAAACCGCCTTCCTTGATTCAATCTGCCGTTATGTGACAAAAAATCGAAACTTGTTCCGCATGGCGGCACAGCTTTGTTTATGGCAGGGAGCGCGCTGTTAGAATGGGCATAAAGCGATTGAAGCAAGGGAGAATTCGAATGAGGGTGCCGCCGTTAGAAATCGATTTGTTGAAGACGTTTCAACGGGTTGTCACATCAGGGAGCATCAGCAAAACTGCAGAAGACATGTATTTGTCGGTGTCTACCGTCACCGGAAGAATCAAAGCCTTGGAGGATGAGGTCGGTGTCCCGTTGTTTGTCCGAACGGGCCGGCGGATTGAACTCACGGATGCAGGAGCGGCGTTCGTCGCATACGTGGAACGGTTTATGGATCTCATCGAAGAAGGACGGAGCCGGATTCATGCCAGGGGCATGGCCCATGCAGGGCATTTGAATATCGCTGCGACGCCGTTCTTCACCAGCTACATGCTGCCGGACATGATCAGGAGGTTCGCTAAGAAGTTTCCGAAGGTAAGGCTGAAGTTGTCGGCTTGCTCCAATTCCCAGGTACTCAGTTTGGTCACGCAAGGGAAGGCGGACATCGGCATGGTTCAGGAGCAGCCGCAGGAGAAGGGCCTCGTCCGTTATCCGCTGCTCCGCGATCCGGTCATCCCGGTAGTGCCCAAGGGACATCCTTTAACCCGGCTTGAGGCGATCGGTCCGGAAGACGCGGCGTCATGCCCCATATTGGGGTTCGATACGCGTTCGGAGCCATGGAGCCTTCTGGAGCAATGGTTTGCTCGGCACCGTCTTGTTCTCCGGGTTCACATGGAATTCGACCATCCGGAAACGCTGAAACGATATTTGCAGCCGTTCGGCGCTATCGCTTTCCTGCCTGGTCTCACTGTTGCTGAAGAGCTGGAGAGCGGGGATTTGGTCAGTCTGCGGATGGCGCCGCCGCCGGATATCCGCTCTTCCTTGTTTATGGTCTCCCGAAGCGAAGCCTCGAATCATGCACAGGCTTCCCAAGCCTTTATGGAGTTTGCCTTGCGGGAAGCTGCGGAAATAGCGGGGGGTGCCGAATGAACGTATTCCACCTGGATGTGCTCGGCCAGTTGATAGAACACAGCAGCTTAAGCCGGGCGGCCGGGGAGCTCGGCGTATCGCAGCCCGCTGTCACGATGCGGATCAAGGCGCTGGAGGATGAGCTTGGCGTACCTTTAGTTAGCCGGGCAGGCAACAAGCTGACCGTAACCGCCGAGGGCATAGCGTTCTACGAGTGCGCCCGAAGATCGCTGCGCGTGCTCAAGGATGGCCTGGAACGTCTGGCCGATGCTCAGAGCAGCCCGAAAGTGCGGCTGCCTGTGGCAGGAACCCCGACCATCATGACTTACTTTTTACCTCCGCTGATTGGCGATTTTATCCGCAAGCGGCCGGAATGGGATATGCCGCTGCACATCGGGAGCACGCGCGAAGTGATGGAAATGTTGTTTGACGAGGTCGCCTACGTCGGATTTATCGCCGGATACCTGGAGCATCCGGACATGGTCAGCCTTCCGATCTGCGCCTATCCATTCCGGCTTGTTGCTGCGCCGAAGCATCCGCTCGCCCAATGCCCCAGCCTCCATCTTTACGACCTGAAGAACGAACCGCTGCTGATCAGCGAGAGGGAATCCAATTCCTCCTATATGATCCATAATTTGTTTCGGGAGCACGGCCTGCCGATCCGCATCTCCATGGAATTGAACCATTTCGATGCGGTGAAACGGATGGTGATGGCCGGTAACGGCATCGCCTTTCTGCCTTCCATCGTCGTGGATCAAGATGTCGAAGCAGGCAAGCTCGTGGTGCTGCCGCTTCATCTGAACCGCCCGATCAGACGGGAAATCAGCCTGATTTTCCGAAAAACGAGGATCGAGCATCAGGCGCTCGTCGAGCTGATGCGGCAATTCATGCTGTGGCCGGTCGAATTGCACACGAAGGCTTGAGTTACTTTACTCAAACATGGTATGATGAATCTGCCGAACTACTTACATAATTTCACATACTTCCGGTTAATTTGTGTAAACGGTTACAGAAGGAGAGATGTTCATGGCAGGAAATCGCGCAGTTGTTTACGTTGGACCAGGAGAAGTGGAGGTTCGGGATATCAGTTATCCCGAATTGATTTTGCGGGACGGACCGGGTGTCAACCCGTTGAACGTCGGCAGGAAATGTGAGCATGGCGTCATTCTGAAGGTGATCACGACTAATATTTGCGGCAGTGACCAGCATATGGTGAGAGGCCGTACAACCGCTCCAAGCGGCTTGGTATTAGGGCATGAGATTACCGGAGAAGTCATCGAAGTCGGACGCGATGTCGAGTTTATTAAGAAGGGCGATCTTGTTTCCGTCCCCTTTAATATTGCTTGCGGCCGGTGCCGGAACTGCAAAGAACGCAACACGAATGTATGCTCGAATGTGAATCCGGACCGTCCGGGCTCGGCCTACGGCTACGTGGATATGGGAGGCTGGGTCGGCGGCCAGTCGGAGTACGTCATGGTTCCTTACGCGGACTTCCAACTGCTTAAATTTCCGGACAAAGACCGTGCTATGGAAAAAATTCTCGATTTGACCATGCTGTCGGATATATTCCCGACGGGATATCATGGCGCAGTAAGCGCCGGTGTCAAGCCGGGATCTACCGTTTATGTCGCGGGTGCCGGTCCGGTCGGTTTGGCTGCGGCCCACTCCGCCCAGCTGCTTGGCGCAGCTGTTGTCATCGTAGGCGACCTGAACAGCGAAAGATTAGCGCAGGCCAAGAGCTTTGGGTGCGAAACGGTTAATTTGCGCGAGCATGCGAACCTGGCTGAGCAAATTGACCAAATTCTAGGGGAGCCTGAAGTGGATTGCGCGATCGACTGCGTAGGATTCGAAGCGCACGGCCATGGCCACGCGCATGGCGAAGCGCCTGCTACCGTATTAAATTCGATTATGGAGGTTACACGTGCGGGGGGAAGGCTTGGCATTCCCGGACTCTATGTAACCGGTGACCCGGGCGCTGTCGATGAAGATGCCAAAATCGGGACCTTAAAAATCCGATTCGGCTTGGGCTGGGCCAAATCCCATACGTTTGTAACCGGACAAACGCCGGTCATGCAGTATCACCGGGAATTGATGACGTCCATCCTGAGCGGAAAAGCCCAAATCGCCAAAGCGGTCAACGCTACTTTGATCTCGCTCGACCAAGCGCCTGCCGCTTATTCGGAATTCGATAAAGGCGCTTCCAAAAAGTTTGTAATTGACCCTCATCTTTCCGTAAAACGATAATAGACCTGCATGCAGGTGCGAAAGAGGATGCCAACGGCAACAGCGGCATCCTCTTTTTTGTATGGCGGCACTCGCTCGCTGCTTCAATTTCCTTCCAAGGCTTTTTCCGCAACCCGATGATCGATGCCTTCTCTTAATATTTTGGCCGAAAGCACGCCGATGACCAGGGACCAGACGGGCGCAGCAATCCCAAGAAAAGTCACGTTGGACACAGCGATCGCAAACGCAAACACGGTGGAATAGCGGTAGGTGGATTCCGAAAAAGCGGATTGCAGGCTGTTCATCAACACCCCGATCAACGTAAATCCCGCGATAATGGTAATAAAAGAAAGCGGCAGCACCTCAATAAAAGAAACGGCCCACCACGCGAACAGGCCAAACACAAGCACCAGGCTTCCTGAAACGACACCCGCCCAGTAACGTTTGTGTTTGGGGCCCGATTCGTCCTGGCTGCAGATGGCGCTCATCATCCCTCCAACGGTGGCAGCATGTCCGCCGAATAAACCGACGAAGGAAGTGGCCAAGCCCGAAATGACCAAGATCCTGTTGACGGGCAGCTCGAAGCCATTTTTTCGGAGCGCGGCAAGGGCTACGGCAATATCGTTGCTTAGAATCAGTACGGCGACCGGTATCGTGATCGATATAAAAGCATGCGCGGTAAAGGTAGGCATTACGGTTTGCGGCCATGCGAATACCGCTTCTTTCATCGGCGGCAAGGAGCCGCTGACCGCAAGTCCTATGATGCCGAAAACCAGTACCCCGATGATCGGCGGGATTTTCTTGGATATTTTCGGCATGATCAAAAATCCGAATACGGCTAACCCGCCAATAAGCGGAGCTTGCTTGAGGGCGGGAACCATTTTGACGATATAGTTCAGGACCAATCCCGCCAGCATGGCGTCCAGCATCGGTTTCGGAATGTAACGGAGCCACTTGTCGAACAGGCCGGACAACCCGACCAGCGCAACGACGACTCCCGCCAATATGTAGCTCCCTGCCAGTTCGGATAAGGAGAACCCGGAAACAGCCGTGCTTAAAAAGGCTATCGCTGTAATGGAATGGCAGCCGGCGATTGGAATTTTGTACATCAGCGCCAAAGCAAGATTCAATAGGCCGCCGATGATGTAAACGGCACAAATCCAGGAAATGAGCACAGGCCTGCTGAAGCCTGCGGCGTTCGCCGTATCAATCACAAGAATGAGGCCCCCTGTATAAGCCATTAGAGCGGATATGATACCGCTGGATACGTTCTGCGTGTTCAAATGTGGCACCTCCAGCTTCATCTAATTCTTTTATTATAATCCTACCTGTCAAGCCCCCGCATTTCATGCATGGCAAGAGTTCAATTTTCCGTAATAATAATAGCCCGTTCGAGTCATAGGAATCTCTGGGGGAATAAGTAAAATTAAAAATGTGCCATGGAAAGGAACGAGGCCCGTTCCCGTCTCTTCGCAACAAGTAATTAGGGACGCGGTCCATCTAAGGAATGGCGAAGGAGGAGGGAGCGAACGTGCAGTTTGAGATTCGCAAGTCGGGGAACAGCGGCCTGCCCGGTATACCGGAAGCAAGGACAGACGGAAGCGGGACAATGTTGGACAAGTTTGTAGCGAATACGGTCAATCGGCAGCTTGCTCCAGGGGATTTGCTGCCCCTGAGCCCGTACAAGCCGCTTGTGGTGTTATGATGCGCGGGTTGTTGATCAGGCAGTGGGCGATAGTTGGCATAGCCGTAGCTCTCGGTGTGTGCCTGTCCGGAGGGGAGACGGCTCTAGCGGCCGATAACGGCGCGAACCTGAACCTTCAGCAGTTGATCAATCGCACGCCGAAGGGAGGCACGCTTACACTGAAATCCGCCGAGTATGAAGGCGCGATAACGATTGACAAGCCGATCCGGATTCAAGCGGAAGGCACCGTCCGGCTTAGAAACGGCGCGAACCAATCCGCCGTTCAGATCCGTGCCGACGGCGTACATGTGCAAGGCTTGCAAATTGTTCAGGAAGGGCGGGAAGAAACGGCTGCGGTTCTTGTGACGGCGAGCGGTGCCGTATTGGAATCGCTCGACATCCGTACGCGTTCCTACGGCATCGTATTGCGCGACGGCGGGCGCAATGAAATTCGCCATACCGCGATCCGTTGGATGGATAGTCCGGGTCAGCCGGCTGTCAAGCTGTCGGATAAGCGGAACGGCATCGATCTTTTCAATTCCCATGACAACCGGATTGTCGACAATTACATTTCCAGTATGAACGATGGCATTTATATGGAAAACAGTCATCGCATTCAAGTAGAACGCAACCGGATCGAGCACTCCAGATACGGCCTTCATTGCATGTATATCGACGGAACGGTCATGCGAGACAACGTAGGCTCGTATAACGTGACGGGCGCGATGATCATGGGCGTGAAGGATGTCGAAGTGACGGGCAACAAGTTCTTCAAGCAAAGCGAAAGCGTCAATTCGCAGGGCCTGCTCTTTTTTGATGTGCAAACGTCGCGCATATTTAACAATAAAGTCGAAGGGAACCGGGTCGGACTTTATATCGAGCAATCGCACCGCAACGAGTTCCGGAACAACGAGGTCGTGCAAAACTTCGTTGGCGTCCAGTTTCTGGAATCCGAAGGGAACCGCTTTGTGTCGAATCGCTTCACCCGCAATGTCATTGAGGCGGAAGCGAGCGAGAGCAAGCTCAACGCGTTCTCTGGAAACTACTGGGAAGCGTTTCGCGGCATCGATACGAACGGCGACGGTTCCAGCGAGCTTTCTTATGCGATCAATCCTTTTTTTCAGCGGCTGACGTCGGCTACGCCCGCCTATCAATTATTTTTTCAATCACCGGGCATGCTCTTCCTCGAAAGCATGTATACGTCGGGTAAAGCCGAATGGTCCGTCGATAAAGCGCCTTTAATGAACCCTGAAATCCGCAGCGAAGCGGGAGATGCTTCTTCCGGTTCGGCAGGCACGCTTGCTGCCGGATTGCTGCTGCTGTTTCTTTCCGTCTTTACAATTTTATATCTGGGGGTAAAACGAACATGAAAAAACAAGCTTGGTCGGTTCTCGCTGTTCTCTTCGTCATTGCTATGTTATCCGGGTGCGGACAAGCCAAGTATCAGGCGATTCCCATCGATGAAGAAACCGACAAGTGTGAAATTTGCAATATGCAGGTCAAAGACGACGCCTTTGCCGTACAATTGACGACGAAGGAAGGAAAGACGTTCAAGTTCGACGATTTGGGCTGCATGAATGAGTGGAAGCGGAAGAACGGCACGGCCAACATCGGAGCCCAGTTTGTGCGGGATTACAACAACAAAGAGTGGATTCCATACGAAGATGCTTCCTATGTATACGACCCTTCATTTAAATCACCGATGGCTTACGGCATATACGCATTCAAGGATAAGACGGAGGCCCAGAAATTTATAGACGGGCAAAAGAAAGGCAAATTGATGTCCGCAGCAGAGCTGGGAACGCATTCATGGGAGCGCGGCAAGGGTTCGATGGATATGGGCGGAAATCATGACAAGAACGCCCACTCGGAGTCAGGCGGAAGCATGGGCGCCGGGGACAAAGGGATGCATGGCAAATGAATGTGCTGCATATCGCGCTTCGCGAAGTGAAAGTCGGCTTCAGGAACCCGTGGGCCTATTCGTTTATGGCCCTTTTTACTTTATTCAGCTTGTCTCTGCTGTTAATTAACGCGCAAAGCTTCGTACAAGGGTATTCCAGCGCCACCTCGTCGATGCTGAACCTCATTTTGTATCTGCTGCCGCTCATGACGCTGCTTCTTGGTTCGTTCTCGCTCACCGCAGAGAAGGAAGAAGGGAGCTGGCAGCTGCTGTCGACCTACCCGCTCGCTACACTCTCGTTTATTCTGGGCAAATACATCGGATTAACCGTCGTGCTGCTGACCATTGTCGCCTTCGGCTACGGTTTGACGGGGGTTGCCGGTGCGTTGACAGGGAGAGGACTGGAGGAGGACACCTTCGGACTTTTCCTAGCGTTTTCCTCCGGGCTGGTGCTGCTGTTCCTCGCGATTGCGCTCGTGCTCGGCACCTTGGCTCAAAATCGCTGGCAGGCGCTTACGATGGGCGTCGCGGTTTGGTTCTTTGCCGTAGTCGGTTGGCCGACCTTGCTGATCGCGGTGCTTGGCCTGATGCCATTCCAATGGATCAAGCCGCTGCTGGTGACGCTGACGCTGATGAATCCGGCCGAGCTGGTGCGGCTGTTCGTCGTCGTAAAGCTGGGTGGGGGGTCCGCTCTCGGTCCCGAGTACTACGAGTGGGTGCGCTGGATCGGAAGACCGGCGGGGACGTGGCTGTTTCTGGCGCTCTGCCTGATTTGGATTGCCGTGTCCGAGGGCTTCGCCCATCTGATCTGGGAGAGGGGGCGTTCTCGTGGCTGACACGGTGCTGCACCTGCAGGGCGTGAAGAAGGACATCGGCGGTCAGCCGATTATTCATTCGCTGGATATGCAGGTAGACCGCGGACAGGTGCTTGCGCTATGCGGCGGAAACGGAGCCGGTAAGAGCACCATTCTGCGCATGATCGTCGGCATTCTTCAGCCGACGCATGGAACGATTGAGGTGAACGGACTTTCATGGAAAGAAAGCCGGAAAGCGTATGCGGAGCAAATCGGGTATATGCCGGATGACTACCTGTTCGGCCAAGGGTTGTCCGCAGAGGAAACGTTAGCGTTCTGGGCTTCCTTAAGGAAAGTGTCCCCTTCGCGTGTTCACGAAACCTTGACCCTTGTCGGCTTGGCCGATGTGAAGAACAAACCCGTCACGTCGTTCTCCAAAGGGATGCGGCAGCGGCTCTTGTTCGCGCAGGCGCTTCTGGCGAAGCCCCCGCTGCTGGTTATGGATGAGCCGACGAACGGTCTTGACCCGTACTGGATGGATTCCTTCGTAGACCTGGTCCGATATGCCAAGCAGGAAGGACATGCGGTCATCTTCTCGACTCACCAGCTTCAAGTGGCGGAAGCGGCGGCTGACCATGTCGTGTTCCTGAAGGAGGGGCGGATCGTGGAGGAAGGGACGACGGCATCCTTCATTCAAGCGTACGGTTCTTACGGCCTGCAGGCTGTATTCGCCAAACTGTTCGGGTTCCGCTAGGGCGGTGCGAAGCTTTGGATAGGCGGAAGCCTCAGAAGTCTGGAAGGAGGGAAGCGAATGGGGACCGCTGGGCGAAAATGGATGGCCCTGCTGGCGGTAACGCTCATCTTGGCGGCGGCAGTTTATGCGCTGGTGCAATCGGGTACACGCGAAGCCGGAACGATTCGGCCTGGAGGACAAGCGCCCGATTTCTCGATAATCGGTCTGGACGGAAGCGCCGTCAAGCTGTCCGATTATCGCGGGAAGGACGTTCTTCTGAACTTTTGGGCTTCCTGGTGCGGCCCTTGCGTTAGCGAAATGCCGCGCATGAATGAAGCTTATCGCACCGGGATGCCAGGTGTGGAGATCGTGGCCGTTAATGTGGGGGAGTCCAGAGGAACGGTGAGCGAGTTCGCTTCGCGGCAAGGACTGGCCTTTCCCGTGCTGCTTGATCCGAGCGGAGAGGCGGCCCGGAGCTATCAGATCGTCGGCCTGCCGACTTCCATCCTGATCGACAGCGATGGCTGCATCGTGAGCGTCGTTCCCGGGGAGATGGCCGGTAGTGGTCAGGTCAAGGAACTGTTGCGCAGCATACGGCCGTAAACCTGTCTTTATCGTTTCATCCGACGGGTTGTCCGATGTCGTGAACATCGGCTTCCCGAATGAATAGAGCGGCCGCTTTACCGGCGATAATCGGAAAGCGGCCGTTGTGTTGTTGTGTGGCGGATATGTTTCCTGAGAGTCGTTAAGCCCGCTGGAGCATGTATCAGACCGGCTTCAAGCTTTGTTCCCGGTACTGTTTGGCGGCAGCGACCATATTCCGGAGGGCTGCGATCGTTTCGTCAACGCCTCTCGTCTTGAGTCCGCAGTCCGGATTGATCCAGAACAATTCGGGGTCCAGCACGGCAAGCGCGCGGTCGATCATTCGCACCATCTCATCCACGGAAGGCACTCTCGGACTGTGAATGTCGTACACGCCAAGACCGATGCCGTGATCGTAGGTGTGCTCCTCGAAGCTGTGCATCAATTCGCCGTGGCTGCGGGACGTCTCGATGGAGATGACGTCCGCATCCAGGGCACGGATCGAATCGATAATATCGTGAAACTCGCAGTAGCACATATGCGTATGGATTTGCGTCGTATCCTTGACCGTCGATGTAGCCAGCCGGAAGGCAAGCACCGACCACTCCAGATACTTCTGCCAATCTTCCCGCTTCAGCGGCAGCCCCTCGCGAAGTGCAGGCTCGTCCATCTGGATCATTTCCACACCGGCGCGTTCGAGCGCTTCCACTTCGCGGCGAAGCGCCAAAGCGATCTGATAGGCCACCGTCTCCCGCGGGATATCGTCCCGGACGAAGGAACAGTTCAGAATGGTAATCGGGCCCGTCAGCATGCCTTTGACCGGTTTAGCGGTCAAGCTCTGCGCATAGACGGTTTCATCGACCGTCATCGGCTTTGTGAATTCCACGTCGCCGTATATGACAGGCGGCTTCACGCAGCGGGAGCCGTAGGACTGTACCCAGCCGTTCGACGTGAACGCAAAACCGTCCAGTTTCTCGCCGAAAAATTCCACCATATCCGTCCGTTCAAATTCACCGTGAACGAGCACATCCAGATCCAATTCCTCCTGCAAAGCGATCCAGGTCCGAATTTGTTCCCGGATAAAGGCTTCATACTGCTCCTGGCTCCATTCGCCGCTTCTCCAATGTTTCCGGGCCTGTCTCACTTCGAGCGTCTGCGGGAAGCTGCCGATCGTAGTCGTGGGCAGGAACGGCAAGTTCCACTTGCTCTGCTGAACGGCACGCCGCTCCGCAAAGGGCCGGCTTCGCTCGGACGGCTGGAGGGCGATCCGGCTCGTTTCGGACTGCACCCGTTCGTTGTTTCGGGAAGGGGAGGCGTTGAGCTCCTGAACCGCTTGACGGCTTTGTTCCAGCTCGGCTGCGATTGCCGCGGGACCTTCGTTCACGGCTCGGGTCAATAGTACGAGCTCCTCGAGCTTCTCGTTTGCGAACGCAAGTGCGTTCCGCAGCGTACGCTCCAGCTTCGTTTCATGTGCGGCCGTGACCGGAACATGAAGCAGGCTGCAGCTTGGCTGGATCATCATTCTCTCATACGGGACGATCGGGGACAACGTGTGGAGCAGCCGGAGCCGCGCGTCCAGATCGGAACGCCAAATGCCCCGTCCGTCGATCAAGCCGACGCCAAGCGTCTTATCTGCAGGAAATCCATATTGCAGCAAATGCTCGCTGTTTTTGTCCAGCCCGTGAGCGAAGTCGAGGCCAATGCCTTGCACCGGCAGCGCAGCGATGTGTTCATACAGATCGACGGCGTCGAAGTACGTTTGCAGCATCAGCTTAAGACGTGGGGCCGCTTCGTGCAGCTTCTTGTAAACGAATGCGACCCGCTCCATATCGGCTTCCGTTAATGAGGTCGCAAGAATCGGCTCATCGATCTGCACCCATTGCGCGCCTTCCTGCTCAAGCTCGCTCAATATGCGGGCATACAAAGGCACGAACCGCTCCAGCAGCTTATCGAAGTGCTCGGTCTTGTAGCCCTTGGACAGCTTCAGGAACGTGTACGGCCCGATCAAGACGGGCTTGCCTTCAATGCCGAGACGGAGTTTGGCTTCCCGGTAGGCCAGGAGCGGTTTGTTCACGGTCAGCTGCGGCTCGGCGCCGTTCAGCTCCGGCACAATGTAGTGGTAGTTGGTGTTAAACCATTTGGTCATCTCGCAGGCCGGGGCGCCCTCGCTCCCGCGGGCCATCGCGAAATAGGCGCTCAGCGGAACTTCGCCGCCTTCGTAACCGAAACGGCCGGGCACGAGCCCGAACATCGCTGCCGTATCCAGCATGTGGTCGTAGAAGGTGAAATCGTTGACAGGGATCAAGTCGATGCCGCTCGCCTGCTGGGTGCGAAGATGGTTGAGCCGTATTTCTTCCATGCGGCTGACCAGCTCTGTCTCCTGCAGCTTTCCGGCCCAGAAGGCCTCAAGCGCTTTTTTCCATTCGCGCCCGCCGCCGATTCGCGGATATCCCAGGTTGCTGCTTAATGCTCGGTTCATAGGTATTCCTCCAGTTCATTTGTTTTCATAAGCGGTGCTTTCCCATGCAAAAAAGGCATCTTTACCCAGTAAAAGTCAAGGGTAAAGATGCCTCCCGATTGTTTGTACGGCGGCTGCCATCTTTAACACCTCCCTATCTCCCGTAGGTAAAAGCAGTGCTGTCAAAATAGGCAGGTCTCCTGGCTCCAGAATCATCGTCTTGCGTCGGCCTTCCCAATCCGAAGGATTAGTGGCGCCGGGTGACGTTCGACTCCTCTGTTACAGTGGCGGGACCGCGTCGGCATTTCACCGAACTTCCCTTTTAAGCTCCGCCCGGCATAACGACCGGTCCGGAGCACCTATTTCCACATGATTCAATTATCGAATACCGAGTAATAGTACAATATTTCTTAGGTTTATTCAAACCTTTTTTACGAACAAGCGGAGAAGAGGCAGAGCAGCGGTTGTTGTAACACAAAGTTTAAAAATAATAGCACAATTGTAGTGACAGAAATTGGTTTCATGTGCTACGCTATACAAGTGCTACTATATATCTTTAACGTGCTACTGAACACGTTAACAACTTAATTCGAAGGAGTGTTTGAGTTTGAAAATGTGTTTACGATTCACAAGCTCGGGCTAACGATCGATGCGGGTGGCACAGCTGAGAGGCAGGGATATTGCGCTTGTCCCACAATCGGTGCAATATTTGGACCCGTTGATGCGGGTCGGCCGTCAGGTCAGACAGGCCGTTCGGACCGGAGATCCGATAGAACGGCAGCGAAGCGCCTTTGCCAGATACAGGCTGAAGCCCGAAGCGGCCGACTTGTTCCCGTTTCAGCTGTCCGGAGGCATGGCAAGGAGGGTCCTGGTCTCGACGGCAACCGTGAGCGGAGCCCGGCTCGTCATCGCCGATGAGCCGACCCCGGGTTTGGACGAGACGGCTCTCCGGGAGGCGCTCGGCCGATTCCGGGAGCTGGCCGACGGGGGCTGCGCAGTCATGCTCATTACGCACGATATCGAAGCGGCGTTATCCGTCTCCAACCGGATTGCCGTCCTGTACGCCGGCAGCGTCGTCGAAATCGCCTGCTGCGAGGAGTTTGCCGGCGATGGAGCGGATTTGCGCCACCCCTACACCCGGGCGTTATGGCGCGCTTTACCGCAGAACGATTTTGTCCCGATTCCCGGCGCGCAGCCGCTGCCGGACGCTTTGCCGCCGGGCTGCGCCTTCGCTCCGCGCTGTTCATGGGCCACGCCGGAATGCGGCGTAACGCCTCCGGAGCCTCGGACGGTGCGGGGCGGGATGGTGAGGTGCTTGCATGGCGCTTGAAGGGCGAAACTTGAGCTTCCGGTACGGAGAGTCCTGGTTGCTTAAGAACGAAGAGCTGCGAATCGAAGCCGGTGAAATCGTCGGACTGGTCGGGGCGAGCGGCAGCGGGAAGTCCACGCTCGCCCGCTTGCTTGCCGGTCACGAACGGCTGCAAGAAGGCAGCGTTGTCGTCAACGGGTCTCCGCTTCCCGCCCGGGGCCGCAATCCGGTGCAGATGGTCGTTCAGCATCCGGAGCAGGCTGTCAATCTGCGTTGGAAGCTGCGGCGCACGCTGCTGGAAGGAGGGACGCCGGACGAATCGCTGCTTATCGGGCTGGGTATCGAGCCGGAATGGCTGGACCGCTTCCCGAACGAGCTGTCCGGAGGAGAGCTTCAGCGGATCTGCGTCGCGCGGGCGCTCGGACCCGGCACCCGTTATCTGATTGCCGATGAAATGACGACGATGCTCGATGCGATTACGCAAGCGCAAATCTTGGCAGACCGTGCTGGGCTGGGCGGCGCGGCGCGGCGCGGGCATACTGGTCATCAGCCACGAGCGGCAGCTGATCCGCAGGCTGTGCAGCCGGGTCGTTGAGCGGGGCACACGCTTGTAAAATTTGGATCACGCCATATAAACCCGTGTCCGGGCACATATAGAGCAGGCAAGTGAAGGGGGTGTCCCCAAGGGTCTATTTATGACCTTTGGGGACACCCCCTTCGCGTTGCTCAAGGCATCCGGCAAAACCGTGTATATTTTTATAAATAATTATAGATTTCTCTCATTTATATGAAGAGCTCCAAAAGCTAAGATGTGTTTACAAGCGGTGATCTAGATGAAAATACGGGAGTGAGAAGGATGACAGAACTAACGCAAGCGTCAAAACGCAATCATTCAGGAAAACTTAACCGATGGATAGAACCTATTTGGGGTTATGTGTTCATTGCGCCTTGGTTGCTTGGTTTATTTGTTTTAACAATCGGACCGATGTCCCAATCTTTTTATTTGTCCCTGACTCAATATAATTTGTTAGAGCTGCCCTCTTGGGTAGGGTTTGAGAATTACAAGGAAATTTTTACGGACGATAAAGATTTTTGGACCGCGCTGCGGGTCACGATCACCTATGTGGTGCTGTCGGTGCCATTAAAGCTGTTCTTTGCTTTAATGGTGGCCATGCTTCTGTTTAAGCCTATTCGCGGCATGTCCGTTTACAGGGCTATCTTTTATTTGCCGTCACTGGTCGGAGGCAGCGTAGCGATTTCCGCCATTTGGCGAAACCTTTTTGGAATGGATGGATTTATAAACAAGTTTGCGAGCTTCCTTGGCATACAAGGCATCGACTGGATCAATACGCCTGAGACAGCGCTGTATACGCTGGTGATGCTCGCCGTGTGGCAGTTTGGATCTTCCATGGTTATTTTCCTGGCAGGCTTAAAGCAAATACCAAAGGATCTTTATGAATCGGCCTCGGTGGATGGCGCTTCCAAGTTTCGTTCCTTCTTTTCAATCACCTTACCGATGCTGACGCCGATCATCTTGTTTAACCTGGTTATGCAAATTATCGGGAGCTTCCAAATGTTCACGCAAGCCTTTATCGTCACGAAGGGCGGTCCTATTAACTCGACGCTAGTCTATGCCTTGTATCTGTATCAGAAAGCGTTTGCTTACTTTAATATGGGCTACGCCAGTGCTTTAGCTTGGATTTTGCTTACGATCATCGCTTTGTTCACGGCTCTTGTGTTCTGGTCTTCCAAAAAATGGGTTCATTATGAAACGTAAAACAAGCTCTTATTTTAATGGATGAGGTGGCGGCTCGATGAAACAAAACAGGCTCTATCAATATACATTTTTAACACTTTGCAGCGTGGTGATGATTTATCCTATCTTTTGGCTGGTTGGGAACGCTCTGAAATCAAATGAAGAAATACCTAAGTCCAATTTGATTCCTACCGAGTTTCAGTGGGAAAATTTCTATGATGGCTGGGTAGCGATTCCGGGCTTCAGCTTTGCGCATTTTTTCTACAATTCTTTTTTCATAGCGGTGCTTTCCGTTATCGGGACCTTGCTTTCCAGCGCATTTGTAGCGTACGGTTTCGCAAGATTGAATTTCCCCTTAAAGCGGTTTTGGTTCGGTATCTTGATGTTAACCTTAATGCTTCCTACCCAGGTTACGTTGGTTCCGCAGTATATCTTGTTTAAATATTTCGATTGGGTGGGAACTACCCTGCCGCTGATTGTTCCTCATTTCTTGGCCGTTAGCCCGTTTTTTGTATTTCTGCTCATCCAATTTATTCGTGGAATTCCTAAAGATTTGGACGAGTCCGCGAAAATAGACGGCTGTACGACGCCTGGAATTGCGTTTAAGATCGTACTGCCTCTGTGTACGCCCGCTTTTATTACAACGGCGATTTTCAGCTTCATCTGGACCTGGGACGATTTTCTCGGGCAGATGATTTACTTGACTGATACCGCCAAATACACGGTTCCGCTGGCCCTGCGTCTATTCCTGGATAATTCATCGGCGGTAACATGGGGACCTATGTATGCGATGTCGCTGCTGTCGGTTATACCGTGCTTTGTCATATTTATCGTGGCCCAAAAATATTTCGTGGAGGGAATTACCACAACGGGGATCAAGGGATAATGTTTGCAAAACGCTTTACTTGACCTTATGCTAAAGCTAAATTACACAGCGACAGGTGATAGGGGCATGAGGAATCCATTTAAAACGTTTTCTTTTCAAGCAACGTTTTTTACTTCATTTATTCTGATTTCCGCTATATTGATTTCCCTTCTCGGAATAACGAGTTATTATATCACGAATCAGGAAGTCGTCGAGCAAACCATTTCTTCAAGAAAGCTCTTGCTGAACGAGATTAATAAGCAGCTGGACATTCAATTACAGTCGGTTGAGAACGATTCTTTGGTGCTAGCCAGTAACCCGAAGCTGATCCAATATTTACAGCATAACGAAGACAGCTTCGAGCGAATCGGGCAAACCTCGGATATTATGGATTTACTTAGCCGTCTCAGCTATGTCAAGGAAGGCATACATTCCGTTCAGCTGTATGCCAAAGACACTTCGTTGAATCATCATATCGCGGCAAACGGCGTGTATGATTATGGAATTTTAGAGAGCAGCTCATGGTTTAACGAGATTAAGGATGCCGATTATTGCTGGGTGGGGACTCATCCCATCGAGGTGGAAAGCTATCCCGTCGATGAACGAATGGTAGTTAGCTTTGCAAGAAAGGTGCTCTCCTCTTCAGGCAAAGAGGTTGGAATCCTCGTCATCAATTTGAAGATGTCGTCTATGCAGAAGATCGCCTCCAGCAGCGCGACGGAGGTCAGCCGGTTTATTTTCGATACCCGCAACAGGCTGATTGCGCAGTTTAATGACGATCCGGCCGATCAGGTATCCTACGAGCATATAAAAAGCAGAATTGCTGCAATTATAGAAGAATCGGCAGATGATCATTATGCGGTAGCCAGCTTCGCGGAGAAAAACTTGATCATCTGGAATAAGCAGGCTCGTACTTCATGGATAACTATGGATATTATACCGTGGGACAATATTACGAAGGGGAGCCGCCGTATTGAAAACGTCATCCTGGTGGCGGCCATCTTTTGTATCCTGCTTGCCATTGTCATGGCCTTTTTGTTATCCCGGCAATTCGTCCTTCCGATCCGCAATTTGATTCGTGCCATGAGATTAATGAAAACAGGCAGGCTGGATGTGCAAATTACAAACGATTACCAGAATGAATTCGGCGATATGAATGAAAATTTCAATCAAATGATAGAACGTATCGATCAATTGATTATTCAAGTGAACGAGCAGAATAGACGGAAGCGTGAAGCGGAGATCCAAATCCTGCAGGAGCAGATCAATCCTCATTTTTTGTACAACACGTTGGATATGATCAACTGGCAGGCTATTGAATCAGGCTCCCGTGAAATCAGCCATATGCTGGCTCTGCTCGGCAAGATGCTGCGGATCGGTCTTTCCAGCGGCGCGAGCTTCATCACGGTCCGCAGGGAAATGGAGCATCTTCATTGCTATGTGGAATTGCAAAAAATAAGGTACAAACAAAAAATTCAGTTCGTGATCTCCGTGCCGGAATCGATGGAGAAATATTATATCCCCAAGCTGATTATTCAGCCTTTTGTAGAAAATTCGCTCATTCACGGCCTTCATGCTTACGAGGAGGGAATGATCACGATTTCCGGACGGGAAGATGAGCAAAGCTTGTATTTGACCGTGGAGGATAACGGCAAAGGAATGGACGTTGAGCATGTCGCAACCGGCAGGGAACACAATGGATACCGCAACGTACATGAACGGATCCAACTTTATTTTGGAGAGCAGTACGGCGTACAAATGGACAGCCAAATCAACCAAGGGACCAGGGTCGTCTTGTCTCTGCCTAAGCTATTATCGGAGCCGGCGAATCCTGCAAAAGGGGAATGAAAATGATCAAGGCCGTAATTATCGATGATGATATGACTACGATTCATGGACTTACCCGCTCTGTCCGGTGGAACGATTATGGGATTGAGGTGGCGGGAACCGCCAAAAACGGGAGAGAGGGATTGGAACAAGTCCGGGCCCACCGTCCCGAAATTATTTTAACCGACATTTATATGCCTGTCATGGACGGCATAGAGATGCTAAAGGCTTTGCGTGAAGAAGGAAACAGGGCGGAAGTTATTATATTAAGCGGTTACGAGGATTTCAAATATGCTCAATCGGCAGTTAAGCTGCAAGTAAACGATTATTTGTCAAAACCGGCTACGCTGGACGAAATTGAACGTGTTTTGCAGGAAGTGGCGGATAAAATCAGAAAGAAGATGCATTCCGAACGAGAGGAAAAGGAATTAAGGGAGCTTCTGGAGCGTAATTTGTCGACGACAAAAAAACAAATGCTGAAGGGCTTGCTTGAGCCCGGATTTTGCCAGACTGCCTTTTTCGATAAAGTGTCCGATTATTTAAAGATGGATTTATCTCAACAATATTTTACGGTGCTGTTGATTGAATTTTTCATTAACCGGGAGCGGAATTCGTACAGACCCCGTGATTTGTCGTTGTTCGCCTACGCCGTCAAGAATATTGTGGACGAGCTGTCGCAGTATAAAAAAGGGGTTTATGTGGCAGATATCCAGCGGAATTTGATCACGGTGATCGTGTCGACGCCAGCACAGGTCAAAAGGGAGAACGTAAAGCGGCAGGTCACACAGATGGCGGCTGAATTTCTGGAGAACATTCAAAAATATTTAAAGCTGCAGGTCTGGGCTTCTGTCGGTTTAGCGGCGGATCATGTAAGCGGCATTCCTAAATCTTACGCGAGTGCTATTGATTTGCTGGCCCAACGGGAAAAAATGTCCGATAAGCAGTTAATCACGGAAGAAGATATAAAAGATATTTCCAAAACGACTGTACGCCGTCCGATGGAAAGCTATCAAGCTATTGTAGACGCTGTCATGATGGGGCAAGAGGATCTTGTGGAGGAACGAATCGCCGAATTGACCAAGAACCTTCATAAGGGCGCCATCCCGAGCATTAGCGTCCTCAGGGAATTTTCCATTGACATTGTCGCCGTCCTGGCTCTCGCCTTACATGACCATGGACTGCAGGTCGAGGATATTCATGCAGGCTTCAACATGTACAAGGAATTGGAGCTGCTGTACAGCGTTGATGATTTTGCCGCTTGGTTGCGTGACCTTCTTCTTCCGGTGTGCGAGGTTATGAATCGGCGGGGCTCCCAGAAGCACCGTAAAACGATCGAGTTTATCATGCGGTACGTGCAGGAGCATTATTCGGAAGATATTACGCTGGACGTATTGGCGGAGAAGGTGTATTTGACTCGTAATTATTTGAGTCAAATTTTCAAGCAGGCGACCGGGGAGAACTACAACAGCTACTTGACGAGGGTTCGTATGGAAAAAGCGAAGGAACTCATGCTTAGCGGGAATTATAAAGTCTTTGAGATTTCGCAGATGGTCGGATATAAAAACAACGCGTATTTTAGCCAGCTCTTCAAGAAGCATACGGGACTTAATCCCTCCGAAATTAATCAGTAGGCTGCCCCATGGCTCTTACCGCGAAGCTTTGTATTTTTTTAATACATTTTGTAGATTTCTCTTATTTTATAAAACAACAGAAATTTTATAATGAGATTGTAAACCAGTAAACCTTAAGGGGTGTATCTACAATGGCAAGGTATGATCGATTAGGCCGCAGGTTGTCTACTTCATTTCTAACATTGACTTTATGTAGCGGTCTTCTGGCAGGATGTATGCCTACACAACAGAAAAGTGCCGCTCCAGCCAAAGAGGATTCCAAGGATCCGCAAGCGCAGCAAAACGTTGAACTGCGCTTTGCCTGGTGGGGAAGTCAAGGCAGACATGACAGAACGCTGAAAGTGATCGACAAGTTCCAACAGCTGCATCCGAATATCAAGATTAAGCCGGAATATACAAGCTTCGACGGGTATTGGGAAAAGCTCTCTACCCAGGTAGCAGGTAACAATGCGCCTGATTTGATGCAAATGAGCATTCTGTATATCAAGGAATATTCGGACCGCGGTGTACTGGCAGACCTTACACCCTACGCGAATAAGGAAATTCAAATGCAAGATCTAAACGAGGACGTTATCAAAAATCAAGGAACCATTAACGGTAAGTTAACCGGTTTACCGGTTTCTGATAACGCTTCCGTCTTAATTTACAACAAAGAAATGTATCAACAAGCGGGCGTCGAGCCGCCGAAACTGGACATGACCTGGAAAGAGTTCTTCGATAAAGCGCGTGAGGTCAAGTCCAAGCTGGGCGACAAGGTCTATGGGGCCTTCGATATGTCGACGTCCTTAGAGGCTTACATGTACTATCTGTTCTCCGTCGGAGATACGTTGTACAAGAATAATCGACTCGGCTATGATGATCAAAATTTCAAAAACTGGCTGAAGATGTGGGATGATGCCCGGAAAGAAGGCATCGTGCCGCCGGCCACGATGACCGCTTCGTTCCTGCCGATCGGAAACGCCGATCCGAATAAGGACGCCTTAATGAAGGGCGTCGTGCCCATTATGGGACCCCAGTTTACGGCTACGTTCCCGGCTTATGAGAACGTGATGAAAGACAAGATCGATATGGTCTCCTATCCGAAGGACAAAAAAACCGGCAGCGTGCTGTTGCCTGCCATGTTTCTTTCCGCATCTGCCAAATCGAAGCATCCGAAAGAAGCGGCCATGTTTCTGGACTTCTTCTTAAACTCGAAGGAAGCCGCAGATATTCTGGAAATGGATAGAGGCTTGCCGGAAAATAAAAAAATGCTGGAGTACTTGACCCCCAAATTCACAGAGCGTGACAAAAAAATGGCGAATATGCTGCAGCATGTGACCAGCATTCAGCCGTCCATGTACGATGGAGGACCTAAAGGCGCGGGCGAAGTGACTAAGCTTTTTGAGCAGACGGTGCAAAAGCAGCAATTCGGCAAATCGTCTATTGATGAAGCGGCAGCCGATTTCCGCAGGGAAGCCGATAAAATTTTCGAGAAGAACAATTAATTTCATAGCAGGAATATAGAAGGCCGCTCAACAGCGGACTTCTATATTTCCAGCGATATTTTTGGTGTAAAGGGGATTAATGCGAACATGAATTCACGCCGGTTTGCCATTATAGGCTGTCAGCATGCGCATATTGGAATATTTATCAGCGAAATGCTGGAATTAGGTTACACTTGCGCAGGAATATTTGAGGATGATAATGATGAGCTGGCCCAAGGCTTTGCTGACCAATTCGGCATCCCTCTTGCGGAAGATAAAGAAAGCTTGCTGGGGGACGACATTGCTGTCATTGGCTGTGCTTCGATCAATGCACATAAAATAGATGTCATCGAGCTATGCGAAAGCCGCGGGAAGCATGTGATGCTGGACAAACCGGCAGTCACAAGCAGGGAAGGACTGGAGCGATTGAAGGCTGTGCTTGACAGGGGGCGCATTCAAATCGGCATGCTGCTCACCGAACGGTTTCATCCTGCCATCTATACGTTGAAGCAGCAGCTCGAGCAAGGTGCTTTAGGCGATATCGTCACGATCGGCATGCGAAAGCCTCACCGCTTGGATGCATCGAAACGGCCTGCCTGGTTTTTCTCCAAGCAGCTTTCAGGCGGAATTCTGATTGATCTGCTTGTTCATGATTTCGATCTTCTCCGCTGGTTTACGGGAAAAGAAATTGAAAAGTTCGATGGCTGCGTGGGCAAAACGATTTTGCCTGAGCACCCGACCTTTTATAATACGGCAAGCGTTCAAGTTGTCATGGAGGATTGTATCGTGGCCCAGCTTTATGCCGATTGGCATACCCCGGGCAAGAGCTGGACGTGGGGTGACGGACGGATTTTCGTAACAGGAACGGAAGGATTCGCCGAGCTAAGGCTGCAAGGGGATCCATTTGTTCGAGAAGAGAGCACCATGATTCAACTGACGAATGGAGAGCCTGCTGTCTTGGTCCCTCTCCTTTCGCCACCATGCACGATTACGGAAGATTTCATCCGGCGTATACAAGGCTTGGATTCCCTCCTGACCCACAACGATATTCTTAAGACAACGGAAGCGACCATCAAGGCCGATGGGCTTGCAACCATTTTAGATGTGCACGAGAGGAAGATTCAGCGATGAAGAAGGAAAGAACAACGACGAAGTTTGCGATCGTGGGATGCGGTGTTATTGCCGAGATTCATGCCAATGCGATTCAAGAAGTTGAGGAGGCCGAGCTGATTGCGGTTTGTGAAACGGAAGCAGAGAAAGGACAAAAGTTCGCGGATAAACACGGTGGCAAGCTTTATACGCAGCTTGAAGATATGCTGCGCAACGATGATATCGATGTGGTTTGCATATGCACGCCAAGCGGGTATCATGCGGAGCAAACCATACTTGCGGCACGGGCCGGTAAGCATGTACTGGTGGAAAAACCGATGGCGATTCACTTGGAAGACGCACACCGGATGATTCGGGAATGCAAGGAGCAAGGTGTGCTGCTGGCCACTATTTTCCCAAGAAGAATGTCGCCTGCCGCCCAATTTGTAAAGAAATGGATCGCGGACGGTAAGCTTGGGAAATTAAGCTTGTGCGACGCTTATGTGAAAATTTTCCGCAGTCAGCAGTATTATGACAGCGCCGGCTGGAGGGGGACTTGGGAGATCGATGGCGGCGGATCGATGATGAATCAGGGGATTCATACGGTTGATCTGCTGCAATGGCTCGTCGGTCCTGTGAAGTCGATTTACGGTCGCGCCCATACGATGCTTAGAAACATCGAGGTAGAGGATACGGCCGTGTCGCTGCTAAGCTTTCAGAACGGGGCTATGGGAGTGATGGAGATCACGACGACGGTATACCCTGATTTGGGTCAGCGATTGGAAATACACGGCGAGAAAGGTTCCATCATTTATAAAGAAGATGAAATTGAATTGTTACAGGTCGATGGAGAAGATATTCAAATCCCAACGTTCGAGCCTTTCCGTGTTATTCCGGACGGACACCGCATCCAAATTCGTGACATGGCCCTCGCCGTACAAGAAAAACGCGCCCCGATCGTGCCAGGCGAAGAAGGAATTCATGCATTGGACATTATTCTCGGCACCTACGAATCTTCTAAACGACAACGTGAAGTCGTTCTGGACCATTCGGATCGATCCTGACAAAGGGCGGGTGATCATCAATGAGGTCCCGTGGGATAAGATTTGATACAAATGAAGCGGTTGAAGTAGAAATCAGCAACGGTTTGATCGTCTCGGTCCGCTCCATTGCTGAAGAGGAAGGGCTTCCTTGGATTTCGCCGGGCTGGATTGACTTGCAGGTCAACGGCTATAACGGATTTGACTTCAACGGTGAAATCACAACGGTTCAGGATGTGGCCGGTGTCACGGAATCGCTGTATGAAAAGGGCGTTACCCGTTACTTGCCGACGGTCATAACGGGAAGCTTCGAGAGAATCAAGCAAGCCATGACGGCCATCTCTGAGGCTTGTGAGCAATATCCGAATGTCAACAAGTCGGTAATTGGCATCCATTTGGAGGGGCCCTATGTCTCCGGCGAAGATGGTCCACGCGGGGCTCACGACAAGACGTTCGTGAGGGATCCCGATTGGCATGAGTTTGCCCAGTGGCAAGAGGCGTCGGGCAATCGGATCCGCCTGGTTACCGTGGCACCGGAAAGAGAAGGGGCTATCCCTTTTATTGAAAAACTGAAGGCAGCCGGTATTGCGGTAAGCATAGGCCACACCTGCGCTAGTCTGGAGCAGCTTGAACAAGCGGTAGCCGCAGGAGCTGCCTTGTCGACGCATCTGGGAAACGGTGCACATCCTGTATTACCGAGGCATCCCCATTACATATGGAATCAATTGGCGGAAGACCGGCTGTGCGCTACTTTTATTGCAGATGGCCATCATCTGAGTAAGGCTGTGTTAAAGGCGATGCTTCGAGCGAAGCGCGATCAATTCATTCTGGTGAGCGATTGTGTGAAATTCGGAGGCATGAAGCCAGGCCGGTATTCAAGCGTAATCGGAGCGGAAGTTGAGCTTCATGCCGACGGCAAGCTCACGCCCGTAGACCAACCGCTGATATTGGCAGGTTCTGCCCAAGCTCTGGATGTGGGCATTGCAGGCGCCATACAGCTTGCCGGAATTACGCTGAATGAGGCGATTCAAGCGGTCACGCTTCGTCCGGCACGTGTCCTCGGCTTTCCAGGCGGAGATTGGCTGCGGCCGGGTAGTGCTGCCAACTTCACGCTCTTTACAGGACCTGATGAACGGGGTTCCCTGGAAATTAGAGAGACCATCGTAGGCGGGGAAACCCAATACTTGAAGCCTTAATGGCATAAGGAGGAGGAGCCGTATGACAATCAGCATCAAGCCTGAGCGAAGTTTGACGGCAGACCATTTAAAGGTCGGGGTGTATGCCAACCGACGCGAGCTGGGTAGGGCAGCGGGAAGCGAGGCGGCGGAAGCAGTCCGTAACCGGCTGAAGGAGAAGGAGCAAGTTCGTATTGTATTTGCAGCCGCGCCTTCCCAGAATGAGTTCTTGGAGCAGTTAGCTCTGGAGGATGGCATCGACTGGAATCGAATAACCGCATTTCATATGGATGAATACATCGGCTTACCGCAAGGCTCGCCGCAACGGTTTTCGGAATTTCTCAAGAGGAGCATCTTCAACAAAGTACAGCCCGGAGTGGTTCATCTGATCGATGGCAGCGACGGAGTGGAGGCGGAGTGCCGCAGGTATGCGGAATTGCTGCAGGAAGCGCCGATCGACTTCGTATTTCTCGGGATCGGCGAGAACGGGCACCTTGCATTCAATGATCCGCCTGTAGCTGATTTCGCTGATCCTTATGCCGTTAAAGCGATCCCGCTGGAGACCGCATGCAGACAACAGCAAGTCAACGACGGGTGCTTTCCGGATCTGAATGCGGTGCCTACACACGCCCTAACCTTAACGATCCCTGTACTTATGTCCGCTTACCGACTATTCTGCATGGTGCCGGGTCCGACCAAACGCGAAGCCGTTAGGAATACGTTAAAGCTTTCCATTACGACAGCATGTCCGGCGACGGTCCTTCGCACCCACCTGAATTGCACCTTGTATGTGGATAACGATTCGTTTGATATGACTTCATATGGATAGCCCGCCAGCTTCATTCTTAATCACGAGCCACAGACGACTTTGATCTCTGTGGCTTTATTGTTGTCGTGATCAAAGGGAGGCACTTGAGAAAAACAGTACGACGCATCCTCGTTTTCCAAAGTCCTGCAATGGCTTCAATGAATTACTGTTTTTGAGTCCCGTTTTCCGCCGGTTTCTTAGGTATTTCCGGCTGCGTCTCGCTGCCGGAACCTTCGGGCTTACCCGCGTCGGGCTCCGGCGGATGGGGCTTGCCAAGGTCGGGCTTTGTTTCCTCTGGTTGAGCGGGCTCGTTCTTAGCCCGATCCGGCTCAGCGCTTTCCGCTCGAACAAGCACATAATGGTCCTGCTCGTAGCGGTAATAGCCGCGCAGCAAGGCTCCCGCGTCCGACGCGCCGGTTTCCGCCGACAGCGGACGGGCAACCGTCAGCTCGCCGTCCTGACCGGACATTATCGCGTCCGCTTCCACGTCAAGAACCGGATGCAGCCCGGTATTGCCGATTTGCACGAGCACATACCGCGCTTTGCGCTGCGCAGAAACGCCTTCGATCAGCAGCAGCTTGTCGCCGCCCGGACTTGCCGGCTCCGAGTAGCGCACCGACTTGGGCTTCACGCCGGGGCTCAGTTCGGTTTCAAGCAGCCCGGGGCTGCCGTCCGCTTGCAGCTGCGCAAAGAAAAGCCGCGTGCCTGTCTCGCTCAAAGCTGCCGCCTGCGCGGATCCGTCCCGTCCTTTGAGCCTCGTCACCGCTGCCAGCTTGCCCGGGGCGCCGGCTGCTTGCAGCAGCTGCTGAGGGTCGTTCGCCAGCTTCCGCTGCTCAACCGCCAGCAGCTCCTTCGACGTGTCGCGGTAATCGCCGATCGTCCGATACAGGGCGATGGCTTCGTCGTACTTGCCGCTGTCGGCAAGCGCAGCCGCTTTTACCAGCCGATTGCGGATAACCGAGTCGACATACGCGTCGATTTTGCTGCCCGGCCCGGCCCAGGCCTCATACGATTTGAGCTGCTGCGCAGCGTCCAGAAATTTCCCCAAATCCTGCTTCTCGACGATGCTGAGCGAACCGAGTGCGAGCTTCTCCAGCTTCGGCGCGATCCATGCCGCCTCCCAGCCCAGCCGTTCATAAGAGATCCTCAATTCTTCGCCGAGCTTCCATACTTCCTTGTAAGGCTTCGTTCTGGCGAGCGCATCCAGCCTCGCCGTATCGCGACTCTGGAGCAGCGCGTTCACCGCTTTGCGCTTGGCGGCGTCGCCGCCGTAATACGCCGCGGGAATCAGGATCAGCTCGGAAGCCGCGCTGCCGGTGTCGTCCGCGGGCTTGCTGCCCGCAAGCCGTTTCTCCGCCGCTTTGCGGGCAGCGGAGAAGGCGTCCGCGAGCGCCGTTTCGAGGTGCGCTTCGCTTGCGGCCTGTGCGAACCGCTCGGCGTCGGCTGCCCCCCGCGCGGCGTGCTGCTGCTTGGCTTCCTGGTAGTCGGCGTGCGCCTTTGCCAATCCGGCCACGCTGCCGGAAGCAGCCGCTTCGGCAATCGAAGCGGAGAGCGAGGCCACGGTTCGCATCGTGTGAACAACCGGCTGCAGCTCGGCGAGGGAGGCGGATATTTCCTCCTTGCGGTAGTCGAAGCCGGGAACCGAGCTCGCTTTCAGGTACTGCGCCTCCGCTTCCATCAGCCGCCCTGCGGCTTTATGTGCTTCGGCCTGCTTGTACGCGCGAACCGTCTGCAGCGCCGCATACGTTTTCCAGCCCGCCAGGGCGAGCATGATCGCGAGCATCACGGCAGCTGCCGTTCTGACGCGGTTCGCACGTTGATAGGTAAACCCCTTCACAAACTTTCCCGCCTTTACGATTTGGAATGAGCATCTTCACCGGACAGTACCGGTACGGCTTGCGGCTTAGACGCGTCGCCGCCGAAGCGGCGGTTCACCGTTTGCCGCACGCGTTCGAACAGCTCGGGATCCTCGTCCGCGCGTTCTGCCGCAAGCTGTTGAAGCCGGCGCAGCCGGTCCTCCGGCAGCGCGTCGGCATAATCCAGCACAAGGCTGCGGTAGAGGGGCAGATGCGACCGGATGCGCAGCGCCGCTGCGGCTGCTGCCGTCAGCACTTCCGAACCGTGCGGAAGTCGTTCGATCTGTTCGCGGTGCTTCACGACATATTGGATCGTCGGCCGGTCAATGAGCTGTGGCTTGACCCGGCCGACCTCCAGCAGATAGGCCACAAAATCGCCGTCGAACCGGTCCGGAATGAGCGAGGTCAGCTCAAGCTCCATATCGCTGCGCAGAATGAAGCGGTTGAGGCACATGAGCTTGAGCAGCCGGATCGGGTTGTCTTTGATGAAAAATCCGATTTCGCGGAATTTCTCGTACGCCGATTTGTAGTCTTCGGCCTTCAGGTCGGCTTCCGCCTTGTCGATATCCTGCAGCAGACCTCGACGAATTTTTTCATGTTCTTGCAGGAGTAGACGGCTCAATATACGTCTAAGGAGATAAGGCTCATAGGTTTGGCGGATTCTGGCGTAAACCGCGATCAGCACCGCGCCGGTCCCTAAGGCAGCCGCCATCTCGGCAAAGCTGCGCGCCACAAGAAAGCCCGCCGCCGCGAAGATGCCGAGAACGAGCATGTCCGTATAGGCGCGCTGCCGGCTCACCGCCTCCGCGGGCTTCGGAAGCGGCATCCACGTCTGCACCGCGCCGCAATCCGGGCAGCTCTCGGCGTCCAGGCAGGTGTAGGCGCCGCAGCGCTTGCATTGGCGCAGACGTTGAAACAAATAGGCCGTTCGCATCGTCTTAGTCAATTGGATGGGTTTTTTTGGACTCATGTGACACCTCCTTGAAGCGTCCGGCCAAAGCTTCGTCGATTTGTGCGAGCGAAATGTCGTGTTTTTTATAATAGACGAACGTCAGCAATCGGACCCCTGCATACAATGCGGCGACAAGCAAAACGATCAAGGTTAGCATGGCACTCTCCCCAGGACAGCGAGAATCTTAAGAAAATGATAAGAATTCGCTGAGTAGCATTTTTATTTAGGACCAGATATTATATTAAATTACTAGCGACTGTAATGAACATTGTACAACCCTATCCGACAAAATACTACAAGAGCGACAGCCTTCGGGCGCAGGCGCTTGTTTGGAGGAATGACCCGCTGTGAGAAAAAGAAACCTATGGCCGCGCACGCTGCTGCCGCTGCTGCTGGCCGTGCTCCCGCTGCAGACGGCTGCGGCACAGACGGCCGGGCCGGCCGGGCCGGCCGGCGATGCGAGAATGGACGCCGTGCTTGCGGTGGATGTCAGCACATCCATGAACGAAAGCGACGTGAATAAGGTAAGCTTCGAAGCCGTCAAGCTTTTTGTCGACATGGCTTCGGTACAGGGCGACAAAATCGGCGTCGTCGCCTATACGGACCGCATTATGCGCGAGAAAGCGATGCTCCTGATGAAGGACGCGTCGGACAAGCAGAGCGTGAAGACTTTCATCGACCAGCTCGACCGCGGGCCTTACACCGATCTGGCCGTCGGTGTGAATGAGGCGTTGAAGGTGCTGGAGAACGGAGCCGATCCCGCTCATACCCCGTTGGTCGTCCTTCTGACGGACGGCAACAACTCGCTGCCTGCCGGCAGGACGCAGGAGCAGTCGGACAAGGAACTGGCCGGAGCGGTCGAGCGGGCCAAGACCGAAGGCATTCCGATCTATACGATCGGACTGAATGCCGACGGTCAGCTGAACCAATCGGCGCTCGAACGGATTGCGGGTGAAACGGACGCCAAATCGTTCGTGACCAGCTCGGCCGACGATCTGCCGGCCATCCTGAGCGAAATCTATGCCCGCCATTTGAAGCTGAAGGTGCTGCCGATTCAAGAGCTGAACGGGAGCGGGGCCTTCCAGGAGGTGGCGCTCGACATTCCGAACGCCAGCGTCAAGGAGGCGAACATCTCGATCATGTCCGGTTCCCCGGTGGAGCTGAAGCTCTCCGATCCGAAGGGCACGGAGGTGCCTATACCTTCGGACAAGATTCTCTTTTCGTCGTCAAGGGCTTATTCGCTTCTCAAAATTTTGCAGCCCGCACAAGGGACCTGGAAGCTGCAGGTGAAGGGCGCGCCGAAGGATAAGATCAAGATCAACCTCATTTACAACTACGATCTGAAGCTGCAAATGGAGCCTTTGCCTACTCAGACGTGGAAGGTGGGGGATGATGTTGCAGTTCAAGCGTATTTGGAATCGGGCGGCCGGAAAGCCGGAGATGCGGATCTGTACAAAAGCTTGAAAGCGACGCTGATCGTCAAGGATCTGCAAACCGGCAGGACGGAGGAAAAGCCGCTCGTCTCCAGCGCGCAGGGAATTGCCGGCAGCTACAAGCTGCCCGAAGCGCACGAATACGAGCTGAAGGTAAGGGCGGAGGATGCGGGCTACATCAGAGAGACCGACCCGGTCAAGCTGTCGGCGGCGGGTGCCGCCGGCAGGGCGCCGTCACCGCAATCGGGGCCGGAAGCGGCGGAGCCGGGTCTCGGGGCCGGGGCGTGGGCGGCGATCGCCGCCGGCGTTTTGGCCGCTGCGGCTGCGGGGCTGTACGGCTTGGCGCTGTGGCGCAAAGCGAACAAAGGCTTCGTCGGGCAGATGGTGATCGAGGTGCGCGACGAAGATACGGGAGAGCGGACAACCCCGCAGTACCGCAACCTGGACGCCTTCAAAGGCAAGGTCACGCTTCACCAGCTGCTCCAGCTCGCTCCCGAATTTGCCGAGACGAAGGATTTGACGTTCCGCCCCGGGCCGAACGACAGCCTGCTGCTGTATAACGGGTCGGCCTGCGTCATCGAGAAGGGCGGACGGGTACTGGACGCGGCAGGCGGCAAAGAGCTGCGGGCGGGAGACCGCATCCGCATTATGCTCAGCGGGGTCCACCGCTCGGTGACGCTCGAATACATCAAATAGCAGCTTCATGAAAGAGACAAGCAAGCTTGAGCATTCTAACCGTTCATCGTTATCCCATAGGAGGGTCAAACATGAAAGCAGTCGTAAGAGAACATATTCAGCAGCTCGACGTGTCGCTCGGCGGTGGCATCGTCAGCGAGAAAATACGGGTCGATACGATCGACAACCCGATGCTGGTCATCGGTCTCGGAGGAACCGGCATCGATGCGCTGCTCCGCTTAAAGTATCAGGTCAACCGCCGGTTTAAGCTGCCCGAGGACCCGTACACCAAGAAAAAGCGCGAAAAGCCTGACAATATCGAGTTTCTCGCCTTTGAGACGAACGAACACGACCGGGGCAAAAGGTACAAAGGCATCGGCCTCGACCCGATGACCGAGTTTGTGCTGCTTGCCAACGCCGAAATCGGCAGCGTGCTGCAAAACCGCAGCATCCTCGAGCCGTACATCAAGGAATGGCTGTCGCCGGAGCTGACGATTACCGACGGCATTAACGGCGCATCCGGCGTCCGCCAGGCGGGGCGTCTGCTGCTGTTTACCAAGATCGTGCAGGTCGTGCAGACGATCGAGCGCAAAATCAAATCGCTGATGGTCGGCACGAACAAGAAGCTGATGGTGTTCGTGCTGACCGGCTTGTCCGGAGGCACCGGCAGCGGCTGCTTCCTCGACATCTCGTACATCGTCCGCGGCATTCTCGAGCGTGATTACGGTGCGGCCGGGGTGGACAAGGTGAGCATTCTCGGCTACCTGTTTACGCCGGACGTCAATTTGGCGAACAAAAGCCTGACCGAGCATTCGCGCGAATATATCAAGAAGAACGGCTATGCCGCCCTCAAGGAGCTCGACTACTGGATGAACGTCGACGAGCGTGGGGAGCGGTTCCGGCAGCAGTATGCGAACATTCTGAACGTCCAATCGCCGATGCCGCCCTTCAACCTCGCCCACTTGATTTCGGCGACGAATCTCGAGGGCAAGCTGCTGGAGAACGCCTACGATTACTGCATGAACGTAACGGCCGAGAATATCACGAATTTTATGGCCAGCGAGCAGAAGCAATCCGGCGAGGAGTTCGCCATTCACGACTACATCAGCAACATCCGCACGAATATTAACCAGATGCCGAAGGCGTATGCGGCCAACTATCAATACAACATCCTGGGCGCTTCGTCGGCGGTGCTGCCGATTGAAGAGATGACGACTTATTTGGCTTATAAAGTGTTCCAGCGCATGGAGAACATGTTCAATGCCGGTCCGTCCCAGGAGGACGTCGAGAAGCTTGCCCATAAGCTCGGGCTCGATCCCGATTCGATCCACCGCGAATTCGACAAACGCGTGCCGGAGCCGCTGCCCGGCTACAAGAACAGCGAGCGGCTCAGTTACGCGAACGTCGTGAAGCAGCAGGTCGTGCACGTCGACACGGAGCTGGAGCAAAGCTATTTATCCCGCGCGCGCGAGGAATATATCAAATGCCGGAAGCAGCTGCCGGGCGAGATCAAGGAGCGGTTCACCGAGCAGATTACGCGGGTGTTCCTGCATCCGGAGCAGGGGCCGTTCTATGCGTCGCGCATGATCTTGCAGGACAAGGGCTTCTGCCTGCTGAAGCTGATCTCCTCCTACATCGAAGCCTTGAAGGAAAATTTGGCGCGGCTTCCGCGCGATCTCGAAGCGGCTCAGGAAAGCGCGCTGCAAAAGCTCGGCGAAGCCAAGAGCGCGTTCATCTCCAAGGACCGCAAGAAGGATGCTTACATCGAGGCCAAAATTCAGGAGTACCTACTGCACGCGGATCGTGAGCGGATGGAGCAGATGATCGAGTTTTACGAGGATTTGTACACGCTGATCAACCAGGACAACTCCCGGATCTATCAGGTGTTCACCGAGCTGCTGAACGAGCTGAACCGGATTTTCGAGAAAAACGGCCAAATCTTGATGAACGGCGACGAGCAGGTCGACCACAAGGGGAATAAAACGTACTACTGGAACGTCGTCAGCGTGCCGGATATGGCGAAGATGATCGGCCGGTTGACGGAGGACCGCAACTCGCAGGAGCTGATCCGTGATTTTACGCAGGAGCTGCTGGCGAAGGCCAACCATTGGGTGAAGGAGCAGGAGGTCGATATCGTCGGCTCGATTTCGGACTTCCTCACCGAGCAGTTCGGCGAACTCATCACGAAGTCGATGGAAGAATATTTGATCATCCAATACGGCCATGAGGATTCGATCGAGAAGCTGGTGGAGCAGCGCATCGCCGGAAGGCTGTACGAAGAGGCGAAGCCCGTGTTTCATCTGACCAATTCGTCGGGACACTTCAATTTTCCGTCGTGGGGTTTCGTTTCGGTTCCGGTGAAGGCGCCGAACATCTTCAAGGGCATCCGCAATTTTCAAGACAACGCGATCGCCAATTCGCGGTTCACGATCAAGGAGAGCGAGGTGAAGAACCGCATCTTCTGGCTGAACACGCAGAACGGCGTGCCGTTGTTCCTGTATACGCCGCTTAAGGTATACGAGGAAAGCTACGAGCGCTCGATTCTGGAGCCCGAAGGGATCGGCCGGCATCTCGTGCAGACCGACAAAGTAAACTGGACGTACTTGCCGTCGCCGATTCCCGAGCGTTCCTGGGGCGACACCTATGTGAACGGACGGGTGCGCAGTTACAACGCGGAGGTCCGCGCGCTGTTCGACCGGGCGCTTGCGCTCGGCTGCATCCGTGAGAAAGCGGCCGATTCCGGAGCGATCCACCGCTATGAGTGCGTGCTGTCGGGACCGCTTGACCTGGAACGCAAGGTCGCGTCCTACGCGATGCAGCTGCAGGAAGCGCGTCCGAACTTGAGCGAGGTCAAGCGCTGCGCGACGGAGCTGCGGACGCTGCTTGAGCAGGGGCTGGAGCCGGTGAGCGTGAAGGATATTTTCGGCAGCGTCAGCGAAGAGATGGCGAAAGAAAACCTGATCCGTTCGCCGGAGCTGCTGCGGCTGGTCAAGGAAGAAATCCGCAAATACGAACAGATTCGCGAACGCGTCGAGGAGCTCGATAAGGTGATCGCCGCCCATCAGGATGAGGAGCGGCTGATGAAGCAGTTCATCGAGGCGATGTATACGGGAACGATTGTCCGCAGAGGCGCGCTCTATGTGTACGATCACGGGCCCGACGAAGACCCGTGGGAGCCGTTCGCCAATGTCATGCAGGCCGGACGGTTCCTGGATTTCGAAATATACGCCAAGCTGCGCGGACTCCAGCCGAAGCAGATGGCCCAGCTGCAGCGCAAATCGTCCGAACGGAGCAGGCAAATGACCGCATCCGAAGACATCTCTGACCTGCTCGGCAAGCTGCAGGAAATGGCCGGCGTTTATCAAGACGCCAAGGCGGCGCTCGATTACGACCGCGGCGATTATGTGAACGGGGAAGAGCTGTACCGGTTCTACAAAGAGATGGCCGGCAAAGTGAACGAGATGGTGCGCAGCCTGAAATAGGGCTGACAAGATAGAAAGCCGGAACGGTTCGTCCGGCTGGGGGAGAGAGCGCACATGAAGGAACGACTCGCGGCGTTTACAGATCACTACGCCGAACGAAAGGACAGGACGGAATCGGGCGGGGACGAGCGGCGGAGCCTCCGCCATCCGCTCGTTTATCTCGTCGTCGGCGACCGGTCGAAGCAGGCGCTCGAACGCCTGTTCGAGCTGAATCGCACACAGTGGACGCATCCGGAAGGCGTGATGTATGTATATGCGGGGGCTGAGGAGCTGACGGGGCCGGTGGCCGGCCATGCTTTCCAGTGGCAGCCGCCGGTGCCTGCGGATGCGGACGACAAGCGCTCCCTGAGGTCCCGGCTGCCCCAAACGCTGTACGGCAGCGAGGAGAAGCTGCAGGAGTTGAACGGGCTGCTGCGGCGGCTCGTGGGCCGGATCGGGGAAAGCGGACGCTTGTACGCGTCCTTGATGCAGGTGCACGTCGCCGTGATCACGCGCGCGGACGATCCTTGGAACGCCCTGCTTCCCGAATTGACGGTGCTGCTGAAATCGGTCTTCGCCGAAAGCTTCCGCACGGTTTCGGCCGATCTGTTCGCGCTGCTGCGGGAGAAGCAGGCGCACGGCGATTACGCCTACGATGCGGCGCTTGGCGTCAGCTTCCTGCACGAGCTGGACCGCATGCAAAGCCGCTCGTTCCGGTTCGAGGCCGGGCTGCAAGTGACGGCCGACGGCCTCAAGCTGCCGGCGGTCCATCCGCCTTCGCCCTTGTTCGATACGGCTTACATGCTCGGGGACAAGGACGAGCGCGGACGGTTCGCCGAAGACGATACGGCGGTTTGCGCAGAAATTGTCTGCCGGTTAAGTTTCTTGCGCTGCCGCCAGACGGCGGACGCCGAAATCCGGCACAACCCGTACAATCATCAGCTGTTCCGGCAAAATATGATGCCGCCCGGGGCGGCCGAAGCGCACTATGCCTCGGCGGGGCTCGCCAAGGCGACCCGCCCGGACCGGGCGATCGCGCTCACGGTGCTGCTCGCCCTGCACCGCCGCCTGCTCAGGCTGATGCAGGAGAGGGGCGAAGCCGGACAGCGCGAGCTGCTGGAAGCGCTCGGACTCGATGCGGGGCAAGCCGATACGGTCGTGCAAGCCGCCATGGCTCAGCTGCCCGACCCGGTTGAAGAGATGCATGGCTTGCTCTACGAGCCGATGTCCGTCCCGGAGCTGCGGCGCATGACGCTGCGTCAGGCGGAGAGCGCGCTCTTCGGGAGCAACGCCCGTGATTTCTTCGAGCGGCAGAGCGAGCGGCTGCGGGGAGCCTTGTCCGCGGCCAGCCATGCGGAACGGCTTCGCCAAGCCGTAGAGCAGCGGCTGGTGAGCGATCCGCGGTACGGGCTGTGGGCCGTATACCGCTGGACGTCGGCGGATGAGCGCCACGGGTTGACCGGCGCGGTGCGCGAATGGCGGCTGGAGAACGACAGGCGCCTTACGGCGGGGCGCGCGGAGCTGGATGCGCTCTACGAAGAGAGCGCGGACAGGCTGCCCGCCGCCCGCGGCGGCATGCTCGGCCTGTTCGGCGCCAAGCCGAATGTGAAGGCGACGGTCGGCGCGCTGCTGGACCGCGTGTACGGCCTGAAGCGCGAGCTGCTGCGGTTGGAGCTGAAGCGCGAGCTATTGCTGCGTTACGAGCAGCTGCTGGAGGAGACGCACGAACGGCTCAAGCGGTACACGGAGCGCCTTGAGGCGATCGACAAGCGGCTGCAGGAAGCGTGCCGTCTGTGCATCTCCGAGGCGAACGACGAGATGGGCCGCAACGTCGAGGAATACTATGCGCAGGCGGTGGAGGTCATCGCGGCCGAGCTGGAGACGCGTTGGGGAACCCGATTCGAGTTCGACGAGCGGCGTATGGGTTCCGTGGCGAAGCTCCTGGAACAAGGGGACGAGGCTTATGCGGAGCGGCTGATGCAGGTAGCCCGGAGCGATTGGTTCACTCATTCGCTGTTCGCGCAGCCTTTCGAACAGGAGCTGCTCGAGCGGGCCAACGTGACCGTCAGCTACGAGAACCGGCAGGCGCTGACCAAGGAGGAGCTGTACCGGGATTTATGCCGGGCGCTGGACGAAGAGTCTGCCGTTCGGGTGGACGTGTACCGGTTTACGCATCGTCACCGCTATGAGGAGAGCTACTTGTTCGGCGATGCCGACAGCGAGCTGCTCCGTTATGCGCTGGCGTCCGGGGAACAGGCGCAAACGAAGCTGGGCTGCATGCACGAGCAGCGGCGCAGCGGAGTCGAGAAGCTGCGGATTATGGGCGGTTTCCGCCGGGAGGACTTGATGGTTTACCGGGGCGGCAGGCGATTTTACGAAACGTACCTGCAGAACGGTTACCGGTTCCATAGGCCCGGATGGGAAGCTTCGGAGCCGGAAGCGGCTTCCGGGGCGGACGCCAAGGAAAGAGGGGATAGCCGTTGAAACGGCGCAAATGGAATGGTTTGCTCGTCGGCTTCGCCCTGGCGGGCGGACTGGCAGGCTTTATCGCAGGAGAATGGCTGCTGGGCCGCCTGTCGGGCTCGCTGCACGAAACGCTGCTGATGGGATTGTACTTCGGGCTGTTCGCCCTTCTCGTGACGGCCGGCTGTCTGCTGGCGGAAACGATATCGCCCAAGCTGAACGGCGCAAATTGGCGGCTGCGTTACGCTGCCGAAGGATGGAAGTGGCTGGTGCCCGCTTCCTTCGTCCTGCTGTTTGCCGGCGGCGCGCTGTTCCAGTGGGTATACGGGCTTGATTTCGGACGCAAGGCGGCGCCGAAGGATTACGTGCTGCTTCTCGACATGTCCGAGAGCATGAAGGAGAACGACCCGAACATGCAGAGCCGGATGGCGGCGGCTTCGCTCGTGGCCGAGATGTCGGCGGACAAGCGGGTCGGCGTCGCGATTTTCAATGAAAATACGACATGGCTTCAACCGCTCGTCGGCTTGAAGGACGAGGCGGTCAGACGGGATATTGCGGGCAAATTGGAGGGCGCGCCCGAGCCGGTTGGACAGACCGATATCGGCAAAGCGCTCGGGCAAGCGATCGAGCAGATGAACGTATCGGGAACACCGGCGAACCGCGGAGCGGTCATTCTGATTTCGGACGGGTACAGCGAGACGAATGTCGCTGACGTCACCGCGCCCTATGTGTCGCGGGGCTTTGCGATTCACACCGTCGGCATCGAATCGCCGGGGAACGAAGAGGGCAAACGTCTGCTCTTGCAGCTGGCGGAGGCGACCGGAGGGACGTACCGGCACGCGGAGCAAGCCGAACGGATTCCGGAAGCGATCGGCCATATTTATGCGGCCCAGCAGAACGGGCACTTGCTGGAGGAGCGATCCGGACCGGAGGCCGACAGCGTATATCGCGCGTCGCTCCGCGTTGCGATCATGCTGGTTGTCGGCGGGCTGCTCGGGCTTTCGCTCGGCATCGTGTTCGACAACCGTTACTTGGCGAGAAGCTTCCTGCTCGGCGGGTCGGCGGCCGGTTTGCTGGCGGGACTCGTGCTGGAAGGCGGGCTGCCGACGGACCACCCGGCTTTGACTCGTGCGGCCGCTGACCTCATATTGGCCGTGGTGCTGTCGCTGTCCACCGTCCTGTTTGCGGTGAAGGAAAGCGGCGTCGGAGCGGGCTTGCGCCCGTTCCGGCCGGCATCCGGCTACGGCAGACTGCCGGAGCGAACCGGAACGCAGGGCGAGCGGACCGGCAAACGATTCCGGTAACGGGCTAAAGGAGGAGAC
Organism: Paenibacillus validus NBRC 15382; assembly: GCF_004000985.1. Classification (GTDB taxonomy): domain Bacteria; phylum Bacillota; class Bacilli; order Paenibacillales; family NBRC-103111; genus Paenibacillus_G; species Paenibacillus_G validus. The sequence continues at coordinate 115,741 of NZ_BIMH01000001.1, read as the reverse complement.
GGCCGATGTTGTGGACAACGGCGGAAGAGCGGCATCGCATCATGAAGGCCGCCTCGCGGCTTGCAGAAGGGGAATGTCTGGTGACCTGGCAGTGGCCGGCAGACATTCAATATGTGCAAATTTACAGCTTCGGTCCCGGGGAAGAAGAGTCCGGCGAGCAGCCGGACGAGCGCCGCATGAAGCTGTATACGCGTGAAGAATACAAAGTTCGCGGCGGGTACCGGCTGCCCGCCGATTTCATCGGAGCCCGGTATTTCCGCATCTATCCTTGCTTGATGGAGGAAGGACAGCTGGTGGCGCTGCGCCAAGCGGACGGGGACAATCTCGCCCGCGTCAGCGGGGGGCGCGCCAAAGTCCGCTACTCGATTCAGTACGGACTGGGCTGGTTTGCCAAGCACCGTTCCGTGCGCATCCGGCTGCACTGTGAAATACCGGTTCCGAAGGAAGCGCTCTGTTATGTCAAGAAGCAGGATGCCGTGCCGCTGCACGCGGATGACGGCACAAGGTACCCGCTGCTTCGCGATTTGCCGGCGGGAAGGTCGGAGCTGCCGGAGATCGAGGTCGGACGCCGCGATCAGGTGCGGATTTTTTTGACCGACGGAAGAACGTATGGGGACCAATTCGAGGTCGTCCCGGAGTAAGTACCCGAAGCTCAGCAGGCTTTGCGTGTAAGCAAACCGGGGAGAAGGAGTTAAGGAGGAACGTGCATGCTGGACTTTTTCAAGAGCATATTCGATAAGAAAGCGCCCGTGAAGGAACGGCCGCCGTATTACAGCATCGTGTGTCCGTACTGCTTTGCCAAATGCGAGCCGTCGGATGTGGTGTTCCGCGCTGCGCACGTCAAGGAGAACGATGACGAGTTCGCCCTGCAGGAGGACGAGCGCCTCAACGCATGGCGCCGCAAGTTCCGGCTCGCCCTGCCCGACATGGAAGCGATCGTCGATCCCGAGTTGATTCCGGAGGAAAACCGGATCTATGCCGGGCAGGTGCTGGTCGCGGTGACGGACCGTTACGGCGTGACGACGCGCCGACGGCTGTGTCCGAGCTGCCACAACGAGCTGCCGATTACGGCCGGGCAGGTGCCGAGCAACATCATCTCGATCGTAGGCGCGTCGCAGGTGGGCAAGTCGGTCTATATGACGTCGCTGATCCATACGCTGCAAACGGAGACAGCGGCGCACTTTCAGGCAGCCTGCATGCCGCTGAGCGCAGACATCTCCCGCAAGTTCCGGCACAATTACCACGAGCCGATCTTTGAGCGCGGCAGCATGCTAGCGTCGACCAACCCGAACGAGCAGCAGGAGCCGTTTATTTTTCAATTCGTGTTCAAGGACGAATCGAAGCCTCCGCTGCTGCTTGTTTTTTTCGATGTGGCGGGCGAAGGCATGGTCGAGCGCGACTACCTGGACATTTATGCGGCGCATATCCAGAACTCGTCGGGTATTTTGTTTCTCGTGGACCCGCTGCAGGTACGCACGATCCGCGACAAAATCCGCCTGAACCTCGGCGGGGAGGAAGGGGAGTTCGCGGGACGATACGACGAGCCCCGGGAAGTCGTCATTTCCCTGTACGAAAACTTCATCTCGCACCAGCAAAGCGGCAAGACGGACATTCCGACGGCCATCGTGCTGACCAAGAGCGATATGCTGCAGTATTTACAGGAGGAGGACAGCGACTACATCCGGCCGAACAGCAACGTGTTCCGCGATGTGAGGCACCGGGGCTATCTCGACCGTACGGAATTCGAGAATATTAACGGCGAAATCCGGCGTTTCCTCGAAAAGGTGGACCGGCCGTTCAAGGATGCGGTCGACGTTTATTTCCGCAATACGGCATACTTTGCCGTATCGGCGCTCGGTTCGAACCCGGTGAACCGGCGCGTGCATGGCGTGATTAGCCCGATACGGGTGGACGAGCCGTTCATCTGGCTGTTGAACCAGCTCGATTATATCGACAGGAGAGATGCCCCGTGAATGCAAATCCGCATCGCAGCATTCAACAGCATTATTTTACGCGGGAGCGGGAAGGCGTCTTTCGAACGAACGAAGGCTTCGATACGGTAGCCGTGTCGCCCGGTCTTGACCCGGCCTTCATCAAAAACGCGCTGCATCCGTACTGCTTCTACAAGGGTCCTCGCGACCTGCCGGAATCGGGGGACGGGCCATCGGAAGCGGCGTACCCGGCGGCGCTGTCCGTGTATCATGCGGACAACGGCGACCTGGTGATCGGGCAAACGGTCTATACGTCCTCCGATTTCACCGGACAGCGGAGCGCGTTTTTCACCCATCAATACGTCGTGCCTTCCGAACGGAAGGATGAATGGCTGCGCCATCCCGAACGCCTGTTTGTGTTAGGGGGCTTTGCGACTTCCTACGATATCGCGCAGGGCAAAAGCTTGCCGGAGATTCACGATCCATCCGCCGTTTACGGCCATTCGGAAGCGGGGAAGCGGGTGGAGACGGATCGGCTGCTGGCCCGTTTCGGCCTCACGCAAGAGGTGTTCGAACAGCTGCTCGCGTCGCTGATGGTATCCGTAACGAACCGGCGGAAGGTGTACGTCGTGCTGGACGCCGAGGCGGCGCAGGCGGAACCGGACGCCCGGCAGTTGATGAGGCTCCTGTTCGATTGTCTGCCTTACGCGTTCCGGCGACGACTGGGCGTGTTGACCTTTGCGGGAGAACCGGAAGGGAAACAGCATATTCATGTGACGTTTCTGGAGAAAGGGGCGCTGCGCCAAGCAGACCGGCAGCTCGAACGGGACATGCTGTTCGAGCTGCCGGCCGGGAAGACGACGGGGGCCGAGTCGGCAGGGACGGCGCGCAGACTGCTCGATACGATATGGACGCTGCGCAAGGAGGCTGAGCGTTTGCAGGAGCTGTTCGCGTTCTGCGAGGAGGCGCTGCTCGGGCAGGATGCGGTGCAGTCGCTTTCCTTGCCGGCGTACGACGAGCTGTCCGTGCTGTTCGGCATCGAGCAGGGCGAAGACGCCTTGTACGACGCCGACCGTGTCGGCGTGTGGAAGGCGCTCGGCGTATATAGCAGCGGGCCGGGAGCCGGTCGCGGCAAGCCGCGGCTCCGCGAGCTGCTCGTCCGGCTGCTGCGCCTGGAGACTGCCGACGTCAAGCGCATCGCCGACCGGGCGCAGATCGAAGCGATGCTGGGCTGCGAAGCCTGCTTGGAACGCGGCGAACGGGCCCTGCTTTGCCGCGCGCTGGCGTTATACGTGCTGCGGGCGGCGGCAGGCGGGGATATTCGCGCTGCCGCTCCGCTGTTGGAGCCGGTGCAGCAGCGGCCGGAGACGTTCCGGGCCGTATTCCGCGAGCTCTGCGGACTGTCTCCGCGAACGGCCGAGCGCTGCGCAACGTTCGCGCTGGAACGGGCCGAGGGGGCTCGCGCCTTGCAGACGGTGCTGACATTCTGGCTGGCCTATGCGGGTGCGCTGCCGGTGACTTTCCTCGCCGGCGAGACGCTGACAGCCGTCAAGCGGCTGCTCGGCAAGGAATCGCCGGCACGGAAGACCGAGACGGCCTCGGCGCTGTTCCGCTTCTTCGACGAACTGGCCGAACGGGAAGGCCTGCAGCGTTACGTGGATTACGGAGAGCTGATGAAGCTGGAAATTCAGCTGGGGTTGCTGGAAGAGGTGCCACTAAGCGAGCTGGGGGCGGACGATTTGGTCCGATTGGGCTTCATGCTGGACCCGCCGGCTCCTGAGCTTCTGCCTCACCTGACGAAGGGCCATCGGCTGACGCTTGAATTGTGGGCGGCGGTGTACCGCGTGCTGACCCTGGAACGCGGCGGTGAGGCCCAAGCGGAGGCCTGGCTTGCCAAGCTTGGACCGCTGGAATTGGAACGGGCGCAAGCCTTCCTTCGCAGCGCGTGGGACGACGGCCTGTCTCGCTCCGTATTTTCACGCATCGCCTTCGGCTTCTATCAGGGCGGAGACGGGGTGTCCGGAAGCCGCGGATCGTACGATTTCGATTCCTTGCTCGATTACTTGGCGGCACAAGGCGGCAAAGAGACGGTGTACGATTTCATCGAGTGGAGCGCTGCGGAAGAACGCTTCCCGGGAGCGCGGGGCGGAATCGATCCGCATTACCGGGCTGCGCTGAACCGCTATTTCGATCGGTACGACAAGGGAGCGATGCGTCAGAAGCAGGTCCGGCAGCGGCTGATGGCCGTGCCGAATGCTGCATTTGCCGCGCTGTTCCGCGATATCCGGAAGCGGCAGGCTCCCGCGTGGCAGCGTTTCGCGCTGCGCAGGAAGAAATCGACGCTGCTTGCGGCGATTGTCGGGACGGCAGCGTTGATCACGCTGCTTCTCGCCTGGAAGCCGGTCGTGGCGTTCTTCATCGAGCCGATTCCGGAGCTTCAAGTCGATGAGCTGCCGGAGCGGACGACATCAGGCATTGTGACGCTGAAGGCGCAAGCCACGGATGGTTACGACCGCTCGCCGGGCATTTATATCAATGGCGAGCTGGCCGGCAAGAGCAGCGTCAGTCGAGACATTGTGCTCTCGTCCGGCTCGAACGTCATTACCGTGAGGGCGGAAAACAAGTACGGCGGCAGCAGCGAGCCGGTTCAGAAGACGATCGTGCTGGAGTCGCCGATCGGTCCTAAGCTGCCTGCCGCTCCGCCGAGCGGCATCAACAGCGGCGGCCGGTAGGACGGTATGACAAGAAGGGGCTGCGCGAGCGGCCCCTTCTTGTCACTGCTATCGGTCCTGTTAAACACCGTCTTTTTATGTGACGGTGTCAAGTAATAGCTGAGTTCCTGCTTCAGCTAATTTTCAAAATGGGTTTGATAGCTACCCCTTTTTTTGAATCTTCAAATGCATCATTAATTTGAGTGAAATCATAGAATTTGACCAATTTATCAAACGGAAACATTCCTTTTTTGTAGTACTCAACCAATTCAGGAATGAACAATTGAGGTACAGCGTCGCCTTCAATGACTCCTACCATTGTTTTTCCTTCTGCCATAATTTCTTCATGAACATTGATATTCATCTCAGGGGTGACCCCTACAATCGCTAGTTGACCAAGCGGACGCAGTGCTTGCAGACCTTGACGCACCACAATAGGAACACCTGTAGTGTCAATGCCATAGTGGGTTCCACCTTTGGTAACTTCCTTAATCTCTTTAACAACGTCCGCATGTTTACTGTTGATTACATAGGTAGCTCCCAATTCTTTAGCAAGCTCCAAGCGGCTTTCATGGATATCAATGGCAATTATATGTTTACATCCAACTATTTTAGCTGCCATGATAGCACTCAAACCTACCGCACCCGTACCATAAATAGCAATAGAACTGCCAAAAGGCGGTCTTAGTTTGTTTAACACGGTTCCACTACCTGTTTGAATACCGCAGCCTAATGGGCCTAATAAGGCTATATCAACATCTTTGTCCACTTTTACTACGTTTCTCTCATTTGCTATGGCATAAGTACCGAATGAAGACTGTCCAAAAAAAGTAGAAAGTTCATGATGATGTTGATGTAAACGGTGTGTACCATCTTCCATTTTGCCGCCAAAGTTTAATGCGTTAAAATCCACACAAACAGATGGATGGCCTGTCAAACAATTTTCACAGTGCCCGCAAGATGCATAAGATAATACAACATGATCTCCTGGTTGGACGGTTCTGACACCTTCCCCTACTTTTTCTACAATCCCGGAACCCTCATGTCCAAATACGGCTGGAAATGGGGATAACCCTATATCGCGAGCAACTGCATCCGTATGACATACACCAGAAGCAACAACTTTAATTAGTACCTCATTTGCCTTAGGATCGGATAATTCCACTTCTTCAATTTTAAATTCTTCTCCCATACTATGAGTAACTGCAGCTTTTATTTTCATTTTTTTCCCTCCTGAAATTCATATTTCATTAAATAAGGAACATAGGGTAACCAAAACCGGCATTCAAGATTTCATTCAAAAATGATTATGTCCTTCTTAAAGTTGTTTGATACTTATTGAACCAGCTTTTTTCTTGAGCGATCTTGAAAATCTCTCATAGCAGAGACTACCCGGTATTTCCAAGGATTCTATGAAAACTCGAAATGTTCTGTGACCCATAACGATCATGTTTCTGTTTGGCATGTTTATTATTGCTCTTTTAACATACATCAGTAATAACAACAAGAGAAAGTAAAAACCCACCCCAAGTTTGGCAACGCGGAAGGTGGGTCTTTGTCTTTCGAGAGCTCAGAAGGGAATCCCATCCAAGCCAATTGTACGAGGCCAAGTGTTAGCAGCACTTGGTCTTTATTAAATAAATCATAACATATGATGAGCATCCCAGCAATTATTAGTTACCATGACCGAACAACGGATTATTGTAGATGATGCAGCGGACTGAATCGGGGCTCTCGCTGCGATGATGTTCGACCGATGTGTTTGTCATCTTCCGCCTCATGCGGACAATTGAATAATCAATTCCATTGCTTCTTACTTAGAATTGCGATAAGATTAGAATAATTATAAATAGTGAGATTCATTTCGCGGACAATAAAAAAATTTACGCGCGTCGAGACTAAAGGAGAGTGCATCCATGATGGTATTGGAACAACTCGACAAAATCAATCGGCAGTTGAGGAGCAGCAACTATAAATTAACCCCCCAGCGCGAAGCGACGGTTCGGGTTTTATTGGAGAATGAGCAGGAACATCTGAGCGCCGAGGATGTGTATATGCTCGTGAAAGACAAATATCCCGATATCGGCCTGGCTACTGTATACCGGACGTTGGAGCTGCTGGCCGAGCTTCATATCGTGGAGAAGATGAACTTCGGAGACGGGGTTGCCCGCTTCGACCTCCGCAGCGAAGAACATACGCATATGCACCATCATTTGATTTGCACGGTATGCGGGGCGCTCAAGGAAATCAAAGACGATTGGCTGCTTGAATTGGAGAATCGACTTCAACAAGAATATGGCTTTAAAGTAACGGATCATCGTCTCGACTTCATGGGCACCTATCACACCTGCAAAAGTAGCGAATGTAAAAGAGCAAGCAAGGCAATATCTTAAAATGCCTTGCTGACGGGGAGTCTTTCGATCTTGGAAAGACTTCTTTTTGTTGTGCAGGAGAAGACCCGCCTGCATAACCGTTGCGAAGTTACCGGAAGACCGAGAGGATCTATGGAGCTGGCAAAATCAGCCTAAACTCGTCGGCGAGGTAAAAACTTCAAGCTTCGCAGTTGACTGGCCGTTAAGGTTAAGGTATGATGTGAAGTAATCGTAAAAATTACAAATATTATTGTCGTGAACGGCCCCGGTCCAAGTTGTAGTGACAAAAATGCTAACATCCGGTCAGGGAATTGTGCCCTAACCCTGCGTGCTGGGTTTATAGCGGTTTACATGGGGGGGTGTGATATTGAAGAAGAGCACACAAAACGATGATGAGACGATCATTAGTCATCACTCCCAGACACAATGGCAACGCCGGGAACAGGAATTGGCCTGTTGGGTGCAGCGGGCGAAGCCAAGAAAGCGTCCCAAACAAACCGTTATTTTGGGGAACACCCCGGTTGATGCCGAACTGCTTATGGCTCTTACCCTCCTTAAGCGGACGCGCATCCAGACGGAATTTTCTTGCGCGGGCGTAAGTTTATTGGATGAACCTGAAGATCATTCGCTCTATGCGTATATAACCATCACCGGCTCGGCGACAGCGGATCGATTCGTACAGCTGGCCCTGACACGGATGAGACACCGTCTGCTTGTAACATGGGAGCCGCGCCGGAACCGGTACGATCTTTCTTCATTTTTTATCGGACACAACCGTTCTTTCTGCTTGCTGATGCAACGATGCGCGGAAATATTCGCTGAGCTTGAGGACGAGCAATCAAGGTAATTGGCAACTGTAGAGGAGGTGAACAGGATGAGGGTAATCGTAACATTGGCTTGCACGGAAACGGGAGATCGTAACTATACGACGACAAAAAACAAAAAGAATCAAACCGGACGATTGGAAATGCGCAAATATTGTCCGCGTCTCCAAAGACACACCTTACATCGGGAAACCAGATAAACATATTTCCTTGACTTATCAAAAATGTTTGTATATCATAAACGTACGCTTAATTTCCGGTTTTCGAATCGGAAAGCGGGGGAACCAATGTAATTGGGGCGAATCATGTAACGATGTAGGGAACCATCTTTCCCGAGCCCGGCAGCTAACCTCGTCAGCAGGAGATGGGTCAAGTTTCTACATGCATTAACCTGCATCTATTGACCCGAGATCAGGGTCTTTTTGTTTGTTTGAAGACCCTTCGAATGACGATCGGTTATCGCCATGCTGCGATATCGTTCGTCTCGATCGGGTCTTTTTTGTTTTACTTGTTAAAAGAAAGCACAAATCGTTTATTCCAGGAAAAGGAGGGAACAGATCAGGTCTGTGGTTTGAAAAAACTCGTAGTAGGAGGAGCAAATATGACACAGCCGAAATATATAACGGATATTGATAAGATACTGGAAATTCCTGAGGATGAAAGAAAGAAGCTTAAACCGATTACAGATAAGTTTGTATTTCGGGTGAACGACTATTATTTGAACCTGATTGATTGGGACGATCCTGAAGATCCGATCCGAAAGCTGGTCATCCCTAATGAAGGGGAGTTATCCGAATATGGGCGCTGGGATGCCTCCGATGAGGATACCAATTACGTAGTGCCGGGCTGCCAGCACAAATATCGGACTACGGCTCTCTTGCTGGTTTCTGAAGTATGCGGTGCATACTGCCGATATTGTTTCCGGAAGCGACTCTTTCGCAATGACGTTCATGAAGCGACGAAAGATATGGATCCCGGTCTAGCCTACATTGCGAGTCATCCGGAAATTAACAACGTGCTGCTTACCGGAGGAGATAGCTTGATTCTGGCAACAGCCAAATTGGAAAGCATCCTGAGCCGGTTAAGAGAAATCGACCATGTTAAAATTATACGGCTCGGTTCGAAAATACCTGTTTTTAATCCGATGCGGATTTATGAAGACGAACGATTGCTGGAAGTCATCCGCCGTCATTCAAGCGTAAACCAGCGGATTTATGTGATGGCGCATATCAATCATCCTCGCGAGATTACCGCCGAAGCCAAGAAAGGCTTTGAAGCTCTTCATCAAGCCGGCGCTATTGTTGTCAATCAGACGCCTATTCTTAGAGGGATCAACGATAACCCCGAACGATTGGCAGAGCTGCTGGATAAGCTGTCATGGGCCGGCGTAACCCCCTATTATTTCTTCGTCAATCGTCCGGTGGCCGGCAATCGCGAGTTCGTTCTGCCGCTGCAGCAAGTGTACCGAATCGTGGAAGAAGCCAAGGCGCGCACTTCAGGCTTAGGTAAAAGGGTGCGTCTATCCATGAGTCACACCTCCGGCAAAATCGAAATTCTGGCTATTGATAACGGAAAGGCCTATCTGAAATATCACCAGTCGCGGGATAACGAATACGGCAAGTTCATGGTGTTGGATTGCCCTGAAGATGCGGCATGGTTCGATGATCTGCCAGGTAGCGATCAATATTGGCAGAAGCCCCAAAAGAAAACCGATGAAGTTATTTCGGTGAATGAGCTCCCTGATCTGCCGCGAGCGCATGCTAGATGAACAACCACATAAGTCATGTAATAAAGCATCGCTGTGCTATATTCTAACTTGATATAAACAGGATAATAGGATAAGATCTTAATTAATTACAACTGAAAACCTGTGGGAACAAGGTGCTCTAGCCATAGCTAAAGCTTAATAGGGAAGTCCGGTGCAAAGCCGACGCGGTCCCGCCACTGTAACGGAGGAGTCTCAGCTATACTGCCACTGATCTTGATAAACGTGGATCGGGAAGGCCGCTGATGATGTGAATTCCGGAGCCAGGAGACCTGCCTGTTCTGACAACACTGCTTCAACCTACGGAAGATAGGAAAGTGTTAATGACGGGCCGCTGCTTGTTCGCATGCAATCATAGGCATCTTTTCCTTCTTTTTGTTGAGGTGAAGATGTCTTTTTTGCATGGTTTTTCATTTGGATCATCCTATGTGGAGTGAATCCGGCTTCACTACATCCTATTTTAGAAGAGGAGATGTGCAAAATGACGGCAGTACTGGCTAAAGGACCATTCCGGGCAGATCATGTAGGTAGTTTTTTAAGACCGGAGCGACTTAAACAAGCGCGTTTACAAAAGCAAAATGGGGAAATTACAGCAGAGCAATTGCGTATCATTGAAGATGAAGAAATCGTCCGGCTTGTTGACATGCAAAAAAAATTGGGCTTGGCCGCTGTGACGGACGGTGAGTTTCGACGCGCTTGGTGGCATTTCGATTTTCTATCGCAGCTTGTTGGTGTTGAGCTCTATGAAACGGAGCAAGGGATTCAATTTCAGGGTGTTCAAACCAAAGCTCACGGAGTGAAAGTAACAGGTAAAGTAGATTTTCATAACCATCCTATGATCGAGGATTATAAATTCCTTCATCAAATTGCAGGCAATCATGTTGCTAAATTTACAATTCCTAGTCCGAACATGTTATTTTTTAGAGGGCATATTGAAGAAGACGTTTATCCGAATTATGATGAATTTTTTAATGATTTGATCACAGCTTATCAAAAAGCGATTCAGGCTTTCTACGATGCCGGTTGCCGCTATTTACAATTGGATGATACCTCGTGGTCCGTATTTTTCTCCGAGAAAGGTCAGGAACAAATTGCGGCAAGAGGCTTTTCTGCGGAACAATTAGCACAGCTGTTCACCAGGGCTATTAACGAATCGATAGCCAATAAGCCGGAAGATATGAAGATTACGATGCACATATGCAGGGGCAATTTTAAATCTACTTATGTGGCCAGTGGCGGGTATGATCGCGTATCCGAATTTATTTTTGGCAAACTCAAGGTAGACGGACTGTTTTTAGAATTTGATGATGAGCGATCCGGCGGATTTGAACCTTTACGTCATGTAAATAGAAAGGATATCCAACTTGTATTAGGATTAATCACGTCCAAATTCGGTGAACTGGAAAATCCGGAGCGTATCAAAGCAAGAATTCATGAAGCTGCCCAGTATGTAAGCTTGGATCAGCTCTGCTTAAGCCCCCAATGCGGTTTTGCTTCAACGGAAGAAGGCAATCTTCTCACGGAAGAGGAGCAGTGGGACAAAATACGTCTTGTCGTTAATATTGCACAAGACGTTTGGAATTAATACGGGAATGGTGTGACAAAACCTTGAGAAATCAAGGTTTTTTATTTTTTTCCAAATAATAGTCCGGTTGAGGAGTCAACCGTCAATCATAATTTTTATCTCTTTAACGAAAAATAAATAACAATAATTTTAAATTAAGGAGTCCGATAATGCGATGTTGAAAATTTTGCTTTCTTTGGCTTACTTGATCATCGTTATTTCTTTGATCGCTTCCATTGTATTGATCCGGAGGCAGCGAACCAAAGAAATGGATAAAGGAGTGAATCCCACTTCAGTCAAGCATTACTTCATCGCTAACCCCATGATGATAGCTTATGTGCTGTTTCCGATTGTTCTTGCGATCGGAGCCGCTATTTGGATGTATTATTTTTATTAACGCGGAGGACTAACATGGAGAGAAATAAGTATTATGTATCGGTTCAATCCAGGTCGATCATGTCTAATCAAGGCGATGCCGCCTATGAATTAGAAATCGAGGCAACCGACGAAGAAATTAAGCAGCTTCAGGAGTTGTTTGAAGTCGAGGAAGATTTCGAGATAGACACTTTTTGGAGAGCGCATGCGGCAGGCATTCCTTATCATTACGACCAGGCCAACGTCGGATACGATATGGCCTTACAAGAAATCTATCGAAAAATTCACGCTCTAGGGACGAAGGAAACGAAAGATCAAATTGAAAAAATGCAAATTTTGAATCAATCTTTAACCGGAAAGAGGGACTAGGGTCCCTCTTTTTTAGTCAGGAAAGCGTTAAAAACAAGCAGTAGACTCTATTCCGGAATATCCGGAAAAAGGTCTATTTTTTTTGCACATATGATTTTACAAACGATTTCAATGTAATAAAAAATGACACAATATTTATAATCAATCGTTTTTTGTTAAAAAGACACAATAAAAATCCACATTAATTGTTGAATGATGATAATGAAATCAGGTTTTTTACGTCATATAATATAACAATAAGGGACGGGGATCATACATTAACAACCTTTTCCCAAACATTTGTTAAGTTATATATCATCGTTTAAGCAGGGAGAAAGGGATGTGATTTTATGCAAGTGGAAGCGAACCCGTACAACTGGCCGTTTGACGGGAAGATTGTGCCGGAGAAAACGGCACTTGTCATCATCGATATGCAAATCGATTTTTGTGGAAAAGGGGGGTATGTGGATCGGATGGGCTATGACATTTCCTTGACGGCAAGAGCCATTCAGCCTATTCAAGCGCTGTTGGAGAGGGTACGGAAAATTCCAGGTTTTACGGTCATTCATACGCGGGAAGGGCATAAGCCCGATCTTTCCGATCTTCCTGCGAACAAAAGATGGCGAAGTAAACAGATTGGTGCGGAGATCGGTTCTCCCGGGCCCGCGGGCCGTATTCTTGTTCGGGGGGAGCCGGGCTGGAACATTATTGAAGAACTAAAGCCTTTGGAAGGGGAACCGGTGATCGACAAGCCCGGCAAAGGAAGTTTTTATGCGACGGACCTGGATTTGATTTTGAAAAACAAAGGCATTACACATTTGATTTTAACTGGCATTACCACCGATGTATGTGTGCATACGACGATGCGGGAAGCGAACGACAGAGGTTATGAATGTTTGATTTTGGAAGATTGCACCGGGGCGACGGATATCGGCAATCATCAGGCGGCTCTCAAAATGGTAACGATGCAGGGTGGGGTTTTCGGCAGTGTATCCGACTCTTCCCGGGTGCTGAAAGCGTTGGAGCATTTCTAAACGGACAATTCGGCTATCTATCGTTGAGGAGGACATCACATGATCACGGGAAATGAAACCAAAGTTATTGTTGGCGATGAGATGGAATGGGAGCTAATGCCCAACCACAGAGAGCTGTATCACCGGGAAATCTTGAATGCACAGCAGGCGGATGGGCTGGGAATAAGGACCAGCTCCATCCTCTGGGAAAAAATCGGTCCGGGCGGACAGGTGCTCCCGCATTATCATGATGTAGCGGAAATCATCCATATTACGGTTGGGAAAGTAAAGCTGCTGTGTAATGGGGAGTGGAAAAACTATCAGGCCGGGGATACCTTTCACGTTCCGGCAGGAACCGTACACTCCGTACTTAACGACGATATCGTTCCGTCGGAGCAAATCAGTATCTTCCTGCCGGTTGAGGAAGCTGTGCCGCCGAATCAATTTTTTAACACGCACTTGGTAAAGGATGTTACAAAAAAGGATGGTGATAATGGATGAACACCCGCATGCTTCCGAGAGAATTGTCGATTTCTTGGTTACGGGAAATGTATCAAAACAATGTTTGGAGTCCTGAAGAAGTTGTGAATGAAATTATAAACCGGGCCGCCGAAGATGCGGAAATGAATATATGGATTACGCCGCCCAGCATGAAGATGATTCAGCCTTACTTGGACCGTCTGAAGCTTTTGGACAAGGGACAAGCGCCGCTGTGGGGGATTCCTTTTGCGATCAAAGACAATATTGACTTGGCGCATGTACCGACAACGGCGGGTTGCCCGGATTTTGAATATACGCCGACAGAACATGCGACCGTTGTAGAACGATTAATTGAAGCTGGAGCTATTCCCGTCGGCAAAGCGAACCTGGATCAATTCGCAACCGGTTTGGTGGGAGTAAGAAGTCCTTACGGCGAGACAAAAAACGCCTTGCGTGGAGAACTGATCAGCGGGGGTTCAAGCTCAGGTTCCGCAGTTGCTGTAGCGCGCGGTCATGCAGCTTTCGCTCTGGGGACGGATACTGCGGGGTCAGGACGTGTACCGGCTGCCTTGAACAGGCTTGTCGGTTATAAGCCGACGCTGGGAGCGTGGTCGACAAAAGGCGTTGTTCCGGCCTGCGCCGGCTTGGACTGTGTTTCGGTGCTTGCGCACAGTTTGGAAGACGCGCTCGCGGTAGATGCTGTAGCGCGGGGCGTTGATCATGCGAGTCCTTGGTCACGAAGCTTTCCGGCTCCGACGCCTGCGCTCCCTCGAAAAATTTATTTGCCTAAAGAGCCGCTGAATTTTTTCGGAACCTTTGCGAACGAGTACAGCCAAGCTTGGGATTTGGCTGTAGAAAGATTGAAGAAGCTGGGCATCCCCGTCGAATATACGGATACAAGCAAGCTATCTCAAACGTCGGCGCTGTTGTACGACGGACCGTTTGTCGCTGAGCGGTGGGCCGGATTAGGCGATTTCGTCGAAGCGCATCCGGGCAGCGCTCTGCCGGTGACGGAACAAATTTTGCGCTCAGGTGCGACAACGGATTACAGTGCCGCTTCGTTGTTTAAAGCCTGGCATACGCTGCAGGCCCATAAGCTTGAAGTAAGAAGATGGTTGGCAGACGCCGTTCTGATCTTGCCGACTTGCGCAGGGACATGGACTCTTCAAGAAGTAAGGAACAACCCGATTACGGCAAACAGTGCTATGGGGCTTTATACCAATCATTGTAACTTGCTTGATCTTTGTGCGGTTGCTGTGCCGGCGGAAGACGCCGCGCCGAATACACCGTTTGGAATCACAATGTTTGCGCTCGCGGAGAACGAAGCGCTGATATGCGGCGCCGCTGCTTGTTTTGCCGATTCCTCTGCCAATCTGGCAGGAGTTGGCTTGACGACGGAGTTGAAACCCGTCTCCCGGGATATGGTTCCTGTCGCCGTTTGCGGCCTTCATATGCGCGGGTATCCGTTGGAAAAGCAAATGAAGGAGTTTGGTGCGCGTTTTGTACGTGATGCCGCAACGGCGGCGAAATATCAAATGATCAAGCTGCCGACGGATCCTGCCAAACCGGGTTTGATCAGGAAAGAGCAGGGAGGGGCTTCCATTCGATTGGAATTGTGGGAAATGCCCAAGGACCGTTTCGGTGCTTTTGCCGCAGCCATACCTGCTCCGCTTGGGATCGGGAAAATCGAGCTGCTGGATGGAGTGGAGGTTCCAGGATTCATTTGCGAAGCTTATGCCGCGGCAGAGGCCGTAGATATAACGAGCTATGGAGGTTGGCGTAATGCCGTTGAAGCGGTATAGCTGCGGGAATGGATGGATAGGAGCGGCAGTTTTTGCCGTATAACATAACATGAAAGGCTGTCTCAAAAGTGAGCTTTGGAGCTGGAGAGACAGTTTTTTTTAACGGTAAAGCCCCAAACCTGACATTTAAAATGGGATTTTATTGAAATTATATGTTATATATATGTTATTTTTATAAAAAATCACTAAAAAATAATTGTTGATTTTGTAACAAATTCATAAAGATAAAGCGATTGAAAGGTATTATAATAATTAATGTAAATTAATCATTCATTTTAATGTTATGATATATAACATATTTAAGGTGGGTTGGAAGATGAATCATTCTCGGGATACCGCCGATTTCTATCTGTTACGGACCGAAGGCTTAACCAAACGTTTTGGTTCGCTGGTTGTCAATAAAGACATCAATCTGGAGGTGAAACAAGGCTCTATTCACGCCATTCTTGGAGAGAACGGCGCGGGTAAAAGCACTTTAATGAAAATGCTGTACGGGGTATATGCCCCCGATGCAGGCGCCATTTATATGGATGGCGAAGCCGTTTCATTGCATCCTCCCCTTAAGGCGAAGGCAAAAGGCATTGGCATGGTGTTTCAGGATTTTCGTCTGATTCCGGCAATGACTGTATTGGATAATATCGCACTTGCCATGTCGAGTGGTGGTTGGCGCCTTCGGAGAAAGCAGCTTCGTGACAGCATTCTGGGAATTTCCGAAAAGTACGGATTATCGGTTGATCCCGATGCGCATGTATGGCAGCTTGATTTAGGTCAACGCCAGCGTCTTGAAATCGTGAAGGTGCTGCTGATTCCCGGAACGCGCGTGATTATTTTTGACGAACCGACCAGTGTGCTTGTGCCTCAAGAAGTGGAAGCCTTCCTTCAGATGCTGGGTTTGCTTAGACAAGACGGATACGGCATTCTGCTCATTACACATAAGATTAATGAAGTTCTGGCTTGCGCAGATCAGGTAAGCGTTCTGCGCAGCGGTCAAATCACCTATACGGCGAGCCGCGAAGACGGATTGGATGGGAATGTGCTGATTGCGGCAATGATGGGGGCCAAGACGCTGAAGCCAGTGAACAAGCAAACCCAAGATGCCGCACGGGAAAACCCGGTGGTGCTTCAAATCGAACGCGGGACTATCCTGGGAAACCATGGCGAAACGGTGCTTAAGGATATTCAATTGACTTTAAGACAGGGGGAAATTACCGGTGTAGCTGGAATTTCCGGGAGCGGACAACGGGAATTGGCCGAAGTGCTGTTCGGTCTGCGTCATTTAACGTCCGGCAGGCTTACGGTTGACGGGAAAGAGTTAGAAGGCGGCACAAAAGCGTTTATGGAGGCCGGGGTCAGCTTCGTCTCTGAGGATCCGCTCAAGGAATCGGTGATCCCGGGTTTTACTATACTTGAGCATATGGTCTTGGATGGAATTCCGATGAAGCCTAAAGGAGCCGGTATCGATTGGCAGCATGTCCGAAGCTTGCTGGAGGGTAGTGAGGAGGCCCGGGCCCTCGCGTTGGCGGCTGCCGATCGGCGCGCGGATCAGCTTTCCGGAGGAAATGTGCAGCGAATGGTGCTTTCCAGAGCCCTGATCAGAAAGCCCAAAATCCTGATCATCAGTTACCCCAGCCGGGGACTGGACATAGGAACGACGCGTACGATCCAACAGCAGTTGATCACATTAGCGGAGAGAGGAACGGCTGTATTACTGTTTTCGGAGGATTTGGATGAATTGTTCAAATTATCGGACAGGCTGGTTGTTCTTTCCGGCAAACAATTGCGCGGGCCTTATCGTCCGTCGGAAACCGATGCATCAGAAATCGGCTCCCGCATGTTGAAAGGAGAATTGGCATGAAGCAGCAAGCGGATACGGTTGCATTACCCGGGCGGTCCTTTTCGCTCGGCGGCAAATTAAAGCTGTTCGCATTTCAGGTCGGTGTATTGATCGTTCCTTTTATGATCTTTGGCGCGTTCCTGTTGTTTTTCGGTGTAAACCCGGTGCAATTGTACGTTTCGATGGTTCGTTCCACATTCGGGAGCGCCTATGGCTTTGGCGAAGTATTGCTGAAGGCAACGCCGTTCATTTTGACGGGCCTTGCCGCAGCCTTACCGGCCAAAGCGGGTTTGATTAATGTGGGAGGAGAAGGACAACTTGCGATCGGTGCTCTGTTTTCCACATGGTTTGCCGTGTTTTATCTTGACCATTTCCCGGCCTGGGCTGGCCTAATGCTAATGCTCGCCGCCGGCGCTCTGGGAGGGGCGGTCTGGGCTGGAGTCACGGCTATTCTTAAGGTCAAGGGTAAGCTTAATGAAACGATCACCAGCCTGCTGTTGAATTACGTCGCCTCCTTTACCGTCGGATTCTTTGTACACGGATTATTAAAAGATCCGAAATCGTTCAATTGGCCCTTTTCCCCCGAGATTGCGCCTTCCTTGCGGCTGCCGGTTATGGATGGCACGAGGCTTCATGCAGGCATTGCAATCGCGTTTGTTCTGGCGGCAGTCGTTTGGTTCGTCTTGGCGAAGACGCAGCTCGGCTTCCGTATTCGGGTGCTTGGCGGTAACATCTTTGCTGCGGAGCGCGCCGGCTTTAAGGTGAACAAGATGTTTTTTTGGGTGCTGATTGCCGGGGGCGCTTTGGCGGGTATAGCCGGGATGATTGAAATTGCAGGTATTGAAGGCCGCCTTCGCCCAGCGACAGGGGTCAATTACGGGTATCTTGGCTTCTTGGCCGCCTGGATGGCCTGGAATCACCCGCTGCGTCTTATCGTTTCGGCGTT
This sequence comes from Paenibacillus validus NBRC 15382, assembly GCF_004000985.1. Taxonomy (GTDB): domain Bacteria; phylum Bacillota; class Bacilli; order Paenibacillales; family NBRC-103111; genus Paenibacillus_G; species Paenibacillus_G validus. Next base: position 97,776 of record NZ_BIMH01000001.1, on the reverse strand, counting down.
TGTGCTCGGGATGATCAGCGTTGCCGGCAACTCGCTTGAGATTGGTTCCGGACTTCCATCTTCTTCGGTCTATATTTTGATGGCGCTGGTTCTGTTCTTTCTGCTCGGCAGTGGAAGGAGGTTGAATAAATGATAGCGGATATTTTGACAGGGGCATTTCGTTCGGGAACATCTGTCATGCTGGCAAGCCAAGGGGAATTGATCTCGGAACGTGCCGGCGTGATCAATCTGGGGACGGAAGGCTCCATGCTTGCAGGGGCACTCGGAGGATTCGCGGTTACGGCTTGGACCGGCAACCCGTGGCTCGGTACGCTGGCAGGCGGATTATGCGGCTTGCTCATCTCTGCAATCCACGCCTTTCTGGTTCTCACCTGCCATGCCAATCAGCTGGCGACCGGACTAACGATCATGTTTTTCGGTATGGGGCTTACTTCGTTTTTTGGACGGGGATTTGTCAGCAAGCAAATCGTCGGTTTTAATCCGATACCTATCCCTTACTTATCGGATATTCCGTTTCTGGGCCAGATTTTATTCAATCATGATCCGTTAACTTATCTATCCATAGTTCTAGTGCCTTTGTTATGGTATTTGTTGTTTCGTACCCGGCTTGGAGTCATTCTCAGAGCTGCCGGCGAAAGAGAGGAAGTGCTCTTTGCCAACGGATTCAATCCGAAGCTGGTCCGGTATGCAGCCGTATTGGCCGGAGGTTTTTTGGCCGGCATAGGCGGCGCTCAGCTTTCGGTAGCTTATACCCACAGTTGGGTGGAGAATATGGTGCAAGGGCGGGGCGTTGTAGCGGTCGCGCTTGTGATCTTCGCTTCCTGGAAGCCGGCAAGGGCGATGCTCGGCGCTTATTTGTTCGGTGCCGCTCAAGCTCTGCAGCTTACCGTTCAGCAGACGCAGCTGCCGATTTCTCCGTTCTTCCTGTTCATGCTGCCTTATCTGCTGACCCTTGCGGCTCTGCTGGTTGTGGAGCTTCGACAGCGAAGCCAAACCCCTGAGGCTCTGGGTAAAGTATTTACCGGAAACTCGGCCGGGTCATAAGGTTTCACTTGAATTTATATATAAAAATGGAGGGAATCACACATGAAATGGAACAAAATGAAGAGCTTTTTGGCATTAACGCTGGCTTCTGTCATTCTTTTGGCCGGCTGCAGCCAACCCGGATCGAATCAAGCGCCAACTAGCGGCAGCGGGGCGGAAGCCGCCAAAAGCACCAGCTCCGTCACTCCGGGAACAGGCGGGACTGCTGTCGGTTTCATCTTCGTAGGCGCGCGTGATGATTACGGGTATAACCAGGCGGCTTATCTGGGCAGTGAAGCGGTCCAAAAGGCGTTCCCGGATTTAAAAGTGCTGCGGGCCGAGAATGTCCCTGAGACGGCAGAGGCTGAGCGGGTCATGGAGCAGATGATCCAGGAAGGGGCCAAAATTATTTTCCCGACCTCTTACGGACACCTTGATCCTGCGCTGAACGTGGCCAAGCGCCATCCCGAAGTTGCTTTCTTTCATCAGGGGGGTCTGAAAACGGCGGACAATTTGGGTACCTATTTCGGTACGATCTGGGAGCCGATTTATCTTGCCGGCGTTGCAGCGGGCAAAATGTCCAAAACAGGGAAATTGGGTTATATCGTTTCCGTTCCGATTCCTCAGGTGCTGCTGAACGTAAATGCTTTTGAGCTTGGAGCCAAATCGGTAAATCCGGATGCGACGACATCGGTTGTCTTTACGGGAAGCTGGTGTGATCCGGGACAGCAGGCGAATGCGGCCAACTCGCTGATCGACAACGGTGTAGATGTATTGACGCAGCATCAAGATTGTACCAAAACGATCATCGAAACCGCCGAACGCAGAGGCGTCATGTCGGTTGGCTATCATGCGGACGCTTCCTCTCTGGCGCCGAAAGGATGGATTACCGGATCTGTATGGAACTGGCCGGATTTATTCGTAGATATGGTGAAAACCGCTGTCGACGGTAAATTTAAAGGCAGCAAGTACGAAGGTAAATATCGTGGAACCTTGAAAGACAACGTCGTTCAAATGACAGCGCTCGGTGCGGGGGTTCCGGATGATGTGAAAAAGTTTGTGGAAACGAAAAAAACGGAATTGCTTGACGGTACGCTGCAGCCGTTCAAAGGGCCTATTGAAGATCAATCGGGCAAAATTCAAATCAAGGAAGGAGAAATACCGCCCGTTGAAAAATTGGAAGCCGCCGATTATTTAGTGAAGGGCGTCCTCGGAAATATACCGAAATGAGCACCGTAAACCATTTGTATCGTCAGGCCCGGGTAAGGAGCGTGCGGCGAATTTGAAATGGCATAGACAACAAGGACAATCAGGTAGAATAACCGTTCCGTCTTATCCTTATTCATGGCCTTATGACGGGGAGCTTGTCCCCCGGAAAACAGCGCTGCTAGTCATTGATATGCAAAATGATTTTTGCGGAAGAGGCGGCTATGTAGAACGGATGGGGTACGACCCGCATTTAACGGCGCGTACGATTGATCCGATCCGCAGATTGCTTGAGGTCGTTCGGTCCATCCCCGAATTCACCGTCGTTTTTACCAGGGAAGGACACCGGCCGGACCTTTCCGATTTACCGGACAATAAACGGTGGCGCAGCCGGAGAGCGGGTGCGGAGATCGGAAGCGTCGGCCCCTCGGGCCGAATCTTGGTAAGAGACGAGCCCGGTTGGCGGATTGTGACGGAACTTACCCCCTTGCCGGATGAGATTGTTGTGGATAAGCCCGGCAAGGGCGGTTTTTTCGCCACGGATCTTGATCTGATTCTGAGATCGCGCGGAATTACGCATCTGATTCTCACCGGAATCACCACGGACGTCGGCGTTCATACCACGATGCGGGAAGCCAATGATCGCGGGTATGAATGCTTGATACTGGAGGATTGTACCGGCGCAACCGATGTAGGCAACCATGTGGCTGCGCTGAAAATGGCGACGATGCAAGGCGGTGTTTTTGGGGCGGTGTCCAGTTCGGATAAATTAATCGGCACGCTCCTCAGGCTTCATCTGCATAACTCGAACTGAGCATTGGTTCGCCTGCATTCAAAAATTGCCGGAGACGAGGGAAATCAAATGATGAAACCAACCCTAACGCTGAATGAGTCCCTGCCGTATCCGTTTGTGTTTCGTCCCGACCGGACAGCTCTTGTCGTCATTGACATGCAGAATGATTTTTGCGCACCGGGAGGTTTTGGGGAACGGCTTGGAAATGATATTTCGTCCACACGGTCCATTATCCCGGTCATCTCGCGCGTCATGGCCGCTGCCAGATTCGCCGGCCTGATGATCGTTCATACCCGGGAGGGGCATCTGCCCGATTTGTCCGATTGTCCGCCGTCCAAGCTTAGGCGGAGCCGGAGACAGGGGGCCGGGATTGGAGACGAGGGACCGATGGGGCGAATTCTGATTCGTGGAGAAAGGGGACATGCTATCGTTCCCGAACTCACCCCCGAAGCGGGGGAGATCATAATCGACAAGCCTGGAAAAGGAGCGTTTTTTCAAACGGATTTACAAGCGATTCTTGAAGAAAACCGGATAGAAGCGTTAATTTTATGCGGGGTCACGACACATGTTTGTGTGCATACCACACTTCGGGAAGCGAATGACCGGGGGTATGAATGTCTTGTGCTGGAAGATGCAACAGCCGCCTTTGATCCTGAAGATCATGCGGCTGCACTGCGGATGATTTGGCAGCAGGGCGGAATTTTCGGGTGGACGTCGATGTCGGAGCCGGTTGTAAAAAGCCTGCGAAACGCTTGACAACGACTGCATTGAAAACAGACACGAAGTGCGCACCGGGAGGAATAAACGATGGAAAAGGAAGCTGTGTACGGCTTTACTGTAAAAGATCTTTTCTCGATCCCTCATTTCAAGGAGGCTGTTCTTCTTGGGGGACGGTCCGGCTTGGAGCAGACGATAAGCAGAATCAATGTGATGGAAGTTCCCGATGTGATTAATTGGGTAAAGCCTGGCGAGTTCTTAATGACAACGGGGTATCCCTTAAAACATAATCCGGAATTGTTTGTCACCTTAATTGAGCAGCTTGTGCAAAAGGGCGTAGTCGCTCTGGGCATCAAGACGAAACGATTTATAGACACCGTGCCCGACTCGGCTGTGAAGGCCGCCGAGTTTCATGGACTCCCCTTAATCGAGCTTCCCCCGGATACCGCATTCTCCGATGTTGTCCGCGAAGTGATGGAACGCGTTCTCGTCACGGAAGTAAGACAGCTAACGCTTCTTCAAAGCCGGGTCCAACGCCTGTCCCAAGTGCTATTGCACGGGGATGGGCTTCATGCGTTTTTACACCATCTGCAGCTTCTCATTCAAAACCCGGTTGTATTGCTGGACCCGGGCAATCGCTGGATGGCTTCACCTTCAGCTGAGCATTTATGCAGGCAGGTAGACGAGGCCGGATGGGAGAGACTCAGGGAGGACCGAACCCTTGAAACCAGTTTCATCCAGGCAGGGGAGCAAATGATTCGCGTATACATTACATCGGTGCCCGATGGACAAGTGCAGCAGCCGTCTCTTTTGCTGATGCTGGAGCAGCAAAGCGAATACGGAATTGTCGATACGTTGACGATGAACTGGGCCAGCGAGCTAATCGGCTTTGAAATAAACAACTCGCAAGTCAGGAAGAAAATTGAGGCCAAGTATATCGACCAATTTCTGCAGGATTGGATAGCCGGGCGCATCGTTTCCCCCGCGGATTTGCGGATGAGGGCAGAAGCATGCGGACGCCCGTTCATCGAGGGATCGTCCTTTTTGGTAGGCGTCGTAACCTTTCATGAACGAAAGCCGGAGGTGAGCGACCTTCAGGAAATAGCCCGAAGATTAAACTGGGATGCCGCCGGTAAAAAAGATATGATTTGGACGGTTCTCGAAGAGAGCTTAGTCGTCCTTATCACGTTGATAAACAGCGGTGAGAAAGATCAGAAATGGAGAAAAGATGCGCTGGGAGACGTATGGTCTCTGCTGCGCCCCAAACTTCTGGAGAAGCGCGCGACATTATGCTTGGGCCGGGAGGCTCAAGATCAAAGCGGTGTACCGGCCAGCTTTCGCGAAGCCAAACGCGCAGCGGAAGTATGCCGTGAAAGCCATGTGAATGATGCGATTGTTCATTATCGCGATTTAGGCATATATCTTTTGCTGTACCGCTTGCAAGGAACCGAGGAACTGGAGGAATATAAGCGAATTTTTTTACAGCCGCTAATCGAATATGACCGTAAGCATCAAGGCTCGCTTTTACAAACATTGCGAACTTATTTTCTTAGTAATTGCAATGTAAAAGAAACTGCGGAGCGTTTGTTTATTCACTATAATACCGTCAATTACCGGATCGAACGAATACGCAACGAGCTGGGATTTCATCTTGATGATCCGGAAACGAGGCTGCAGCTGCAAATTGCCGTCAAATTGGACGGATTAAATGGATAGAGGGCAGCAGACATGCAAAAAAGCGCGCAGTCTATCCATTCGATAGAGCTGCGCCTGAGGAACTATTGCCAACTCCGGTTCAGGAAGGCTTTCGTTCGGTCAAACCGGGGAGTTGTAAAGAGCTGCTCCGGATGGCCGGTTTCGATGATCTCTCCATGATCCATGAACATCACCTGATTGGCCACTTCCTTGGCGAATCCCATTTCATGCGTCACGACAATCATCGTCATATGCTCTTCGGCGAGACTCTTCATCACCTGCAGTACCTCGCCGGTCAATTCCGGATCGAGGGCGGAGGTGGGTTCATCGAACACCAGGATCTCGGGATTCATCATTAGCGCCCGGGCAATGGCGACACGTTGCTTTTGGCCGCCCGAGAGCTTGGCCGGGTAAGCCGACGCCCGTTCGGCGAGACCTACCTTTTCCAGCAGCCCGGTGCTTCGTCTGCGAAGTTCCGCACTCGGCTCTCTTTTGACCATTTTGGGAGCGAGCTCCAGATTTTCCTGGACCGTGAGGTGCGGGAACAGATTGAAATGCTGGAACACCATGCCCATCTTGGAGGTGATCCGCTTGATCTCCTGAGGCTTGGAGTAGACCCCGTCCTTGACAAGATAGTCTCCGGCTACGTTGATGCTGCCGCCATTAATCTGTTCGAGATGAACCAGACTTCGGAGCATCGTGCTTTTCCCGGATCCGGAGGGGCCAATCACCGCAACCACATCGTTTTTATTTACTTGAAATGTAATCTGCTTCAGCACATCCAGCGTGCCGAATGATTTTTTGAGGTTGGTTACTTCAATGATAGCCACGTTCGCCATTCCTTTTATTCAAATTTAAATCTTTGTTCCAGCCATTTGAAGAGTGCGGTTAGCAAGAGCGTCATGAGCAGATAAATCATACCGGCTATAAAGAAAGGCACGATCGTAAAGTCCCGGTTCACTGCCGTCTGGGCAAAGTGCAGCAGCTCCGGAACGGCAACGGCATACAGAAGCGCGGTATCCTTGATCAGCGTAATCGACTCGTTGGACACTGCAGGCAGTGCAACGCGGAACATTTGAGGCAGAATAATTCGTGTCATGGTCTGCCATTTGTTCAAACCCAGCACCTGTGAGGCCTCATATTGGCCTTTATCAATCGCCAGCAGACCGCCGCGGAAGATCTCGGCAAAATACGCCGCATAGTTCAAGATAAAGCCCAGGCATGCAGCGGTAAACCGGTCCAGCACCAGATATTCGCCGACCAGCGGCAGCATCGGCAGCCCGAAGCAGATAAAGAGCAGCTGCAGAAGCAGCGGCGTCCCGCGCATGATGTAGATATAGGAATGGGCGAGCCAAGCGATAGACTTGATGCTGCTTTTTACAGCTAGCGTGAGCACGAAGCCCAGCGGAATGGATACCACAATGGCGATTAGAAACAAGAGGACCGTCATTTGGGCCCCTTGCAGCATCGGCTTGATCATGGTGGTGATGTAATCTGCGGACATGAAGAAATTCCCCCAAAAACAAAACAGGATTTCCGAGAAGAAATCCGGCTTGCCTGATCATCATTCGGTTTTGTTTACTTTAATACTTTGTCTTCGCCAAACCATTTTTGCGAGATTTTCGACGCGGTGCCGTCCTGGTTCATTTCGTCAAGCGCTTTTTGCAGCTTCTGAAGCAGGGCGTCGTTGCCTTTCTTTACGCCGATTCCGTACTCTTCCGGAGCAAGAGATTCACTGAGCAGCTTGAAGGTGCCCGTTTCCTTGGCCATATAATACTTAATCACGACCTCATCAATGACCACCGCATCGACACGGCCGATCTTCAGATCGCTCAGGGCGAGGACGTTATCCGAGAACTCCGTAACGGTTTTGATCCTGGATTTGATAGGGTGGTCATTCAAGGCATCTGCTGCGGAAGAAAGCGATTGAAGCCCTACAACCTTGCCTGCCAGATCATCGAGCTTGGTCAGGTTGGATTTTGCCAATGTCACAACCACCTGCGCATTTTTGAGATAGGGCTTGGTGAAGAGGACTTTCTCTTTGCGCTCGTCCGTAATCGTATATCCGTTCCAGATCAGATCGATCCGCCCGCTGCTCAGCTCGGATTCTTTTGTTTTCCAGTCGATAGGTTGAAATTCCACCGTGGTGCCCATTTTCTCGGCAGCCGCTTTAGCATAGTCGATATCAAACCCGACGATCTCATTCTTCTCATCCCGGAACCCCATCGGTGCAAATTTGTCGTCAATGCCAATCACCAGTTTGTTGTCCTCGCCAACCGAGCCCTTCGAACCGGAGCATCCTGCAAGGAGGGAGAGCGATGCTGTGATAACCATAACCATAGTTGCCAAACGTTTCATCGAATGAAAAACCACCTTTTACTAAGTATCCATTGCTTTATTGCGTTACCACTTTATCAAGAATTATATGATATCACACTCTTATAAATAGTGTCGATAGTTGATAATGAATGTCATATATTTCCTAATGTTTAAATGGGGACGAGTAGGGAACCGGAAAAACGAATAGTAGTATATAGATAGGAAAAGGATCGGATGGGGGCGGATTGAAAGACTAAATAAAATAATTAATCAAACATTGTCATATTAAGGGGCGTAAATATTCCGTAGCTGACTGGAGGAATTGACATGGCCGAAGACAACGCAGCAAACAACAAAAGCCATCCCGTAGGATGGCTTTCTCACGCAGCTTGCTGAGGATTAATTAAAAAACGTCACTAACTGTTTCTTTATTTCTTCGTTGGACCCGCCGACAACGGTTTGGATTTGCGGTTTGTCGAACAGCGCCTGGATTTGCTCGGGGTAGGTCTGACTGATATTGCGCAGCCGGATGGCTTCGTCGAACTTCGCCGGGTGGGCGGTTGACAGAACAACCGTGACCTCTCCCTCCGCCGCTAGCTTGTCGGATGCTGCTGCGCCGCAGGCGGTATGCGGATCCAGCAGATAACTGTACTTCTCATAATACGCACTGATGGTGTTTAGGCATTCTTCGTTCTCCACGCTGTAGGCCGAGAAGTCGGCTTGCACTCGCTTCAATACGTCTCCGGTAATGACGATGCGGCCTTCCGCTTTGAACTGCGCCATGAGAGAGGTCACGGTGTCAGCGTCCTCTCCATACAGGTAAAACAAATATCGCTCGAAGTTACTTGCTACTTGAATGTCCATGGACGGACTGTATGTTCCTCGGAAAGCGCCCGGTTGATATACGCCTTCATTCACAAAGCGTGCCAAGATGTTGTTCTCGTTCGTCGCCAAGATCAGTTTATGGATGGGAAGTCCCATTCTTTGAGCCAGGTAACCGGCAAATATATCGCCGAAGTTCCCTGTCGGTACGCTGAAGCTGATCTTATCGGCATGCTCTTTGTTCGCTACCTGGAAGTAAGCATAGAAGTAGTACACCGTCTGTGCGAGAATCCGGGCAATATTAATGGAATTGATGGCACGCAGGTGGTACCGGTGTTTGAAACTAACGTCGGCGAATAGTTCCTTAATGATTCGTTGGCAGTCATCAAAGGTGCCTTCCACGGCGAGGTTAAGCACGTTGGCGTCATTGACCGTGGTCATCTGAAGTTCCTGCACCTTGCTCACCTTCTGGTGTGGATGCAAGATACAGATGCGGATTCCTTCTTTGCCGCGCACGCCCTCGATCGCCGAAGCGCCTGTGTCACCCGACGTCGCTCCAAGAATGTGGATGATGGAGTTCGTTTTACGGGAGACGTAGGAATACAGATTGCCAAGAAATTGTAACGCGACATCCTTGAAGGCGAAGGTTGGGCCATGGAACAGTTCCAACACATATCGACCGTTGTCGAGCCGGCGTACGGGTGTTACATCCTCGTGGCGGAATGTCGCATAACTGTCGTCGACCAGTTTCTTCAGATCCGCACGTGGAATTTCATTGTTTACATATAAGGAGAACACCTCTAGGGCGAGCTCCGGATAAGTGAGTTTCTGCCATTGTTTAAGGGTATCGTCCGATAATTGCGGAATGTGCTCAGGCACGAGCAAGCCGCCGTCGTCGGCCAGTCCCATCAGAATCGCGTCGATAAATCCTGTGGGGGATACTTGTCCCCGGGTGCTGATATATTTCATAAATGATCCCCTTTTGCTATTGAGTTAGTATTATTGTAACTTATATGGGGTCCAGTGGTCGACAAAAAATTTGCCGTTACAGACAGTTAGGAGAATTCGAATCGCAGTAAACGAGAGGAATTGGTTAAACTTAGCATATTCGGGGGTATATTTCCCTTAGATTATGTGACAGAAAATATAGGCATCCTACTGACATTGACAGTCAAAAAAAAATCCGATATAGTAATTTTATCCATTATGTAAGCGCATACAATCATAGATTATATTTAAGTATATAGACTATTTTAGGGGGGGATGGACGGTGAATGAAAAGAATGAATTACTCGATTATTGGGTAAAACTTGCGCCTAAAATAAAAGAGGGAATTCCTTTTGATGTGATGATTGGAGTAACCGATACCGAAAAGTTTCTATTATATCTTCCTGCTTCAAACCTGAACCTTGGTGCTATTGACGGGATGGCTGTTCCAGAAGGCGATGCTATTTATTTAGCTATGAAGTCCAATAAAGCACAAATGGTTAGTGTGCCTAAAGAGGCTTTTGGCATTGCTTTTAAAGCAAAGAGTGTACCCATCACAGATGAGCATGGAAAAGTTATTGGGGGTTTTGGAATCGGTATCAGTTTGGAAAATCAACAAAAACTAAGTTCTGTAGCTCAGCATTTCGCCTCTACTTCGGAAGAAATTGCTGCATCTACCCAAGAGCTTTCTTCCTCGGCTCTCGAGTTAGCTAATTTTATGGAATTATTGGGCACTGCGCAAAAAGAAATGAGCGAACAAGTTGATAAAACGGCAAAGATCTTAACATTCATCAACTCAGTCGCAGGGAAGTCTAAAATTCTTGGTTTAAACGCAGGTATTGAAGCAGCCAGAGCAGGGGAACATGGAAGAGGCTTTGCCGTTGTTGCCAAAGAAATTAGAAGCCTTGCTGAAGATAGTGCCAGATCGGTAGATGAAATCCGTGGTATACTCCGTTTACTCAATCAAAAAGTAGAATTTATCGCTAATTCAGTGAAAAAAGCAACTGAAATCTCACACAAGCAGTCGGCTGCGACAGGAGAAATTTCCTCCGCAATTCATGGGTTGGTCACTTCAGCTGAAGATATAGAAGAATTATCCAGGCTGTTATAAGTGAATTTTCATAGTAGACAAACCTTTTTGCTAACGAAGAACGATAGCTCAATAACAGCGGCAGTCCAGGCTTCCGTGAATAGATTGTTGCTGCTGGAGGGATCTGCTATGATTTGGATAGTACGCTTGTTTGCAAAGGTTGAGTACAAAGTCGGTCGTCGAGCGCGAATTTAAAAATGTGAACAAAGATGTCATCGTGGACTTTACGTATGCTTCTTTACCGGCAGTTACATTGACCGGACAGGAGATCCGGTTTAACCCCGAAACCGAGGAAGGGCTCGGGAGGGTGTCTGCATTTGTAGCCGGATTTGTGGGAAATTGGATAACGCCGAACGGAGTGGACCGCTTGTATAACGTGACGCTCAACAACTCCAGATTTCCGGAGGAGGACATCCGTTACTTTTCCGGTTTTTCGGCAGGCTCTTCGAACGAGCGGGAAAGCGGCGAGCTGGCTTTACTGGAGCTCCCCGCGTCCCAATATGCGGTTTTCCACTATAAAGAAGGCATGGGCAGCGTATTTCAGACCGCCATTCATGACTTGTATAAATCGATCAGCGTGTCCAAACTGATGCTGAACCCGGTCGGCATGGACTTTATGGAGGTTTATGAGAGCGATTATGCAGAAACCGGGGCCTTTTACATTTATGTTCCGATTGTTTAAATGCCCGGCGCTGGCCGGGCTTTTTCTTTGGCTATGTTAAATTTTGTTGTTGATTTTGGGGGCCAAAAAGAAAACCGCCAACTGAAAAGGCGGTTAATCAACTATAGATATCCGTTTGTTGAATGAAAATCCATTACCGAATGTTCTATTAGGCAATCGGTGTACCATTTTTAACTGGTTCATCTGGTTTTAATAGTACAACATCACCTTCCTCTGGAACACCTCCAATTACCAACACTTCAGATTCAAAACCAGCAATTCGCCTTACTGGAAAATTTACTATTGCGACCACTTGATTACCTATAAGTTGTTCTGGTTCATATCTTCTCGTTATTTGGGCAGAAGAGCGTTTGATACCGATTTCACCAAAATCAATTTCTAATTTTATTGCAGGTTTTCGTGCTTCTGGAAAAGGTTCTGCTTTAGTCACAGTACCTATACGGATATCTAACTTTAAAAAATCCTCAATTGTTGCCACGACGTGTATTCACTCCACCTTTTATAGATTACTTTACTTTAACTTTCTTACCCGTTTAATTGAGACAAAAGAAGTTTGTCGAAGTTTGGTGTTTGTCTCTTTTACAGTAAGCAGGCAAGAGGTGACCAACATATTTTTCTTATTCGACGTTGTGTTCTCATTTCCTTGCTGTCTAAGTAGCGGAACCAAGCCAAATAATGTTGCAAATACTTGGTTGCAACACCATTAAAACGGTCGATCCAACGTTTCAAACGATTGTGATAGCTGGTTTACATTCTGAATGCGGTAAACTCCTTTAACCCGTTGTTTTTCATCGGACTTAAAGCGGTAATGGTCTAAGCCTTTCGAATTCGCATAGGAACTAAATGCCCTCCACGAATCAGTACAAAGTACATTTGACTCAGTTAAATGACTGCCAATAGCCTCATCCAATTTCATTGTCCGAATTCGTTCACGCCCAAGTACGCCAGAAAAAGTCATCTTCTGACGGTCACGAGCAACCAACACACATATTTGGTCATTACTGATGCCACGATACTTAGCTTTGCCACCACGTTTACGAGGCTTGCGGTCAGAGATATTCCTATATGATTATACCCATTATTGTAGAACAATTGTTCGTGTATATCAAAAATCAACATTGAGAATTAACATAGCCTTTTCTTTTGAAAGGAATGAATTGCTGTAAAGAATGTCAAGAAGCGGGGAAAACGGAACGGTATACTGAAGTCAAATCAAATTGGCTTTGGAAGAAAAGGAGAGTAAACATGAGTACTGCTTGGCATATCTGTAAAGGCGAAACAAACTTCGTAGGCAAAAATCAAGATGTTATTTATGACGGGGTGTATATGTACACCAACCAGAGAGGGCTCGCCAAAACGGCATTCATCCTGCCGCCGGATCAGCCGGCATCTTGGGTGTCCATATATGGAAACTTGACCGTATCCCAAATCGGGAAGGAGTGCCCGAACGGCGGCATGAATGAGGAGGGACTCGTTGTCGAACAAACGACTCTATGGCAAGCCGCATATCCGGCCCCGGATGAGAGGCCGGCGGTATCGGAGCTACAATGGATTCAATATATGCTCGATACGTGTGCGACAGTTGGCGAAGTGCTGGAGGCAGCCTCCCGGGTTCGCATTGCCCAGAACCAATCGCATCTGCACTATATGGTGTGCGACAAGCGGGGAGACCGGGCGATCATCGAATTTCTGAATGGCGAAATGGCTGTGTACAAGGATGCCTCGCTTCCATGTCCCGTTATGGCTAATTCCCTGTACCAGGAAACGATTCGTACCAGGCATGAGCCGGCCGAGCAGGAGGAAGCGACCGGGGATTACGAAGCCAACTCCATGCACCGGTTCCGTAAGGCAGACCAATGGATTGCCAATAAGTTTGAGCTTCCGTCGATCAGCATCGAGGACGCATTCGAAGGGCTGCGGGAGATGCGCAGACCGGATACGGTGTTTAGTCTCGTGTACGATTTGAACCGAATGGAGATTCATTTTACGACAAGCCGTAATCCGGTATGTACAACCGTAAGAGTGACGGATTTCGACTATAGCGCCAGTTTGCCGGGCCATATACTTAACATGCAGCTTGTTCACGACCGTGGAAGCCGAATCGCTCACTTCGACCGTTACAGTGCAGCGGCTAACAAGCAGGCGGTCAGCGGCTTTTTTAAAGATCCGATTCTGACGGAGGTGTTCGGCTGGAGCATCACGGAAGAGATGATCGACTTTATCGCGACCTATCCGGACGCTTTCAAGAAAATATAGGGGAGGAATTAAAGGAGTCAAGCCCGCTATATAGATTTCATCCAGCATCTCGTGAATCACGGGACGTACCATCGAGGGAATGTCACCGCCATGCTCAGGCAGCTAGGACATCCTGGTACGGGTTGTAAAGCGTTGAGGCAAGAAACAGCCTGGACCTCATGTCCCAGGCAGTTTCTTGAGATTGACAAAGATCAGCTGTTCAGTAAAAATTAAGTATAAGACAGAAAAATAAGTTACTGGACGGTAAGTAACGGAGAACAGTAGCTCAATTAACGATGCAGCCTGCCGCGGATCCAACCGGGCAGGCTGCACAATTTCCATGAGTTTACAAAGTCTAGATTAGAGTTACGAAAAATCAATACTGGAGGGGTTATGAACACACTTGCAGTGAAAGGCAACAGGTGGAGGAAACGTTTGCTGGTTTTTATTTTTGCTTTAATGATTTTTAGTTTTTTTGCCTGGTATTCACGTACAACACACACTGGAGAAGTAGCAACTGTAGTAAAGGTAAACGAAAAAAATATTGAAATAAGGAATCTTGAAGGTCGCAGCACGGTGGTTTCATTACCAAAGGGTGTCAGTAAGTTAATTAATGAGAATGAAGAGTATTTTATTCAATATGAGAAACGAAGATGGGGACAACCAAGTCTAATTTCAATTGAACCAAACCCAGGTTAACGTAAAATGATTACACTATCGAAGAACTATAGCTGAATCATTCATTTCGAGCAGGTTGCCGCGGCAGCCTGCTTATATATATTAAACAGGGGCAGTAGAGCAGGAACGTAGTAAAAAGTAATTGCAACATCAAATGTTAAAACATGGGGTATCATAGGTGTGGATGAAGTGTAATGCTCTAATAGTATTGGCGGGGGTATTAGCTTGAAACACCTAATGTACATGATTGCCATTATTGTTGCGTTAACTTGCTTTAACGTACAAACTGTCCGCGCTTTTGATGGAGCTGAGGTGTTTGATATTGAGAAAGGTGAGGTTGTCCAAACAATAAACAACCCTACAAATTTGCAAAGTGAAGTTGAGAAATGGTTATCTTCTATTACTGGACCCGTTGGATCATTCAAAATTGAGCCAGATAACGGGATCGGGATAAAGATTGAACTCGCTCCCCCTTTGAAAATAAGCAATCAATGGATAATTGGGATAGTTACTCAGGTAGTATTGTTTGTTAGTCGGACGGAGACGTACTATCCAACTCTATTCATATTCACAAAGGAGAATAACGCAATCGCAGTAAATATCCATTGTGATTTAGAAATATTTTTGAAAACGAATAATATTTATGATCCAGAATTAAATCTTAACCATCCACCAAACAATAAATAACTCGATGATTACATATTTGTCGGATGGGTTTACTTTCGGCCCCTTTGCAATGCCCACAACACATTTCGCCCATGAAAAATCCCCTTTAAGTATAACGGTAAGAAATGATTCTTCTTACTGTCTACTTGAAGGGGATAATACCGGTTCAATCGCAGCCGGTTTTATTCATGCTACCCTAATCTATCTCGAATTGCACAAAGTCATTGGGGTTACTTCGTATACATGTACCTATGATTTTATGTGTTATCCATACGGCCTCGTGAAGGTTATCGAAAAGAGGTTTTACAAGAGACATCAATTCAGGATCATGATGTAGATCATTAGCTGAAACATCGAAATTTTCTAAACTCCTCGGGTGATTCCTTTTTTTAAGAATCTCTTCCAAACTCTCTAAGACATGCAGGGTGTTGCGATCACCGAAAAAACGCAACCCGCTTTTTAGCCCTGACCATCTCTCGGGTTGCGCCATAAAATAAGCACTCCACCAATAAAAATTAGCATCAGATTTCATGACGTGATTGTAATAAGCACGAAACACGAATAACGCTTTTTGTCCTCTTGATAGTTCTTTAAAAAGCCCTGTGCTGAAATCGTCTCCTCGAGTCTGGATTTCCTTATAAGCTTTGATGAGCGGATCGACACAAGCAGTCCCGAGTGCCTCATCGTCTAATGCGTTGAATGCCTCTTGCCTCATTTTAACTAACAATATATGATCGCTCCTTCAACCCAATTATATATGAATTGGATAGAAAGAGGCTAGAATTGCATTTTCTACGGAATCAAGCAACGGGAAACGAAACGCAGTTTATCTTTGCCGGCTACATGAGGGCTATATAACGACGGGTAACCCCGCTTGCCAAAGTGGAAGTTGTTAGCATACGGATGGCCTCGTCGAAGGGAATACGGCGATAAGTCTCGGCTGCACGTCCGCCCTCCATTAACGCATCACGTTTCGCGCACAGCTGCTCGCGCTGCTCGGTGGTCAAGCTTTCGGAACTGTTGATCGAGGCGATGACAACCTGTTCGGCAGCCAAACAGCTTCGTATGAGGACATCGGCCCGGCGGGTTCGGCCGGTCGAAGAATACGCCACAGCGGATAGGATGCGCTGTTCGGCGCTGCTCACCGTTTCTTGAAGAAACGTTGCCGCCGACGGATTTATTTGATCCTCACGAATGGCCTCATACAGGGTAACGGCTGTTACGGGCGGGGTGTCCGGAACGAGCAGACGGGTTATTGCGCGATCGTTAATCGCTTCCAGAATTTGCTCGGGATCGTCGATAACCTCGACTTCCTTGTGCGGCGGCCATATATCCATCCAATAATGATCCATATGCCTCTGACCGACATGAAACACGTAGAACTCCGGATAAATCCTTAACTTACCGGGGGTATTGCCAAGCTTAGGCCGATAAAAGTCATAGACTTTGGCCATCGCCGCCATGATCAAAGCGCTGGCGCCAATACCTCCTCCGGACTCGCGAACCACGATGCCTACACGATCATGGGGCTTCATCCCGGGGAAGATGTCCTCAAGGGTTGCAGGCTGACCGTCAATGACGAAATCAAAATCGGCAGAACTGATCATATCGGTAGTATGCATGCGGCGATCGCTCCTTTTTATCCCATCTTGCAGTTATTTTATCCAGATGGTTTGACTTGCGATAGGCCGTTTTACGAATAAATGAGAAACATGGAAAAAATCAATGGTTCGGGAAATGAGTTATGTATATGTAATGGATAGTAACATAAAAAGGTGAATCTGCGAAAAAAGTTACGATATTATCAATAGTTGGGAAAGGAAGATATCTACAAACTCAAATTCATGAAATAATAATGTCATGTAAGATTACAAAAAAATAACTTTGATGAGGGAGTGGATGGTGTGGCGGTCGATAAAGCAATCGATGATAGTCTGCTGATGAAAATTCCTGCATGGTGGAACTGTTTGCCCGGTTTTGAGCAAATGCATGCCGAAGCCAAGCTGATCGGCGAACAAGTTCTTCGGCCCAATGCCGACATCTCCGATCGGGAAGGGGTCTATCCCAGAGTCAGCCTGCAAGCCATTGCCGATGCAGGGTTTGGCGCCGTTACCGTACCGGAAGAATATGGCGGACTTGGGGCCGGTTGCAGCGGATTTGCGGTATTGGCCGAAACTTTCGCCCAGTACTGCGGTTCAACTACGATGGTTTGGGTGATGCATACGGCCGCCGTTCAGACGCTGTTTATGGCTGGATCGCACGAACAACGGCTTCGCTTCATTCCGAAGGTTGTACGGGGGGCCGTCGGAGGTCTGGCATTTAGCGAACCGGCCACCGGAAGTCACTTTTGGAATGTGGTAAGTAAAGCGCCCCGTAGTGGCGAAGGATATATGCTGAACGCGGACAAATCGTTTGTGACAAGTGCGGGCGAAGCGGATTGGTACATTGTGGAGACGAATTCGCCGGAAAGCGCCAAGGCCGACAAGCTGATGTTTCTGATTGTGGAGAAAGGTCAGGAAGGTGTGGAGGCCTTCCCGTTCGATGCACTCGGCTTAAGGGGGAACAATAGCGGTCCGATGAAATTCAAGGATGTGTTCGTTCCGGCTTCTAATCGTCTGGGAGAAGAGGGCGGTGCCGGTTACTGGAACGACATAGTCATCGATCCGTTCTTCCTGCTAGGATCAAGCGCCTGCTGGGTAGGGATTGCCCAGGGAGCCATCAGCGCTGCGGTCGAACAAGCGAAAAGAAAAGTTCATGCGGATACCGGTAAATCGGTGGCCGGTTACCAAGTGATTCGACATGAGATGGCTAAAGCGCAAATTCTCGTAGACAGTGCAAGAAGCATGTTGTACCGGGTCGCTGACAAGCTGGATCAGGCGGCGCTAAAGGGAGAAACGCTGGCTTCCTGCCTGTACCCGCTATGGGAGCTGAAGACGCATGCAGCGGATATCGTCATTGACGTTACGAACAAGGCTTTGCAAATTTCCGGAGGTCGCGGTTACTTGCGCGGGAATGTAGAAAGGTTTATGAGAGACGGAAGAGCGGGCGCTATAATGGGGCCTACGAATGAAGTTTTGCGTGAATGGATCGGGAGAACATTAATCGGCGTACCGTGGCTGGAATAGTACAAACCATCTACTAGGAGGAATTGACCATGGCAATGAAAGTTGTGAAAGAAGCGATCAAAAGCGAGAAGCCTTCAATGGGAGTACCGGATACGAAAGCATTTCTTGTGGATACCCTAACGTCCGCTAACCCTGAAAAAACAATTACGAGCGGATTTTTCCGGATGGAAAAGTCCAAGCCGCTTTCCTATACCTATACGTACGATGAAATGAAAATTATTGTTGAAGGCGAGATTTGGATTACGGATGAAACGGAAAGGACAGTGAAGGGCATTCCGGGCGATGTGTTTTATTTTGAAAAAGGCAGCGAGATTACCTTCGACTCACCCGACTATGGAATCGGATTTTTCGTAGGGCTGCGCAAGGTTGGGGAGGCGTAATCACACAAAAGAAGATTTGATGCGGATGAAGACGATCTATCTGACGGACTCTGCCCAATCTTATGCCGCGGATAGATCGTCGTGCGCGATGATCAGGGGGGGACATGATCAACAGGCCCCGGCCATTCAAAGAACGCCTAGGCATTCTTGGGTGTACGGCGCCTGTTATTTGTCATCACTAACATTGGAGGAATAAGGCATGGATCAAATGATGGATATATCCGAAAGCAGACAGATGAACAACTGGCAGCTATTGGAAA
Organism: Paenibacillus validus NBRC 15382; assembly: GCF_004000985.1. Lineage (GTDB taxonomy): Bacteria > Bacillota > Bacilli > Paenibacillales > NBRC-103111 > Paenibacillus_G > Paenibacillus_G validus. The sequence continues at coordinate 79,098 of NZ_BIMH01000001.1, read as the reverse complement.
GGTTTCCTTTTCCGTTTCAAGGGGACTCCTATCGGTACTCGAACAATTCCTGGGCATTAGTGCCCCCGATTTGCACGGACATTACGCTTGAGTATGTGGAGGAAGTGCTCGAGAAGAGGCGGCTTCTGGAGCGTTATCCCGAACGGACCTTCCAGTCGTTTGCTCATACGCTGAATGCCCAGTGGGAAATTCTAGATATGCTGATGCATGAGCTTTCCGGTGTCTATGCCGATTATTTCAGTTTGGATAAACAAGGCGATCGATGGACATTTCGCAATCATTTGTTAAATGAAGAGCAGGCGTTCACCTTCGGCGACGTCTCCACGCTTCCGTGTGAGCCGCTCGATTTCATTGGGCGTCACATGCAGGAAGATTTGATTTATTTGCAGCAGCGGGACGGCGATTTATATATGGATGCCGGGCAATTGTGCTTTCCTGCGAATTGGTCTCTCGCTTTCGATCTGGGGATGACCTATCTGCAATTTCATTCGCCGGTTCCCATCTATTCGGACAGCGGCCTTGCGGAAAAGGTGCGCGGATTTCTTCTGAGAATGGAGGCCGGCAAGCCGTGGACGCGGTTAAACTGGACGATTAACGTCGGAACCCGGCTGGATACTTCTCCGGAGGCGTTTGGAGAGTGGGGGCGCGGTAAATTTGACTTGAATGCGGAAAATGTAGGCCGTGAGGTTCATCTTCGGACGGAGGATCAGCGATTATTCCGTATTCCAGGCAGCAATGGCATTTTATTCAGCATTCATACCCATCTGCTTCCGCTTGAGATGTTAGTGCAGAACCCGGACTGGGCACAAAGGTTTTATAAGGTCTTGGAGGATCTTCCGGACCCTATTGCCGAATACAAGGGATTTATATCCTATAAACCGTTGATGCTTGAATACTTGCGGACATTCGCAGGGGCTGAGGGATAAGATCGGGAGGTTTTCAAGGTGGAAACGGGTTATCATATCTTGCAGCCGGGAACGATTAGGTCCTCGCCGTATGTTTATTTCACCGCTGAATTGACTCATGGGGAACTGGAGGCTCCGGTGGGTGTGGTTCGGGGTCTGCGGCTCCATAATGTGCGGATCGATCAAGAGGCTTCATTTGTCCGTTTAAGCACCGGGACAGGCGTTCAGGTAAGGCTGTATGTGGATCTGAACGATTGCCCGGATCAACAGACGACCGAGCTGCTGCGCGAATCACATTCGGGAGTGATTCGTTTAGATCCGCCGGCGCGGAAGATTTTCGTGAATTTGCATAAACATAAGTATATTTTGTTTGTCGATGAGAAGGGTATTCTTGGCTCCATCCCCCTATTACTGCTGTTGGCCAAACAGGGCATTCAAACGGAAGTATACTATGTTCAGAGCTATGCAAAGGATTCACCCAAGACGCTTAAGAGGTACGCCAAAAGTCTGGACATTCCGGTCCGCATCATTCGGGAGTGGAAGAGACCGTCCTTATCCTTATTGCTGGCTGAGCGGACGATTGACACCCAGCTCGTCGTGATTTGCCGCTGGCCCTTGTACAATAATTTGGTCAAGCTGGCGAGGGAATTAGGGTTTGCGAAGGAAGATATCGAAGGATATGATAACGGCGACAAAGAAGAAAGCGTGTTTTGCGTACGTTGCTATAAGCTACAGAGAAAGCCTGTCGAATCGGAGACCTCTTGCTTGCATTGCGGGGCCTCTCTTTCGATTTCCAATCATTATTCAGAGCGGTTAGAGGCTTATCTGGGTTATGTTCTGTGTAAGGAATAAGAGTGATCGTAAAAGGAGGCGGGTAGGCTTGCAGAACCCGAGGCTAAAGGTAACCGTAGCTGAAATCGTCCAGGAGACGCCTGTGGTCAAAAGCTTTAAGCTGGTCGGCGCTCGCGGGAGGCTTCCGCGTTTCTCAGGCGGTGCGCATATTACGACGTATTTTACCGTGAATGCCGAAACCATGGAACGCCACTATTCCCTGGTTGGCAACCCTCAGCGGGATGATTATTATACGATAGCGATTCGGCGCAGTGAAACCTCGCGTGGCGGCTCCGCGCACTGGCATGACCAAATTCGAACCGGCGATGAAATCGAAATCAGTTATCCTAAGAATCACCTGCCTGTAAGCTTTGAAGCGAAGCATCATGTATTCATAGCCGCCGGAATCGGCATCACGCCTTTCATGGCCATGATGTCGGAGCTTGCGGCGTCCGGCAAGTCCTTTGAGCTGCATGATGCGGCCGCTTCCGAGGCGTATTGCCCTTTCTATGAAGAAATCCGCAAGAGGTACGGAGAACGGGCCAAATTTTACTTCTCCGGCAAACAGCAGCGTCTGCCCGTCGCCGTCATGTGGAAGCAGCCGATCGGAACGCATGTGTATTTCTGCGGACCGGAGGAGATGATTTCGCAGTTCAGACAAGCGGCGATTCATTATGGTTACCCGGCATCCAATATCCACTATGAGCTGTTTAGTCCGCCTAATGTGGGCCCGAGCTATCCGTTTCAAGCCGTTCTTGCGAAAAGCAACGTCACGTTACAGGTGCCGGAAAGCAAGAGCTTGCTTGAGGTGATGCTGGAGCAAGGGATCGCCGCCGCCTACTCCTGCAAAATCGGCGGCTGCGGAAGCTGTGAGATTGAGGTGGAGGACGGGGAAGTGGATCATCGCGATTTCTTTCTTTCGGAGCAGGAAAAAAAGACGCGCAAGGTGATGATCCCATGCATCTCCCGCGCCAAGAGCCCGTTGATTATTAATCTGTAGATGCTTAAGATACGTGTTACGGGAACGACGATCAGCATAAAAAAGAGCCGTCAGGGATCATCATCCCGGGCGGCTCCTCTCTTTGCTATTGGTCCAATGCTTCCTGGCCGTGCTGGCCGGTACGGATACGGATGACGTCGAGCACTTCCGTGACGAAGATTTTTCCGTCGCCGACTTGACCCGTTCTTGACGCATCGATGATGACTTCAATGGCTTTCTCATAAATCGCGTCGTTAACAACCGTTTCAATTTTACATTTCGTGACAAAGTCTGTTTGGTACTCGACGCCCCGGTAAATGGTTTTCACACCCTTCTGGATGCCGTGGCCCCGGACATCGCTGATGGTCATGCCGGTTACGCCGATCGTATACAAGGCAGCCGTAATATTGCTGATTTTCTCCGGCCTTACAATAATGGTCAGCAGCTTCATCGGATCTAGCTCCCTTCAACATGGTATGCGCGGACCTTGCTGTTTAATTGGTTTGGGTGATCGGACTTTTCTCGATTTCGAATGAGGCAAACGATGGCGCCGCCATTTCGCTTCTTCCGGATTCAAGCTCATTGTAAGCGTGCTCGCCATGGTGGCTTATATCGAGACCCGCCTCTTCCTCTTCGGCAGGGACGCGAAGCGTTGTGAATAGTTGAATCGTCTTCAGGATGACGAGGGTTCCGGCCGCCGCCCAACCAATGGCTATGAGGATATCGATGGCTTGAATGACAAGCTGGCTGGGATTGCCGTACAGCAGGCCGTTGTTCCCCGCCGGGTTCACTTCCTTGCTGGCGAACACTCCGGTGAGGAGCGCACCCCATATGCCGCCGACGCCGTGAATGCCGAATACGTCGAGTGCGTCATCGTATTTGAATTTGGCCTTGAGTGTGTTGACGGCCCAATAGCATACGAAGCTGGCGCTGCCGCCAATCGCCATAGCGGATAATACGGATACGAATCCGGCTGCCGGGGTGATGGCAACAAGGCCGGCTATGATCCCGGTAACCGTTCCGACTAGCGTAGGTTTCTTATGGAAGATCCACTCGATAAGCGCCCAACCGGCACCTCCGGCACATGCGGCCATATGAGTGTTGGCGAAGGCGAGAGTAGCCAAGCCTCCGGCGGCAAGCGCGCTTCCGCCGTTGAAGCCCATCCATCCGAACCAGAGGCACATGGCGCCTATGAAGAAGAAGACAATATTATGGGGAGGGAGCGTTTTGCCGGGAAACAATTTTCTCGGACCGAGCACGATGGCCGCTGTTATGGCGCTCACGCCTGAAAGGATATGTACGACGGTGCCTCCTGCAAAATCAAGTCCGCCTAATTTGAATAACCATCCGCCTCCCCAAACCCAATGCGCGAAGGGCGTATAAATGAAGGTAACCCAGAAGATGGAGAAGACGATCCATACGGAAAATTTGATTCTCTCGGCAACCGCCCCGGAGATGAGCGCGACCGTAATGGCCGCAAATAAAGCCTGGAATATAGCGAATATAAGATGGGGGAATGTGAGCGTGCTGAAAGGATCCATACCCACCCCCTCGAAGAACAGAAAGTCAAGTCCACCGATGATACCGAATTGGTCGGTGCCGAACGTCAGCGTGTGACCCCACAATACCCATACGATGCTGACGACAATCAGGCTGCCCGTGCTCTGCATGATGGTGGAAAGAACGTTCTTGCGGCTAAGCAGACCACTGTAGAAAAGAGCTAGTCCGGGGAGGAACATGAACAGAACAACAGTCGTCGCGACGAGAAGCCAAGCCGTATCTCCGGTATCTATCTTGGGCGGCTCCGATTGGGCGAAAGCCGTCATGGGAAAGCTAAAGCACAGCATACACAGCATACTGATTCGCATAAATATGGATTTAAACATCTGTGGCATCGTATAACCCCTCCTGGATAATGATTCAATTTTGGCCCCTTGCATAGTACTCACTCCCTCCTTAATGTCATGTCATTAATAATAACGTTATAATGACATGTGATTTTGCGGTTTAATAGTTATTCATCCCAGAATGTGGTATGATGTCTAAAAAAATAAAAATAACCCATAAATATAACATTAATGTTACATTGAATAAGCTGCGGCAGCATGGTTTCCTTTTGACACCAGGGCACTTAAAAGTGTGTTCTTGCTCTTTGCTAGCCTTATAAGTACCATATAAATACAATGATTATCCAGAAATACCAGATTTATGGTCTAGGAGGTGTGTTGCTGATTGTGTAAGGAAACATCACATTATGACTTGGGGTGAGATCTATGTGCGGAGTCATTTCAAAAGCTATTCAAATTTTGGATGTCCTTGTTCCGCAAGGCAGCGAAAAGGAAATGAGTGTCACGGAAATCAGCAGGGAGCTCGGTATGCCGGTGCAAAGTGTCCATAGAATTCTCAATTCGTTGTCCAGACATGGATTTGTTGCCCAGAACAAAAAAACGAAAAAGTACAAGTTAGGTTTATGTGTGATGAAATACGGCTTTCTCATGTGGGACAGCTTAATGCTCAGATCTTTGGCGAGGCCCTTTATGGAGGAGCTTTCGCAAAAAACGAAAGAATCGGTTTATCTCGCAACCCGAGAAAATACGGAAGGGGTTTATATCGATTCTATCGATTCCCCGCAGATGCTCAAAATATCCGAGCCGATCGGGCTAAGGCTGCCTCTGTTCGTTGGGGCGTCCAACCGCGTCATCCTTGCTTATCTGTCCAAAAAAGTACAGGATACGCTGCTGATGAATGTAGATTGGGATAAAACTCCTTCATTAATCCGGTTATCCGCAGACTATATCATGAAAGATTTGGAGGTCATTCGCGCTCGCGGTTATGCCATGACCTCTGGCGAGGCAACCGAGGGGACGACCGGAATTGGCGCCCCCATCTTCTCGTTTGAGAACACCGTAATCGGTTCGCTGAATGTAGCGGGTCCTTCGCTGCGGTTTACGCCCGAGAAAATCGAGACCTATGCGTATCAAGTGAAAAAATATGCCGATTTGATATCTAAAGAGCTGGGCTACAGAAACAAATACAGATGGAGTTAATCAACCTCATTCATCAAACAGGATGGATCAACCTGACGGAAGATTTTGGCTTGTTTTTTTTGTGCGCGCCTGCTTTTCCCAAATCGTGAGAAAATGCGAAAATTCATTTGAGGTATTCCATTATTCGGGAAAAGCAGCTAAACATGGTTATCTTTATGTTATATGATCGTTACATAACTTAACACACTTCATGAGCATTGGTGTTCAAAGTTGACATTTTAAAGAGAGAGGGAGAGCTTACATGGCTGAAACTATCGTTAAACATCCTCTGGAGCCGCTTAGCAAGGAAGAAATTCAGGCGGCAGTCTCCATCGTGAAAGTGCAGAAGCAATTGGGAGCCTATGACCGTTTCGTCTCGATCGAGCTCAAAGAGCCGAAGAAGGAAAAGGTACAAAGCTTTGATGGCACCCAGTCCATTCCGCGTGAAGCCTTTATTATCCTCTTGAACAATCGAGCGGGCGCTTGTTATGAAGCGGTTGTTTCCCTTAACGAGGGGAAGGTGACTTCTTGGGAACTGATTCCGGGCGTTCAGCCGATGATTATGCTGGATGAACATATCGAGTGCGAAAAAATTGTACAGGAGAGCCCCGAATTCCATGAAGCGTTGAAGCGTCTAGGCATTGAAGATCCCGGTTTGGTTATGGTCGATCTCTGGTCGGCGGGCAACTTCGGCACCGAAGAGGACTCGACCGTTCGTCTGGCGCGTCCGCTGTGCTTTCTTCGCAGCGACGCGAAGGATAACGGCTATGCCCGCCCGCTTCCGCTCGTACCCATTGTAGATCTGAACAAGATGGAAATATTGCGTGTCGAGGAATACCAATATACGAGAATCCCCGCCGAGGCATCCAATTACACGCCGGACCGTGTAGGCCCGCTGCGCACCGGTATCAAGCCCGTTGAAATTACACAGCCGGAAGGACCGAGCTTTACGGTGAACGGCCATGAGGTCGAATGGCAGAACTGGAGTTTCCGCATCGGCTTCAATCCCCGTGAAGGTCTGACGATCCATAACGTTTCCTACGAGGATCAAGGACGTAAGCGTCCTGTTATATACCGTGGCGCTCTGTCGGAGATGGTCGTGCCATATGGTGATCCCGGCGCGATCCAAAACCGTAAAAACGCATTTGACAGCGGTGAATACGGTATCGGTCAGCTTGCGAACAGTCTGGAGCTAGGCTGCGATTGCGTAGGGTATATTAAATATTTCGATGCTCCGATGACCAACAGCAAGGGCGAGCTGGTCACTATCAAAAATGCGATTTGCATGCATGAGGAGGACTTCGGCATTTTGTGGAAGCATACGGACTGGAGATCCAACGATGTCGAGGTGAGACGTTCCCGCCGTCTGGTCGTTTCTTCCATCTCCACGGTTGCCAATTATGAATACGGGTTCTTCTGGTATTTTTACCAAGACGGCAATATCCAGTTCGAAGTGAAGCTGACGGGTATTTTGTCAACGGCGGGTTTACATCCGGGCGAAACTTCGAAATATGGCACGATGGTAGGGCCGGATCTCTATGCGCCGAATCACCAGCATTTCTTTAACGTGAGAATGGATATGCAAATAGACGGCAACGAAAATTCCGTATACGAAGTCAATGTGCTCGCGGAGGAATTGGGCGGGGACAACCCGCGAGAGAATGCATTCTACGCCAAATCCACGCTTCTTGAAACCGAGCTGCAGGCAAGAAGGAAGCTCAAGCTGGAAACGGCAAGGTATTGGAAAATCGTCAATGACAATGTGAAGAACAGCTTGGGTCAATCGGTCGGATACAAGCTGGTGACGGGCGAGAACTGCTTCCCGTTCGCCTCGGAGCAGTCCAGTTTGCTTAAGCGTGCGGGGTTCATCAAGCAGCACCTATGGGTCACGCCGTATAACGAAAAAGAAATGTACGCCTCCGGCAATTATCCGAACCAGAATATCGGCGGAGAAGGACTGGAAGCTTGGACCGCACAGGACCGCCCGGTCAGCAATACCGACATTGTGGTCTGGTATACGATGGGTCACACCCATGTGCCTCGTCCGGAGGACTGGCCTGTCATGCCGGCGGCTTATATCGGCTTTATGCTGAAGCCGGTCAGCTTCTTTGACCGCAGTCCGGCAATCAACCTGCCGCCGTCCCCGAAGAAAAATTATTGCAGCAGCTCGGTCAAAGCGAACGGCTGTCAAAGCTAAGGAGTGATTCGTGATGATGCAGAAATTAAGACATATGGGGACAGAAATGAAATATGCGATGGTGTCTACGCTTTCGGTGCTTCTCGTCTTGGCGCTGCATCTCGTTCACTGGTTATCCGCCCCGCTGCTGATGGGAGCCATGGAAATGCACGAACACCATCATGGCTTGAACCATGATGCTTCCGGCTATATGGAAATGTTCACCGTAGTGCTGCTTATTGCCAATGGAGCGGGCATGTACTTTGCCCTCCGGCAATTGGCGTTGGCATTGAAACAAAGAAAGCGCGGATGGCATCATGATGCATGCACGGTGATTTCGCTTGGAGTCCTGGTCATGGGCGTCTATACGATCACGACGGTTTCATGGCCGTTATAGCTGGAATAATTTCCACCGCTGAGCAATCAGCCAAGACTTGGGAGCACATTCCCGGGACTTGGCTGTTTATTATTTTCGGATGATTTTTCGCCCGAATCGTGCTACATTAAGGTTTACAAAGTTTTCATTCGATGGAAGGAGACATTGGCTCTTGAAGAAGAAACACGTACTTTCTTTTACCCTGCTCGCAGCGCTTTTGGCGGCCCAGGAGCATACGGCGTCAGCACAAGTATCCGGCACCAAGCTGCATTTGCAGTTGCAGGACAAGCAATTATCCGCGACAGTCAACGGCTCTGCCGTATCTTTAGAGACAGCGGCTCAAATTGTGGACGGAAGCTTCTACATACCGATTCGTTGGGCTGCCCAGCAGCTTGGAATGGAGATGAAGTGGAACGAGGAACGAAAGACGGCAGGACTTACCACGCCAAGCGCCTATTTGGAGTGGGATTTGGTGCGCCAAACGGTCAGTGTCAACGGAGCATCGACGCCTTTGAAGGAGACGTCCTTTATGGATGAAGGGGCACTGCTGGTAAAGCTGAGCTGGATCGCGCCCTACTTACAGGTGCAATATGCATTTCAACCGAATCCTGGCCGAGTGGACTTAGCCTACATACAGCCCTTTGATACCGCCTATCGTGAGTCCCGCTACTCCGAGGACACCCAGCCGAATTCGCGTCCCATCGCTATTTTTGTTACCGACAAGCCGTCGTACCGGCTCGGTGAGCCGATCACTTATATAGATTTGAGCTATGACCCCGATGCCGAAGGGCTTCCGGAATATCGATGGTCCGGCAATAAGATGGCCTTCTTTGAACCGGGGACCTACTCGGTTTCCTTGCAGGTGCGTGATGGGAACGGGAATTGGAGCGAGCCTGAGGTTCAGAGCGTGAAGGTGACGGATGAACCCTACTTAAGCAAAGCGGAATTTCCTTGGTATACCCAACCGGCCGGCACCGTAATCAAGGACGAATCCGAACAATGGAATCGCGCGCTTTCTAGCGCTCCTCAGCTTTCTGCTATTGTGAAGAGGTCCACGGAGAGAAAGCGAATGAGCAGCGGGGAAAACCGGGTGATCCGACATACAGGGCTCATTGGGCAGCAATCCGTGAACGGCAAAGCTCGCCTATTTATGCATCACAGCAATGGGATGGCGGAAAAGGTGCAGTTTGCAGCTGTCATCCATAATCCGGATCAGAGCAAGACTCGAACGGTACATATCACGCGTGAAGGACTGCTTCAGCCGACCCTCTTGCATCAGGCGAATGCGAGAGAAGCGGCGGTCAATTATATGACCCAGCCGGCCTTGGAGGAAAGCATCGAGGTGAAGCCGGGGGAGACGGCGGTTTTAAAGCAAGTTACGCTTGAGCCTGGGCAAGGCTTTGCAGCGATTCAGGACATCGAGGCGGATGGCCAGGCAGTAATCGGCTTTGTCGCAGCCAAGGAGAGCGAAACGATGAAGCCCTATGGCTCCAATTCCGCAACAAGTGTCGTCGAGGCCGTTTATGATGCTGCTGCCGACATTCGCTTCGACGCGGATATCGATAGGAAGAGTTTGCCGGTGTTGTCCAAATGGACGCTGGACACTCCCCAAACCTCCGATAGAGGTACGGTGTATGCCATGCACTTCTATCATCCGCATCAGGCCGTCATTGCATTTCGTGCGAAGGAAGGCTATGTCAACGGCATCGTAAGAGTCAATGGCCAAGTGCTGGCTTTGCCCCAAGGAGGCTTGACGGATCAGGATGGCGCCTTCGTGGTCTACAGAGCGGAGGGATGGGAGTCCGAAGTACATATCGATTGGTTGGCCGCCCCTGGAAGCACGTCTCCGGTCGAGTGGATCTTCTATCCTTTAGAAGAAAAGAAGTAATCATAGAAAGGATTTCATACGCTGATGCAACCATTACGTCAACTCTTGCTGTCACTTTCGGCGGTCTTCGCTTTAGGGGTCGTGAGCGGACAGGCCGCGGCTGCCCCGGAGGATAGCCACTTGTTACTCTATCCCGGCAATACGGCAGTCTATATCAACGGGTCGAAAACACAAACCCAAGTCGCAACGCTTGAACTGAACGGAAGGTACTACTTGCCCGCTGCGGAACTGACCGGCTGGTTCGGTATTCCTGTCAAGTGGGATGAAGGGAAGCAGGCGGTGCAAATCACGACGCCGAAGGCGTTTCTGGAGTACTCGCTTGCCGACCGGACGGTCCTTGACAACGGTACAAGCCGCAATTGGGGTACCGATGCTGATCTTCAGGGAGATAGGCTGTACCTTGAATTGACCTCGCTGCAACCCTATATTTCTTTTCAAGCCAAGGTCGATCAGGAGCTGAAACGAGTCGAACTGCGCTATGTAAAGCCGGAGGCGAACCGGACGCTGTTTACGAACGACGCGGCGCCAAACATCAAGCCTGTTGCCAAGTTCACCGTGGACAAGGAATCGTACCGGATCGGCGAACCGATACAATACAGCAATCTCAGCTACGATCCGAAGGGAACGGAACTCACGGACATCAATTGGATCGGTAATGCGCGTACGATTTTCACGCCGGGCCTGTACAAGGTGTCTCTCACGGTAAAAGACAGCCTCGGCAATGTCAGCGATACGTATTCCCGCAATATTCTCGTCAAGGACGAGCCTTACTTAGATGCGTTTGAGCACAAGGTCTATTACGAGCCTGTTGGCACCTACGTCCGAGAGGAAGAAGCGGTGCTTCGCAAATATTTGCGCGGAATCCCGCAGATTCCCAAACAAGAGCGGAAGCCTGCGGACCGTCCTCTGATTGTGAGCGATAGTCCGGAGACGTTTACGGAGAAGGGCATTTTGTACCAGGAGAAAGTAAACGGGAAAGCCCGGCTGTATGCAACCCATGTCAACGGTATGGATCGAAAAATGAAATTTGCCATCCTTGTACGAAATAGCGATCCGACCCGCAGCGTTACGATCAAGACGACCAATCAAGGGGAAGTGTACCCTTCGATCTACGCCAACCTGATGGGGAATGAACCGACGATTGAGTTTCTGCAGGGGAAGAGGGCTGAGCAAACGATGGTGCTTAGGCCGAACGAAACGGCTTATTATAAAGCCATGCCTGATTTCTACCCGGGACAAGGGATAAATGTGCTGTATGATGTGGAAACGGATGGAGAGGTGTTCTTTTCCTTCGTAGCGATGGAGCAGGAGGATGAGCTCGATACGATCGGCTTATTCCCAAGATTGGCTTACAAAGGGAATGTACGAGGGACGTTCAGCGGTTCGGAAGTTCAATGGAACATCGATGCTTCCTCGATCAAGAGTCCTTCCAGCTTCGCGATCGGCGACGGCACGTCGGATCAATTTGTGACCGGAACGGATTTCTTCAGTAAAGAGCCTGCGCTCAATCTGGGCAACTACGGTGTGGTATACAAAATCCATATCAAGGCTCCGCCGAAAATGTCCGTGCTGATTCTCCCGCGCGGCGGCGTGTTTAAAGGGCCATTCCTGGTGAATCAAAAAATCGTGCAAACCCCGCCGTCGGGAGTCATGATGGATTATCAGGGGTATACGATCATTGCCAGGACGAACGGGACCGAGCCGTCACTGGACCTGGAATTTTCTCCGGCCTCGGGATCGGCATTCCCGATCGACGTCATTTTTTATCCGCTCAATCGTAAATAGAACAAAGTACCCGCCTCTACACGGTGATCGCTCTTTATGACCGGTCTCGTGTAGAGGCTTTTGTATTGGCATGAATCGTGTAATAATAGATTAAAATATTCACTTTTTTACAATGAATTAAGATTGGGATCAATCAGAGTTAACAAAGCGCCTGTATGATTGGATGGTCTAGACATCCCAAAAAACTTAATGTGACATGACTTTTTTGATACGATTTAAGAAAATGAAGGAGAAAGAAACGTATGATGGCTTTATGAAGCATAACTACCTTAGAATTAAAGAAGAACTGGAACGGCAAATGCGTACGGGGGAGCTCGCAGTAGGAACCAAGCTGCCGTCAGAGCCCGACATGGCCAGCGAATTCAAGGTCAGCCGCGAAACGATTCGAGCCGCTGTCAAGCAGTTGGAACGTGAAGGCAAGCTGCGGGTGCGCAGAGGAATCGGCCGATTCGTTGTCCGCCCATTGGCTGTAATTCCCAGCAGTATAGACCATCTGAGCTCCACTTCCGAAATGATTAATTCCTCCTCATTAAAGGAAGGGGAGCGCCACGAATCGATACGGATTGAGCCGTGTCAGGAGGAATGGGCACACTTTCTTGAAATTAGCCCGCAGGATCCCGTAACGATCATTGAGCGTATCCGAATGGCGGATGGGGAACCCGTATCTTTCAATATCAACATTATGCCTTATGCGCTAGTTGGAGAAGTGTTTCAAACGAAACCTCTGCAAGGTTCTCTGATGCAGATGCTTGAGACCGAATGCGGTATTCGGATAGTAAGCGCCAACACGGAGCTGATTGTGCCTCCTCCCTCGGACAGGAATTGCGACAAGCTCAAGGAAAAGCCTGAAGCAACCGTCATTTTGCTGAAACAGACGCATTATGATGAGGATCAGGTACCCATTTTATTTTCATATGATTATTTCCGCAATGACGTATTCAAATTCTGGGTGCGTCGTGTAAGGTAGGGTAACCGGATATCAAACAAAGCATAACCGCTCTTCTTTGGATAACAAAGAGGGGGGGTTTTTTCTGGTTTACAAATGATTTATATCCAGTTTACACCGCGAATACAGTTAGCCTGCATAATGGAACAAGAGGATGTCTAGACAACACCTAAAAGCTTGATGCCTTGCGTCAGACCGGGATGCATCTCGATTATTGAAGAAGACGACTTCCGACCATATCAACGGACTTCTGGATATCGCCAAGGCTAAGCCGGTAAGCAGAGCGGTTCTTCCTTATGAGCCATTCGAGCTTGTTTCCGAACAACGGGTTCAGGAACACGGAAACGATTTTACAATGCGAGTATTTCGTATGTTGGCCTCCTATCTGGAGCTGATCCGTTTGTTAACAGAACAAGGTACTGAAATCAAATGGCGGAGCGAGTATGGATCGAACGATCAATCCGTCCTCTGGTCTGACGATGGCGTTGCCTTAACCCATCTATATCCATGGCATGGAGACCCTCTTCCCGCCTATGAGGCCCTAATAAAAGCTGTCTCCAACAATAGGAAATCTTCGGAAGACCATGTGTCGGAGACATTGGAACGCTTTTGTGATTTGTCTAATCATGACAGCTCCGTTTACCGTCTGAGCTTCGAGCAAGAGCCTGAAAATTGCATTTTGTTTGGCGGGGATCAATTAGAGCCGGGATGGGAACGTCTGGCGCAGCGCACTGACATCAAAAGCCGGATCTGGAAGGTTTCTCACCATGGGATGCAGGATGGCTTCAATTCCCGTATTTTATCCTGGATTCAGCCTGAACACTGCGTCATTCCTATCAGCGAGGGGCGCTCGCATGCTCTTCAAGCGAAATGGAACGAGCTTCGTGCTTGTACGGACACTGCCCTTCATATGACGGGCAGTTTGGCAAGAGGGAATACTCGCCGCATAGATAACGGTACCGTCTCTGTTGAAATCGGCTACTAGCATCAGGCTTTTCGCAATGGCGAAAAAATAAATGAATATAATTCTCAAAAATTGCTTTATGGAGAGAACAAAATAAAAGGAGGATTATGATGAAAATTACACTAACCAGCGTATTTGTTAACAACCCGCACGAAGCGTTTAAGTTTTACACAGAAGTTCTGGGCTTCCTCAAGAAAACCTACGTTCCCGAATACGGATTGGCCATCGTTGTTTCACCTGAAGAGCCGGACGGTACGGGGTTACTTCTTGAGCCAAGGGGCGAATCATTTGCCAAGACCTACCAGGAAACCTTGTACGAGGCCGATTTACCTGTAATCGTTTTTGGTGTTGAAGATATTCACAAGGAATATGAAAGATTGATAGAGCTTGGGGTAAAGTTTAGAAAAGAGCCAACAAAAACGGACTGGGGAGTAGAGGCTATATTTGAGGATACTTGCGGTAACCTCATTCAGTTAGCGCAGAATTAGAGCCGCTCTATAACAATCGACCGGAGGGCCGGAGACGTTCAAAATCTTAATCTGAAACAAGGTTCGGATTGAGTTTTTTTGAAGGTCTCTTTTTGTTATCCCAATCTGTGTCAGTTCGAGGTGCTCTGCCTGCCGTATGTTACCCGGTCAGCATCCGGTCAGCATGCTTAGAGCCCATCGATTTTATGGTCCATGCGGCTCCGAGCAGCGTGAGGCCTGTAACTAGAAAGACAAATTGAATGCCCAGCCATCCACCGAGAACACCGCCAAGAAGCGGACCGGCCACTATGCCGAACTGATGCGACGTTTGGCTCAAGCTGACAGCCCGGCCGCGGAATTCTGTGCTTGCATATTGAATGATGAGTGCATTCAAAGCCGGAAAAACGGCCGCAAAAAACAGTCCGTAACTGAAACGGAGGATGCCGAAGCCGACAAGGTGATGAAAGCCGAGCTGCAGCAGATTGCCAATGCCTCCGCCTAACAACCCGATGAAGAGTGTTTTGTCATACCCGATTCGCCCGCCGATCCTTCCCCATTGGGGACCCATAATGACCGTAGCAACGCCTACTGCAGAGAAAACGATGCCCGAGGTGAGCGCAGCGCTGCTTGCACTGCTTCCGATTTGCACCACATAGATCGTGAGCAGCGGCTCCAGAATGGTAACTGAAGTCGAGACTAATAAGATTAGCCCGTAGATCCGCATCAATCTCGGGTTGCCGGCGGCTTGTTTCAGATCCTGCAGAACACTGGAACGGGGTCCTGTAGGTCGTACATGAACCTCTTTAACGCCCAATAAAATGATGAAGGCGGAACCTAACGTTATTAGACCGGATGCTATGAAGCACTCGCGCAATCCCACCCAATGAATCAGCATTCCGCCTGCGAGTGGACCGAGAATTCCCCCCGCAGCAGTCGCTGTCGAGATGACGCCCAGTGCATAACCGACATGCTTCTCCGGTGTATTCGTTCCAACCAAGGCGATGGAAGCAGGACTAAAGCCTGCCATGAGTCCTTGAAAAATTCGAACAAGTATAAACATGTAAGGATCATACACGAAATAATTGGCGAGATGCGCCGCACCTAAGCCTATGCCTGAGCGAATAAGCATGAGCTTCTTGCCGTATTTATCGGCGAGCGATCCCCAATAGGGTGCGCACAAGCCGCTGATCAGAAAGCTGATCGAGATGGAAACGCCTGACCAGGCTTCCAGCCCACGCTGAATCCCGAGGTCATTCTCCAAGAAAATGGGGAAAAATGGGACCGAAAGGGTATACGCCAAGTGGTTGAAAAATAAGCCCAGCCATAAGATATAAAGATTGCGTTTCCAGTATAGCTCCATGCTGTCACCCCATTAGAGAAAGACTAGGCCGCTCCTAAGAAGCGGATTTATTGGCGTAGGCAAAATAAGCGTCCGCCAATATGTTTACGCCTCGAACGATTTGTTCTTTACTCACATAGCTGAAGCAAAGTCTCAAATAGGAGTAGCCTTCCGGGTTATGGAAGAAGCTTTTTCCATCTACGAAGCTAACGCCCCGATTCGCGGCATCCTGTAAGAACTCACTCGTATTCACATGATTCCCGAAACGAAGCCAGATATAGAAGCCTCCCTCGGGCAAATGAAACGTCACATGATCTCCGAAGCTGCTCTTGATAGCCTCTGCCATGACATCTCTTTGTTTACGGTAATGCCGGCTAAGGCTGTCCACATGCTCCTGGAAAGCAAAGTGCTCCAACAGCTGCGCCAATATTTCTTGCGCAAACACACCGATACTGCCGCCCAGATTCAATAGCCTCATTTTATCAATAACACGTTGATCCGCAATGACCCATCCTAGACGCAGGCCGGGACCAATAGTTTTGGAGAATGTGTTCAGATAGATCACTCTTTCCGGAAGCAGCGTATAGAGGGAGGGGTATTTGTTGCCGGTAAAGTTCAATTCAGAGTAAGCATCGTCTTCGAGAATGAAGAAGTTATACGCCTTAGCCAGCTGTACCAGACGGTTCCTGCGCTCGATGGATAACGTTACGCCGCCGGGATTATGGTAGGTTGGCATGGTGTATAGGAATTTAGGGATAGGCGTATGATTGCGCTTCGCTTCGACCAGGGCGGACTCGATCAGATCGACACGCAAGCCATCCTCATCGATGGGAAAAGAGGTGATGACAGCTTCCGCAGTTCGAAAGGCTTGGAGCGCACTGAAGAAAGAAGGAGATTCCACCCAGACATGATCTCCCGGATCGAGCAAAATTCTTGTGGCCAGATCAATGCCCTGCGTAGAGCCGTAAGTGACCAGTATTTGATTCGATTCCGCCTTGATCCCATGGACAAGGGAACGATTCTGAATCCACTTGAGTATTTTCCCGGGCCCGCCTGAGCCTGAATATTGCAGGGCTTTTCTCCCATGCTGTGTTACTGCGTCGGCAGCAGAGGCAGATAGCTGTTCAATGGGGAATAAATGCGGCGCGGCGAAGCCGAAGGACAAATGGATATGATCCGGCTTCGTTATGGTCGTGCTGCCGATGGACGGCGTAGAGGGGATTCGTTTGGCAAAAGAAAATGAAAATGACTGTAATTGTTGAGACATAGTATTCACCCGCCTATACAGAATTTATATCGAATAAGACAGCTTTCTGGACAGAACCGGGTCCGCATCCGCTGGTTCCTTATTCAACACTCGATTAAGAATCAGGTTCTCAAAATGAACGAAGCCGTTATCCCGTTCTCTTGGCCGCGCTAAAGTAATCCGGGTATCAAAAGCGATTTTTCCTTGCTCTATCAATAGCACTCGATCCGCCAGGGCGACGGCTTCACTGACGTCATGGGTGACCAGAATGACCGTAAATCCTTGTTCCAGCCACAAACGCTCGATTAATTGCTGCATTTCAATTCTTGTTAAAGCATCCAATGCCCCTAATGGTTCATCCTGCAGCAGGAGTCGCGGGCGGCTCACCAACGCTCGAGCCAAAGCGACACGCTGTTTTTGCCCTCCCGAGAGCACTCTCGGCCAATCGTGGCTGCGTTCAGCCAATCCGACAAGCCCCAGTGCCTCTCCAGCACTTGATTTATCCTTGTTGGTAGCGCCGATGCGCACATTATCCAGCACCCTTTTCCAGGGCAGAAGACGTGCCTCCTGAAACAGGACACGCGTATCCTCATGCGTTGAGCCGACAGCTTGACTTTCCAGGTAGATGGAGCCCTTTGAAGGTTGATCAAGGGCCGCGATCAATCGGAGCAGCGTGCTTTTGCCGCAGCCGCTTCGACCTACGATGGCGATAAATTCTCCGGGCTCAATGGTAACATTCACATCCGTTAATACCCGATTTTCCTTGAATTGCTTCGATACTTGATGGATCTGAACGCGAGAGCCCTTTTTTTTCTGAGGCATGGTTCTTACTCCCCCTTTACTTGATTACCGTGCCGTATAATTCGGATTCCATTGCAGCCACCAGTTCTCCAGCAGCTTGGCCGCGATGTCCGACAGTTTTCCTAACAGCGCATAGATCAAGATGCTGAGTACGATGACGTCCATTTGGAAAAATTCCCTGGCGTTCATAGCCATATACCCTAAGCCGGATTTGGCTGCAACCGTTTCGGCTACAATCAGCGTGAGCCACATGATGCCGAGGGCATAACGGAGGCCTACCAGAATCGAAGGGAGCGCTCCCGGCAAAATGATGTGCAAATAGAGAGAGAAGCCTCTCATTCCGTATACTTGACCCATCTCGATCAACCCCGGATCAATCGAGCGGATGCCGTGGAGCGTGTTCAAATAAACCGGGAAAAATACGCCCAACGATACGAGCACCAGCTTGGCCGGTTCCTCAATCCCAAACCAGATGATGACCAGCGGAATCAGGGAAAGGTGGGGGATGGTTCGTATCATCTGGATAGACGAGTCTGCTAATCTTTCGGCTGTGCGCCAGAAGCCGTTCATTAATCCGAATAGAAACCCAAGGCTGCCGCCTATAATCAAACCGCTGAATGCCCGCTTGGCGCTAATTCCGACATGGGTGAACAGCTCGCCGGATTGCAGCATGCTGATCAAGACGCTCAACACCTTCAACGGCTGCGGCAATACATTCGAAGGAATAAGCTCCGCGCTGGTAAGCACATGCCAGGCCAACAGGATCAGCACAGGGAAGATCCAGGGGGCAACTTGATGAAAGCGCTGCTTGGCTTTTGACTCTTTCAACTGTAAGTACACTCCTTTCATCGGTCTCTTTATTTGGCTGCTGCCGTTATTTTTTTCAGGTCTTCTTCAAAAGCCGTGCTCCAAATGTCGCTGACCTCTATTTTGTTCTTTAAGAGTCCTACACTGGTCAGAGTATCAGCGACATCCTGCTGGGAAGCGATCGCCTTATCGAAGTTTGCGGAGAGCTTTGACGGACGCTGCTCTTCGCCCTTCTTCAACGTGTCAAGCGCCTGCTCGACGGGCTGCTTCGTATGGGTTGCAGTAATTTCGGCCCACTTCTGCTGGTTGCTGCGGGTCCAAGCGTAAAACTTGTCCAACCGAGTTAAAAAATCGACGATAGCAGCGTGTTTACCCGGATCGTTAATCGCTTCGGGTGTAGCTTCATACAAGAAATTTCCCGATAGGATATCCTTGGCGCTGGCCAGTTCTGTCGCTCCGTTCTGATGAGCGGAAATAATGGCGTTGCCGTAGCTTGCCAATGCGTCGACTTTGCCGCTGATGAGCGCGCTTAAGCCGTCTGATGTCGATAATGGCACGGCATCAATATCCGTCCAGGACAAACCGGCATTCTGAAGCATTTTGACTAAAAAATAGTGAGCCGTCGTGGCGTTTACGTAAGCTACCTTTTTTCCCTTCAACTCGGCTACGCTCTTGATCGGCGAGCCTTTTGGAATGACGAGCTCTTGATTTAAAGTAGTAGACTCGAAAGAAGCGATGATTTTGAAGTTCCCCCCGTTTGCCGCTTGAGAAGCGAATATGGGAGGGATTTCACTGGTGGAGCCGAGATCCAGATTGTTCGCTGCCATCGCTTCAAGCTGCAGATTACCGCCCTGAAATACACTGTACTGCACTTTATAAGGAGTATTGCTGAGTCCGGCCTCTTTAAAGCCTAACTCCAAATTGCTCCAGCCGGTCTGACCGACGCGCAGGGTGACTTTGCTAAGGTCGACGGAAGGCGAAGCGGGAGCAGTGCTGGCTGCTGCCGCAGGTGCCGAAGATGCTGACTGGGATGCTGATTCTCCGGAAGAGGCTGGCTTGCTGTCGCACCCGGCGGCTAGAGCAACGATGAATAAAGAAATAGCGGTTTGACTGGCGAGCTTTCTGAACACGGTCATGATCGAATATGCACCCTTTTCCACGTAATTTATGTATTATCATTTCGCATAAGCTTCCTGAATGATGCGGCGGCCCCATTGATCCGCTTGTTGAAGCGCTTGGATAAGAAGAGACTCATTCACCTCGAAAGACAAACCTTTATCCGCATTTTCCCGCAGCTGAAATCTCCTGGCTATCTCAATCGCAATAATTGCGGGGTCTTGAACGATTCCAAGCTCTTTTAATGTAAGGGGGAGGCCCAGCTTATGGAGCCAAATGGCAAGCTGATTGATTTCCGCTTCTGTTCTCTGTTCAAGCACGACCTGGGTTAGAAGTCCGAATGCAACCTTCTCCCCATGCAGGGAGCCGCTGGTTTGCGGGATAAAGGTCAGGCTGTTGTGGATGGAATGGGCGATGGCGGCGCGGGCGGTTGAACCTTGGAGGGTTCCGGCCAATCCTGCGAGAACGATGACGGCATCGATCGTTTCCGTAAAGGCAGGAGTCACTTTTCCCGTCCCGGCCGTTTCATAAGCTTGTAAAGAATGAGTGTGCAGCCTGTCTAGCGCAAGTTTGGCCGTTTGAGTCGCGAATCGGATATCTAATCCGTCGGGATCGTCATTGCTGTTTACGACGGTTTCATACCATTTCACTATCGTGTCGCCGATGCCTGAGGCCAGATAGCGTTTGGGGGCTGCTGCCAGAACACGCGTATCTGCAAGCACTAGCGCGGGCGAGCGTTGATTCAATAAGTATCCGGAGGAACGCCCCAGATCGTCATAGAGCACGGAGACCGCTGCCCAGGAAGCGCAGGTTGCCGCCACTGTCGGTACAGCGACAACAGGAAGGCTGAGCTTGCCGCCAACCGCCTTGGATAGATCCAGGGCTTTTCCGCCGCCGATGCCGATGACCACGTCAGCCTTTTTCTCCAAAGCGGTAACCGTATAGGCTTCGACTTCCGAAGTCGTGACCTTCCCGCCGAACTCGAGAATCGAGTAGGCAATCCCTGATTGGTCTAAACTGTCAAGGAAAATGGACCTTACGGTGTCCAGTGCTTTTTTGCCGGCGATGATCAACGCTGTCTTCCCAAGAGGGGCGATCAACGATCCGCTTTTGAACAATAGGTCAGGTTCATTCCAATATTGCTCAGGCGCCTTAACGGTAATCATTGTTTCCTTCACTCCTTATAGAGATTGTTTTGGATAAAAATTCTATTATTCCCATGTTTTAAGTGTGGATATATGGCAACACTATCACCCGTGCTTTAAAGCGTCTAATTGATGTTTTCTATCCAAGCATAGACTGCTTCTATGTAAACGTTGTCAAATAAAAGGTACCCTGCCTTATAAATGTTCTCTATCTATGAATAGAACTTGTGTATTAGACGAAGTGCAAGGGATCAGGTAAGATTAGGCAACACATAACTCATAAAACTCATTTGAAAAGTTGGATTTATTTGAAATCGATCTAGCCGGCTGGAAATCTGGAGGCTAAGGTTGCCGTCGTATGCTTTACGCGGACGACCTTAGCCTTCAATATTAACGAAAGGATTTCGAGGTTATGGTGAAACGTAATCGTGATGGGGAGCTTCATCTATCATTATCTTTGCTGGACACTGCTTATTATCCCGGCAGTTGGAGACACCCGGAGGCTGAACCGGAAAGGCTGCTCGATCCTGTTTTTTTCTATAGGTTGGCACAGACGGCGGAACGCGGGAAATTTGATCTTCTTTATGTAGATCATACAGGTCAAAACGATTATGTTAGAGCCACCGGCAAGGAGCCTGTCCTGCTGCTCGAGCCATTGACGCTGCTAACCTCGCTCGCTTCGGTGACCGAGTACATCGGATTAGGCACGGCTGTTGCCACAGCCGTACACGAGCCGTATGCCATCGCTCGGATTTTGGCCGTCATTGACCATTTAAGCCATGGAAGAACGGCCTGGTTCGCCGGAACGACGGGAGCATATGAACCTAAGCGCCAAGGGGCCGGCCGCATTTCTTCGGATTTACCGGATGCGGAACAGGTGGAGCGTAAGCGGGAGTTCATTGAAGTTGCGGACAAGTTATGGGACAGCTGGGAAGATGGCGCTCTGTTGATTGATAAGTCGATGGGGCGGTTTCTTGATTCCGATAAGGTGCATTTGATTCACCACGCCGGAAAACATTTTAAAGTGCGAGGGCCTTTAAGCGTTCCAAGACCTCCGCAGGGGCGTCCCGTTAGTATTGGGGTGCTCGACGGACTAGCCGAGCTGAATGAAGCCGACATCGAAGGCAAAGATCTTATTCTATGCTCGCAGCACACGCTGGATGAGGCCAGGATCTTCTACAAATTACTCAAAGAAAAGGCTCTGAGCGCCGGGAGGGCAGCGCATGAGGTGAAAGTGCTCATTCATTTATTCCCTATCTTGGGGGCGACGGAGCAGGAAGCCCGGGATAAAGCGGCGGCACTAAAGGAACTCGCCGATCCCGTGGCCGGGCTTCGCGGGACCCATGTGTTTGTGGGGACTGCGGCTCAGCTCGCGGATTGGATCGAGGAATGGTATCAAGCTTATGGCAGCGACGGATTTAATCTTCAGTTTCCCGTACTGCCGAACGGACTCGATACATTTGTCGATGAGGTCATCCCTCTATTGCAAAGCCGAGGCTTATTCCGAACCTCTTATTCCGGCCGTACGCTTCGAGGTCATTTGGGTTTGAAGGTGCCTGCTCATCCATACGCCTATCATGAAGGGGGACTGCTCAGGTGAATGATAGCAAGCCGTTGCATTTAGCAGTATTTTTGGCTGGCCCAGGCTTGCATGCGGGGGGCTGGCGGCATCCGGACACCCATGCCGACCGATTGTTGGATCTTTCATTCTATCATGAATTCGCCAAAATATCGGAGCGCGGATTGTTCGATACGATCATGCTGGTCGAACAGATCGCAATCGGAGAAAGTCATGGGAAGGTAGTCGAGGAACGGCCCATACCAACACTTGATACGGTCACCGTGCTTGCGGCTATGGCCGCCGTTACCGAGAAGATCGGTTTAACAGCGACCCTATCTACGACTTATAACGATCCATTCCATGTTGCCTTACGCTTTGCCGCCTTGGATTATATAAGCGGCGGCCGGGCAGGCTGGAATATAGTGACCTCCCAGGATGCCCGCGTAGCGCTCAACTTCAGTCAGGAAGCCCATTTGGACCATGCTTTGCGCTATCGGCGAGCGGGCGAATTTGTCGATGTCGTCAAGAAGT
The DNA here is from genome assembly GCF_004000985.1 of Paenibacillus validus NBRC 15382. GTDB lineage: Bacteria > Bacillota > Bacilli > Paenibacillales > NBRC-103111 > Paenibacillus_G > Paenibacillus_G validus. The sequence goes on along the minus strand of NZ_BIMH01000001.1, from coordinate 56,209 downwards.
TTTGGGACAGCTGGGAAGATGACGCACTGCTCGCTGAGACGAGAACAGGCGCATTCTACGATATCGCCAAGGTCCATGATGTCGATCATGCCGGAGAGTTCTTCAACATCAGCGGTAAAGCTTATACTCCCAGGCCGATTCAAGGTTACCCGGTATTGTTCCAGGCGGGATCGTCCGAAAGCGGCAAACAGTTAGCCGCCCAACATGCGGAGGCGATTTATACGGCTCAGGACAACCTTGAGGAAGCACAGGTTTTCTATGAAGATTTAAAAGGGCTGCTCGGACGTTATGGCCGCAGACGGGAACAATTGCTTATTTTACCCGGACTCTCTCCCGTCCTTGGATCGACCGAAAGTGAAGCCAAGGAGCTGGAGCGGCAATTCAACGAATTTGTTCATCCCGAATATGCGGTAAAACTGCTGTCAGGGCTGTTAAATGTTGATTTATCGACCTATCCGATCGACGGGCCGGTACCCATTGGGGAAATTAACGTGGCAGCCAGTCACAATAAAAGCCGGGTACAGCTCCTTAAGGATTTGGCGGAGCGGGAGCGATTGACCATTCGGCAGCTCAGCAAGCATGTTGTGGCGGCGAGCGGACATTATTCTTTCGTTGGAACGCCTGAGCAGCTGGCCGACCTGATGGAGGCATGGATCGATCAAGGAGCTTGCGACGGATTTACGATCATGCCTTCCCATTACTTGCGAGGACTGGAGGACTTTGTCGACCACGTCGTACCGATCCTGCAGCAGCGCGGGCGGTACAGGACAGCATACAGCGGAAGTACTTTGCGTGATCACTTGGGACTTGAGCGTCCGGCTAACCGATGGTCGAATGCGACGGCATCTGGCGTTGCTGCCCAAACCTAAATCATAAAGGAGAATCACATGAAGAACACAATCCTTCGTACAAGTGCACTATTGCTGGGCGCCGTTAGCCTGATCGTAGCAGGCTGCGCTAACCAAAACGGCGGTTCCGCCACGGCTACTGGGACAGGCTCCGCCTCGTCTGACAGTAATCAACAAACCGTTGTGAAGGTTGCTTTAAACGGTGTTCCCGTTCCTCTGTTCAGTTTTCTCGATGATAAGAATCAGCCTGCCGGTTACATGATCGATTACCTCAAGGAAGTGGAAAAGAAGCTGCCTGAATATCAGTTCCAGTATGAAGCGGTGGATACTGATTCCCAGTTAATCGGAACGGATTCCGGCAAATATGCTTTAGCCGCGAACTTCTGGTTCAAAAACCCCGAGAGAGAGAAGAAATACTTGTTCCCGGAGTGCGAGTATGGGTATTCAATAACCGCGCTGGCTGTCAAAGAGGATCGGAATGATATCAAGACGTTGGACGATCTGGCAGGGAAAAAGCTGGTTCCCATGACCCCGACATCCGGCTTGCGGTATATCATTAAGGACTACAATATCCAGCATCCGGGCAAAGAAATCAGAATCGAAGATATTGATAGGACGACGGCATCCGATGATTTGAAGCTCGTTGATTCCGGCAAATATGACGCGACATTCATAAATATTAACAGCTTTGATGATGCCAACAATCGCTTGAAGCTGAAAGTGAAAATCGGTGGAGTTATTTCCAAAGAGCCGGTATGGTTCTTGTACAATAAAAATCAATCGGAGCTTGCAAAGAAGATTGATGCTGTAACCGTTCAACTGACGAACGACGGAACCCTTTCGAAGCTCGCGGAGAAATGGTTTGATGTCGATTTCTTCAAAAGCCTTGATTATGTCAAACAGGGCCATCAATTCAGGAAAGAAAACAAATGATGAATAACAATTGGGAGACGACTGCAAGCCTCATTCTTAAAATAGCCGAAAGGCTGCCTACTACCTTGACGCTGATGATTTTATCGTCCATTTGTGGTCTCTTGCTGGGATTCGTTATCGCCATAATCAGAATTCGAAAGAAGCGGATTTCATATTTCATCGCCACGACGTATTTATCGTTTATGCGCTGTACGCCGGCTATTGTCCAACTGTTCTTGATATATTACGGCTTGCCGCAGCTGCTCTTGCTGTTTCATATTAATGTGAATGACTGGGACAAGCTGATTTTTGCAGTCATCACCTTCTCGTTACATAGTGCCGCTTTTTTATCAGAGGTTATTCGTTCCTCTTATCTGGCGGTAGGAAGCGGTCAACAGGAGGCGGCTTACAGTGTCGGCATGACGTATTTTCAAAGCTTGAGACAGATTATTTTGCCTCAAGCCCTCGGTCTGGCGCTGCCGAACCTCGGAAACAATCTAATCATTTTGCTCAAAGAAACATCGCTTGCGTTCTCTATAGGCATTACGGATATTATGGGACAAGTACAGGTGATCATCGGCAACAATTATGGAGCCAACATATTCGAAGTGTACATCATCGTTTCGATCATGTATTGGTTGCTCTGCATCGCCATTGAAACATTGTTCGGGAGATTGGAGCGGCGTTCGAGGAAAGGGCAGGTAAGTATTGCGAGATAAGCAGAAGCGAATCAGGATGTGAAGATAGTATGGATAATTTTAGCTTGGAGTTTGCCATCCTTAAATTTCCGGAAGTAGTCAAAGCCGTTCCGACCACCTTGCTGGTGGCGGTCATTTCGATGCTGCTTGGTTTTATCGTCGGTCTCGTCATCGCGCTGTGCCGGATATACAAAGTACCCGTACTGGATAAGCTGGGGGCGCTGTACGTTTCTTTTATCAGAGGGACGCCCTTGCTGGTTCAGATTTATGTCACTTTCTATGGAACGCCGCTGCTCGTAGAGTTTCTTCACAAACAGCTGGGCTGGAATTTGCCGCTTGATGCGATCTCTCCGCTTGGATTCGCGTTGATTGCGTTCACGTTGAATGCGGCTGCCTATCAGTCTGAGATTATTCGTTCGGCGTTAAGCTCAACGGACGCGGGGCAAATGGAGGCAGCTCTTTCTGTGGGGATGACAACCTACCAAGGCTTGATGAGAATTATTACTCCGCAAGCAATGGTTATTGCGCTCCCCAACTTCGGCAACATTTTTATCGGATTGATTAAAGGGACTTCGCTGGCTTTCACCGTGAAAGTCATCGAGATTATGGCAAGCGCGAAAATCGTGGCGGGTGACGGCTATCGGTACTTAGAAATGTATGTCGACGCATCCATTGTTTACTGGGTGCTCTGCTTTGCATTCGAGAAGCTCTTTGAATGGCTCGAGGAGCGGAGCGGCCGTTTCGAGAAGAAGATGGCCATCTGATCATTCGGGGCATCCCTAGACATATAGAAATTTTGAATGAGTAAATAGAATATTACGATATACGGTATTGCCAAGTATTGGTATACACTATAAATAACGATCTAATCCCGATAATACCGATGTGTATATTTGGCTAAAAGTAGGAGGGGCGTATGTCGCAACGAAAATTAAAGCTAGGGGCCAATTTAAACGGAGTTGGAAACAGCATCTCTTTCTGGCGGCACCCGGATGTGCCGACCGATGCAAGCGTCAGCTTTGAATTCTACAAGAAGCAGGCGCTTAAGGCGGAGCAGGGAAAATTTGATCTATTGTTTATTGCGGATGGCTTGTTCATTAACGAGAAATCCAATCCGCACTTTCTGAACCGGTTCGAGCCGTTAACCCTTCTGTCCGCTCTTGGGACAGTCACCTCGAACATCGGTCTGGTCGCGACGTTATCTACATCTTACAGCGAGCCGTTCACAGTCGCCAGACAGTTCGCTTCGATCGACCACATTAGCGGCGGGAGATCGGGATGGAACGTGGTGACTTCGCCGCTCGAAGGCTCCGCGCTGAACTTCGGTAAGGGAGAGCATCCGCACCACTCCTTGCGCTACGAAATCGCGGAAGAGCATCTGGGAGTCGTCAAGGGCTTGTGGGATTCATGGGAGGATGATGCATTCGTACGCGACAAAGCGAGCGGCGTATTCTTCGATCCGGCCAAGATGCACACCCTGAATCATAAAGGGAAGCACTTCTCCGTTCAAGGACCGCTCAATATCGCTCGATCGAGGCAAGGCTATCCGGTCATATTTCAAGCCGGTTCCTCGGAGTCGGGCAAGGACCTCGCCGCCCATTCGGCCGACGCCGTATATACGGGACATGAAATGTTCGAGGAAGCAAGGCAGTTCTATCAGGACGTAAAGTCCAGAGCGAGGGAGTATGGGCGTAATCCTGATGAGATTCTGATCTTTCCGGGCATCGGCCCGATCGTCGGCAGAACCGAAGAAGAGGCCGAGCGCAAATATCAGGAAATCGCCGAGCTGGTCTCGATTGAGCAGGCGCTCAATTATTTGGGCCGTTACTTTGAGCATTTCGACTTCTCCTCATTCCCGCTGGATGCTCCGTTCCCCGACATTGGCGATCTCGGAAGCAACAGCTTTCGGAGTACGACGGACAAGATCAAACGGGAAGCCAAGGAACAGGGGTTAACGCTGCGTCAAGTCGCGCAGCGGGCTTCAACGCCGAGAAGCAATTTTGTCGGCACGCCCGAGAAAGTAGCCGATCTGATTCAGCAATGGTTCGAAGGAGGCGCGGCTGACGGCTTCAATATTCGCACGGTCGTGCCGAACGGGTTGGCCGACTTTGTCGATTTGGTCGTACCGATTCTACAGCAGCGCGGTATCTTTCGTACGGAGTATGAAAGCAATACGCTGCGCGGAAACCTGGGGCTTTCGATTCCACGCAACCGGTATACGCTTAAGCCTGAAGTTGTGTGAAGGTATGGAATTTCAACGATACATAAGCAGTACATAAACAGGAGAGTGTACCCATGAAAATCATGAAAATCATGACCATTTCGATAGCTGCCGTATTCCTGCTCGCAGGCTGCGGCGCAAAGGATGAGGCTAATCCGGCTTCTAACGGGGGAGCTAACGCGGTTCCCGCCACGGCTCCACCAAGCGCAGCGCCGCAGAAGGTGCAGAAGATCATAGTCGGCACGAGCGGCACCTTCAAAGACGTTACTTTTTTTGACGACAAAGGCAACCTGACCGGTTATGACATCGAATTAACCAAGGAAATCGACAAACGTCTCCCTGAATACGAATTTGAATTCAAGACGATGGAGTTTCCGAATATCCTGCTGAGCCTGGAAGCTAACAAAATCGATCTGGCCGTTAACCAATATGAAGTGAACCCGGAAAGACAAGCGAAGTTTCTGTTTAACGATGAAGCGTATAACATCTGGCCAAGCAAAGTCGTTGTCCATAAAGACAACAATACGATCAACTCGATCGAAGATCTGAAAGGCAAGAAGGTCATCACATCCCCGGGAAGCAACGGAGCGGTGTGGCTGCAGGATTACAACAAGAATCACGGAAATCCGTTCGAGCTTGTATTCTCCGGAAGCGGCGGAACGAACGATATCATCAACCAAATCAAAACGGGCCGCGTCGACGCCACCATCAGCTCACTGTTCCAGGTGACGGGTCGGAATCGGGATGCGGATGCGCAGCAGAAAGTAGTAGGGCCTGTCTTGTACACCTCGAAAATCTACTACGTGCTGCGCAAAGACGAAACCGAATTGAAGAGCAAGATTGATGAAACGCTGCGCGAAATCAAGAAGGACGGAACGCTGGCGAAGCTGAGCAAACAATGGCTGGGCGAGGATTTCACGGTTAACGAATAATTTGCCGAGTCATAGAGAGGCATAAGGTGTCGAATGGGGAAACCGTTTGATTTTACACTCATATGGGTATTTCTTCCGAAGCTGCTGTCATTTCTGCATGTCACCTTGTTCATCGTCGTCGCTTCCGTTGCGCTGGGCGTCGTCGCAGGAATCATTATGGCGCTGCCCAGACTGTATAAGATTCCCGTGCTCAACCGGATCGTGATCATCTACATCTCGTATACAAGGGGCACCCCGATCCTGATACAGATGTTCCTCGTCTATTACGGCTTGCCTGAGCTGCTCAAGGCTGTCCATGTCGACGTGACCGATGTCCAGCCGCTTGTGTTCGTAATCTTGACGTACGCGCTTCACTTTGCCGCTTATTTCTCTGAAATCGTAAGAGCCTCAGTCAACGCCGTCGACCGCAGTCAAGCGGAGGCCGGGTATTCCATCGGCATGGGAAGCTACGACGTATTGAAGCGGATCGTACTGCCGCAAGCCTGGAAGGTAGCCTTTCCGAATGTGGCGAATTTGGTCATCAGCACCTTGAAGGATACGTCTCTTGCTTATACGCTGGGCGTGATGGATGTCGTCGGACGTGCCGAAATGCTGGGAACGACGTACCATTTTCTAGAAATCTGGATCGCGCTTTCGATCATTTACTATTCGATCGTCCTTATCTTCGAGTATATGTACCGCAGAATAGAGCACAGGCTGAACAAGTATGAGAAGCCTGTCGCTGCCATCGACTAAAGAGGAGGGGGGATGGCTATCCAAATCGATTTCGGCTTTATCCTTGAGGCTTTCATGGCTATGCTGAAGGCGCTGCCGCTTACCTTGGTGATTTCCATCGTGCCGTTGTTTACGGGATTCATCGTCGGTACCGTTGTTGCCTTCGTACGCATGTATGAGGTCAAATATATCCATCGTATCGCTCAATTCTATGTCTCCTTCTTCCGGGGAACGCCACTGCTGCTTCACATTATGCTTATCTATTTTGCTCTTCCGATGATTTTCGACGCGTTAGCGGTGCGTTATGGGTGGGAGGTGCGTTCCAACGTGATCCCCCTGATCCTGTTTATCTTGGTTGCGTTCACGCTGAATATCGGCGCTTATATGTCGGAAACGATCCGATCCGGGATCTTGTCGGTGAGCATCGGGCAATTGGAGGCAGCCTTATCTGTAGGCATGACAACACCGCAAGCGATGAAGCGCATCGTGATTCCTCAGGCATTAATGGTGAGCCTGCCGAACCTGCTGAGCAAATTCGTCGGCTTGCTGCACGGCTCTTCGCTGGCCTTCATGATATCCTTGCAGGAATTGAACGGAACGGCGCATATCGTGGCTATGAGAAACTGGAAATACCTGGAGGCTTATATTGCGGCGGCAGTCGTCTACTGGATATTAACGATTATAGCCGAGTATATTTCGGGCTTACTGGAAAAACGGTTGAATGTGTACAGCAGGGGCGGCGTGGCGTAAGCTTGCTTGAACATTGCGAACGAACCATACCTAATTTCTTATTCATGTAATTGGAATTATAAGTGATTTGAATAAGGCACGCATGACTATATTTGGGGGGTGTAACATGATAACTTTAGCGAAAATCACAAAATCGTTCGGACGGAACCAAGTGCTCCAAGGTATCGACTTGACGGTAAACAAAGGTGAAGTCGTGGCCATTCTGGGGCCGAGCGGCTCCGGCAAAACGACGCTGCTGCGGTGTGTGAATTATTTGGAGAAGCCGAACGACGGCGTCATCACAATCGATGATTTCAGCGTCGATTGCAAGCGAGCCACCAAGAAGGAGATTCACCAATTGCGCCAAAAGACGGCCATGGTGTTCCAACAGTACAATCTGTTCCGTCATAAGACGGCGCTCGAGAACGTCATGGAAGGGCTTGTAGTCGTAAAGAAGCTGCCAAAGGAGGAAGCGCGGCAGCGCAGCATCGAGCTGCTGGAGAAAGTAGGTCTCAGGAGCAAGCTGGATTCGTACCCGTCCCAGTTGTCCGGAGGCCAGCAGCAGCGTGTAGGCATCGCCCGCGCGCTGGCCTTGAATCCGGAAGTCATCTTGTTCGACGAACCGACCTCAGCTCTTGATCCCGAGCTAGTCGGCGAAGTGCTTTCGGTCATTCGCAAGATCGCTAAGGAAGGGATTACGATGATCATCGTTACCCATGAGATGACCTTCGCGCAGGATGTCGCGAGCCACGTCGTTTTTATGGATGAGGGAGTCATTGTGGAGGAGGGTAAGCCTGGCGAGCTGTTCAATCAGCCGAAAGAGGAACGGACGAAGCAGTTCCTGAGGCGAATTAGACCTGAGTTGTCATATTCCATTTAGGAGGTAACCGCCGTGGCGATTGCGATTAGCGTTCTGGACCAAAGTCCGATCTACCCGGGTGAAACAGCCACAGAAGCGTTCGCACATACGATTGAGCTGGCGAGGAAGGCGGAAGAACTCGGCTTCCGCCGATTCTGGGTGTCGGAGCACCACGATTCCGAGAATACGGCAGGGTCGTCACCGGAGGTGCTGATTTCGCATCTGCTCGCCAAGACAGAGAGGATTCGCATCGGCTCCGGGGGCATCATGCTTCAGCACTATAGTCCGTATAAGGTTGCGGAGAATTTCAATGTGCTCGCTTCACTGGCTCCGGGACGCGTGGATTTGGGAGTCGGTCGAGCACCGGGCGGACTGCCTCGCAGTACACAAGCTTTGCAGCAAGGTATTGCGGCTCCCCAATCGTTAACCGAGAAGCTGGTTGAGCTCGATTCGTATGTAAACAACCGTCTCCCGGAGAACCATCCGTTAGCCGGGGTGAAAGTGTCGCCTATCCCGCCTAGCCCCCCTGAGATCTATGTGCTCGGCGCCAGCAAAGATAGTGCGGAGATTGCCGCTTCGCTTGGATTGCCCTATGTGTTTTCCTTAGCGATTAATGGAGATCAAGCTGCAGCCATCGAGGCGATCCAAGCTTATCGGTCGCGGTTTCAGGCTGAATCAGGCAGAACGCCTCAAGCTTTGCTAGCCTTGTCGGTTGTGGTGGCGGACACCGATGAGGTGGCTCAGGAACTCGTCGGTGAGCATAAGCATTACAAAATTCATCTGGCGAGCGGAAAGAAGTTGACTGTCGGTACGTTGGAGCAGGCGGAGGAGTTCGGCCGGCAATCCGATGAACCGTACACGATCGAAGAGAAGCAGACGGAAGTCACGAAAGGCTCTAAGGAAACGGTGCGGAGGGAGCTGTTGTCTCTGCAGGGAAAGTCAGGCGTCAACGAATTTATTGTAACGACGAGAATTCAGAATTTCTCCAGTCGCCTCCGCTCATTCGAGCTGCTGCATGAAGCGTTGAAAGGAGTCGCAGCCGGAATATAGCTGTGTCTGATAGCCGTTACATCAATTGAGGAGGAAATGGGATGAGTCAGGTTGATATTCAAGCGTACCTTGATACGCATCATCAGTTAGTTCTGGCCGTGGAGGGACTAAATAAGGAGCAATTAACATGGAAGGCGGCTCCGGAATCATGGAGCGTCACCGAAGTTCTTGCACATCTTGCCGACCACAGCATTGTCGTTTCATTCCGGATTCGTGATATTCTGGCAGGCACGACGGCCCGGCTGCCTGCGTTCAATCAAGACGCATGGGTGAGCGGGCAGAAGGCGAATGACGGCGATGCGGCCGACATTCTGGAGGTGTTCGGACAGCTGCTCCGTTACAACAGCTTGTTATACCGGCGTTTGACCGATGAGGATTGGGAGAAGACGGGCGTTAATGCCAAGGGCGAAACGGTGCGGATCGTGGACATTGTCAAAGGATTCACGAAGCATGTGAACGTCCATCTGGGACAAATCGAACGAATCAAGCAGGCTTCCGTTGCCGTATAAGGCGATGCGGGTCCCGGGTCTTGCGGAGGAGGAATCCAATCATGTCCAGAAACAGACAATTAAAGCTGGGCGCTATGCTGCACGGTGTCGGAAGCAGTACGTCCGCATGGCGTCATCCTGATGCCATTGCCGACGCCAGCGTCAATTTCGAACTCTATAAGAAATGGGTGCAGAAGGCGGAAGCGGGGAAGCTGGATCTTGTATTTATCGCAGACGGTCTCTATATTAACGAGAAATCGATCCCTCATTTCTTGAATCGATTCGAGCCCATCTCCATACTAAGCGCGCTCGCGAGCGTCAGCCGGCATATCGGTCTCGTCGGAACGTTATCGACGTCTTACAGCGAGCCTTTTACCGTAGCCCGTCAATTCGGATCGCTCGATGTCATCAGCGGCGGACGTGCCGGTTGGAACATCGTCACTTCCCCGCTCGAGGGCTCCGCCTTGAATTACGGAAAGAAGGAGCATCCTGACCACGATCTGCGCTACCGAATCGCGACCGAATTCCTGGAAGTGACGCGCGGCTTGTGGGATTCATGGGAAGACGATGCGTTCGTGCGCAGCAAGGCTTCGGGCGTGTTCTTCGAGCCGTCGAAGATGCACACCTTGAATCATCAAGGGGAGTTCTTCTCGGTCAAAGGCCCGCTCAACATCGCCCGCTCCAAGCAAGGACACCCGGTCATCTTCCAAGCGGGCTCGTCGGAAGTAGGGAAAAACTATGCGGCCAAGGAAGCGGATGCCATATTTACGGGGCATGAGAAGCTGGAGGAGGCCGTCGGCTTTTACCAGGATGTGAAGAGCCGTGCGTCGTCCTTCGGCCGTAATCCGGACCACGTCCTCATCTTCCCGGGCATAAGTCCCATTATCGGAAGCACGGAGGAGGAAGCGGAGCGTAAGTATCAGAAGGCAGCTTCACTCGTCTCTGCTGAAGATGCGCTGGTGTATTTAGGCCGTTACTTCGAGCATCATGACTTCTCGCAATACGAGCTTGACGCGCCGTTCCCCGATCTTGGCAATCTAGGGAAGAACAGCTTCCAGAGCACAACCGATCGCATTAAACAACATGCGAAGGAGAGCAGCCTGACCTTGCGTCAGGCTGCTCTGCAGGCTGCCACGCCGCGCAGCAACTTTATCGGTACGCCGGAACAGGTAGCCGGCCGGATACAGCGATGGTTCGAAGCGGGTGGGGCGGACGGGTTCATGATTGGGTCTGCCGTACCGAACGCGCTGGAGCAATTCATCGATCACGTTGTTCCCATCCTGCAGGAGCGAGGTTTATTCCGTACGGAGTACGAAAGCGAGACGCTGCGGGGCAATCTGGGGCTGCCGATCCCGAGGAACCGGTATTCAAAAGACGACGAACTGGTGGGGAAATCCTAAGAGGAGAAGCAGATGAATTTATACACGTCTATAACCGATAATTCATATTTGGTTAATCGGACAATGATAGGGGGATTGGAAAGTGTCAGTACAAGTTACTGCTGGACCCGAGGATATTCGAAGCGCCGATTCGGAGCAATTAATCAAGGAGTTGAGCGAGGAACTTGGAGTGCTGTACGACTCCGACGGCACTGCAGGCTTTGAGCCGTCAGACGTCGAAGTGCCGCGTGCCGCTTTCGTGGTTGCTCGAATAGACGGTTATCCGGTAGGATGCGGCGCACTGCGGCCTTTGGAAGACAATGCAGTAGAAGTCAAAAGGATGTACACCAGGTCCGGTTATCGTCGTAAGGGAGTGGCCCAAGCGATTTTGGCGGAGCTGGAGCGTCTGGCGTTGGAGTTTGGCTACAGCAGCATGAAGCTGCAGACCGGCCCGAAGCAGCCGGAAGCTGCGGCGCTTTATGAACGGGTCGGCTATTACCGCATTCCGATCTTCAGCGGGACGTGGGATCAAGTGCTGGCTTACCAGAAGGATTTGTCCTTCGCCAAGCCATCATCTGAGTTATCTGATCGAGAGGTAGGGATCACGATGAGTGAAGTTTACCGACTTGCCGCCGTGGAAGACGCCGAAAGACTGTTGCACGTCATCTATGAGGCCTACGAGACGATTCGTGAGCTGGAGCTTCATTGGCCGGCGGCTAATGCGGATCTTGCCCTTATTCAAGACAACATCACAAAGAACGAGTGCTACGTGCTGGAGCTGAACGGGGAAATCGCTGCAACGCTGACCTTGTCGAAGGAGAAACTGCATAGCTGGGAGACGGATCTTCCTTTCGTCAAATGGTTTGCAGTAGATCCGGAGTATCAGGGAATCGGAATCGGCACTAGGCTGCTTACTTGGGTGGAGGAAACGATTATCCGGGACAAACTTGGAGCGCCCGCCCTCACGCTGGCAACGGCTGAGAAGCATCCGTGGCTTTTGGCGATGTATGAAAAGAAGGGCTATGAGCGAATCGAGTCGATTGACCGGGGCAACGGAGACGGAACGATGCATCTCCTTCGGAAAGTCGTAAATCCTGCATTATACGATGCTCAGCTTCGCACTAAAGAGGAACAAAACGTATATAAATGACAATCCGAAATGGATTTAAAATGTGGAGGCACCTATCTGATGAGAACCATTTATCGCAACGGATTCATATTTACACTAACAGGTTTGATGCTGATACTGTAGGCTTGCGGCGGCTCGTCAACGCCCGCGGCCTCGGCGCCTCAGAAGCCGGTAGCTGCCGATAACGGGAAAACGTCCGAACCGGCGGCACCTCAGAAGGAAAAAGCGATTACGATCGGAATAGTCAACGCGCCAATAACCGTCAACCAAATCAATGACCAAGGAGATTCGGCATCGGACAATGTTATCGCCTTACTGAACGACTTATGTGTTTTTTAACAGGAAGGGCGAGGAGCTCGGCGTGTTCATTGAACGGCCTGAAGAGCTCACGGAGCTGCTGGACGAGTGGAAGGAAACGTTCTGGAACGAACATCCGGAATTCGACGGGCGCGGCAAAGCGATCTCGCAGCTGGAGGACACGGCGAAGAAATCATTGCTCCGTTATCTGAAGGCACGCAGAAGTCAGGTGCGTGAGACAGAGAAAACGGCAATTATTAGAGAACTGCAGCAGATTTTCGGAGGAGATGCGCAATGACAACCTTGAACGAATATTTGAAACAGAAGCGAGCTGCCTTGTTTGAGCGTCAGGAGAAGGCGGAGCAGCAGCCCGAGGCGGCAGGCGTTACGCTGCGGGCTAAAGCCCAAACTCTCGGACGCAGCGGGGTGAGGGAAATCCGCATCCGCGATTTTCAAGTGATCAGCGACAGTCCGCCGGATTTCGCGGGTTATAATCTTGGACCTTCCTCGCCGGAGCTTCAGCTTGGCGTACTGGGCAGCTGCTTGACGCATATTGCTTTGATTCAGGCGGCGGAACGCGAGGTTTCGCTAGAATCGCTGGAGGTGGAGGTCGAGGGAGATATGCATCCGTTAGCCGGCAGACCCGGCTATGAACATATCCCTGTGTATCCTCATAACATTCGCTACAAGCTGTTCATCCAATCGGTTGAGTCAGAAGAAACGCTTCAAGCGCTTCATGAAGCCATCGAACAGGTATGCCCGATCTTCAATTTGCTCAAGAACCCGCAGGTTATTCACGGAGAATTGGTCGTGAATCAACGCAGCACAGGGGACATCCTATGAAATTCGCATGATTCAGGGCAGTGATGAATATCCAGCTTTCACTCTATAGATGAAGGCTGGTTTTGTTGCTGCTTGCTGATGCCCCGCTCTATAGAACCTTTCTATACATGGATAGAATATGTTTTGCCTTACACGGATTGACGGTCTTTAACTTGAATGGTAAAGTAAGGAAAATAAATAATACATATCACATGGGAATTATGTGTATTTATTGTGGGGCGGGGGTATGAGTCATATGAAAAAGGCTCGTTGGGTCAAATTAATCGCACTTATGTCAGCTGTAGTTATGGTCTTGTCGGCTTGCAGAGGGGCTGATTCGAAAGCCGGACCAAGCTCGCCCGGTAATGCGGGAAGCACGGAGGTAAAGGCGCAAGCCGCGTCCGGCGGTGAGATCTCTTACGCATTGGCCACGTCGCCGGACTCGCTCGATCCGCATCGCAGCGGTCTGGCCGTAGCCGTGAGAGTGTTCCGCACGATCTATGACAGTCTCGTCGTTCAATTGCCGGACAACACGATCAAGCCATGGCTGGCCACCGAGTGGACGATATCTCCGGACGGCAAGAGCTACACGTTCAAGCTGCGCAAGGATGTCAAATTCCATGACGGAACGCCGTTTAACGCAGAGGCTGTGAAGATCAGCTTCGACCGTATTCTCGATCCGGGCACGAAGGCCGCCAACTCCACGGCGCTGCTGAAGCCTTACAAATCATCCGAGGTTATTGACGAATACACGATCAAGTTGAATCTGGAGACGCCGTCCGTTGCCTTCCTGGGCAACTTAAGCCAAGCCATGCTCGGCATCGTTTCTCCAACCGCAGCGAAGAAATACGGCGATCAATTCGGCAAAAACCCGGTCGGCACAGGACCGTTCAAATTCGTGAAGTGGGACGATAATTCAGAGATCAAGGTGGAGCGCAATCCCGACTACAACTGGGCGCCGGCACTGGTCGACAATAAAGGCCAGTCTTATTTAGACGCCATCACATTCAAAATCATCCCGGAAGAAGCGACCCGCATCGGCAGCGTCCAGAGCGGGCAAGTGACCGCCGCCGAAACCATTCCTCCGCAAAATATTGTGACGCTTAAGAACGATGCCAAGCTGCAGGTGCTGCAATTCAATACAGGCGGGCTGCCGTACACACTGTTCTTTAACCAAAGCCGGGCGCCATGGAATGACGTAAAGGCCCGGCAGGCTGTGCAATATGCCGTTGACGTCGACTCGATCATCAAGTCGCTGTACTTGGGGACGTATCAACGGGCATGGTCGCCGCTGACGCCTAATATGTTTGGCTATGATCCCTCGTTGGAAAATTCGATCAAGCCCGATCCCGACAAAGCGAACCGCTTGCTCGACGAATTAGGCTGGGTCAAGGGGGCCGACGGCATACGCGAGAAGGACGGCAAGAAGCTTACGCTGCATTATGTCGACGGCTCGCCGAACCGCGAGAAGCGCAATGACATCGCCGCCATCGTCCAGCAGCAGTTGAAGAAGGTCGGCATCGCCGTCGAAGTGGGGATTACGAAAGACGTGCAGACCGTCATTTATACGAATCAGTCATATGACCTTTACGGCAATAGCCAAGTCAATTCGGATCCGGTCGCGCTCAATTCGTTCTATCACACGACCGCTCCGAATACGCGCCCGTCGCTATCCCGTCTGTCGGACCCTGCTCTTGACAAGCTGCTCGAGCAAGGCGTCGTAGAGACGGATGAAGCCAAGCGCAAAGAGATCTACAAGAAGGTACAGCACTATATTATCGATAATGCCGTCATCATTCCGATATACGTCTTCCCTTATACGGTAGCGGCCTCAAATGCATTTTCCGGTCTGAAATTCGATTCGCTCGGTTATCCGATATTCAATGACGTCTCGCTCGTTAAGAAGTAAGGAGGGTGCTAGATGGGCAAGGCCATAACGGTTCGATTATTGAGCTCTCTGGGCGTCGTGGCGGGCTCCTCCATTCTGGTGTTCTGCATTCTATATGTGCTCCCGGGCGACGTCGTGATGAACATGATCGATCCCAGCTCGATGAGCCCGGAGGCGATTGCGAATTTGCGGCATCAGCTGGGTGTAGACCGGCCGTTCTATGAACAGTTTCTGAACTACTTCAACCGTGTGCTTCACGGGGATTTCGGGAAATCGCTGGTGAATTCGGAGCCGGTCCTGCCGAAAATCATCACGCATTTCCCGGCTACTTTGGCGCTTACGACTGCAGCTTCGGCTGTCTCCGTCATTGTCGGCATGGTGCTGGGCGTCCTATCGGCTATACATCGGAATAAGGCGATCGATATGGCAGCCAGGATCGTCGGTTTGTTCGGTATCTCCATGCCCACCTTCTGGTCGGGCATCCTGCTTATCCTCGTATTTTCTGTATATTTCGGCTGGTTTCCTGCTATGGGCTCGGACGGACTGGAGACTCTGATCCTTCCAGCCTTAACGCTAGGTATGCTCGGAGCCGGATTTATCGTCCGTATGGTGCGGAATTCCATGCTTGAAGTGCTCGGCGAACCGTTTATTACGACGCTGCGTGCCAAAGGTTTATTGGAGAGGGCTGTCATGTATCGTCATGCGCTGCGCAACGCGCTCATACCGGCCGTCACCATGCTCGGCATCCTGATCGGCGAGATGCTGGCGGGCACGGTTGTCATTGAAACGGTCTTCTCGCGGCAAGGCATCGGGCGGATTGTTGCGGACGCCATCATGGCCAAGGATTTGCCGGTTGTCCAGGGAGTCATTTTGTTTACGGCCATCGTATATGTCATCGTCAATGCTTGCGTCGACATTTCGTATTCGTACATCGATCCGCGGGTTAGACGCCTGCAAAGCTAGAGGAGGAAGATGAGGATGAGAGAAGCAGCAACCGTGAAACCGATATGGCGGATGAAAAGGGCCGTTGCGGGGCATCATCGTGCGTTCCCCCGAATAGCCGTTTCGAGGTTGTTCGTGTACGCTGCCGCACTTGTCTTTTTATTTCTTGTCGTCTGCGCCCTTGTCCCGCAGTGGATTGCCCGTTACTCGCCTACCGACATGCAAGCGGATCAAATCCTGCTGGCCCCTGGGGCGGCGCATTGGCTGGGCACTGACTATTTCGGCAGGGACGTATTCAGCGTCATCGTGTACGGTGCCCGCGAATCGCTATTGATCGGCTTCGCTTCGGTGCTTGTCGGCGGACTGTCCGGAGGGGCGATCGGGGCTTTGTCGGGCTACTTTGGCGGATGGGTGGACCGTGTGCTGATGCGGGTGATCGACGTGGTCATGACGATTCCTAGCGTGCTGCTCGCTCTGGCGGTCGCCGCTGCGTTAGGACCGGGGCTGCGGAACATCATATTAGCCGTTGCAATAGCCACGGTTCCAAACTATGCCAGAATTATGAGAGGACAAATCCTCAGCATCAAGAACCGCTCGTTCATTACGGCATCCCGTTCCATCGGGGCTACAGAGCCGTCTGTATTCTTTAAGCACATTCTGCCCAATTCGTTGACTCCGCTGCTGGTCATGGCTGCCGTCAGTGTAGGCACCTCCATTCTGACCGGATCCGGTCTTAGCTTCCTGGGGCTTGGCGTGTTGAAGGAAATACCTGATTGGGGCGCGTTTCTCTCGCAAGGAAGAGGATATTTGACGGTCGCGTGGTGGATCTGTACGTTTCCCGGTTTAGCGATTACGCTGTTCGTTTTGTCCGTCAACGTAATCGGCGACGAGCTGCGCGACACGCTGGATCCGAAGAAGCGCCGATCATAGGAGGAGACCCGGATGAGCCAATTACTGGATATAGAAGGGCTTAGCGTCGAATTCGCTACGAGTCGGGGCGTACTGCAAGTGATCAGTGACGTTAGCTTCTCCATCAAAGCCGGCGAAACGATATGTCTGGTAGGCGAATCGGGGAGCGGAAAGACGGTTACATCCAAAGCTGTCATGCGTCTGATTGACGATGAGAACGGATCAATTAGAGCCGGGACCATCATGCTGGATGGGATCGATGTGGCCGGTCTTTCGCAGCACGCGCTTCGGTCGCTGCGGGGAAAAAAGATGGCGATGGTGTTCCAGGAGCCAATGGCGGCGTTTGACCCGGTATTTACGATCGGCAAGCAGATCATCGAGACCATTCTGCGTCCTGACCGGAAAAAAACCTCGAACCAAGCGCGGCATCGAGCTGTGGAGCTGCTTCGGCGCGTCGGTATACCGGAGCCCGAGCTGCGGATGAAGCAATATCCGAACGAGCTGTCCGGCGGGATGCTGCAGCGGGCGATGATCGCAATGGCCTTAAGCTGCGAACCTGAGCTGCTGATTGCAGACGAACCGACAACGGCGCTCGACGTTACGATTCAAGCGCAGATCTTGCAGTTGCTGCAAGAATTGAAGGTCGAATTCAACATGTCGATTCTGCTCATTACGCACGATCTTGGCATCGCCGCAGAGATCGCAGACCGGATCGTTGTCATGTACGCGGGGCAAGTGGTCGAGCAGGCATCGACAGCAGAATTGTTTGCGCAGCCTTATCACCCTTATACGCAGGGGCTCTTGCAGTCGATTACGATGATGGAGAGCGACCGCTCGAAACGGCTGTACGCGATTCCGGGTTCGATTCCGAGTCTGGCCGACTTGCCTAGTGGCTGCCGCTTCCATCCCCGCTGTCCGTATGCATCGGAACAATGCGTTCGCGAGGCGCCGGTACTGCAGGACAGAGACGGCCGGCAATCGGCCTGCTGGAACGTGGAGCGGCTACTCAGCGGTGAATCGGACGCGTCGGCAGCGTCGATAACGCCGCATGTTGAAGTCGCTGCCGCTGCTCTACGCGCGGAAGCCGAATCGGCAGGGCCTGATGCGGATGCGCTATTTGAGCTGCGGCATGTGACCAAGCATTACCCCTATGGCAGATCGCTCTTCTCGCGGGAGAAGAAAGCGGTCCAAGCAGTCGATGATGTATCGTTCTCGATTCGCAAGGGCGAGACGTTCGGTCTGGTCGGCGAATCGGGAAGCGGAAAGTCGACGCTCGGCCGGGTGCTTCTTCATATTGAAAGGCCTACCTCCGGGTCCGTCCTGTTCGAGGGTCAGGATCTGGCTGCATTGTCCAGAGCCCGCTTGCGCGAGGAGCGCAAGCATATGCAGATGATTTTCCAAGATCCATACGGTTCCGTCGATCCACGCTGGAAGGTCGGGGATATCATCGGTGAGCCGTTCGCCGTTCACGGCAATCTGAGCGCCCGGGAGAAGAGGGAGGCTGTTGAAGAGCTGCTGCGCCTGGTCGGCTTAAGCGCGGCCTCCTACGACCGCTATCCTCATGAATTTTCCGGCGGGCAGCGGCAGCGGATCGGTATCGCGAGAGCGATCGCCCTGCGTCCGAAGTTCGTGCTGGCGGATGAGGCGGTATCGGCGCTCGACGTATCCGTGCAGGCGCAGATCGTCAATCTGCTGCAGGAGCTTAGGCAGCAGCTGGATCTAACCTTGATGTTTATCGGTCATGGATTGAATGTGGTGCGATACGTATCCGATCGGATCGGCGTCATGTACTTAGGCAAGCTGGTCGAGATCGCTCCCAGCGAGCAGTTGTTCCTTCATCCGGCGCATCATTACACGAAAGCGCTCGTATCCTCCATGCCGGTGCCGGATCCGCAGCGTCGGCGTGAATTTGCCGTCATCCAGGGGGAAATACCGTCGCCGGCCCGCCCTCCCTCCGGCTGCCGATTCCGTACACGCTGTCCGGCCGCCACAGCCAGATGCGCTGCCGAGCAACCCTCGTTCCGTGAGGTTGGACCAGGTCATTATGCGGCATGTCACGATCCCGTGATATAAGCCGGAATTTGCCAAGTTACAATCAGGAAGCGGGGGATGGGAGATGGGGAGCAATGAAGGAACACTGCTGATTCGAGATGCGGCAGAGGGCGACGGGGAAGTGATTCGTGCGGTTGCGCTTGCCGCATATGAGCAATATGCCGATACACTGCCTAAGAAAAGATGGGAAGCCTATCGGGAGTCCATCGCAGGTTCCGTTGACGGCGATGGACCGGAGGCCCGCATCGTTGCCGAACTGAACGGAGAGATCGTGGGCAGCGTCTTATTGTTTATATCCTCGGAGAAAGCTTACGGCAAGCCCGAGCTTGGAATCGACGGACCGATTATCCGGCTGTTGTCCGTAGCTCCGAGTGCAAGGGGCAAGGGCATTGCAACGGCGCTTATTCAGGAATGCGTACGCCGAGCTCGAATCTTGGGAGCGGCATACTTGCACCTGCATACTTCGGCTATGATGGCGTCAGCCGTCAAGCTGTATGAGCGTTTGGGCTTTGAACGCGCTCCAGACAAGGATTTCCAGAACGGAGAGACGCATGTCTTGCACTATCGTTTGAACTTAACGATGACAGCGCTGCTCAAGCCTGCGGGAAAGCACAGTTAGTATGGACACGAAGCAGATTATACATGTGGAGAAGGTTCGATGTTTAATAATTAAATTCCGATTGACATACTTGGTTATGACGAGTAAAGTATAGGATAAATTTATAGTTGTCAACCGGGCAGCCGGAGACCTGAAGCCTTCAACCTGAATGTAATTTTGGATGGACGCGCTTTGAAGGTCTCTTTTTATTTTGACACTTGATCTTCCTATTCTATGTCGATCTGGAGAAATGCGTATGAATATCGAGAACATCGAAGCTTTTGTATATGTGTTTCACTATGGCAGCTTTAATAAAGCGGCGGAGGTGCTGTTCCTTTCTCAGCCATCGGTTACCGCGCGAATTCAATCGCTGGAGCGGGAGCTGGACTGCCGGTTGTTCGATCGTTTGGGCAAGCAAGTGCAGCTGACTGAGAAGGGACGTCAATTTCTGCCGTATGCCCAGCAATTGCTGCATATTTATCAGAAGGGTAAGCAGCACATCCAGCGGCAGCGAACAATCCCGAATGAGCTGCGGATCGGCTGTACCGTATCCGTCTCCAATTATATGATTCCGGAGTTGCTGCCGAAGCTGAAGGCGCAGTACCCGGGTCTTCAAATCAAGGTGACGACGGCCGTTACAGACGACATCGTAAGCAAGGTGCTGAACAGGGAGCTGGATATCGGATTTGTCCGCAACGTGAGTCACCCGAATCTGCAATCCGTGAAGTATTATGAGGATCCGATTCGTTTGTACGCCTACGCAGACCATCCTCTAGCCGGAATAAAGGAGGTATCGGTGGAATTGATCGTCGATCAGCCGTTCGTCTTCTTCGAATGCGGCTCACTGGACTGGCTTCGGATTCACCGCGTGTTCCAAAGCCTGAACAAGCCCCCGTTGATCGAAATTCATACCGATAATGCGGAGACGGCCAAGAAGCTTGTCTTGAATAAAGCCGGCATCTGCTTTTTGCCGAGATTGTGCGTACTCAAGGAAGTGCGGGAACAGCTTCTTTACCCGATAGATGTCGCCGAAGTGACAGGTGTTGCGTTGCAGACGAACATTATTAGCCTAAATGGAGAACAATCGGAAATTGTGCAGTTCTTGATCTCGAATCGAGTTGTTTAATGCATAGAAACGGGAGATGAACGATATGGGAATCAAGCTCAGTATGCTGGATCAAACCCCCATCTTGCCGGAAGAAACACCGTCACAGGCTTTCCGGCATACGATTGAGCTCGCACGCCTGGCGGAGCAGCTCGGCTATTATCGATTCTGGGTGTCGGAGCATCATGATTCCGACCGGGTTGCGGGTACTTCGCCCGAGGTGCTCATTTCCCATCTGCTGGCGAAGACAGAGAGTCTTCGAATCGGCTCTGGAGGGGTAATGCTCCAGCATTACAGCCCTTATAAGGTTGCAGAAAATTTCAACGTGCTGGCGTCGCTGGCGCCAGGACGGGTCGATTTGGGGGTAGGACGCGCGCCGGGAGGATTGCCCCGTTCGACACGGGCACTGCAGCAGGGATTCACGGAAGCGGCTACGTTATCCGAGAAACTGGTCGAGCTTCAGTATTATGTTACCAACCGGGTCCCGGCAGGGCATCCGCTTGCGGGGATTGTTGCCGGGCCGATAGCCGAACAACCTGCCGAAATTTATGTGCTCGGCACAAGTGTATCAAGTGCGGAAATCGCAGCAGAATCTGGCTTGCCCTATGTGTACGCGTTGTTTATCAATAGCGATGAAAATACGGCCCATGAAGCGTTCAGGACGTACTTGGACCGGTACCAGCCGAAGTACGGCAACGGGCCGCAGCCGATTCTGGCTTTATCGGTCATCGTGGCGGATTCCGAGGAGGAAGCGCAGGAGCTTGCGGGAGAGTATAAGCTTGTCAAAATCAAGCTGGCCAGCGGCAGGACACTGACCGTCACGACGATCGAACAAGCGGAGGAATTCGGCCAGCAGTCGAATGAGGAATATACGATAGAGACGCAGCTTGCGCAAATCACGAAAGGGACGAAGGAATCGGTACGCAGACAGCTCCTTGAACTTCAGCGTGCGTACGGTGTTGAAGAATTTATCGTCGTTTCGACGAATTTGAAAAATTTTGAACAGCGCAAGCGATCCTATACGTTATTAAAGGAAGCGTTCGCTGAGGAGGAGGCGGCAGCATGGGAGCAAACGGCAGCGGGACGATCGTAAGCGCGGAGGGAATTGAGCAGAAACTTGTGGACATCAGGCGTCACCTGCACCAATATCCCGAGCTGTCCCATGAAGAGTTCGAGACGACCGCTTATATCCGTAGACGCCTTGAGGAGGAGGAGATTCGGATCGCGACACAGTTCGATTTAAAGACCGGGCTCATAGCCGAAGTCGGGGGATTGCATGGGGGACCTGTCATTGCTTTGCGGGCGGATATCGATGCGCTTCCGATTCAGGAGGAGACGGGGCTGCCCTATGCATCCAAGACTCCCGGCCACATGCATGCGTGCGGTCACGACTTCCATACCGCGGCCATTCTCGGCGCCGCCTTTCTGTTGAAGGAGAAGGAGCATGAGCTGCTAGGGACGATCCGGTTTGTATTCCAGCCTGCGGAGGAGAAGGCCGCTGGGGCGAGGAAGGTGTTGCAAAGCGGTGCGTTGGATGGGGTGCGGGCGATTTACGGCATGCATAATAAGCCGGATCTGCCTGTCGGCACGATCGGCATCAGGCCCGGGCCGCTGATGGCGGCAGCCGACGGCTTTCTCGTCGAGCTGGAGGGTATAGGTTCGCATGCGGCCGTACCGGAAGCGAGCGTCGATCCGATCGTTGCGGCGGCTCAGTTGGTCACGGCGCTTCAGTCGATCGTCAGCCGCAACGTAAGCCCGCTGGAAAGCGCGGTCATCAGCGTAACGCGTCTAAACAGCGGAACGGCCTGGAACGTTATCCCGGAAACGGCGGTGCTTGACGGTACGGTGCGGACGTTCGACGAGAAGGTGCGCAACCGGGTCGTAGAGCGATTCGGCGAGGTCGTAAACGGCGTTGCTGCCGCATACGGGACGAAGGCCTCCTTGCGATGGATTCAAGGCCCGCCTCCCGTCAACAACGATGGGGAGCTGGCGGATGCGGCACGGAGGACGGCGGAACGACTCGGCATCAGCGTCGTTACGCCGAAGCCGTCCCCGGCTGGCGAGGATTTTGCTTTTTACCAAAAGCAGATTCCAGGCTTCTTCGCATTCATGGGAACGTCTGGGCCGAAGGAATGGCACCACCCCGCTTTCGACATCGATGAACGAGCTTTGCCGATCAGCGCCTCTTTCTTCGCTGAATTGGCGATTGCGGAGCTGGAACGGTTCGCTACCGAGCCGTAATACCGAGGAGGGATCGTATGAAGCAGTCGTTTGACGTGATCGTCGTCGGTGCCGGCTCGATGGGTATGAGCGCCGGCTATCACCTGGCCAAGAGGGGCATCCGCACGCTGCTGATCGATTCGTTCGATCCTCCTCATGAGCAGGGCAGCCATCATGGCGAGCCGCGGTTGATCCGTCACGCTTACAGCGGGGGACCGACTTATGTCTCGTTGGCGCTGGAAGCTGACCGCCTTTGGTTGGAGCTGGAGGAAGCAAGCAATCAGAAGCTGCTGGTCCGTTCCGGCGTTTTGAATATGGCCGATCGTGCGCTTATCAAGTTTCAAGCGCGGATCGAGGATGCCGGGCGCGCCGGAGTGAGGGTGGAGTGGCTCGACGCTGCCGAAATCCGTCATCGCTGGCCCGCTGTCCGGCTCCCGGAAACGTATGAAGCGATGTATGAGCCGGACGCCGGCTATCTTTTTAGCGAGCGCTGCGTCGCAGAGTACCGCAAGCTTGCTCTGGTCGAGGGGGCGACGATTTTGCCATATACCCCGGTCGAGCAGATCTGGTCGGAAGGCAGCGGAATTCGCGTGCGGACGCGTGTCGGTGAATTTGCCGCTGATCAAACGATTATTAGCGCCGGAGCATGGTTCAAGACTTTGGAGCCGTTCGTGACGTTGCCGATCCGTGCTGTTCGCAAGACGGTGGGGTGGTTCAGGTCCAAACCGGGACTGTTCGATGCAGGGGCTTTCCCCGGGTTTACGCTCGGTACAGACAACGGGGGCTATTACGGCTTCCCGAGCATCGACGGCGCGGGCATCAAGCTGGGCCGCCATGACGGGGGCTTGCCTTGGCTCCCGGGTGAAACGGCGGCGCCGTTCGGCCATCTGGAGCAGGACGAGGGCGATCTGCGTCAGACGCTTGAAAACTACATGCCACAAGCTGCTGGAGCGCTGCTGCGCGGGGCGGTGTGTAAATATGAGCTGACACCCGATGAGCATTTCATTATCGACCGGCATCCGGTTCATTCCAATGTCATACTGGCGGGAGGCTTCTCCGGACACGGGTTTAAATTTTCCAGCGCGGTCGGAGCCGTGCTGGCCGACCTCATTGAAGGGAAGAAACCGTCTGTTGATCTGGGGATGTTCGCATTGTCTCGATTTGACACAATATCGTTGTAGGAGGAGAGAGTATGGGGACAAAGAGACAGATCAAGCTCGGCGCCATCCTGCACGGCGTCGGCGGCAATATCTCCGGATGGCGGCATCCGGACGCGATTACAGATGCCAGCGTCAACTTCGAGCTGTATAAGAAATGGACGCAGAAGGCGGAGGAGGGGAAGTTCGACTTCATCTTCATTGCCGACGGGCTGTACATTACCGAGAAATCGATCCCTCATTTCCTGAATCGTTTCGAGCCTATCACGATCCTAAGCGCTTTGGCCGCCGTTAGCTCGAAAATCGGCTTGGTTGGCACGCTGTCGACCTCCTATAGCGAGCCCTTCACCGTGGCGCGTCAATTCGCCTCCATGGATATGATCAGCCATGGAAGGGCCGGCTGGAACGTCGTGACTTCGCCTCTGGAAGGCTCCGCGCTCAACTATGGGAAGGTGGAGCAGCAGCATCCGTCCCATCCGGAGCGTTACAGAATCGCCAATGAATACCTCGGGGTTACGACGGGGCTGTGGGACTCTTGGGAGGATGACGCGTTCGTGCGCGACAAGGAGTCCGGCATTTTCTTCGACCCGTCCAAAATGCATACGCTGAATCATAAGGGAGAGTACTTTTCGGTCAAAGGACCGCTTAATATTGCCCGATCCAAACAAGGGCAGCCCGTCATCTTCCAGGCGGGAGCGTCGGAGTCCGGGAGAAATTTTGCGGCGAAATGGGCCAATGCGATTTTCACCGGTCAAGAGACGCTGGACGAGGCCAAACTATATTATGACGACGTTAAGGGCCGTGCCAAGGCCTTAGGCCGCAATCCGGACGAAATTGTTATCATGCCTGGCATCGGCCCGATTCTCGGCCGGACGCAGGAAGAAGCCGAGCGCAAATATGAAGAGATTGCGAATCTCGTGTCGATCGATAAGGCGTTGGACTTTTTAGGGCGCTTCTATGAGCATCATGACTTCTCGCAGTATCCGCTTGACGAACCGTTTCCGGATTTGGGCAGTCTCGGACGCAACAGCTTCCAAAGCGCAACGGATCGCATGAAAGCGTGGGCGAAAGAGGAAGGTCTCACCCTTCGTCAGGTCGCGCTGCGGGTAGCGACGCCTAAGCCGACGTTCCTGGGGACGCCAGAAACGGTTGCTGACAAGCTTGAGGCATGGTTCGAGGCGGGTGCGGCCGACGGCTTCATCGTAGGCGCGGCAACTCCGCGAGGATTGGAGGAGTTCGTGGACCATGTAGTGCCGATTTTGCAGCAGCGCCGACTGTTCCGAGAGGAGTACGAAGCGGATACGCTGCGGGGCAACCTCGGTCTGCCGATTCCCGAGAATCGCTATACAAAGCATAGACAGGTCGTCGCTCAAGGGTAAGTTTACATGAATGCCCGAAGTCTCGTAAGAACGACGGTTCATACAGGATGACGAAGAAGCTCAGGCTGTCCGAGCATGAGCTTCTCGTGATAGGGCGAATGGAGAATGAAGGCTTAGAAGTCGACGTGTTCAACCCGAATAAAGGCATGGAAGGGATGACCGTTCCACTCACACCGAGTAACAGCCGCATAATAAACGAATCACGAGCCTTTGAGCCTCAGTAAACGCTGAGGTTTTTTTATTTTGCGATTGTGCACCAAGTCGTTTCAATGAAGAAAGCAGCATCAAACTATGATTCCATAGCAGGATTTGGCTTCGCTTCCTCGAATAGGGTCGTTATATGAAGTTTGAACGGAGGAAAAGAATGAGGGAGAGACTTGATGACGCTGCTGACTTGCGCGAACCGCTGCTTCATACGAAGCTGAACGTTCCCCGGCATGCAGCAGCGCTAGTTCCACGTGTTCGTCTGATCGAACAACTGCATGACAGTTTGAATGGAAAGCTGACGCTCATTTGCGCTCCGGCCGGCTTCGGCAAGACCACGCTCGTCAGTGAGTGGATTTCGTACGGCAGCTTGGATGCCGCCTGGATTTCTCTGGATGCCGGCGATAATGCCGGGGGGCAGTTCTGGCGCTACATGGCTTCGGCTATCGACGGGATTCGTCCTGGCTACATGGAAGAAGTGAAGGCGATGCTTCCGCTGCTGTATGCTGACGACGTCGAACAGGCCCTGATCCTTTTACTGAATGAACTGAATAGGCAGTCAGGCAGGATTCTGCTGGTTCTGGATGACTTTCATGTCATACAAGAACAGAAAATGATTCAAGCAGCAGCTTATTTTATTACCCACTTGCCCCCTCATGTCCATGTATGCCTGATGAGCCGTACGGAACCCGGATTCCCGGTAAGCCGTATGGAGGCACAGCAGCTGGCCTTTCGATTAACCGCGGATGATTTGCGCTTTACGGCACAAGAAGCGGAGCAATTTTTCCAAAGCATCCATCTCCAGCTTGATTCGGTGGAAACATCCGTAATAGTCAGGCAGACGGAGGGGTGGATCACAGGCCTTAAGCTTGCCGCGTTGTCCATGCGCCGCACGGAGGATCGGCATGGGTTTATCCGTCAATTCACCGGAGATAACCGTCACGTCAAGCAATATTTGCTGGAAGAGGTCTGGAGCTTGGAAACGATACGCATGAGGAAGTTTTTGCTCAAATGCTCCATTCTGAAACGTTGGAATGCCTCGTTGTGCCGGGCGGTGTCGGGCTTTGCAGACAGCCCCGACCTGATCGCCGATCTGGAACGTTCCCATTTATTCGTTGTTCCTCTGGATGCGAGGGGCAAGTGGTTTCGATTTCATCATTTGTTCTCTGAGTTTTTGCTTCAGCAGTTGGAGTTGGATGGAGAGGAAACCCCCGCTTTGCTGTATAAAGCGGCAGGCGAGTGGTGCCGGGAGAGACGTTTGGAGGAAGAAGCGGTCGAATATTTTTTGCAGGGGAGCCATTATGAATCGGCCATTGCGCTGCTGGAGGAGATGAGTTCCAAAGTCGTGAACTGGGACTGGTCAAATTTGGGCAAATGGCTGTCTTCCATTCCGAATGCCATTCTCTTGGAGCATCCGGTGCTGTTCTTTTCCTACGTGAATTCTTTGGTGGCCGAGGATGCCGGAGATACCGGCAAGGCGGAAGAGCTGATGCGCGAGGCGGATGCCTGGTTCAGAGTCTATTCTGCAGAAATGAAAGAGGAGCAGCGGCATCTATTTTTGGCGATGGCTCATTATGTGCGGGGTACGCTGATGGTGTTCGGCCACCATGATTTGCAGCGCGCCAGAGAACATTATGAAAAGGTGGTTCGGTATGCGCCAGACGGCATCCGAATTATTTTCGGCTTTCCGGAAAAGCCGCTTCAGCCGGAAACGATCAAGACGTATAAAATCGGTCTTGGCCATGCCGCTCGCCCGATTGCGGAGCCGTACACGATGCAGCTTGCCGAGCTGTACCGATCGGTCAACCCGATCTTCCTGGCAAGGCTGTTCATCAATTATGCCGAGGCGCTCTATTATTGGAACGACTTGGAGCAGGCAGAGGCCTATCTGACCGAGGGCATGAAATGGGTGGAACAAAAACCGACCGCCGCTGAGTATGAGCTGATTCCAGGATGGATTTTGCAGGGCAGGCTGAGGGTGGCCGCCGGCAGTTTGTTCGAAGCTACCGCTATCCTTGAAGCCGGCATGCGCCGGATGAAGGGGATGGATATCCCGCGGGGGGTTGAACTCTTGGACATGGAGCTTATCCGCCTGCAGCTTCGGTCCGGCAATTCCGCCCCGCTTCGCGATTGGATGATCCGCTGCCGATTGAACAGCAGCGACATGGTATCAGTGTATGAGCTTTACGATTACGAGCTGTTTGCCCGGGCGCTAATGCTAGAAGGCAGATGGGATGAAGCATCCATGCTGCTCGATAAGCTGCTATACTTGGCTGAGAGTGAAATGAGACCGATCGATGCCGCCGAAATCGCATCCATGCGCTCCGTGCTGATGCTGGAGAGGGGCGAGAAAAGAAAGGCGCTGCAGCAGCTTGAAGAAGCGCTGCGGATCTCGGAATCGAATGGGTTCGTGCGCGTTCTGATCGATGAAGGTACGGCCGTTCGAGCTCCTCTTGCCGAATTGGCGGCGGCGAAGCAGCGCGGCTATTACCGGGGGCGGGAGGCGGCTTCCCTCGATTTTGTCCGTACGATTCTCGTCGGTATGGAAACCGGCGCTCCCTTTGCAGGGGAGATGAATCCTCTCGACACCGTGCTTACAGCAAGAGAGATGGATGTCTTCCAAGGGCTGCTCGACCATTTGAGCGGCAGGCAAATTGCAGACAAGCTGCATATCTCATACGAAACGGTAAAAACGCATCGAAACCGCATATATGGCAAGCTTGGTGTGAAAAACCGGGATGAGGCTGTTCGCCGCGCGCAAGAAATCGGGGCCCAGGCGAAGGAGACTGAACAGGATAAAAAACAATAGGAATACTTATAAATACCATGTGAACTCCCCCCACTATCCCCCTGAGGGGGGATTTTTTTGGTTTTTATTTCATATACAATAAACGTTATATTAGGAATTTTATGAAAATTGGGGGTTACTACGTTGATGTCAATCGCAAAATCAAGCAAACTTGTCAGCTTGATGCTCTCCTTCCTGGTTCTATCCGTCCTATTCCTACAACCCGCTGATGCGCAAGCGGCAGGGTCTGCGGACCGATTTGCCGTTTCAACCCAGAGCTTCAATGATCTTGGACCTATTCAGGATTATCAACCCGTGTCGGATGGCGGATATATAGCGTGCGGATACACAGGAGACTCCGCCTTTGTGGTGAAATATCGTGCAGACGGTACGGAGCAGTGGCGTAAAGTGTTGAGCGATCCGAGTACGGGCACCAGCCAATTGGTCCGTTATATTCGGGAAACGCAGGATGGCCATTTCATGTTTGCCGGTTACGAAATCGCCCCGAGCTCCTACGATACGCAGTATTTTTACGGGGTGTTGAATCCCGATGGGCAGTTGAAATGGAGCCGTACCCTGAGCTTTGCCGGAACCAGCTCCAGCAGTGCCGCGGCGATCCTGGAGACGGGCTCGGGTTTTCTTATTCCGGGATATGTACGTTACACGGGCGCCGATCTCAATGCGGCGATTGTGACAACGGACGCCGACGGCAACAATCCGACCACAACGTTAATTGCGAAGGCCGGCGATCAATTTATTTATGACGCGGAGCCGGCAATCGATGGGGATGGCTATGTGCTGGTGGGGTCAACGGGTACGGTCTCCGGCACAAGAGGCTATCTGTTGAAAATCGATGGAACAAGCACCGTGCAGTGGGAGCAAGAATATGGAAGCGGCGCTGGCTTGTACTCCTTGCTGGGGATTCAAAGATGGACAGATGCGAATGGGCAGAGCGGATATATGTTGACGGGCAATGTCTATCTTTCCAGTCAAGATGCTGTACTGATCCAGACGGATAAAGACGGCAACGAGAACTGGCTGAACACCTATCCCCAATCCGGAAACCGGCTCGGGCTCGATGTCATCCAAACGATAGACGGCGGCTATGCTGTAGCCGGCGGCAATAATGGCAGCATGGCCTTCATGCTGAAAACAGATGCGGCGGGCAATAAACAATGGGAGACAGAATTCTCGGACTCAGGCAACCTATTATCCGTGCTCCAGCTTGCGGATGGAAGCTACCGGCTGGCTGGCGGGTTTGGCAGCGGCCTGTTGCTCGAATTGCGGGTTGGAGCGCCGCAGGGGCTGACGGCAAACGACGATACGAACCGCCTGTCGGGCATGACGAGCGATATGGAGTACTCGGTTGACGGGGGCGCCAGTTACGTGACCTATGATCCGGCGAATGAGCCTCTGTTTACCGGGCATGTTCCTGTGCTGGTGCGGTACAAGGCGGGGGGCGGCTATGAAGCCGGAGATACGGCCAGTTTTGATTTCACCGCTAATCCTGCCATATCGTCTGTAAGCGCGCGGCCGGACATTACAACCGTTTACGGAACATCTCTGGCAGACGTGGGCCTGCCGGTGCAGGTGGAAGTCACGCTGAGCGACGGAAGCACGGCGCAGGCGGATGCGGCTTGGGACGGCGGCAGTCCGGCGTATAATGGGAATCAGCCCGGAACGTATACGTTCACAGGAACGCTGACTCCGCCGTCAGGAGTGACGAATCTGTCGGGCAAGACGGCGATGGTGCAGGTAGCGGTAGGTGAAGAAGGGGTCGTGCTGACGAGCATTGAGGCGGACGACTCCGCTTATCGGCTGAAAGTGGGTATGACTCATATCACGGTGATTCAGGCCGTCTATTCGGACGGTAGTCGCGTGACGGTTGCTGATCCGGTGACATTCAGTTCCTCTAACGCGGATATAGCTACAGTTCAGGCGAATGGGCTCGTTACGGGCGTTTCTCCCGGCAGCGCATCGATAACTGCGCAGTACAAAGGCATCCAGACTGTAATTTCGGTGGAGGTGTGGAGGGAAGCTTCGTCCGGCAGTTCGGACAGTTCGTCAGAGCCTTCAACGAACTCTGCGCAGACGACCACAACCACATGCAGCGGAGGGCATTCTTGTACGGCAAGCTTAGGCGATTAGGTTAAAGTTGATTTGCCGACGGATCTGACTGAAGGAAATTTCAAGCTTACCATTCATAAAATGACGTCGACTGCAGGAATAGTGCCTGATTCCATGACGCTCCTCAGTCCCGTTTTTGAACTGTTGAAAAGTTTCGACGGCAGCTTCAAGAAGCCTGTTACGCTTCGCTTTAAAATCCAGGCTAAGCTATTGGGAGCCGACCGGCGGGCGGGCATGTTCTACTATGACGAAACGAACGGCAAATGGATTGAAGTCGAAGGTCATGCGGAGAATGATGAATTCGTCGCGACGGTCCATCATTTTACGAAATTTGCCGTTTTCAGTGTGGCAAAGGAGGCTCCTCCTCAAGTGAAGCCGGAGAAGCCGCTTCCGCCAGTCGTACATTTCAACGATTTGAAGGGACACTGGGCGGAGGTCATGATTCAAGAGACCGCTGCGAAGGGAATCGTCTCAGGCTATGATGACGGCAGCTTTAAACCGGATCAGTTCATCACACGCGCAGAATTTACCGTTATGCTGATGCGGGCGCTTGCACCCGAAGCTGCGGACCCTAATAGCGGAGTTTCTTTTACCGATTCTGACAAGATCGGAATATGGGCGCAGCGTTACGTCTCGGAAGCTGCCCGGCTGCATGTGGTGAGCGGTTACGCGGACGGCACTTTCCGTCCGGATGAAGATGTGACTCGCGCCGAAATGACAGCGATGATTATTCGCGCTTCGAAGATCTCGACGGATGAGGGCGGACCCTTGTCATTCTCCGACGCGAACGAGATTCCGGATTGGGCCAAGGGCGCAGCCGCAGCCGCACTGCGTTGGGGAATCGCTCAAGGGCGCACCGGCAATGAATTCGCGCCTGACGGAAAGGCAACTCGCGCGGAAGCCACAGTAATGCTGATGCGGATGCTGCAGTTGAACAAATAGCAGTTCAAGAGCTTTAGATAAGCAATTCATTCATTTCTGTTTGCATAATTATGGAGAATCGGCAGCTAACATGAAACTAGCCGGATCAACCTGGAAGGGCAGGCTGATCCGGCTAGTTTGTCTACGACTGACCCATTCAAAGGATCAGAAGAAACAAAAAAACCACCTTCTCACGGAAGGTGGGTTACAAACGTTATCGCCTGGTGGCTCGAGAAAAGCGATCTTTAATGTGCTTGTTGTTACGCTTCATCGCGGCGCGCTGCTCACGGAGAATTTGAGAGGAGCTTTTTCTGGAAGGAGCGAACAACAGAGCTTCTTTTGGCTGCGTTCCTATGGCTTCCGACACGCTTCCGTTCTTGGAAACGAATACCCCGGTACTCATGGTTGCATCCCTCCTAAGAATAATTTGATGAATTCGATCAACAAAGGATTTTTACTAATTATAGCATGATTGGCGCATCCTTTAAAGAGGATGAATTTTTTATTGTCCCAATCAGGGTCAGACGGGAAGTGCAGGGTTAATACATAATGGCCTGATCGAACGCTATAATAAAACATTTGCTTTGATTCTTTAAAATAGACCTGTTCTGCGTGTTCACCCATGTTATACGTAAGCACGACGTAAGAAGCTTGATTGGATAATTTATAATGCGCTTCGCCAAAGGCGTCGCCCACCTTAGCCACAATGTCCATCTGGTCACCGTTGAGGACATACAGGGTGGCAGCGGAACAATCGCCGTATTCCCCGACCTTCTCTGACATATATTGCCCGTATGATTGCTCGATTATTCCACCTGAAAGACGGGACATAATGCTCTTCAGAAATGACTCGGGGTTATGGAAGCCTGAAATCTGAAGATGCGGCACCAGGTTAGTCACGACTTCGTAGGCTTCATCGAATTGCTCAAGCCTATCACTGTTTTGCTCAATCGAATCCTCCAGAGGCAGCAGGATGGAGCCCCTGCGAAGCAAATCGCTAAAATAAGTCTTCCAATCGATTTGAACCCCCAGCGAGAGATCGTCAATATACACTTTTCTTAGTGATATATCGTAAAGCAGGTACCAGACATACGGCTCAATATTTTTCGGTACCCGATCATTTTGCTGTAAAGCGTCCATAATATCCTTTGGTGAAGGAAACTGCTCGGTTTCTGCGATGAAGCGCTCAACGAACTCCTCAACGAGCTGTTTCACCGTTCCGAAGAATGCGTTCTTCACCTCGACGTCACCAAATACCAAGATCGTCTTGCCTTGCTCATGAGCCTTGATGAATTCAATGTGCGTCACTGTCCGGGCGGCGTGTGCGTAGTATGTGCCTGCCTTACTGCCTATAAAGAGGAGGTAGATGTCCGATTCCTCAACGGCTTCCAAACACTTCACTACCGGATCTACGTTAGCCGGCCAAGGACCTAAATTTTCTTCCCACATTATAGGTTCATGCCCAAGTCCGGTGAGCTCACGAAAAACGGCACGTCTTAGAGGCTTAAGACCGTCTTCGTTAACGGAGCTGATGAAGATTTTTGTTTTAGCCACCCGATCCAACACTCCTATAATCTCTAGATTCTATCTCCCATTATACTCCAGTTCGGGAAGTTTTAATAGAAAAAGTACATCTCCGGTCTGAAGAATACGAATCACATCTGGGAAAACCTGCATCCTGTTTTGGGAATGCGGTTGTTAGGAGGGATCATCATAGTTAACATAAATAATATTATGTCAACTAATTACAGTATGGCACATTATGACTTACATGCATATTCGACTTTTGATTTACTTTCGGGAGTTTTGTCTTCATCATGCATAAAAGAATCATTGTGTCGATTTGCAG
Organism: Paenibacillus validus NBRC 15382; assembly: GCF_004000985.1. Classification (GTDB taxonomy): domain Bacteria; phylum Bacillota; class Bacilli; order Paenibacillales; family NBRC-103111; genus Paenibacillus_G; species Paenibacillus_G validus. The sequence goes on along the minus strand of NZ_BIMH01000001.1, from coordinate 22,992 downwards.
GAATAGGTAAATACCGCCGAAGAAGGGATTGACACATCTCGAAAAGCCATGCTACGATACAAAAATATAATCAACTAAATAAATAGGAATTGTAAGTATTTATGCTGACCGATCAATCGGAGGTGTAATCCAATATCAAGGATTCACCTCTGTTTTTTTTGCCCGGGATATGCAAATGAGAGGGGGGACAGGTAAATTAAGGACGCGATAATGAAGCCATAGACAAAACTTAGGATAAAAGGATGGGATCAACATGGAAATATTCTGGTTCATTCCTACACACGGAGACGGTCGGTATTTGGGGACATCTAAAGGCGCACGAGCCGTAGACAAACATTATATGAGGCAAATCGCACAAGCTGCTGATAAGCTTGGATATGGCGGCGTGTTGCTGCCGACAGGAAAGTCGTGCGAGGATGCGTGGATCACTGCGGCTTCGTTGATTCCTGTTACGGAGCGTTTGAAGTTTCTGGTAGCGTTACGCCCGGGCCTCATGTCACCGACCCTTGCCGCCCGGATGTCCTCCACATTCGATCGATTATCAGACGGGCGGTTGCTGATCAATATCGTGACCGGCGGAGATCCGGTCGAGCTGGCAGGTGAAGGATTGTTCCTCGACCATGATACCCGCTATGACTTGACGGACGAGTTTCTTTCCATCTGGAGAAACATATTGCGAGGAGAGGAAGTCAGCTTCGAGGGAGACCATCTGAAGGTCGAAGGAGCCGATGTCATTTACCCGACGATCCAGCAGCCATATCCGCCGCTATATTTCGGAGGCTCTTCGCCGGCCGGTCAACAGGTGGCTGCGAAGCATGTCGATGTGTACCTGACGTGGGGCGAGCCTCCGGCTCAAGTCGAGGCGAAAATCAAGCATATGCGCGAATTGGCTTCGCAGCAGGGACGGACGGTAAGGTTCGGCATTCGGTTGCACGTCATCGTGCGCGAGACGAACGAAGAGGCATGGGCTGCCGCAAATGAGCTGATCCGTTATGTCGATGACGATACGATCGCTGCCGCTCAGAAAATATTCGCCAGGTACGACTCCGAAGGGCAGAAGCGAATGTCGGCGCTGCATAACGGGAATCGATCCTCCCTGGAAATCAGTCCGAATTTGTGGGCCGGGATCGGTTTGGTTCGAGGCGGGGCCGGCACGGCTCTTGTAGGAGATCCTCAGACGGTTGCCGCGAGAATGATTGAATATGCCGACCTCGGCATCGAGACGTTCATCTGCTCAGGCTATCCGCACCTGGAAGAGGCCTACCGAACTGCAGAACTATTGTTCCCGTTGCTTCCTCTGACGAATATACAGCAGCGCTCGGAGCAGCAAGGATATATGAGTCCGTTCGGAGAGATCATCGCAAACACCGAACCCCCGAAATCAGCGGGGAATAAGCGCGTACAAGAGGTGCAGTCATAGGGAGTAAACCATACGCCACCGGCCATATAAAGCTTAGTTCGCCGGGATTCCGGCGTTGATTCATTATTGCTTGGCAAATTTACCCGGGATGCCTGGCCGGTCGCGAGTTGTTTTCTTACGGGAGGGACACGATGAACACAAACCATGTTCAAACGAAAAAACATGAGCCAAAAAAATCCAGTTGGAAGCAGGCCTATTTGCTGCCCAAGACTTTGCAGGAGCTGCAATTAAAGCGGCCTGGGAACTACAGCCTGGAAGAAAGACATGCCAACTTTTCATCGGGGCTGCCGGATTATGCCCAAGCGCTGCTTTCGGGATGGTTCGCTCACCGGAATGTCGAACCGATTGCCGCTTTCGCTTGTTCCAAGCGAATTGAAAACCTGTACAACTTATGCAGCCGAAACGACAGCCTGATCACGACTACGTTTCACAGTATTCATCCTGTTGAAGAAGGAAACGCGAAACCCGCGGTACAAATAACGACCGATGGCATTTGGCTTAGCGGGAAGCAGACGTTTGCATCCGATGCTCTGTACGCGGATGAACTGCTTGTATTCGTTCAAGAAAAGGATGAGACAAACCCTTCAACCGTTGTACTGATTCCTACAAACAGTTCAGACCTGCGCCTGCCTCTCGAAGCGGCTGCCTATGCCAACGTGACTGTTTCGTACGATCGTTTGTTTGTCCCTTGGGAGCGGGTGATTTCCCTGCAAAACCAATCGGAAGTAGACCTGCTGTTAGGACATCCGGAATTGAAGTCTCTTGCGGACTATCAGTGGGTATCCCGCCAAGCGGATTTGATCGAACTCGTTACTGCGACTGCGGTTGCATTGGCGGAGAAAACCGGACGGCATAAGGAGTTGCATATTCAAGGACTGCTTGGCGAACTGCTGCAGAATCTGGATACGATAAAGGCGTTCATTCATGCAGCAGAAATAAACGCATACTTCAGTCAAGAAGGCATATGCCTGCCGTCTGCAGTTCCACTTGGAGCAGCAAAAAAAGCGGGCGGGACGTTCTATAAAGCTGCCGCTGAGGCACTGCTGCGCATCGGTAATGGGGATATCGGCTTCGAAGCGCACAGTGCAGACGAGCCTTTACGCCATTTGGTTAGGACCTTTGCAGGCAGTGAGGAAGCCGTAAACCGAAGACAGCACGAGGAATTCGCATTCGGCGACCCGATCCGTTTGTCTACGGAGCTATATCGTGTATATCCGCAAGAAAAGCTTGTGAATCGCTATGAAGCGTTTTGGAGAGAACGAAGCGAAAGGTAATGCGAACGGGGCCAAAAAATCCGCAAGAAATGTGTACATGCAATTTACGGTCAGAAACGAAGCAGAGAGGAGCCGGTTTATGAGTACGGGTCAAACATATCTTAATCGGTTAAAGGACGGAAGGAACGTTTGGTTTCATGGTTCGATCGTACAGGACATTGCCGCTCATCCCGCCTTCGCGGGTACGGTCGCATCTGTTGCCCGCGTATTGGATTTACAAGATCGACCGGAAACGAAGGAACGACTGACCTTTGTGACGGATAATGGCTTTAGAGCGAATCGGGCGTTTCAGGTTCCATCCGAAAGAGAACATATTTTTCAACGAAGTGACTCCTTTCGACTATGGTCCGATGCAACGTTTGGAGTGATGAGCCGCGTTGCCGGCTTTTATCGCGCCCAGTTAACCGGATGGTTCATCAGGCGGGAGTTAATACGCTCCAAACAACCGTATTTTCCCGACAAAATACAAAATTATTATACGTATTTACGCGACAATGACTTGCTCTTGACCGCTGCGGGTCACGATCCGCAAATCGATCGAACGAAGCTTGCTTCCGAGTTAGGGGATCTATATACGGCGGTTCGTATCTTAAAAGAAACGGAAGACGGGATTATCGTTCGGGGCGCCAAGATGATTGCCACCGGAGGGCCTTATATGGATGAGATTATGGTTTCACCGCATAGCCCGAAGTTACAGGAAGAGCAGCGGTACGCCGTCATGTTCGCTATTCCGGTTAACCACCCTGGAGTCCATCTGATCTGCCGGGATTCGTTCGCCTCCGAACGGGAGGAAGACTATCCGTTAAGCGCTCACTATGACGAGATGGATGCGATCTTAGTGTTTGATGATGCTCTAATTCCATGGGAACGAGTATTTATCAAGGATGACCCCGACGCCATCTGGAGTATTCGATCGGATCAATACGTATCCGCCATAAGTCTTCATGAATCCATAGTAAGGCTCGTCAGCAAGTTAGAGTTTGTGACAGCCGTGGGCAATGAACTGGCTTCATCCATCGGCATTAAGAAATTCACGCACGTTCAGGAGAAGCTAGCGGAGTTATTTTTCCAATTGGAATCGATTAAAGCACTGCTTATATCCGCAGAGCATAACGCTGAGCTTCACACCGATGGGGGATGGTCGCCCGAACTGCGACAACTCAATACGGCGAAGAACCTCGGAAACCGTTACTATCCGAGGGCCATAGAAATTTTACAGCAACTTTCCGGCGCGGGAATGCTTCAAGTCCCTTCGTCCATAGCGGAGCTTCACGGCCCATTGGGCGCTAAGCTGCAAACGTATTATCGAGGCGCCGACCGGAATGCGCAAGAGCGGGTAAAGCTGCTTAAGTTGGCATGGGATCTGGTGGGAAGCCAACTGGGCGGTCGTCATGAGCTGTATGAACGGTTCTATGCAGGAGACCCGGTTCGCACCTACGCGGCGCAATATTTGGAATACGACAAGAAAGCATTGTCGGATCGGGTCGGATGAGAAAGCTTAACGTTTACCGCATGTGAGTTTGGTTCGTCTTGCTTGGAATCGTCGTTTTATTCGGTACGTCCCTCGTTTGCTGTCATAGCCGGATTTTTCGTGCTGCTTCGTCGAACATGGGCAGACGGCGTATGGCTTCTAACGATGATAGGCGCAAAGGGACTCAACGGCCATGCCATGGGATTCCGAATTCCTGCGATTACAATTGAAAAGTTTAGTTTACAGCACCTATGTCTGTATCGCTGCGCACGCGACACATGATTATAGGTGCTTAATCGTTTTTGCGACTGATTTTCGCCATAATCCGATAATCGTACGTCTGTCATCAGCTGACCGACGTGAAGAAGCGTTGCATGATGAGTGAATTAAAGATTTAAGATCATATGTGGTATTATTTAAGTTGAGAATTTCGCTCAATCAGCAATTGAGTGGTATACCGGATATATAATCAGGGGGAACATCATGGCCAAAGGAAAAGCAGCAAAGCGACCCACTCGAGATGAATTTGTACTAGAGGAGATTGGAAATCAACTGGCAGAAGCGAAACAGGAAAACTCCGAAGTTTTACTGACGGTATGGGGGTGGGAAGAACCGGTCCGCGGTCAGATTGTGCTAATGGATTCACGAACGGGGAAAGTACATATCCAACGGAATGAAGAGACTGCAAAGGTCCCTTTCATGGACATCATGAAAGTGGATTACCCAAGAGATTAGATTACAACAGGCATCATTAATACGCTAAGCGCCTATGTTTGTGTCGCCGTACAGCAGCAGTAGCAGTGCCGGCTTACCTTAGCCGGCATTACAAATCGCCCAAAAGCAGCACCAATCCCGCCCGGCATTAAAGGATAAAAAGCTCAGCAGCTATAAATTAAGACACACCTTTGCGACTACTCACTTCCGCCGCGGAACCGATTTATGGACGTTGCAGGAGCTTCTTGGGCATGCTTGAAGCGTTAGCGTAAAGTTGATGCGACATACGGTGAAGCCGGATTGCTTGAGGAGCGGCGGTGCCGCCGCCAGAACGGGTTTCAAGCATGCGTTCTGTCATTGTCGGAGGATATGGAGGGGGACAAGCCGCTCTACAAGGCGACGACTGAAGACTTGGCGCTGCTTGAGCTCGGATCGTTTCAAGAAAGTCTGGGGGAGCTAAGTATCCGTCAGGGTCTTTTAAGCTTATTTACACGATCCGTATGATTGAGATGTCGTGCGTAAGTTGACTGATCGGGTACAGAATTGGGGGCAAATCCTTCATTTTTTATGTTCGGATCTTTGATTTAAGGATTTACAACAAAATTATTTACATATTATAAATAAAAATCAATATATTTACATCATCTTGGGGAATACTGCGGTGCTCTTCGTGCGTGGCCCCAGTATTATGTCCCGGATGCTGTTGCTGACTAATCTAAAATCGTATTGTCCTTGCTTAGTTTAATAAACTCCTGCAACACTTTTGATTTCTCCTCACTACGCCACACAAAGTACGTCTCCAAGGTAGAAGTGACATCTGCCAGCTCCCGATACACAATACCCTTGTTCTGCTGATGACGGAACGAAGCTGGAACTATGGAAACACCCATTCCTTGCGAGACGAACGCCATGATCGTTAAAATTTCGGGGAGCTCTAATGCGATGTTCGGCGAAAATCCTGCTTGATAGCATAAATGAATGACAGTGTCGTGATAGGTGGAGCCTCTCGTAGTTAAAATAAATCGTTCATTCTCGAGGTCTATCATACGCAGCGCTTCTCTCTGTGCCATCGGATGCCCTTCAGGGAAAATCGCGACAAACTTCTCGCTGCAAATCACTTCTGAGACGATGTTAGGACTATGAATGTGCGTTCGAACAATCCCGAGATGTATGCTTCCCTCATGAAGAGCATGCAACTGATTGGCGGTTTTCATCTGATGAAGCGTAATGTTGATTTTAGGGGAATGAAGCAGGAAGCGATGCAACAGCGGCGCTACCGAATAAGTGGACGAACCGACAAAGCCGATGGAGAGCCTTCCCAGCAAGCCTTGATTCGCCTTCTGAGCGACTAAACAAGCTTGTTCGACTTGAGCAATCGCAATTCGTGCCTCTTCAAGAAAAACCTTACCCGCCTCGGTCAATTTCACATGCTGTTTATTTCGATATAACAAGGGGAAGCCCAGCTCCTCTTCCAGTTGACGGATTTGCTGGCTTAATGGCGGCTGGGACATGTTCAAACGCGTCGCGGCTTTCCCGAAATGGAGTTCTTCAGCAACGGTAATGAAATATCGTAGATGTCTTAATTCCATAGTTTACCCCTTCTCTATCCGGATTCTATACTCCTACTATCGCTTAGGCGGAACAACCAAGTCAACAAAAATCCTTAATTATGGTCAAGGGGATGTAGTATGCAAAACATATTAAGTAGGATGAAGACGATATTGGATTTGTTCAAGCCGGCATGTCTATGATTAAGAGGCAGGGAGTTATCTAATTTATGGTAAGGGAGTCAGGTGAATATGAATGAATTATTCCAACCCGGTCTTGAAAACGTTATCGCTAGCGAGACCCAAATTTCATATCTGGATGTGGCCAACGAAGAAATCGTGCTGCGTGGTTATGACCTGATTGAATTGGCCCAAAAAGTGACTTACCTGGACATCGTCTCTTTGCTGTTGAACGGCATCTTGCCTAACGAAGAACAATACAAGGGGCTTGAACAAGCTTTGAGGAATGAAGCCGGGTTATCGAAAGAAATGTTTGAACTGCTCAGGCTTCTTCCCAAAAACACACATTTGATGGACGTACTCAGGACGGGGATTTCAGCACTGGCCGGGGACGAAAAGGAAATCGACGACCGATCCAGGGAGGCCAATTACCGCAAGTCCATTCGTTTATTAGCCAAAGTTCCACAAATCGTTGCGGACAGCTACCGGGCTATTCACAATCTGGAGCCGGCCCAGCCTAATAAAGATCTTTCATACAGTGCGAACTTTCTGCATATGATCACGGGACGTGTTCCGACCGAGATGGAATCGAAGGTTTTCGACCAGTCCCTAATCGTCTACAGTGAACATGAAATGCCAAACTCCACATTTACGGCTCGGGTCATTGCTTCTACGCAAGCGGATATCATCGGAGCTTTGACAGGTGCCGTCGCTTCGCTCAAAGGAACGCTTCATGGTGGAGCAAACGAAGCGGTTATGCAAATGCTTTTAGTAGCCGGAGCTGTTGAAGAAATGGAGCCCTTGATTCTCGGCAAGCTGTCTCGCAAAGAGCGTATTATGGGCTTCGGCCACCGGGTTTACATGAACAAACCGGATCCGCGCGCCCTTCTTATGAAAGCTGCTCTTCAACCGCTAGCGATTGCAAAAGGCCAGGAGCATTTGTATCACATGTGCGTAATCGGTGAAGAGGTTATGAAACGGGAAAAAGGACTGTATCCCAACTTGGATTACTATGCGGCTCCGGTGTATTACTTGCTTGGAATCCCAATCGATCTATTCACTCCTGTCTTCTTAGCGGCACGAACGATCGGAGTATGTGCACATGTCATCGAGCAGCATGAGAACAACCGTCTTTTCCGTCCAAGAGTTCTTTACAGTGGCCCGCGCAATCTTCATCCATAATACAACAAGGAGAGATAGATGTTATGAGCTCAATTGCTTATGAGAAAGGAAATATTTTGGAGCAGGCAGACAAGTTGCTGGTAGATATAGCCCAATATACAATTTCATATGAAATAAAAAGCAAAGAGGCCTATCAAATCGCTCGTCATGTCGTCATGGACTCTCTCGGAACAGCCATGCTGGCGCTGCGCTTCCCGGAATGCACCAAGCACCTGGGGCCTATCGTTCCCGGGATTCGCGTGACGAACGGCACACGTGTACCGGGAACCCAATTTGAGCTCGATCCGGTACATGGGGCATTCAACATCGGCACCTTGATTCGTTGGCTCGATTTCAACGACACATGGCTTGCGGCGGAGTGGGGGCATCCCTCCGACAATTTGGGCGGCATTCTGGCCGTAGCCGACTATGTTAGCCGTAATCGGATCGCTGAAGGGAAGGAACCGCTGAAGATGCGCGATGTGCTTACCGCAGCGATTAAGGCTCACGAAATTCAAGGCGTTCTGGCTTTAGAGAACAGCTTAAACCGTGTCGGATTGGACCATGTGTTGTTCGTTAAAGTTGCTTCTACAGCTGTCGTTACCGCTTTGCTTGGCGGTGGCCGGGAAGAGGTGATCAACGCCCTCTCCAATGCATGGTTGGATGGCGGAAGTTTACGTACGTATAGACATGCGCCAAATACAGGCTCCCGGAAGTCTTGGGCAGCCGGCGATGCGACAAGCCGTGCCGTACGCCTTGGCCTAATGGCAATGAAAGGCGAAATGGGCTATGCCACCGGCCTTTCCGCCAAGCTTTGGGGATTCCAGGATGTACTGTTCAAAGGCAAGGAGCTAAAGCTTGCCCGTTCGCTTGATAGCTACGTGATGGAGAACGTACTGTTCAAGATTTCCTTCCCGGCCGAATTTCATGCGCAAACGGCAGTGGAGTGCGCATTCGAGCTGCATGAACTTGTGAAAGACCGTATCGATGACATTAGCCATATTACGCTGACGACGCACGAGTCCGCCATACGGATTATTGACAAGAAGGGGCCGCTCTACAATCCAGCCGACCGCGACCACTGTCTCCAATACATGGTAGCCATCGGCCTGTTGTTCGGTAACTTGACGGCCGAGCATTACGAGGACGAGATTGCGAAAGATCCGAGAATCGACGACCTTCGTGAAAAAATGGTTGTCGTAGAAGATGAGAGATATAGCAAGGACTATCTTGATCCGCAGAAGCGCTCGATCGCGAACGCGGTACAAGTTCATTTCAAGAACGGTACGGAAACAGCAAAAGCCGAATGTGAATATCCGATCGGTCACCGCAGACGCCGTGAGGAGGGAATCCCGAAAATCGTGGAGAAATTCCAATCCAGCTTGCTGACGCGCTTCCCGAAAAAGAGAGTTGAGCAAATTATCGAACTTTCCTTGGATCAGCAGCGCTTTGAAGAAATGGCCGTTCAAGATTATATGAACTTGTTCGTCATTTGACCTTCAGCCTGAGGGCACAAGAAAGGGGAATTACTATGGCTTGGTTGATTGAGGATGAGCCTGGGCAGAAGCAATTAGCCGAACAATTTATGCGAATGATCTGCAGCGGTTCCATTGTAAAAATTCCTGGAACTCATGATGCTATGGCTGCCAGAATCGCGAAGCAGTTCGATTTCAAAGCCATTTATTTGTCAGGGGCCGCTTATACGGCTAGTCGAGGTTTACCGGATCTCGGACTGATCTATTCCAATGAAGTGGCGGACCGTGCTCGGGAGCTGATCAGGGCTTCGGGACTTCCCCTGCTTGTCGATATCGACACAGGCTTCGGAGGTGTGCTGAACGTTGCCCGAACGGCGAAAGAAATGCTGGAGGCCAAGGTGGCTGCCGTTCAGATCGAAGATCAGGAAATGCCGAAGAAATGCGGACACCTGAACGGAAAGAAGCTCGTCTCTGCAGAGGAGATGATGCAGAAAATCAAGACGATAAAGGAAATCGCGCCCTCCCTCGTTGTCATTGCCCGTACGGACGCTAAGAGCGTAGAGGGGATGGAGGCTGCGATCGAAAGAGCCAAGCACTATATAGCTGCGGGGGCAGATGCAATTTTTCCGGAAGCGCTGGAAAACGAAGAAGATTTCAAACGGTTCCGAGCAGCTATCGATGTACCCCTGCTGGCCAATATGACTGAATTCGGGAAAACCCCTTATTATACCGCCGAGCAATTCGAAATCTGGGGCATTAACATGGTCATATATCCGGTGACCTCGCTTCGGGTTGCCGCTAAAGCATACGAGCGGGTGTTTGCGGAAATTAGCCAAACCGGGACGCAGGTGCAATCTTTGGCGCATATGCAGACACGAAAGGAACTTTACGAAACGATCCGGTATTACGATTATGAAAATTTGGACGGGAAAATTGCCAAAACTGTTCTTCAAAACGAATAATCTTGCTTTGGTAATTCCCAATATCGTTGAGTTTGACTTCTGTATGCATTCATCACTGGATAACCCGCAGCCCTGGCCACGGCTGCGGGTTATTTCTCTGCCCGACAAAGAACATGATGTTTGTTCGGGGACGTTTCCAGCATAAGGGGAGAAGGGGGGAGTACGGCGTGACACAATCATGTCAGCTTTCATTTTAACGCTGGTAATTTGCCCTTGATATTTCCCTGCGCCGCCCGCAGTTGTTTATTGTCGACATGAGTATAGATCTGTGTGTTCTCTATACTGGAATGGCCGAGCAATTCCTGGACAGAACGTATATCAGTCCCGCTCCGGATGTGCAGTGTTGCAAAGCTATGGCGCAGCTTATGACTGGATAGTTTCTTCTCGTTCTCCGGCTTGGATTCTTGAAAGGCGGCAAATGCCTGCTCGGTTACATGCTGAACCGTCCGTCGCGCGATTCTCCTGCCAAATTGAGAAGTAAAGAGAGGAATATCTTTTCCGCTCCGGTGAGGAATGCGAATCGGCATGTACCGGTCCAATGAATCGATGATTTCCGGGAGCAGAGGAACCACTCGCCATTTATCTCCTTTTCCTTTCACTCTGAGGTACTCCTCGTCTCTATGATAGTCCTTCAAATTCAGACGGTGTATTTCAATGACGCGCAGCCCTGCGTACGCCATTAACATGCAGATGGCCACGTTTCGAATCACATATCTTCCGTCTATCTCTTGGAAGAAATGGACAAGCTCCTGCTCATCCAGATAGGTCGGAATCCGATTTTTTTCAACCTTCGTCTTCTCCACCTCCAGGGCGGGGTTTCCCTTGATGATTTCCATAAGATTAAGGAATTTAAAAAAGGTACGAATGGAGGAAAGCTGCCGATTTCTCGCCGATCCGCCCGTTCCGCCCTTACGAATGCTGGTTAGGTAACGCATGACGTCGAGCTTGGTTATGTCTTCGACGGGCTTGGGGTAAACACTCCCGAGGAACCTTCTGATGTCCAGCATATACTCACGCTGCGTGAGGATCGAATAGTCCTTATCTTTCATGATGATTGAGAATGCATCGAGCTCGGTTTCGTATTGCTCCATGATGTCGTATTTCTTACTCTGCAAAGTCATCTGCCACCTGTCTGCGCCTGCTTGTCCATGGTATAGGGTAGCGGGAGTTGCGCCTTTTCTTTGATTATAACAGAAGTTGCACGAAATCCGTATTTTGTGCAATTTTTTGCGCTTGTCTAATGCACGCGTGAAGCAGGCTATAGCATCTTATGTAGAGGAATAACCGATCAAATTCGCTCTGCCGTTAGGGGGAGTCACCGAGGTTGTATTCACGCTGCGACCAAGGACGAATCAACGGGGCATAGACGTCGCTTTACAGGAAACGTGTCCATTTTAAAGGATGGAACAACAACAACTTCTGAAATCAAATGTGATTGACACATACTTCCAAACATGTTACTTTAGTTTTGGGGATTAAAATGAGTCAATCAGCTCATTATTTTAAAGCGATCGAAAGTTGCAGCAACTACTTTTACTTTACTTGGATTTCAATGCATGGCTAAAGCTGCACGTCGAGGTGACAAGGGCGGGATCAGGATGAACATTTTCCTGAAAGCGCCTACATGCGTCGGCTATTTCAAGGGTGGGGAAAGGGGAAGTGTTTATTGATGAGTGTCATGAAAATCGATTTGCACATTAATCATGAAGATGTACCAACCGAGCGTTATTCCGAGGTTCGGGATCCGGGCCGACTTACAGATGTCGTGGGACAAGTAGCGATCGGAACCGTGCAGCACGTAGAGCAAGCCGTGAACGCCGCACATCAAGCCTTCTTGTCATGGCACAAGTCTGCGCTTGAGGAACGCCTGGATGTTTTGTCTCGAATCGCGAAGCTTCTGGAGGATGAAAGCCAATCTCTGGCCGAGACGTTATCGAGAGAGAACGGGGTTCTGTTGTCTACATCCTTAGGTGAAATGAATATGGCTATCCATGCGGTTCATGCCACGATCAAAAACGCGGAATCTTTCTTCAATCCCAAACAGGCGGAGGACGAAACCAGCTGGGTGAGCGTGGAGAAAAGACCAATCGGTGTCATAGCGGGAATCGTGCCTTGGAATGCGCCGATGGTGTTAACGATCCAAAAAATCGCACCGGCAATCGTAACCGGCAACACACTCGTCATGAAGCCTTCGCCGAATGCTCCGATGGGCGTAAGTATAATTATGAAAAAAATCGCAGCCCTGCTCCCTGCCGGCGTCCTCAATGTTATTCACGGAGACGGGGACGTCGGCTCTGCCTTAACGAAGCATCCGCTTGTACGTAAAATATCATTTACAGGCGGCGGCAAGATCGCAAAGTTCATCATGAAGGATGCAGCGGAATCTCTTAAAGGCGTGCACTTCGAACTGGGCGGAAACGATCCGGCAATCGTACTCGATGATGCGGACCTGGACGACATCATTCCCAAAATTATGGTCAGCGCATTCCGCCGTTCGGGCCAAGTATGTTTCGCCACTAAAAGAATCTATATTCCGGAGAAGATGTATGATTCTTTCTATACCAAAATGTGTGATCTGGTCGATCAGTATAAGATCGGGCATGGCTTGGATCCGAGCGCCACTTTCGCACCGTTGAACAACAAAGTTCAATACGACTTCGTCAAAGCGCTTGTTGAAAGAATCAAACAAAGCAGCGCCAAGATTGTGGAGTTGGGTGAGAAGCTGGAGCCTGATAACTGGGACAACGGCTATTACTTGCATCCGGCAATCGTCCGTGATGTGGAGCCATCGCAAGAAATTGTCACATGCGAGCAATTCGGTCCGATCATGCCGTTAATCTCCTATCGTTCGGAAGAAGAAGCAATCCGTTGGGCCAATATGACCGAGTACGGTCTGGGTTCCTCCGTATGGACTGCCGATTTTGAACGCGGCCTGAAAATTGCGAGAGAGATTGAAGCCGGTATGACGTTCATTAACGGGAGCGGCCAATCCCATCTCGGCTATGAGCAAATGCCGTTTGGCGGTGTTAAACAAAGCGGAATCGGCAGAGAAAATTCTGAGCTCGGCCTTCATGAATTCATCGAGTATCATGCGATTAATTATCATAAAACCAGCTGATTTCCATATTTGTACCCGCTTTAATAAGAAATGAAAGAAGGTAATGGAAATGAATAAGTTTCCTGACTTGCCCATTTACACAGGCTTCAATACGCCAAGCCGGATGGAAGTTGATATTTACGACGTGGAAGTGGATGGCGACATTCCGGCCGACATCAACGGGGCTTTCTACCGGGTCGGGCCCGACCCGCAATACCCGCCTTTACTCGGCCATGACATTTACTTCAACGGAGACGGCATGGTAAGCATGTTCCGGTTTCAGAACGGCCGTGTCGACTACAAGTCCCGGTATGTTCGCACCGATAAGTTCAAACTGGAACGCAAGGCGCAGCGCGCTTTGTTCGGCGCCTACCGGAACCCGTTTTTCGACGATCCGAGCGTACAGGGGCAGATTAGAGGAACAGCTAATACGAACATTGTTTTTCATGCCGGGAAACTGCTTGCGCTTAAGGAAGACAGTCCGCCGATCGTTATGGATCCGTTCACGCTCAAATCGCAGGGCTATTACGATTACGAAGGTAAAATGACGAGCGAGACATTCACGGCGCATCCGAAGCTGGATCCCCAGACGGGGGAAATGATAGCGTTCGGTTATGCCTCCAAGGGCATCGACACGGATGATATCACGTACTATGTGATCAGCCCTAAGGGGGAAATTGTTCACGAGGTCTGGTTTAAAATGCCATATGCCGCCATGCAGCATGATTTCGGTGTGACCCGTGATTATGTCATTTTCCCGGTTGTGCCGATCGTAAGCAGTCTGGAACGGGCAAGAGAAGGAAAACCGACTTTCGGTTGGGACGGCACGAAGGACATCTATCTTGGAGTCATCCCGCGCAGAGGCGAAGCCCGTGACATTCGTTGGTTTAAAGGACCGAATCAATTCGCATCCCACGTCATGAACGCCTTCAACGTAGGCTCCAAGATACATATCGACATGCCGGTTGCCGAAGGCAACATGTTCCCGTTCTTCCCGGATATCCACGGCGCGGCATTCGACCGGGAGAAGGCGGATTCCCGCGTCACCCGCTGGACAATCGATTTCGAATCCGGCAACAATACGTTCGAACATAAGCAGCTGGGTAATATGATCGGGGATTTCCCGCGCATCGATGACCGCTATGCGATGGAGTCTTACCGCCACGGCTTCATGTGTGTGACGGATTTATCGAAACCTTATGATTCCAAGCGCGGTGGCAGCATTTCGGGGATGTTCATCAATTGTTTGGGTCATATCGACTTTTCCACCGGCAAGGAGAAAATCTTCTTTGCGGGGCCGACTTCCACGATCCAGGAATCTACCTTTATTCCGAAATCGGATCATGCTCCCGAAGGTGAAGGGTACCTTATCGCGTTAGTTAATCGGCATGAAGAGATGCGTTCGGATTTGGTTATTCTTGACGCCCAGCATATCGATGACGGCCCGATCGCCACGGTGCGTTTGCCGCTGCGGCTCCGTCAAGGCCTGCATGGGAACTGGGTGCCGGATTCCCAGCTCAATACGGCGAAAGCAACTGTCTGATTCATAGATTCACCAATATTGAATATAAATGGAGGAGTTACTACTATGGGAGAACTTGCATTAAACTCAAATGAGCACATTGCCACTTTGGAGAAAAAGATCGAGCAATTAACGAATCAAGTTGGTTTACTGGAAGATACGCAGGCGATCAGGCATTTGCATCATAAATACGGCTATTATATCGATAAGTGTCTGTACAACGAAGTGGTGGATCTCTTTGCAGAAGACGGAGAGGTTCACTTCATGGGCGGCATTTTCAAAGGTAAAGAGGGAGCGCGCCGGCTCTATGTCGAACGGTTCCAGAAAAATTTCACTAACGGCAATAACGGACCTGTATACGGTTTTCTTCTCGATCATCCCATGATGCAGGACATCGTGGAAGTCTCCCCGGATCGGCAAACGGCCAAAGGAAGATTCCGCTGCCTGATGCAAGCGGGACGTCACGAGCTTGCAGAGGGTGAAACCAGACAATGGTGGGAAGGAGGAATCTACGAGAATGAATATGTAAAGGAACAGGGCGTATGGAAAATCAAAGTATTGAACTATCGCGGATTGTGGCACGCCGATTTCGATAAAGGCTGGGCGCATACTCCACCGGGATTATACCCGATGTTCTCGACGACTTTCCCGGAAAACCCGGTCGGTCCGGATGAATTGATCGTGCCGACTCCTGTTCTCTGGCCGGATACGGATGTGATGGCATTCCATTATCCGCACCCTGTGACCGGTCAGCGCTGAAGCGAATAAGGCCTGTCAGACGCGGAAACACATTTATTATCATAAAACCAACGTGCAAAGGGGTAATATCGATGGCGATTCCAGAGGAAAAGATTCCTGTAACGCGATATGAGGATCTTAACAAAAGCTATATCAACGGAGAATGGCGGGAAGGTTTAAGCGAGAGGACTTACGATATTACGAATCCTTACGACAATTCGGTTGTGACGACCGTGCGGCTCGCGACAGCTAAACAACTGCAGGAAACGTTTGAGATTGCAAGAAAGGCGCAGCGGGAATGGGCCCAATCATCCGTTGAGGAACGCAAGGCGGTCATTCATAAAGCTGCGGAATATTTGCACGCCAACCATGATGCGATTGTCAACGTCATTGTCCGTGAAACGGGCGGAACAATCTTAAAAGCCAACGTAGAAGTGCATCTTGCGCTGGAAGTGTTGGAGGAGGCCGTCAATTACGCCGATGCCATTGATAAAGTGCAGGATATTCCGTCGGCTGTTCCGGGCAAGGTGAACCGGGTTCGCCGCCTTCCGCTGGGCGTGGTCGCATCGATCTCCCCATTCAATTTCCCGATGAATTTGTCCATGAGAACGATCGCGCCTGCTATCGCCCTGGGGAACAGCGTAGTGCATAAGCCTGATATTCAAGTCGGCTTAACGGGCGGTTCGATTATTGCCAAGGCGTTCGAATATGCGGGTCTGCCGAGAGGCGTCTTCAACGTGATTCTGACGGATATTACGGAGATCGGCGACGAGATGCTGACGAACCCGCACGCCGGTTTGATCAGCTTCACCGGCTCTACGGCGGTCGGCAAACATATCGGCGAAATTGCCGGTAAAAACTTAAAGCGCGTCATTCTCGAGCTGGGCGGAAACAGCCCGTTTGTCGTACTGTCGGATGCCGATGTCGATCGTGCGGTTGATGCCGCAGTGTTCGGAAAGTTCATTCATCAAGGACAAATATGTATGATTATTAATCGTTTCATCGTGCATAAAGACAAGCATGATGAGTTTGTGCAAAAGTTTGTCGAGCGGGCGAAGGCTCTTCCCTGCGGCGATCCAAGAGATCCGAAGACCGTAATCGGACCGCTTGTTAATGAACGCCAGCTGCAGAAAGCGGTCAACGTCATCGAATCGGCCAAGCAGGAAGGCGTGACTATTGCGCTTGAAGGCAAGAGGGAAGGCAATGTGCTGACGCCTTATGTGTTTACGGGTGTGGATAACACGAGCCGGCTGGCACAAACCGAGCTGTTTGCGCCGATCGCGACGATTGTCAAGGCCGATACGGATGAAGAAGCGGTTCGAATGGCAAGCGAAACCGAGTACGGGTTAAGTTCTTCGATCTTCACTTCTGATTTGGCCAAAGGCGAAGCGTTTGCGATGCAAATCGAGAGCGGCATGACGCATATCAACGACCAGACGGTTAACGATAGCCCGACGATTCCTTTCGGCGGCAACAAGTCGAGCGGAAGCGGCAGATTCGGCAATCCGTGGATCATCGACGAATTTACGATTACCAAATGGGTTTCGATTCAACAACAATATCGCAAATTCCCGTTCTAATCAGAGACTCAGCACCTGCGTTTGTTCAAGCTAAAGAAGCCCTGCACCTATGCAGGGCTTCTTGCGGTACGCCCGGGAGGGGCGTCATCTCCAGCTTGCACTATTTATCAGACACAATGGTGTTGAATATAGAGGGAATGGGTTTGCTGCTAATCCGTGATCTCGTCAAGACGGTAACCCATTCTGGAAGAAATGTTGTTGGAAGCTTCAATGACGAGTTGCTTGATATTTGCCAATTGCTCTATAAGGTGAACTTCAGGTCCAACGACGCCAATTGCGGCGATGGGATAACCATGTATATCAAATATGGGTGCGGCTATGCCCGTCACTCCCAGATTGGTTTCATGGGAGCTGGCAAATACCCGGTCCCGCCTGATTTGCTGCAATCGCTCACGTAAGAGAACGGGATCTGTAACCGTGTGCTTGGTGTATGCTTTAGCAGGCAGGGACAAAATATGGTCAATTCGAGACTCGGGGAAAAAAGCCAGCACCGCCTGGCCCAGAACGCCGTACAAATAAGGCCGACGCAGCCCGACGAGCGTACCTACACTTAAGCCTTCATAATTTTCATTTTCTCGTTTATAAACGTAAAAAATTTCTTCCTTCTCCGGTAAAGCCATCAGGATGGTTTGCTTCGTTCGAAGGTGAAGCTCATCCAAGAACGGCTCCGCCTCTTGCCGTACGTCAAGGGTGGAAGATTTAAGCATCGAAAATTCCAAAAGCCGCAAACCAGGTTGATAGGTTAACGAAGTGGCGTCAAATTGGACTAACCCTCTGCGTGCAAGGGTATATAAAATGCGATATACCGTATTTTTGGGCAGATGGGCAATTGCCGAAATTTCTTCGATCGTAAGCGAAGTGTTTCCGGCACTGAACGCCTGTAGCACATCGATCGCCCGGTCAATGGTTTGGATGGAGTTCATATTAATGTCCCTCATGTTAAAAACCCCCGATGATCATGGATAATATTGCATGATTTAGCCTGTGGGATTATTGACACCTACAGGCAACCATGTTAACTTATATCATATAGAAATAAAATGAGTAATACAACTCAAAAAATGAGGGGATGTTATGAAGTGAAAATTGTTCTATTCAATGACTATATACCTGGAGTAGTAAAGGATGATCGCGTACTGGATGTTAGCGGTATCGTTCCCTGGGATGCGGATAAACCGCAGGAATCCCTTGTAAATTTGATTGTGCGATTTGAATATTTCAAATCCGCCATTGATCGGGGGCTGGCATACGCCGATTCGTACGCATTGCACCAAGTGAAATTACGCCCTCCCGTTCCGAATCCAACGAAAATCGTGGCGGCGCCGGTGAATTATTATCTTCACCAGGATGAAATGAACGAGCAATTCAATAACGCGGAGTACACGATTGAAAAACTAGGCTTCTTTTTGAAAGCGCCTTCTTCAATCATCGGTCCCGAGGATACCGTCAAATTGCCGTTTAAAGACCGCAGGACGGACCACGAAGCGGAGCTGGCGTTCGTCGTCGGCAAGAGAGCGAAGGATGTGCCCGCGTCGGAAGCCTATAAGTACATATTCGGCTATTTCGCCCTGATGGACATCACGGTCAGAGGCAAGGAAGACCGCCCATGGCGCAAATCCTTTGATACATTTACGCCGATCGGGCCCTGGATTGTAACGTCGGATGAAATCGGGAATCCTAATGAGCTCGGATTTCGCTTATGGGTGGATGAGGAGCTCCGGCAGTCGGCGAATACCAAGGACTTGATATACGATTGCTACAAGTTTTTTGAAGCGGCATCGGCAGCGATGACACTGGAGCCGGGGGACATTCTTACAACGGGAACGCCCGAAGGGGTCGGTCCTATCGAGAAAGGCAACAAGGTCCGGATTCAAATCGACCGGATCGGCGAATTTTCGGTTTCTGTCGATTACAAGTAATGGAGGTGACGGGATGAAAGAATCAGATGAGCTTAAAGCATTTGATGCGAAATTGCAGAGCGAAAACCTGGGGCCGCTGTGGTCGTCGATCCATGCCTTAAATACGATTGAGCCGAAAGCGAAGCCGATTCCTTATTTGTGGAAGAAAGCGCATATCGAAAGGCATCTGGAAGAAGCGGCGAGATTGATGGAGGTCGGAGGCGCGGTGGAACGCAGGGCGGTTTTCCTGATCAATCCAGGTATGAAGGATTTGCAGCCTTTGGGTTGGGGAGGAGCTACCCAAACGCTGTATGCGGCGGTTCAGGCCGTGAAGCCCGGGGAGATTGCGCCAGCACATCGGCACACGACGACGGCCTTGCGGTTTATTATGAAAGGACGCGGGGCCGAAGGAAGAGTGGATGGGGAGAAAATCCCGTTTGAACCAGGCGACTATCTGATCACGCCGACATGGGCCTGGCACGATCATGCGAACCAAGGCGATGAAACGGTGCTCTGGATGGATTGCCTGGATACGCCCTTCACCATGTACATGAATGTGTGCTTCACGGAATTTCATCCCGACAAGCAGCAGCCGTTGCAAGTCCCGGACGATTATAGCGCGCAGCGCTATGAGGGGGGCATGGTCCGCCCGGTGTCCGACCGTACTCCGCAAATCGCGCCGTTAGGCCGTTACAAGTGGGAGCAAACCAGTCGGGGATTGGAAGGATTAAGCCGGTTCGATCCGGACCCGATCGAAGGCTATGCGGTGGAATATATCAACCCGTCGACGGGCAAAGACGCCAACGACCGCATCGGCGCCCGCATGCAGAAGCTTCCTCTGAAGTTTCGCGGGAAAGCCCACCGTCATGTACACAGCTGCGTGTACCATGCGTTCAAAGGAAAAGGCTACACCGTGATGAACGGTGTGAGGTTCGACTGGTCGGAAGGAGACTTCTTCGTTATCCCTTCCTGGACATGGCACGAGCATGTGAATACTTCGGATGAAGAAGAAGCGCTCCTGTTCTCCACCAACGATCTGCCGATTATGGAAGCATTTCAGTTCGAAAGAGCCGAAGAACTCCAGGAGCATGACGGGCACCAACAAATACAAGAGGTTTTTGAACCGATTCTTTAATAGATAAAATGGAATGATAAAGAACTAGAAGGGAGCGATTCCACGTGTCGCAACATCCAATTGTGATTGTCGGCGCAGGGCCAGTCGGATTAACGGCCGCCACCATTTTAACTCAAGCGGGCCTGCCGGTCATCGTCGTAGAGAAAAGCAATGCGCCAAGCCGGGAATGGCGGGCTTCTACATTCCATGCAGGAACGCTTGAGCTGCTGGAACCGTACGGAATCGTTGAAGAATTAATGAGCCGTGGATTGCTAAGTGAGAAAGTGCAATACCGGGATCGGAAAAACGGCTTGTATGCGGAATTTGATTTCAATCTGCTCAAGAATGATACGAAATATCCGTTCCGTCTGCAATGCTCGCAGGCGACATACGTACAGTTTTTGTTCGAGAAACTGAAGAAGCGCGCGAATGCCGAATTGAGGTTCGAGGCCGAGATTACAGGCTTTACCCAAAATGACGGTGTCACTGTTTCGGTCAAGACGCCAAACGGAATGGAACAGCTTCAAACGCCGTATCTCCTTGGTGCGGATGGAGCAAGAAGCGTGGTCCGCAAAACGCTTGGCTTCGCATTCGACGGATATACGTTTGAAGAACGCTGGCTGCTGGTAGGCACGCCTAACGCACTCGATCAGTACATTCCGGGCTTGGCGTATGTCAATTACATTTCCGATCCGGAACAATTCTTGTTCATGCTTCGCGTACCGGAAGCATGGCGCTTCCTGTATCCCGTGCCTCCCGAAATACCGGATGAGGTCGCGCTCAATATGGATAACATCCAGCGAACGATGCGGGAAGCCTTACATACAACGGATCACTTCCCAGTCGTTGAAAATACGCTGTATCGCATCCATCAACGCGTCGCGGAGAATTTTTATGAAGGAAGAGCGATTCTGCTCGGGGATGCGGCTCATCTGAACAGCCCGATGGGCGGATTGGGATTGAACAGCGGCATCCACGATGCGGTAGACTTGAGTATCAGGCTTATCCGAATCGTTAACGGTGCCGATCGGAAAGCCGAGTTGGACAAGTACAGTGACGCGCGCCGGCGTGTGGCGGTCGAATATGTCAAAAGCATCAGCGAGAAAAATACCCAAGTTGTGAAAGAAACGGATCCGGAACATCGTATAAAGCTGCAGCGGGAGATGGCCGAGCTCGCTAACGATCCGGTCCGCGCCAGACAGTGGCTGCTTCGTTCGGCGATGATCGCGAGCATCCGCGAACAAGGAATCGGCGATGCGCCGTAATCGACCGACGATTAGAAGCCAAGCGCTTCATGCCGAGGGATAAAACCTGAAGCGCAATCCATTGGCTGATGCAGGGAAGCTGACGATCGTGAATGCAAGCCATGCGGACGCGTTTATGCCCAAGTAAGCCGGCCGTAAAAACCCAATGAAAGAGGAGAGCCATGCAGGATAACGAAATCGTGTTCTCGCTGAGGAAGATATCCAAAAGTTTTCCTGGCGTCCTGGCGCTGAACGATGTCTCGGTTGACTTTGTGCGGGGAGAGGTACATGCGCTTCTGGGAGAGAATGGGGCGGGCAAGTCTACCTTAATTAAGGTGCTTGCCGGAGCCCACGCTCCTGACGAAGGGGAAATTCAAATCGGCGGGGAGTGCTACAAAGAGATGACGCCCCGTCTGGCGAAGCAGCTGGGGATCCAGGTGATCTACCAGGAATTCAATCTGATCCCGACGCTGTCGGCTGCGGAAAATATATTTTTGGGCGATTTCATCGGCAACGGCTGGCTGGTTGACAAGAAAGCGATGGTCAACAAGACGAAGGAGCTGCTCGACAGCCTCCAGATCCAATTGGACCCGCGCCGTCTTGTACGGGACATGTCCCCGGCCCAGCAGCAGATTGTTGAAATTGCCAAAGCGATTTCCAAAGACGTCAAAATCCTGGTCATGGACGAACCTTCCGCCCCGTTGACCATCAACGAAGTGGAAGCGATGTTCAAGATCGTGCGCGTGCTCAAAGAGAAGGGCGTCACCATCATTTATATTTCGCACCGGATGGAAGAGTTGTTCGAAATCTCCGACCGCATAACGGTCATGAGGGATGGCCGGTACGTTTCGACCCAAGCAACCCAAGCGACGAACCGCCAGGAGCTGGTCAGTCTGATGGTCGGCCGGGAGCTGAAGGAAACGTATCCGTCCCGCAGCATAAAGCCGCAGCAAACGCTGCTCGAGGTCAATCGTTTAAGCGGCAACGGCTTTGAGCATATTTCCTTCCAGTTGAAGAAGGGTGAAATTCTCGGGTTTTCCGGCTTGGTAGGCGCCGGACGGACGGAGCTGGCGAGGGCGTTGTTCGGGGCGGATCCCGCCCACACGGGCGACATTGTGTTCGAGGGGCAGAAGGTGAACGTGAGATCTCCGCAAGATGCGATCCGGTTAGGAATGGGACTGATCCCGGAGGACCGGAAGCAGCAGGGGGTCATCCTGAGAAGCACGGTGAAACGGAATATTACGCTGCCCAGCTTGAAGTTTCTGTCGCGGTTTGGGGTGGTCAAGACGAAAGAAGAGCTGGGGCAGGCGGAAAGCTTCAAGAACACCTTATCGATCCGAACCCCTACCTTAGAGCAGAAAGTGAATCATTTGAGCGGCGGCAACCAACAAAAGGTGGTGCTCGCCAAGTGGCTGGCCAGGGATTGCAAAGTGCTGATCTTTGATGAGCCGACACGAGGGATCGACGTCGGGGCCAAACAGGAAATTTATAAACTGATGTGCAGCCTGGCGGAAAGCGGAGTCGGCATCATCATGATTTCGTCCGATATGGAGGAGCTGCTGGGGATGTCGGATCGGGTGATCGTCCTCTCCAGC